>CAZIPH010000030.1:0-4021 GCA_964541115.1 uncultured Salaquimonas sp.
GCCGCTTCGTCGATCAGGCGGCCGGTCCTGAAGCGTTCCAGCGTGTAGCCTTCGTTGATCTTGTGTGGTGCGTCATTGGCGATGGTATGTGCAAAGACATGGGCCGAACCCGGCGTTGCCTTGAAGCCGCCCGTGCCCCAACCGCAATTGACGTAAAGGCCCTTTACCGGTGTCTTGGCGAGGATGGGTGAACGGTCCGGCGTCACGTCGACGATGCCACCCCATGAACGCAGCATCTTCATGCGGGTGAACATGGGGAACATTTCGCAGATCGCATCCAGCGTATGGTTGAGGATATGCAGACCACCGGTCTGTGAATAGGACGTGTACTGGTCGGTGCCTGCGCCGATCACCAGTTCGCCCTTGTCGGACTGGGAGATATAGGCGTGGACGGTGTTCGACATGACCACGCAGGGAAAGCACGGCTTGACCGGTTCGGAAACCAGCGCCTGCAGCGGATAACTTTCCAGCGGCATGCGCACGCCTGCCATTTCCATCAGGACGGAAGTGTGCCCGGCGGCAACGACACCGACCTTCCTTGCATTGATCGTGCCGCGTGAAGTGTTGACGCCGGTAACCGCGCCGTCAGGACCGCGGTTGATGCCTGTGACTTCACAATTCTGGATGATATCGACGCCCATGTCGTTGGCGGCACGGGCATAGCCCCAGGCTACCGCATCGTGGCGGGCGGTGCCGCCGCGCCGCTGGAGCGCTGCGCCCATCACCGGATAGCGGGCGGATTTGGAAATATTGAGCGGAGGGCAGAATTCCTTGGCTTCCTCCGGGGTGAGCCATTCATTGTCCACACCATTGAGACGGTTGGCATGAATGTGCCGCTTGAACACCTGGACGTCGTGCACATTGTGCGCCAGCATCATCACGCCCCTCTGGGAGAACATGACGTTGTAGTTGAGCTCCTGCGATAACGTTTCCCACAGGTTCACAGCGTGGTTATAAAGGCCGGCGCTCTCGTCATAGAGATAGTTGGAGCGGATGATGGTTGTGTTGCGGCCGGTATTGCCGCCGCCGAGCCAGCCCTTTTCAAGGACCGCGATGTTTTTCAGGCCGTACTCTTTTGCCAGGTAGTAGGCCGTTCCCAGGCCATGGCCGCCGCCGCCGATGATGATGATATCATAGGATTTCTTCGGCTCGGGATTTTGCCACTGCTTTTCCCAGCCCTTGTTGTGGCGAAGCGCCTCGCGGGCAATGGCAAAGGCTGAAAACTTGCGCATGACATGCGTCCTTTTGAAAGTCTCTCGGCGTGTGTTCCTGAAATCGCAAATGCTGGCGGATTGCGGGCAATGCAGCAGTGCGTCAGCCTGAAAACGTCGTCCATCACATACACGGATTTGGCCGCAATAGGCGCCTTTTCAAGGAAAAAGTTGCGACTTTGTGCGACCAAGGCCATGTTATTTGCGACAGGGCGATATGACAACGGTAGGGACTGTGGCAGATTGGTTTGCCAAGCCCCGCAAAAGTGGCCGGTTCCCTTTTGTCCGCCTGCTGCTGGCAGCTTGACAAACCGCTGTCTTTTCCACTATCACCCTTCCAACTTCGGCGCGCCCCGGCATTAAAGTGGCAGGCGCGCTTTGTTTTGACATCACACCAATGGCTGATTTCGTGTCCGGGGACGCCCGGCAAGATCGTATTCAGTAAACCAAACGGACCGGACCGATGAAAATCAAGAACTCTCTGAAATCCCTCAAGGGTCGTCACCGCGCTAACCGCCTGGTTCGCCGCAAGGGTCGCGTATATATCATCAACAAGTTGAACCCCCGCTTCAAGGCCCGCCAGGGCTGAACGGTTTCTGCTGATTTGGGTGAGGTGCCCGCTTCACCAAAAATTGCATTTGACCTCATGGGAAAGAGCCTTACTCTGTCTTCCATGAGGTTTTTTACTGTCCCATTTCTGTTTGCAGTTGCGCTGGGCGCTTTTGCCCTGGTGCCATCCCTGTCGCTTGCCGCCAGCGCGAGCCTGATCTCCCCGTCTACCAAACAGGCAAAGGCCGACGCCCTCAACGAACTTTTTGACGAGTTGGGCCGGCAGGCAAAACCTATACAGGCCAAACGCACATCCCAGGAGATCTGGCAGCGATGGACTGCCTCTGGTTCCGACAGTATCGATCTGCTGATGGAACGGGTTTCGACCGCCATGGGCGAAAACAAGAATGAAGTTGCGCTCGACCTTCTCGACCAGATTATTTCGCTTGCGCCGGATTATGCCGAAGCATGGAACCGGCGCGCCACGCTGTATTTTTCGATGAAGGATCTTGGCCGTTCGCTCAGCGATATCGAGCAGACACTGAAGCTTGAGCCGCGTCATTTCGGTGCCCTGGCCGGACTCGGCGTCATCCTCCAGCGACTTGGCCAGGACGACAAGGCGCTCGAGACCTGGTACAGGGTGCTGGAAATCTATCCGGCCAATGAACAGGCGCAGGAAGCAGTGATCAAACTGGAAGACAAGCTCTCCGGCAATCCCACCTGATCCAACTCCGGAACTTTCGCCAGCCAGGTCAGCAAACTCCCATGAAAACCTCCTTGATAATACTGGGCCTGATCGTGACGGGTCTGTTGCTGACCAGCCGATATCTGGCCTACCGTGTTGAGGCGCGATTTCCCCCAACCGGACAATTTGTGGAAGTTGAAGGACAAAGGATCCATTTTACGGAACATCCGGCAGGACCCGATGGCGACCTGCTGCCAGTTGTCTTCCTGCACGGGGCAAGCGGCAATCTGCGTGATCTGGAAGCGCCGATCCTCGATCGTTTGAAGGACAAGGGGAGGCTGATCTTCGTTGACCGTCCGGGCCATGGCTATTCCGAGCGCGGCGAGCGGGACGATATCCATCTTCCAACGGGGCAGGCAGCGGTCCTGTCGAAACTGCTCGAAACCATCGAGGTGAGAAAGGCAATCATCGTTGGCCATTCGCTGGGCGGCGCCATAGCATCGGCCTTTGCGGTAAATCACCCTGAACAAACTGCCGGGCTTGTCTTTCTTGCGCCGGCAACCCACCCCTGGCCCGGCGGCGGCGTAACCTGGTACTATGGCGCCGCTGTTGTGCCAATTGCCGGGCGCATGTTTACCGAATTGCTCGCCATTCCGGCGGGGCAACTGCGATATGGCGATGGGGTGCGCGGCGTTTTCAAACCGGAGAAAATGCCTGACGATTATGAAGAGCGTTCTGCGACAAGGCTCGTGCTGCGCCCCGATGTCTTCCGCTACAATGCGCAGGATGTAACCAGCCTTTACGATGCGGTGGCAACAATTTCGCCGCGCTACACCGAGATCAGTGTCCCGACCTCAATCATTACCGGTGACAGCGATGATGTGGTGCTGGCCAATGTCCATTCAACCGGACTTGAAACTGATATTACCGGCTCGAAACTTGTGTGGCTGAAAGGGGTGGGGCATGCGCCGATCTGGACAGCCAGCGAAATTGTGGCGAGCGAGATCGAACGGGTCAGCAGGGAAGCAACGGCGCACTAGGGCGCTGTTCTATTGACCAGTACCGCTTTGGCCGCTTTCGGTCAGGCGCACCATCCAGGAATCGCGGTTGTCGGTATCGATCTCGAAGAAGCCGGTTTTCTGGTGGCCGCGCTCAAAGCATTCCTCCACGCCCTCGATCTTGAATTCCTTGTTGGCGGTGCACATGAATATGTCGCCACGCCACTGGCCGCCGCGATCAGCATCTTCGGCGTAAATATAGTAGAAGCGGGAGTTCAGTTCACCCTCGAGAATCGAGGCACAGGTCTCTCCGGGCACCTGCCACCAGCCTTCGGTAAACCAGGTCCCCTCCAGCGAATAGCCGAGCGCTACGCCGACAAGGCTCTTGGTATCATTGCAGATACGGAAATCCGCCGCGGCAGAAGATGGCAGGGCAGCCCAGAGCAGCGCTCCGATAGCCGATGCAATGACGGTTCTCACCAGTTTCCCCTCAAGCAATTCACATCAGTTCATGTGGCGTTTTTGCCGAGTGCCGCCTTCAAGTCAATGTAAACCTTGGGGCAAACCTTGGGGCAAAC
>CAZIPH010000030.1:4121-19209 GCA_964541115.1 uncultured Salaquimonas sp.
TTGGGCCAAAAATCGACGCTCAATCGTCTGTGCGGTGCCAATCGGGCAAAACTATGAAATCGATTGTACGGGAACGGTGCGGCGCGGGCGCGCATACCAGACTCCCGAAAGGATCAGCGCGCTCCCTGCCAACTGGAGGATCGAGAGTTTTTCATTGAAGACAAGCCAGCCAAAAAAGGCCGCCGCCAAGGCTTCGACGAAAATGACCAGGGATGAAAAGGCAGCTGACAGCGAGCCCAGCGCAACGGCAAGCAGGCCCTGCCCGCCGGCATGGCTGAGGGTTCCCATCGCAACAAGGGCAGCCCAGCCCTGGCCTGTATCGGGAAACATCTTGTTGTCGGACACAAGGGCGACACCGAGCAGGACGATGGTGGTGACGATTGTTGAAATGAAGGTTACCTCGCCGCCCTTTCTCTTGCGCCGGGCAACCCGCACCGCAAGAAAATAAAGGCCGAAAAAGATCGAGGTTATGAAGCCGTAAAAATCACCCCAGAGGCGTTCGGGTGCGATCCGCATACTCGAACCCACCAGTAGCGCCGCGCCGCACAGACATATGGCAAGGCCGATGATTGCGTGCCTTGAAACCGGTTCGCCGATGAAAGCCCGCGAAAACAGGGCTACCCAAACAGGGGCAAGCGTTGCCATCAGCGTCGCATTTGCCATGGTGGTGTTCATGATGGCGAGGTGCCAGAACATCAGGTCTCCGGCAAACAGCAAGCCGGACAATAGGATCACCTTGTCGAAATGCCAGTCAATGCCCCTGCCGGCGCGGCGAGTTTCGTACAGTGCCCAAACGAAGAGAACGGGAAGACCGAAAAAAACCCGCCAGAAGGCGCTGGCGAAAGGTCCGACTTCGGCGTACCGCACAAAGACCGGCGACACGCCCATCGCCAGCGCTCCCATTATCAGGGCGGCAAAGGCGATGGGAAAGGAGAGTTCCGCTGCCGGGGAGGACGAGATTTGATGTTGTTTCATGAACAGGTGCGCCGGGTGTTGATCAAACAGGTTGCAAAGGATCAGCAGATGTGAAAAGCGATGCACCTTTCCTCAAGGGGCCAATCTCCTTGAATCCATCATCCATTTATCCGAAACCAGAAAATGGCAAACGATTTTCCTGCCTTTGAGACAATTGAGGGGGATTTCAGCAAGGGGTTGCTGATCATCTGCGACCACGCCCGTAATGTCCTGCCGCCTGAATATGGGACGCTGGGCCTGCCGCGAACAGAATTTGATCGCCACATCGCCTATGACATTGGCGCGGAAGGCATTTCGCGCGGATTGGCAGGACGGCTTAACGTGCCGGCGGTCATTTCCACCTATACCAGGCTGCTGATTGATCCCAATCGCGGCGCCGATGATCCCACACTGGTCCGCCAGCTCTATGACCGCACCGTCATTCCCGGGAATTACCCTCTTTCGCCCCAGGAAATGCGCAGCCGTCTTGACCGTTTCTATCATCCCTATCACCGCGCCATCGAGTCATCGCTCATGACTTTCAGCCATTTCGGCCAGGTTCCGGCGATCCTCTCGGTGCATACGATGACCGACAGGTGGAACGATGAAAAGCGCCCCTGGCATGCCGCTATCCTGTGGGATCTTGACCCTCGTTTTGCCATCGAAATGATAGAGGGGCTGCGCGCCATGCCGGGGCTTACAGTGGGTGACAATGAGCCCTATGACGGGGCGCTGGCGGGCGATACCATGTCACGCCACGGCACGGCAAACGGACTTGCGCATGCGCTGCTGGAAGTTCGCCAGGACCTGGTGCGCGACCAGGCCGGGATTGACGCCTGGGTTGATCGCCTGGTGCCGCTTGTTGAAAAAATCAACGCGGACCCCCATAACCATGAAAAGCAGTTTTTCGGTAGCAGAGCCGAAATTGCACCACAGGAAACCTACGGTGAACAGCATGGATGAGCAAACCAGAACTGAACTTGAAGCAGCGGCATTCCGCAAGTTGCGCGATCACCTGCGCAAGCGAACCGATGTGCAGAATATCGACATGATGAACCTCGCCGGCTTCTGCCGGAACTGCCTGTCAAGGTGGTTCCAGGAAGCTGCCAATGAAAAGGGCATCGAGATGGACAAGGCAGCTGCGCGTGAAGATTTCTATGGCATGCCCTATGATGAATGGCGTGAAGCACACCAGAGTGAAGCCAGCGCAGAGCAGAAAGACAGGTTCAAGCAGTCGCACGGTTAGGATTTTCTGATCCTCAAGCAATTCGCGGACTTGCGAAGCATGCGGGAATCGGTTCTTTGGAGGCGATATTCACGCCCGTAGGGTACCAGGGAACGCGGTCGGCCATCACTTGGCCCGGGCCGCTCACATCCGGAAATCAGGAAGACAGACATGACCGATAGCATGGTTGCCAAGGATCAGTTGCGTTCAATCGTCGAACGTATCGAGCGGCTGGAAGAGGAAAAGAAGGCAATCGCCGACGACATTCGCGATGTCTATGCCGAGGCAAAGGCCAATGGTTTTGATACCAAGGTGCTGCGCCAGGTAGTCAGCCTTCGGAAAAAAGATGTCTCAGAACGCCAGGAACAGGACGCGATTCGCGACCTATACCTCAGTGCACTTGGCATGTTGCCGGATTTCGAACCGGATGGCGGCTCGAACGAAGTCAACTGACCGGCACCAACTGACCGGCACCAACTGGTCGGCACCAGTCTTCGGTTAACAAATCAGTTGATGCGGCGTTTTGCGAAATTCATGGCGTTGACAGCGCGGCCTGAAAAAGTGTTGCTGCCGGGGCCGAAAGGCTGAGGTGCGAAACTCTGCACCAGGATTGTATCGGGTACCTGACGGATCACGTTGCGGCCATAGGCAGGCGCCCGTACATCAGACAAATCGCGGATTGTGGTCTGGGTTGCCAGCGCGAATTGGCCGATAGTGCTGGTATTGTCCAGCGGAGCTGAATAGCGGTCGAGGGATATGGTGCGGCCCACAAGCCCGGTTGGAGCTTGCGCCGCTGTATTTTGTACAGTAGCGGATTTTGCAGATGCAGGTTTTGCAGTCTCGAGGCTTGCAACCTGAATCTTCTCCACATTGCCGGCGGGTGTTGCTCCCGCAGTAGCCACTGCAATAGCGATTTGCTCAACCGGTTGTGGATTGCGCCGGGGCACTGGCAGGCTGGCCAGCAGAATACCTTTGAACGTACGAATTTCCGGTTCGCCAATTGTTGATTCGGCCGGGTTGGACTCGGCGGGCTCCATTTCGGGCGCGGTCTCGATGGCCGCATCAGATTCAACCGCCGTGACAGTTGCCGTGCCTGTCGAAGGAATGGCTGATGGACTAACCTGCGGCACGGGGACCGTCACTGTCGATTTTACACCTTGTTCCGCGGCAGGCTGTAGCGAAGCTACCCTGATATCCGATATGGCCTGTTTTGCTGCTGGCTGACCGGCAGCAGGAATGGATGCAACTGGCGTTGGTGCGGCAGGACGCGATGCGCCGAGCGTTGAAGTGACCCGGCTGCGCAGGTCCTCGATTTCCGATGGTGTAAGGGCAGCGACAAGGGTTCCGCGGGTTTCAGGTGACGGATCAGGCGCGCTGTCTACCAGCGCCAGCTTGCTGCTCGGCTCGGGCGTGTCAGCCTGTTCCACGAGAATGGAATCGGGTCTAGGCCTGTCATCATCAGTGTCGGTCCGGATTTCGCTGTCTGCCACAGATTGTGCAGCGGTATCGACAGCAGGGCGTATCGTCAATTCCGGCCGCTGGGCCGGAACAGGAACGCTTAGGCTTGCGAGGATGATGCCTTCCTGGTTCTCATCGGTCGGCGTAACTTCCTCGATCGGCTCTTCAGGAGTTTCCTCCCGGGCGAGGGCAACTTCGGTTTCGGCAACCGGTGCCGGCTCTGGCTCTGGCGTCGGCGTAATCGCAGCAAGTGCAATACTGGCACCCTGATTGGCAAGGGTTCCACGCGGCGCGATCATGGGTACCGGAATGCGCGAGGGGGGCAAGGCTGCGACCTGCGGCTGATCTGGTTCGGCTGGTTCAGCTACGGGCTCGGCCGCCGCCGGAGTCGGCGCAGCCTGGGTCCTTACAGCGCGCGGTGCCGGTGCAGTAGCGTTCGCGCTGTCATCTTCCTCATCATCTTCGGTGTTGTTGAGAGCGGCAAGGCGCTGGAAGAAATTGCCGCCGCCGGCCGTTGCAGGCCCCTCGGGGATCAGCTTTCCGCTCTTTCTTTTGCGTTCGTATGCGGCAACCGCCTGTTCGTAGCGGGCCAGCGGCTTGCCATCGGTCGGCACATGCATGGTATCGCCCTTGGGAAAGACACGAACCAGTTCCTGACGCGACATGCGCGGCCAGTGTCGAACGCTACCTGTATCAAGATGCACGAAGGGTGAACCGGACTTGGGATAAAAGCCAACTCCGCCAACACCCATTTTCAGGCCGATTTCGCGCAGCTTGCTCACTTTCACATCGGGCAGGTAGAAATCGAGAGCCTTGCCCAGCGTATGCTGGCTGTTCTTGGCAACGCCGCGACCTCGCGAGCGCAACAGATTGTTGGAGGCTGGAGCGCGATACCCCGAAATCACGTGGATGTAATCCTTCGAACCGGATTGGCGATAGGCTTCCCAGACCAGATCGAGGAGCTTGGGATCCATCTTGGTTGGTTCGTTGCGGCGCCAGTCGCGCAAATGCCAGTTGATCTTCTTAAGCCCGGAAGCCAGATACTGGCCGTTGCGCTTGTAGGTTATCTCTGCCCGCTCTCCAGTGTGTATGTAATAGAGCTTGAGGCTTTTTGTCTGCGCAGCGGCGAACCCGCTCAGCGCCGGAAGTGCAACAAGACCCACCAACAGCACCAATATCCAACGGGCCAACGGCCGTTTGGTTATGGTGAAATGTGCCGTGCGGGGGGTATGTGCTACCAATGTATTTGCCAGCTTCTGTTGCTTCAGTCCCAACCATCCGTAAAGGAGGATGGTTAATATAGCATTTCACATTGCGCTTGAACAAAAATCAATGATGCAAGTCAATATGCGGCTGGGAGGCAAAGACCATCGAAATGCGTTCTTTAAATGGCAAAACGGGACCTTCCCCGGCAATTGGACGGGCCTTTTGTGCAAAACGGTCAAGCATGGTTAGCAAGGAATTAACAGGCCAATGTGGATAACTGCCAAGGGCCGTCAGTGAAAGGCGGGAGACCTCAGTTTTCCGAAATGCCGTGTTCCTTGAGCTTTCGATACAGGGTTGAGCGTCCGATATCCAGGCGGCGGGCGACTTCCGACATGCGACCGTTATAGACCTCAATGGCGAATCGTATCACCTCGCCCTCAATATCCTCGAGACGTTTGACCTGGCCCTCCTTGGAGATCAGTCGCAACAGCCCAAAATCCGATGCTGCAGTACCCGATGCAAAAGTCATGGTTGCCGCGGACATGGGTGCAAGCGGTTCGTCGAGCCTGACAAAAGCGGGATCAGCGGGTGTTTCAAGACCGGGCACGGCATTGCCAAAATCCGACAACGGCATGTCGGCAACCGGCTCCGATGCCAGTTCGAAGCCGGGAAGCTGAGCGACTATCTGGGGGAATTCGGCAAGTGTCAGTTCTTCACTTTCGCAAAGAACGAGCGCGCGGAAAATCGTGTTCTCCAACTCGCGGATATTGCCTGGCCAGGTGTAATCGCGCAGCGCAGACATGACATCAGGCTTGATGGCAGTGATTTCCCCCGTGCGCTCCTCGCGCGAGATCTTCTTGACGAAATGGAATACCAGCGGCTCGATGTCCGCGGTCCGTTCGCGCAGTGGCGGCACATGCATGGGCAGAACGCTCAGACGGTAGAACAGGTCCTCCCTGAAACGGCCCGCCTTGACCTCGTTCATCAAATTCTTGTTGGTGGCGCTGATCAGCCGCACATCCACCTTGACCGGACGTTTCGAGCCTACCGGGTCAATCTCGCCTTCCTGAATTGCGCGCAGCAGCTTTACCTGAAGGTCCAGCGGCAGTTCACCTATTTCGTCAAGGAACAGTGTGCCGCCATTTGCATCCTCGAACTTGCCGACATGTTTATCGGTGGCGCCGGTAAATGCACCCTTTTCGTGACCGAAAAGCAGGCTTTCAACGAGGTTTTCCGGCAAGGCACCGCAGTTGACCGTCACGAGGGGATAGCCGGCACGCTCCGAAGAGCCGTGTATGGCCTTTGCGATCATCTCCTTGCCAACGCCCGATTCCCCCTCGATCAGGACCGGAATGGCCGAGGCGGCGGCTTTTTCGCCAACCCGGATTACAGGCTTCATGGTCTGGCTGGCTGAAACGAGGTCCCTGAAGGTGAATTCCGATTTGTGTCTGGATGTTATGCGTCTTGGAGCGCGGCCATGGCCATCCAGCTTGAATGCCTTGTTCATTGTTGCTGTCAGCTTGTCTGGCGAAACAGGCTTGACAACAAAGTCGAAGGCGCCGTGGCGCATTGCATTGACAACTGTTTCAATTCCACCCTGTGCTGTCTGTACAATCACAAGAGGTGCGTCATCACGCTTTGACAGGGCCTCAAGCACGCCCATGCCGCCGATACCGGGCATGACCAGATCAAGAATCACCAGATCGATATTTGCCCGCGGGTTCGCAAGGATTTCCAGTGCGTCTTCGCCGGTCTCGCATTTGAGAACATGTTGGCCCTGCCTGGTGATGGCTGCCTCCAGCAAACGCCGTTGTACAGGATCATCATCGACAACCAGAACCGTTTTAGTCATGCCACTATCCCTGTTTTGCAGGCAATCGGGTTATGGGGGTTGCCCTTGGAGGGTCATACCTGCCAAAACGTGCATGCCTGTCTCATTTGTGGACGTTTGTATCAGTCTTGCCTAAACAGGCGCTGAAGAAACAGGCTGAACCGGGTCTTGCATAACTGGTTAAAATTTTTATCTTTTGAACGAGGAACTCCTTTCATGCATATGTCATCGCGGTTGTTTTTTGCCTCGATACACCTTGGGCAAGCCCGGGTTCAGTTTCCTGAGCAGGCGGGACTGGGCAATTCGGGCGAGAATCTGGGAGACCTGCCTGAATGGCGGCTTGAGGATCTTTATCCTGCCATGGACAGCGATGAGTTCAGGCGGGATGTAACAACCTCAAAGGCTGAGTCGAAGCAGTTTCAGGAACGCTATGCGGGAAAGCTGGCAATTCTTTGCAAGAATGAACCTGCGGCCCTGGGTGAGGCGATCTCCGCATATGAAGCAATTGAGGAACGCATAGGACGCATCATGTCCTATGCAGGCCTCGTCTATGCGGGGGAGACGACCAATCCCCGCAAAGCCAAGTTCTATGGTGATGCCCAGGGCAGCGTTACAGACGCAAGCACGCATCTCCTTTTCTTCACGCTCGAACTCAACCGGATCAGCGAATCGGATCTCGATTCGGCGATGGGGCGCGCATCAAACCTTGCACGTTACCGCCCATGGCTCGACGATTTGCGCAAGGACAAGCCCCATCAGCTTGATGACAGGCTCGAGGAACTCTTTCACGAAAAGTCCGTAACGGGCAAAGCCGCGTGGAACCGGCTGTTCGATGAGACCATGGCTTCCTTGCGTTTCCACATTGCGGGGGAAGAACTGACAGTGGAGCCGGCGCTCAACAAGTTGCAGCATTCCGACCGAACGGTACGCGAGGAGGCCGCCCGAGAAATCGGTCAGGTACTTTCGGAAAACGGGCGTACCTTTACGCTCATTACCAATACGCTGGCCAAGGACAAGGAAATCTCCGACCGTTGGCGTGGTTTCGGGGATGTTGCCGCTTCACGCCATCTGGCCAATCGCATCGAACCTGAAGTGGTAAACGCACTGGTTCATGCAGTCGAAAAATCCTTTCCGGAAATTTCGCACCGCTATTATGCAATGAAGGCGCGCTGGCTGGGTCTTGAAAAGCTGCAGCAATGGGACCGCAATGCACCCTTGCCAAAGGCAGATGAAAAGCTCTTCGACTGGGAAAACGCTCGGCAGATCGTGCTCGACGCCTATCACGGATTTGCGCCTGAAATGGCTGATATCGCCAGGCGCTTTTTTGATGAGCGCTGGATTGATGCGGCGGTCCGGCCCGGCAAGTCACCTGGTGCCTTTGCCCATCCCACGGTTCCCAGTGCCCATCCCTATGTAATGCTCAACTATCTCGGCAAGCCACGCGACGTGATGACACTTGCCCATGAATTGGGTCATGGCGTTCACCAGGTGCTGGCAGCGGAGCAGGGTTTGCTGATGTCGCAAACACCGCTGACCCTCGCCGAGACAGCCAGTGTCTTTGGCGAAATGCTGACCTTCCGGTCGCTTTTGGAGCGGGCGGGTTCACCTGCGGAACGCAAGGTGATGCTGGCCCGCAAGGTCGAGGACATGATAAACACAGTCGTGCGCCAAATCGCCTTCTACCTGTTCGAGCGCAAGGTGCATGAGGCTCGGCTGGAAGGCGAGCTGACAAGTGAAAAACTGGGCGAGTACTGGCTGGAGGTGCAGCGCACGAGTCTGGGACCCGTTTTCGAGTATGACGAACTGTATTCCTCTTACTGGAGCTATATCCCGCACTTCATTCACTCGCCGTTCTACGTTTATGCCTATGCATTTGGCGATTGCCTGGTGAACTCGCTTTATGCCGTCTACCAGAATGCCGATAGCGGGTTTCAGGAGCGCTATTTCGAGTTGCTGAAAGCCGGGGGCAGCAAACACCACAGCGAATTGCTCAAACCCTTTGGCCTTGATGCGAGCGATAGTGATTTCTGGTACAAGGGGCTGGCCGTCATCTCCGGCCTGATTGACGAGATTGAGGATATCGAGGCGCAGGAAGGCGCTGTCTGAGCATTGCCGCAATTTGCCGGTATGAATTGGAATTTTATATTGTGGAGGCGCACATGTCTGGTTCCGCGACTGAAATGATCAAGATTACCCTGCCAGTACTAGCCTGCCTGATGCTGGTGGCCTGCAATACCCCTCCAAAAGTTGACCCACTTGCAGGGGGCGGCGGCCTGAGTGGGAGCTGGGTTTCTACTGACGGTGTCTTTACAGCTGAACTCTCCAATGGCCGTTTCACCTCGCGGGCAAATGATACCGGCGAAGTACTCAGTCAGGGCAGTTACGTTGTCGCTTCTGCCGAACAGGTTCAGTTGCGATGGCGCAGTCAGGCGCGAAATGAGGACAGCCTTGCCAATTGCACAAGGGAAGGCGTCGAGGTTCTCAATTGCACCGACCAGGCCGGAAGGCCGTTCAGCCTGCGGAAAGTCAGCATCTGACGGAAATTGCCGCAGTCCGGGCGAGTGGGGCGCAATACGCTTTTTCAACAAGCCTGTGCCGGGCGTGATCATTCGCCCTGGGTAGTATTGCGATTTGCCAAGGCATTGTGTAATCAGACCGCGATTGGCATGAAACCAAGGCAGGTGCTGCCTGGGCATCACGATTATTGGGGATGATTGACATGGCAAATGCCAGCAAGGAAAATGGAAAGAAACCTGTTGCAGGGGAGCCGGTAAACGCTATGGATTATCAGGAACACGAGAAAACCTACGACCTGTTCATATGGCTCACCAAATGGACCCTTGTTTCCTGTGTGGCACTTCTGCTTGCCATGATGTTCGGATTTTTCGGCGGCGGCGGCCTTGTCGGCGGGATCATCGCCTTCGTGGTCTTGCACATCATTGCCTTCTTCCTGATCTGATCTGGCCAGGTTCCCTGAACCATACGCTCGAAAGCGAATAACAGCGGTAAAGCCTCGTTGTTTCCAGGATTCACGACTGCCTGGAAATGATTTTCAAATTGCCGGTTTAGAAATTTGGCAGCCCTTTTGTTGTGTCAGCCGGCATTCGCCCGATCGCCCCTGAGCGATCTGACCTCTTCGCGCAACATCCGTATTTCCTGTATGATTGCTGCCCGGTCCGAGCGGCTTTCCTCGGCAATCGTATCCTGTTTCGTATTGCCTTCCACTTCGTGCTGGCGCTGCATTGCGTCAACGACAATGCCGATAAACAGGTTTAGCACGGTAAACGAGGTGACCAGAATGAAGGGTATGAAGAACAGCCAGGCATAGGTGTGGACCTCCATAACGGGCCGCACGATTCCCATCGACCAGCTCTCAAGCGTCATGATCTGGAAAAGGGAATATGCGCTCGCCGCGATCGAGCCGAACCATTCTGGAAATGCATCCCCGAAGAGTTTGGTCGCCATGACGGAGAAGACGTAATACACGATGGCAAGCAGGCCGATTATCGAGCCTATCCCCGGCACGGCAGCCAACAGGGCCATCACTACCCTGCGCATGGACGGAACTGCCGAGACCAGCCGCAATACTCGCAGGATGCGCAGGGAGCGCAGCACGGAAAGGCTGCCGGTTGTCGGCAGGAGCGCAATTGTAACAACGATCAGATCGAAAACATTCCAGGGATCGTGGTGAAAACGGGTTCGATATACGAAAATCTTTGCCAGTAATTCGAGCACAAAAAAAGCCAGCACTGCCGCATCGAATGCCAGAAGTGCCGGTCCGATGCTGGCCATGATCCGATCATCCGTCTCAAGGCCGAGTGTAATGGCGTTGAGCACAATGACGATAATCACCATCTGCTGGAACCAGGCTGTTTCCAGCGCTGCCTGCATGGAAGCGCGAAGACCTTTCGCCTCGGTATCTATATGCCGAAGATTGTCATTTTCAGGGGTTTCGTCCGGTATCATTCGCAGGCTGTTCCACGACAGGGGAGGATCTTTTTTCAGCTGATGTTTGAGGCATGTTCGGGCAGGGGATTACCGGGTCCGGGCCGCGCCATCCTTGGCAGACTGGAGCGAGGGATCAAGTTGTAATGCGCGCCTGAATGCATTGCTGGCCTTAGCCTTCTCGCCCCTTGCCTCAAGGGCGAGTCCTTGAGTGACCCAACCCTCGGCATAGCGCTCGTTGATTCTCAGAGCCCGGTTTGCATCTTCCAGTGCGTTGAAGGAATCATTGATGGCAAGATAGGAAACCCCGCGACTGTTATAGGGTTCGGCCGCGGTGGAATCGAGCGAGATTGCCGCAGTGAAGTCTTCAATCGCCCGGTCATGCTGGCCGTTGGTCTGATAAATCAGCCCGCGGGAGTGATAGGCACGCGGGTTGGTGGTGCCAAGCTGAATGGCGCGTTCATAGTCGCGCAATGCCTGGCGCGGATTGCCCGTTAGCCGGTACACGTTCCCCCGGCCGATATAGGCTGCGTCGTATTGGCTGTTGATCTGCAACGCCCTCGTATAATCGTCGATTGCCGCCCTGGGATCACCTGTGGCGCGGTGAATCAGTGCCCGGTTTGCATAGGCCTGGTAAAAACGGGGATTAAGTTCGATTGCACGGGTAAAGTCGGCCATAGCGTCGCGATTTCGTCCGGCCCGGCCATAGGCTGTGCCGCGAACATTGTAGGCTTCCGGCGAATCGGGATTGTTTTCCACCACGGACGTAAGCGAGGCGATATTGGCTTGCGAACCCTGTTCAGGATCAAGCGCAATCGCATTGTCGATGGTTGATGTGGTGCAGGCTGACAACAAAAGACCTGCAAGGCCCAGGCCGGCCAACCTTGCAATAACCGGCTTTGCTGCCTTTTCAGGCGCCGGAGTTTGGAAATGCGAAATATGCAAAGCCAGCCTCGTAATCCTTCAGTGGGTATTGTGCAAATGGTCAGGCCGATTCGCGGCTCTTCAAGCCAATGTTTTGCATGACAATTCGCAACAAAAAAGGCGGAAGGCTCATGCCACTTCCGCCCTCACTCATTCAACGGTCGCGCAACGGTCGCGTAGTTCCTGCTTTCCAGCAAAACTGTGTCACGATTGGGGCGTCAATGCCAAGGACTTCAACGCTCTTTACGCCAATTAACGAATTCCCGATCGACAATTTACAATGCCATCCCGGATTATCTTGCCTGGTCGCTTGTCCGGACATCGGCGATCGCAATCAATGTTCCCAGATCACAATCAATCGAAGCCAGTCGGAAAGGAACCGGCTGAAACCGATGATCAGCCACGACGTCCAGGAACGACGCCTTCGCGCTGGGCTTTCTTGCGGGCCAGCTTGCGGGTGCGGCGGATAGCTTCAGCTTTCTCACGAGCACGCTTTTCGGAAGGCTTTTCGTAGAAATTGCGCAGCTTCATTTCGCGAAAAACACCTTCGCGCTGCAATTTCTTTTTCAGCGCACGAAGCGCCTGGTCTACATTATTGTCACGAACGAGTACTTGCACGTTGTCTCCGTTTCGGTTTTGTAATCGCGCCATGCTTCTTCAGGGCGCAGTTCAAATTTGCGGTATCCGTTGCATCAAACGACCTCGCAACCCCAAATAATCGGGGCAAAGCCAGGGTTTCGTGAGAAAATGCGGCTTGAAACCGTAAGATCCGCGTCTTTTGACCTGAAAAATCAAGCGATTAGCATGAAGAATCAGACAATGACCGGGTAATACGTAATCGTGCTCGCCACGGTATCCGTCGCCAGATGGAATTCGAATACCAAAAAAGCCCTGCAATGTCCAGTAGGAAGGGGCGCTTGTAGCCGGTTTCCGGCAGCGGAAGCTGATTGCTTGCGTGACCATGCCTCTGTGCCAATGCATGGTCGTCATTGCCCCAGTGTCGTTAACGCACAAGACGCGTGAAATGCCCCATTTTCCGCCCGGGGCGTGTTTCCGCCTTGCCGTACAAATGGACCAGGATGCCCGGATCCGCCAACAATTCGTTCAGCCGTTCCATGTCGTCGCCAATCAGGTTTTCCATCACACAGTCGCTGTGCCTGGCCGGGTCGGCCAGCGGCAGGCCCGCCACTGCACGGATATGCTGTTCGAACTGGGAGATGGTACAGGCAGCCTCCGTCCAGTGACCTGAATTGTGTACGCGGGGCGCGATCTCGTTCGCCAAAAGCTCCCCATCCCCCGTGACGAACAGTTCAACCCCCATCACCCCTACATAGTCGAGTGCATCCACGATTGTGCGGGCCATCTCCACTGCCCTTGCTGCGGTTTTGGTGCTGATCGCAGCGGGCAGGGTGGATGTTCGCAATATGCCGCTGCGATGAACGTTCTCGGCCGGGTCATAAGCCCTCGTCTCACCAGCCATATCACGCGCAATGATGACAGATATTTCCCGTTGGAAAATAATGTGACCTTCCAGGATCGACGGCGTCTGCGAAACATCGTTCCAGGCCCGTTCCAAAGCCGCCTCGTCGGGGTGTTTCCGGAGTGTTGCCTGCCCCTTGCCATCATAGCCAAACCTGCGGGTTTTAAGGATGGATGCGGTGTTCAACTCCAGGGTTGCGGCAAGAAGATCCTTGAAGGTGTTGATTTCACAAAACGGTGCCGTGGAAATGCCCAATCCGTTCAGGAACTGTTTTTCAACAAGACGATCCTGGCTTTTTTCGAGTGCCACTGAATTGGGATAAAGCCAAATATTTTCCTCAAGAAAAGAAAGTCCTCTGGCCGGTATGTTTTCGAATTCATAGGTAACCACATCGCTGACATTCAAGAGAGCCCTGAGTCCGACATGATCGTCAAAGTCTGCAGTAATGTGATGGCTGGAAACCTGGGAGGCGGGCGCATTCGCATCAGGGTCAAGTGTTGCCACCCGGAAGCCAAGGCGGGCAGCGGCCATTGCCAGCATCCGGCCGAGTTGTCCGCCGCCGATAATGCCAATCGTGCCGCCGGGGCGAAGCGGGAATTGCGATTTCGACATGGTCAGGTTTCGTCCACTGGCACCATGCCCACACTGGCGCTCTGGCCGGCCCGCCAGTCATCAAGCCTTTCAGCGAGGTTGGCGTCGAAAAGTGCAAGGACGGCGGCAGCGAGCAGGGCGGCATTGACCGCTCCGGCGCGGCCGATGGCAAGTGTGCCAACCGGTATGCCGGCCGGCATCTGGACAATTGAAAGCAGGCTGTCCTGCCCGTTCAGGGCACGCGACTGCACCGGAACGCCGAAAACCGGCAAGCGGGTCATGGAAGCGGTCATCCCCGGCAAATGGGCGGCGCCACCTGCCCCGGCAATGATCACCTTGAAGCCTGATTCGATTGCCGAATCAGCAAATTCATACAGTCTTTGCGGGGTACGGTGGGCCGAGATTATCCTTGCCTCATAGCTGATCCCCAGGGCATCCAGTGTATCGGCAGCATTCTTCATGGTTTCCCAGTCGGTCTGGCTACCCATGATAATGGCGACAGGCGCCTGTTCGGAGTTTTCAGCTGATGACATTGATTCTGGCTTTCCCCGGGCAGAGATGTGCTGCGTTCAGGCGATGATATCAGGCGTCGTAATGGCGTGGAGGCGCGTGATCTCGTCTTTCATTCTGAGTTTTTTCTTCTTCAGGCGCTGTATACAAAGGGTTTCTCCGCCAACCTGTATCAGGGCGTCAATGGCCTTTCCCAAATCAGAGTGGTCAAGTTCCAGTCTGGCGAGCCTCATACGTAATTCAGTCTTGTCCTGGTCTTCCATCGGCCTACCGCACACAATTCCGGGAAAAATCGCCTGGCTGCTCAAGGCAGCCAGCACGTTTTCGAAACTGTCCTATCAGAAAAAGACATTACGGCAAATGGAGACAGGCATATCAGGCAACCAGTCCAAAGCGCACAGGATTGGTAACCACAGATTTCAATACTCACGCGATCTGATTGGACAATCGCAATCAAGTGTGATCAAATTTTTCGTTGGGATGTCGAGGGAAAAACATCCCCCAAACGTTTTCAGCAAGAGGAGGCTTTGAATGTCTGTTGTTTCGCATATCGACCAGCTCAAACAGAAACATGTCGAGTTGGAGGCAAAAATCGAAGAGGCGATGCGCCATCCGAGTGTAAAGGACGATGAAATCGTCGAGTTGAAACGGCAGAAACTGGCACTGAAGGACAAGATTTCCCAATTGGCAAACTAGGATTGGGGCCTGACGAAAAACGTCGGGATGCAGCAAGGTTGGATTGTTGTTTCGACTGGCTGATACCGGATTTTTCAATCTGATGAAACGAGGGAACAGGCCTGCCAACTGATTGGTATGCGCCGGAAAAGCCAACTACAGGCCAAGTGCGGCGCGGCCATCCCATACCAGTTTTGTGCCCACGACAAGCATGGCTAAATAGGTCAGATTGTCGAAGAACGTCTGCGATACCTTTGTGACGGCCCAGACGCCGATGAGAACGCCGATG
>CAZIPH010000030.1:19309-37900 GCA_964541115.1 uncultured Salaquimonas sp.
GACGATGGCAAAGAACATGACGCCCGTGCCCACAAGGAAGACCTTTTCCATATTCAAGGGAAGGGCGCAGGCCTGAAAGGGCGGGCCGCCGGCACGGGCAATGAAGCTGGTAAATCCTGCAAGTCCACCCCAGAAGGTTGCCGCTGCCCGGTTTCGGGTGGAGGCGTCGCGCCTGAGGAGATCGCGCCTTGCCTGGTTGATTGCAAAGACGAGGGCAATCATGCCCACAATGATGCGGATCCAGTCATCTGAAACCTGCGCCGCGGTCTACCAGCCGGTGACGATGCCGAAAAATGCCGGGGGAACCGTGTCGCGGATCACCTGCCAGTTTACCTTGCCGCGATAGTTCCATTGCCCGATGGCCTCCATCAGGAGAGGTACCGGCAGCATGATGGCAGCCGCCTGAAGGGGTGATATGACATTAGCGAGCTTCGGCGTTCCCAGAATTGCGAGGCCGCCACCGAACCCGCGCTTTGAAAGGCCGGTCAAGAGCCCGCCGGGTATTGCCACCCAGTAGAAGGAAGGATCCAGCTGAAGCAATTGAAACAACTGATCCATGGACAAAGCGCCCTTTGCGCCGTAAGCCATCCGGTGATCTGCATTCGCCAGTGGCACCGTCTAATGTGACTGGCTATTGGCAGTTTTGGTGCCGAAAGCAAGTCTTCAAGACGCAAACCGGAAGATAATTCATGGCCAGCCCCGAGATTGAAACGAGACCATCACAAGTCGAAGATCGCTGCCGTCTTGTCCTGATTGTGCCGGCCCTGGCGCAGATCGGCCCGCAATTGAATGCTGCTTTGGGCGGTGGCGACGTTGCGAGCATCATCCTCATTAGGGGCGAGATGAGCGAAGGCGAGTATCACCGCCATGTCAGCGAATTGACGCCGCTGGCACAGGAGTTCGGCGTGGCGGTGATTGTGGAGGATGACAGCCAGGCGATGGGCCGCTCGGGCGCGGACGGCATTATGATTTCCGGAGAGAAAGCGGAACTTGATGATGCCATCGCCCGGTTTTCGCCAAAAAGAATTGTAGGCTGCGCGAATATCAAGACGCGCCACCAGGCGATGGAACAGGCAGAGACCGGCCCCGACTTTCTCTTCATAGGAAAGTGCGACGGGGATATCCGGCCAGAAGCCCACCCCAGGAATGTCAAGCTCGGGGCATGGTGCGCGGAAGTCATGCAGATCTCGGTCATCGTAATGGGCGGGAATGATCTGGAAAGTGTGGTGGAAGTTGCCCAGGGCGGTGTTGAATTTGTCGGTCTTTCCAAAGCGGTTTTTGACCATCCGCAGGGCCCGGCTGTTGCTGTCCGTGAGGCCAACCGGCTGCTTGATGAAAACGCACCACGCTTTGAAGATGAAAATGCCTGAACTCGCGAGGCAATTGCGGCATTTCATTGCGCTGCCAATCCTGCTTTCAATGTTGTTCCTTCCTGCCCAGGCGCAAGAAGCTGCAGAAGATGAAAATGGGTCGGCACAGACAGTCCCGCTTGAAGAGCGGCTTGGGATCGAGCGCCCCGGTCAATCACAGGCCGGCGATCCGGCCTATGGGGCGTTTCAGCGCGGATACTACCTGACAGCGTTCGAACTTGCCCTGCCGCGCGCCAAGCTCGGCGACCCCAAGGCGCAGACACTGATTGCAGAACTTTATGACAAGGGACTTGGCGTTGCCCGCGACCAGAAAGAGGCAACGGCGTGGTATGGTATTGCAGCTGAAAACGGCGACCGTGAAGCGCGGTTCGGATATGCGGTAAAGCTGCTGGAAGGGCGCCATGTCGCCAAGGATCGCGAACAGGCGCGCAATTTGTTGAAGCAGGCTGCCATGGATGGCCATGCCACGGCGGCGTTCAACTATGCCCAGATTCAAATTGATGAAAGACCGACGAGTGCAGGGGCGAAGGAGGCGTTGCCGTTCTTCCTGCAGGCCGCCGAGGCACAGGTGGCGGACTCCTATTATGCGCTCTCGCAGATTTATCGCTCGGGACTGCTCAAGGGCTTTCCCGAAGAGGAAAAGGCTCGCGAATGGCTGATCAGGGCTGCCCATGCAGGGATTGACACGGCTCAGGTGGAACTGGGGATATGGCTGGCCAACGGTACGGGTGGCGAGAAGGACGAGGAGGCTGCCTTTGCATGGATTGGCCGTGCCGCGCTCGGCGGTAACGTCATTGCCCGTAATCGCCTTGCCAAGATGTTCGCACAGGGTATCGGTACACAGCGCAATCCGGTCGAGGCGGTCAAGTGGCACATACTGGCGCAGCGTGCGGGCCTGAAGGATTCCTGGCTGGACGACTATATCAACACCGTCGAACGGGACGTGTTTGCCAAGGGTCTTGACGCCGCCAATAAATGGCCGTCCTAGGCCGGTAAGCACAGCCGTGTTTTCGACCAGGTTATTGACCTGCTGTTGCTTCGGCCATCTCGCGGGTGAGGCGTTGCTCTTCCTCGATGGTAGGGCGCGAAAAGCGCGCCAGCGCCAGATAGGCAACCGGCGTCAGGAAGAGCGTGAAAACGGTTGCCATGCCCAGCCCGCCCACGATCACCCAGCCAAGCGCAGTGCGCGCCTCTGCGCCCGCACCAAACGCCAGCAACAGCGGTACCGCTCCCAACACGGTTGATATCATGGTCATCATGACCGGCCGTAGCCTGATCAATGACGCCTCCTCAATGGCTTCACGAACCTCGTAGCCCTTGTTGCGCAGCTGGTTTGCAAATTCGACGATCAGAATGCCGTTCTTGGCCATGACGCCGACCAGAAGGATCAGGCCGATCTGGCTGTAGACATTGAAACTGCCGCCGGTAAGCAGCAGGGCGAAAACCGCGCAGGCAACACCCATGGGCACGGTTGCCAGAATGATGAATGCACTGACGAAACTCTCAAACTGCGCCGACAGGACGAGCAGCACGACAATGATCGCAATACCGAACACGAAAAGTATGTTGGAGGAGGATTCCTCCAGTGTCGCTGCTTCGGCCAGCGGGATGATCCGTGAACCGGGCGGGAGCAGCGGTTCGGCAAGTTCCTCGACAGCCTCGAGAGCAGCGCCAAGTGCCGTACCCTCGGCAAGTCCCGTCGTGATGGACACCGCTCGCAACTGGCTTTCACGGTTGAGCGATGGCGAAACCGCCCTTTCTTCCAGTTTGGCAATTGTGGACATCGGTACGACACGGCCATCGGACGCCTTGAGATAGATGTTTTCAAGGTCCGTAGGATCATTGATCGGATTGGTGGTGGAGATCAGCTTTACCGGAAAGGCCCGGTCATTGATGAAAACATTGCCGATATCCGTACCATCAAGCTGTGCCTGCATTGCCTGTGCGAGGCCATCAATCTCTATGCCAAGATCGGAGGCACGGGCACGGTCTATCGAAACCGAAAGCTGTGGCTGGGTGGTTTCATAGGAGAGGCGAACCTGCCTGAAACGATCATCGTTCTCCAGCAGTTCGACCAGCTTTGCCGCAGCATCCCCCATCTGGCTGTAGGAATTGCCGACTATCGCAAATTGCAGACCATTGCCTGCGCCACGAATGCCCAGGCTGTTTGGCTGAATTGCAAAGGCCCTGATGCCGGGTACGGAAGCCGCAATGGCGTTGAGTTCACCAACGATCTCGTTCTGGCTGCGCTGACGCTTATCCCAGGGCGCAAGCGTAAGCACGATAAAGCCGCTGTTTGATGAGCCGCCCCGCCCGGCGATTGAGAAGATGTTCTGTACCTCGCCGTTTTCCCGCAAGGGTTCGGTAAGCTGTTCGATCTGGCGTATGCGCGCCGCCGTATAGTCGAGGCTGACGCCCTGTGGCGCGGAAATGCTCATCAATGCCACCGCCCGATCTTCTCGAGGTGTCAGTTCCTGCGGTATGAAGGACAAGGACAGCCATGCCGCAGCGCCGAAAAGCACAGAGATCGTGACGACAACGATTGGCAGGTCAAGGGCTGTGTGCAACAGGCGGCGATAAAGCCGCGAAAGCACCCCGCCCAGACGTGTGAACATGCCCGGGCGATTATCCTGCCCCCCTGATGCATTCAATGGTTTGACGAAGCGCGAGGCCAGCATAGGGCAAAGGGTGAGCGCAACGATGCTCGAAAGGGTGACCGAAAACGCCAGAACGAAACCGAATTCGCGAAACAGGCCGCCTGCCTGGCCAGGCAGGAAGGATAGCGGGATGAAAACCGCCGCGAGTGTTGCGGTAGTAGTGATTACTGCAAAGAAGACTTCGCGCGTCCCGATAACTGCCGCCGCGCGGATACCCATGCCCTGGTTTCTGCGCCTGACAATGTTTTCGAGAACGACAATGGCATCGTCAACCACCATGCCAGTGGCAAGAACAAGCGCAAGAAGCGTCAGGATGTTTATCGAAAAGCCGACAAGATAAATGGCGGCCATCGTACCGATCAGCGCAATCGGCATGGTCACTGCGGGAATGAGCGTCGCGCGCCAGTCGAACAGGAACAGGAAGATCACGATGACCACAATCACCACTGCCATTAGTAGTGTACGCACCACTTCGGCAATGGCACCGCTGATGAAGGTGGCGTCATCGCTGGTGATACGGATATCCACACCCTCGGGAAGAATGTTGCGGATACGTTCTGTTGCCTGGCGAACCCCCTCAGAAATTTCCAGCGTGTTGGACTGGGCCTGACGGATAATGCCCATTCCGATACCGGTCCTGCCATTGGCTCGAAGGGCACTGTCGCCGGGATCGGGGCCCAGGGTGACCGTTGCGATATCACGCAACTGCACCCTTTGGGAGATATATATATTCTCGAAATCATCCGGCGTTCGGACATCGGCCGTCGCGCGTACAACTATATCCTGGGAATTCGACGTCAGCGAGCCGGCGGGAACGTCGAAGGCCATGCGTGACAGCGAGTTGCGGATATTGGCAACTGTCAGTCCCAGCGCCGCCATACTGGCTGGATCAATATCGATACGGAAAATCTTGTCGCGATCCCCATAGACCGCTACATCGGCAACGCCAGGTACAGAGGCCAGCCGGTCGACAATCTCATCCTCGACGAGGATTGTCATGTCCTGAACCGACATTGTGTCGGATGTGACTGCCATCCGCATCACTGGCTGCGCGTCCGCATCAGCCTTCACAATCCGCGGGTCTTCCGCACCTTCCGGCATGTCACGTGACACCCGGCTGATGGCATCACGAAGATCGGAAGCGGCGACATTGAGATCGGTACTGTCGTTGAATTCAATGGTGACTCGGCTCCGGCCAAAGGAGGAGGTGGAGGAAATTGATTTAACACCGGATACGCGCGCCGCCGCGCCCTCGATCAACGCGGTCAGTTCCCTGTCGATCGTCTCGGGGGAAGCTCCGGCAAAGTCGGTTGATACGGTGACGACAGGGCTGTCGACATCGGGCAATTCGCGGATTTCGGCTCCAAGGATTGCCGCCAGTCCGGCAACGATTATGAGGAGGCCGAAGACGAGGGAAAGTACCGGGCGGCGTACAAAGGTTGCCACGCCACCCTCGGGCGGGGATGCTGCAATGGATTCGTCAGCCGGATCGCTGTTGCGCGTTTCGATGGCGTCCGCTTCTGCCGCCTGTGATGTCGCGGCAAGCTTTCCGTCATCCACTTTTGGCAGTTGCGGTCCGATCATGACTTGCTCGTGGTGCTGCTTCCTGCAGCCGGTTCAGAGACCTTGTTGCCCGGGTTCCTGTCATCCGGAAATGCGACCTCGGCGCCTTCACGCACATTTTGAACGCCTTCGGTGACGACGAGATCGCCTTCCCTGAGATCGGCCTCTACAAGCACAGATTCCGGATTGCGTTGAACAATCCTCGCATTGACCTTCCTTGCCTTGCCTTCCTGATCGATCAGCCAGACATAGGATCCATCCGCGTCCCACTGAACGGCAAGCGGATCGACTGCAGGAAAGGTATCGCCATCAAAGCGCATTGTGACGTTGAAAGCCATGCCAGCCCGCAGTTTGTCCTGGCTGTTTTCGATCTCGGCGCGGATCCGAAGCGTGCGGCTGGCCACATCGACCCGGTTGTCTATTGCAACGACTTTGCCGGAAAAGGTCCCTCCCGGCCGTGCCACGGAGGAGGCTGACACGGGAGCGCCAAGCTCGATTGCCGTTGCAAAGCGCTCAGGAACAAAGAACTCGATAATGATTGTTTCGCGATTGTCGATGGTGACGATTTCGCTCTGATTGGTGACGAATTCACCCAGGCTTGCCGCAACGATGCCGACCACGCCGCGAATGGGTGCTGGGATGGTGCGACGATCGAGATTGAGCTGTGCCTCACGCACCGCAAGTTCGGCAGTTGCCAGTTCTGACTGTGCCGATTCCAGCGCGGTGGCTGTGGTACTTCCCTTGTCGAAGAGAGACTGGGTACGCTCGGCCCTGATCCTGAGATCGTCTGCGGTCAGGCGGGCCTTTTCCAGAGCCAGGGCCTCGCTTTTTGCGTCGAGCCGCGCAATCACGTCACCCTGAGCAATCAGTTGACCGGGTTCTGCGACTAATTCGACGATCTGACCGGAAACCAGGGGAGTGACTGTAACCGACTGGACAGCCCTGCCATTGCCGATCGCAGTCAGGCGGTCATTGATCACTGCCTTGCCGACAGGTTCGGCAATGACCAGTGCCTGGCGGCCACCGCGTTGCCTGCCGCCACCTTCAGGTGCGCCGGTGCCACCAGACAGGGATGTGTTGAGCGCGGCTATCTGCCTGAGGGGTGCAATGTCGAGATTGTGCTCTGCCAGTGTGTTAATGGCGCCGGGGAAAAAATATACCCATCCGCACAGACCACCGATGAGCACAAGCAGGGTAATAACGAGTTGCCTGACAAGGGACACTTGATGATTCCTGCCTGTTGAAGCGGTGGACGGATTGAAGTTTGCCGCGCTTTGGAGTTTACCTCCAAACACATGAGCAGGAAAACGATTATATCAAGCCATGGTTCGGCTTCGCACCCGATACTGCCAGTTTTCAGTAAAACATGTCGTGAACAAGTTCTTGATGCAACTTTGATGCCCAAAGCGGGGATGACCACTGTTCTGCGGCTACAAATGCGCCACCCCTTGCCAATTCAATGCTTTTATGGTCTTAGGCGGCAACCTTAAAAAGTGCGGATGGTGTTGCAGCACGGCGCAGTATGCGCTGCCTGTTCCGACCCGCCAATTATCCAAGAGCGACTTTCATGAAAATCAACGGCAACCAGATCAAGCCGGGCAATGTGCTCGAACACAATGGCACTCTTTGGGTGGTCGTAAAGACCGACCATGTCAAACCCGGCAAGGGCGGCGCCTTTGCCCAGGTCGAGATGAAGAACCTGATCAACGGCTCCAAGCTGAATGAGCGTTTCCGGGCAACCGAAAGCGTGGAAAAGGTTCGCCTCGAGCAGAAGGACTTCCAGTTCCTGTATGAACAGGGCGATGCACTGATCTTCATGGACAATGAATCCTACGAGCAGCTCGAACTGCAGAAGGATTTTGTTGGCGAACGAGCCGCCTTTCTGCAGGACGGCATGACCGTCACGGTGGAACTTCATGAGGAAAAGCCGATTGGCATCCGGCTGCCGGAGCAGGTGACTCTGGAAGTCGCCGAGACCGAGCCAGTGGTCAAGGGCCAGACCGTATCGTCCTCCTACAAGCCATCGAAACTGGAAAATGGCGTTCGCTGCATGGTGCCGCCATTCATCTCAGTTGGTGAAAGGATCATCGTCGACACGTCGGAAATCACCTATATCCGCCGCGCAGACTGACTGACTCAACCGCACCCGACTCAGGATTTGCATCATGGCCCGTTCGGCCCTTCTCAATGTCATGGTAACCGCAGCGACCAAGGCTGGCCGCAGGCTGACGCGCGATTTCGGCGAGGTCCAGAACCTGCAGGTTTCCGTCAAGGGGCCGGGCGATTTCGTTTCCTCCGCAGACAAGATGTCGGAAAAGATCATCAGGGAGGAATTGCAGAAGGCGCGTCCGGGTTTCGGCCTGCTGCTTGAAGAGGGCGGCGAGATCAAGGGGTCCGATCCGCAAAACCGCTGGATAGTTGATCCTCTCGATGGAACGACCAATTTTCTGCACGGGCTGCCGGTATTCAGCATTTCCATCGCGCTGGAGCGCGAAGGTGAAATCGTTGCCGGTATCGTCTACAACCCCATCATGGACGAATTGTTCACGGCGGAAAAGGGACGCGGGGCTTATCTCAATGACAGGCGCATCCGCGTTGCCGGCCGACGCAACATGACGGACAGCGTATTTGTCACCGGGATTCCCCATCTTGGCCGTCCTGCCCATAACGATTTCATCGAACAGCAGCGCCGGGTCATGCTGAATTCGGCCGGACTGCGCCGGTTTGGCGCTGCCTCAATCGACCTTTGCTATGTGGCCGCCGGACGTTTTGACGGTTTCTGGGAAACAGGGCTTTGTCCCTGGGATATTGCGGCGGGTATCATCATGGTGCGCGAGGCGGGCGGTTTTGTAACCGATCTCGATGGCGGCAAGGATATCTTTGAAAAAGCGACGATTATTGCCGGCAACGAGATCATTCATCGCCAATTGCTTGAAACCGTCAAGGGAGCAGCCGCCTGACGTACAGACCTGTCGGGCAATTCTGCCGGGCTGGCCTGTCGGGTTGGCCTGCGAGGCTCCTTATCGTGCAGCCATTCGGTGTCGCCCCAACTTTGCCGTTTCCCTTTGCTGTGTGTTTTGTATAGTCGCACCCGAAAGCGGCTGAAGGAGGCAGTACAAGGTGGCGAAAGCGTTCGATCCATACAAATTCACCAGTCCGGGGCTGTTTTTGGTCTCGATGGTCGTTTTTCTGATCATAGTCGGTTTCCTCGTGGCAATCCTGTACAGCCAGATGGCATCGGCCTTTATGTCCAACCCGGGCCTTAACGGCCTTATTGTTGTGGTCCTGTTCTTCGGTATCCTGCTGGCCCTTGCACAGGTAGTCCGCCTCATGCCGGAAGTATCCTGGGCCAATTCGTTCCGCCAGGGTGAGGAATTTACCGGCAAGCGTGATCCGGTCCTGCTGGCGCCGATGAAGGCACTGCTGGGCAATACGACCGGGAACCGCTCGCTGAATACCAATGCGATGCGCTCGATCCTGGATTCCATCGGCAACCGGCTGGACGATCTCCGCGACATTACCCGCTACCTCATCGGGCTTCTCGTTTTCCTAGGCCTTCTGGGAACTTTCTGGGGCCTTTTGCAGACAATTGGTTCGATCGGCCAGACCATCCAGTCTCTCGACCCAGGGTCGGGAAATGCCAGCGATATTCTCGATACGCTTAAAAGCGGACTGAAAGCACCACTTGATGGCATGGGCACGGCGTTTTCCTCTTCGCTGTTCGGTCTGGCCGGTTCACTGATCCTTGGCTTTCTTGACCTTCAGGCGGGCCGCGCTCAAACCCGCTTTTATACCGAACTCGAGAACTGGCTTTCCTCCATCACCGATACGAATGCCGACTATGGCAATCTGTCCGGCGCATCTGCCGACGAACTCAAATCCCAATTCGACACGATCACTCGCAACCTGCAGCAGGGCGAAGGCGGACCGCGGGCCACTGCAGCCATGGCATCGCTCGCAGAAAGCATTCAGGGGCTGGTCCAGCACATGCGCAGCGACCAGGCGACAATGCGTGAACAATTGAGCCATCAGAACGCGCAGCAGCAGGAATTGAAGGAAACGCTGGACAGGTTGAACAGTTTCTTCGACCGGGCCTCGCGGGAATAGGGATCGCAATATGGCCTTTGCGAGAAACCGCCGGCGGGAAAACAGGGTCGACTACTGGCCCGGTTTCGTGGATGCGCTATCCACCCTGCTTCTGGCGATCATTTTTCTGTTGTCTGTCTTCGTTCTGGCACAGTTCCTGCTCAGTCAGGAGATAACGGGAAAGGACGAGGTTCTCAACCGGCTCAACTCCCAGATCGACGAGTTGACGGATCTTCTGGCACTTGAGCGGACCAACCGGCAGGACCTTGAGGACAATCTGGTGAACCTGCAGTCCTCGCTGGAGGATACCGAAAGTGAACGCTCGCGGCTGGAGGAATTGCTGGCGGCCGGGACCGGGGCAGGTGAGGAGGCCCAGCAACGGCTAGGGGCACTTTCTCAACAACTGGAGGAGGAGCAGCAGCTGAGCCAGCGGGCGCGCTCGCAGGTGGAATTGCTCAACCAGCAGATTGCAGCGTTGCGCCGCCAGATTGGCGCTCTGGAGGATGCGCTGGATGCATCGGAAAACCGGGACCGCGAAAGCCAGACAAAGATTGCGGACCTTGGAAAACGGCTCAATGTGGCACTCGCCCAGCGCGTGCAAGAGCTCAACCGCTACCGTTCCGATTTCTTCGGCAGGCTTCGGGAAATTCTCTCGGACCGACAGGATATCCGCATTGTCGGCGACCGATTCGTTTTCCAGTCCGAAGTGCTGTTTTCAGTCGGCGGGGCAGAGCTCAATGATGCGGGCAAGGCTGAAATGCTGAAAGTGGCCGAGGCGCTGATCCAGATCGGCCGCGAGATTCCCGACGATATCGAATGGGTGCTGCGCGTTGATGGCCACACCGATAATATCCCCCTGTCGGGAACCGGACGCTACCGCGACAACTGGGAGCTTTCACAGGCCCGGGCGCTCTCGGTTGTGAAGTTCTTCATCGAAAACGGCATTCCGGCCGAACGGCTGGTAGCTGCGGGCTTCGGCGAATTCCAGCCGCTGGAGACCGCCGACAGCGATGAAGCGCGCTCTCGCAACCGGCGTATCGAACTGAAGCTGACAGAACGGTAGGATGGGGATGGACGCAGACGTCATCATCGTTGGCGGAGGTCTTGCCGGACTGGTGGCAGCGTGCGAGCTGGCTGGTCGGGGCAGGAAGACCATCATCGTTGACCAGGAAGGCCGACAGAACCTGGGGGGCCAGGCATTCTGGTCGCTGGGCGGGCTGTTCATGGTCGACACGCCTGAGCAACGCCGACTGCGCATTCGCGATAGCGTGGAACTTGCCCTGTCCGACTGGATGGGTTCGGCGCAGTTCGACCGCGAACAGGATTATTGGCCGCGCAAGACTGCTGAAGCCTATATACGCTTTGCCCATGAGGAAATGCGCCCGTGGCTGTATTCGCTTGGAATGCGCTGGTTTCCGGTGGTTGGCTGGGCCGAACGCGGCGGTTCCTTCGCCGATGGGCATGGCAATTCCGTGCCGCGTTTCCACATCACATGGGGAACGGGGCCCGGAGTCCTCGAGCCGTTTGTTGACAGGGTGCTGGAGTTTGAAAAGCAGGGTCTGATATCCTTCACTTTCCGCCATCGTGTGGAGAAAATCGACAAGGTGAAGAACCAGATCACCGGCGTTTCCGGCTCGATCCTGGAACCTTCCGATGTTGCACGAGGCCAGGCGTCGTCGCGGGCAATTGTTGGCGATTTTTCACTAAGGGCCGATCATGTCATCGTTACCTCAGGCGGCATTGGCGGCAATTTTGACCTTGTGCGAAAGAACTGGCCGACCGAACGGGTGGGACGCGCACCCAGGAACCTGATTTCCGGCGTTCCCGCCCATGTGGATGGCAAGATGATTGACATCACCCGCAAGGCCGGGGCCGGTGTGATCAATGAAGACCGCATGTGGCATTATGTGGAAGGCATCCACAACTGGGAACCGATCTGGCCCCATCATGCGATCCGCATACTGCCGGGACCTTCCTCCATGTGGTTCGATGCCGAAGGCAATCGTATGCCGGTTCCCTGCCTGCCGGGTTTCGACACGCTGGGAACGCTGCGGCACATTCTTTCCACGGGGCATGATTACTCCTGGTTCATACTCAACCAGGCGATCATCGAGAAGGAGTTTGCGCTTTCCGGCTCCGAACAAAATCCCGACTTCACCTCCGGCAAATGGAAGGAAGTACTCAAGTCACGCCTTTCCAAGGGTGCCACGAAGGCCGTCGAGACCTTCAAGGAAAAGGGTCAGGATTTCGTGGTGCGCAGCAATCTGGAAGACCTTGTTGAAGGGATGAACCAGCTTGCAGAGGTAAGGCTGGATGCTGGCAGGATCCGGCGCCAGATCGAGGCGCGCGACTTGCAGATGGACAATCCCTTCACCAAGGATGTGCAGGTGATGGCGATCCATGCTGCGCGCAATTACCTCGGCGACAAACTGATCCGCACCGCCAAGCCACACAAGATCCTCGATCCGGCGAAAGGCCCGCTCATTGCCGTCAAGCTGAACATCCTCACACGCAAGACGCTTGGCGGTATCCATACCGATCTTGATGGCCGCGTGCTGAACGGTGTCGGCGAAACGGTTGAAGGCCTCTACGCGGCCGGAGAATGTGCCGGTTTTGGCGGCGGCGGCTATCACGGCTACAACGCTCTTGAAGGCACGTTTCTCGGCGGCTGCATCTTTTCAGGGCGCAATGCGGGAAGGGTTGTCGCGTAGGAGCAGGCGGATTGCTGTTGCCTATTCGGCTGCCCGCAGATTGCCCGCATCGAACTGCAGCCTTGCCAGTTTCGCATAGAGCCCGTTCTTCTTCCTCGACAGGCTGGCATGGGTGCCTTCCTCGACAATGCGGCCATTGTCCATCACAAGGATCCGGTCGGCCTTGAGGATCGTCGCGAGGCGGTGGGCGATGACGATGGTCGTGCGACCTTCCATCAGCCGCTCGAGTGCATCCTGCACCAGTCGTTCGCTCTCTGCATCAAGGGCGCTGGTTGCCTCATCGAGTAGTAAGACCGGCGCATCCTTCAGGATGGCTCTGGCAATCGCGATGCGCTGGCGCTGACCGCCGGAAAGGGTGACACCGCGCTCGCCCAGCTGGGTGTCGTAGCCGCGATCGGAAGATTCGATGAAGTCGGCGGCATTGGCGGCGCGGGCAGCGGCGGCAACGTCCTCTCTGGAAGCTCCGGTCCTGCCGATGGCGATATTGTCCTCGGCGCTGGCCGCAAAGATCACCGTGTCCTGGGGAACAATGGCCACTTTTTCGCGCAGGGCTTCGGGATCAAGCCGGGAAATGTCGATGCCATCTAGAGTGATGGTGCCGGAGGAAGGATCGTAAAAACGTAGCAAAAGAGCCGTCAGTGTCGATTTGCCTGCTCCTGACGGACCAACGATTGCGACGGTTTCACCCGCCCTGATATTGAGTGACAGTTCCTTGACGGTCGCATCACCCGGCCTGGTCGGATAGGCAAAGGAGACATCTGCAAATGCGATTTCGCCGCGCACTGGCATGGGAAGGGCAATGGGTTTTGCCGGCGCACGAATTGCGGGCTCCTCGTCAAGCAGTTCACTGATACGTTCGGCAGCCCCGGCGGCCTGTGAGAGCTCGCCCCAGACCTCCGACAAGGCTCCCAATGAGCCGGCGGCAAAGATTGCATAGAGCAGGAATTGCGAGAGAAGGCCTGGCGACATTGCGCCGGACATCACATCCCTTGCACCGACCCAGAGCACGGCAACAACGCTGGAGAAGATCAGGAAAATGGCAAAGGCTGTCAGCATTGCGCGCATGCCAATGGCACGGCGTGCGGCTTCAAAGGATTCCTCGACAGCTGCCGAAAAACGCGCGGCCGTCTGGCTGGCAATTGCGAAAGCCTGGATAATGCGGATGGAGGAAATCGCTTCGGAGGCATAGGCAGTGGCTTCAGCCAGCGTATCCTGCGCGTGGCGGGAGCGTTTGCGGACAGCCCGGCCAAACAGGATGATCGGGAAGACGATCAGCGGGATTGCACCAATGACAATCAATGAAAGGCGCGGGGAGGTATAGACCATCGCGCCCACCGCTCCGAGGCCGAGCAGCGTGTTGCGCAGTGCCATGGATGCGGTGGCGCCAACAGCGGACTTGATCTGCGTCGTGTCGGCGGTCAGGCGCGAAATGATCTCGCCTGTTTGGGCGGTATCGTAAAAGGACGGTGAGAGCCTTGCCACATGGGCAAAGACGTCCTTGCGCACGTCTGAAATCACCCGCTCGCCAAGCCAGATCACGAAATAGTACCGGCAGGCGCTTGCGAGGGCCAGGACGCCGGCAACAATGATCAGGGCGCTGAAGTAATTACCGACGAAACTGGAATTGTTCTCGATGAAACCGGAGTCGATCATGTTGCGCACGGCAACGGGCAGGGTCAGCGTGGTGGCAGCAGCAAGCAGCAGGAAGAAGATTGCCCCAAAGAGGTGACCCTTGTAACGCCCGAGATAGGGCCACAAACGTGCAAGTGGCCGCAGATCCGGCCGGCGTGGTCGCGGTTGCGGCTTTTTTTCAATTGTCTCGGCCAATTCGCTATCCGGTCTGTTGATCAGGTTCAGAGGCGTTATTCCCCCATATGAACCAAGTTTCAAGCACAGACCCGCCCGTTGCGACAAGATTCTGCGTCATATCGCTTCGAATTGCGGCGGGTGCCAGCGTATTGGTTGAACTGGCCAGGAAATGACGCTTGAATTGGCACAATGCCCTTGTCCCCTTTGGATTCTTATTGTATGGGAAGCGCGAGTTTGATGCCGTGGAAACGCTTCCGCGGCTTTTCGCTGTTATAGGCGGCGCGGAAAATGTGCTGTAAATCGGCGCTGGCATTTGAAGGAACAGAGTGATGAAACAAGACATCCATCCACAATACCACATGATCAAGGTCGTCATGACCGATGGCACCGAGTACATGACCCGTTCGACCTGGGGTTCGGAAGGCGATACGCTGAACCTCGATATCGATCCGACCTCTCATCCGGCATGGACTGGTGGCAACCAGAACCTGATGGATCGTGGTGGCCGCGTATCACGCTTCAAGGACAAGTATGGCGGTCTCGGCCTCTAGGTTGTGTTCTGCAGGATTTTTTGAAGACCCGGTTGCATCCGCAGCCGGGTTTTTTGTTGCCCGATTGCTGGATGAAAAGCAGCAGCGTTCAGGCTGCTGTCTGGCGGAACAGGAGCGCAAGCATCATGACCGAAATAGCAACCACCCATGATGCAAGGGCGCGAATGGCAATCCGGGGTATCTGCGAACGGGCGCCGTCCACGGCCATTGCAGAGCCGGTCGCGGCGATCGAGGTGACGAGGATCAGGCCGAACACAATACCGAAATAGGCACCGGTCGGAACCGTGCCGGGCGCATGGCCGCCCAATGTTCCTGCTGCCAGGGCAAGGCCGGTAAGGAAGGCGAGGAGGTTAACGAAAACCGGTTTGGTCAAGAATGCAGCGGCGGCAAGAAGCCCCAAGAGTATTGCAGCCGACAGGGAGAAAAGATCCGGGCGTGCAATCCATTCCATTGGCATCAGGAAGCCGGTAACAATACCCGCGACCAGAAAGCCAACCGTCCTTGGAAAGCCGCGCTGATGCCACAGGGAGACCAGCATGCCGAAGGCAATGGCGGCCAGCACCAGAGGAACATCATTGAAAACAACGCCTGCTCCCTCGATGAAGCGGTCATAAAAGACATTGTCCTTGCCGAAATCATGGGCAAGGGCAGGCAAGGGCAAAAGCAGGGCAGCAATACCGACAGCGACCGCCGGTGCAGCGTGTGCGATAGTCCGCAGGCTGATCATCTGGACCTTTCCGCAACAACCGCTCAGGCGACGCCTGCAAGAAAGGCCGCACCTACAAGGGCGATTGCCGCCCCGCCTGCGCGCACGATCCAGGTCCCTGTTGCCGAACCCATGAGTATGCCGAACACGATACCGGCAAGGTGCAGCAGGCCGGTGGCGATCACAAAGCCGATTGCATAGGCTACCGGGTTGGCGGCATCGGGAAGTTCGGTTCCATGGGCGTGACCGTGAAAAATCGCAAAAAGTCCGACGATGACTGCTGCTGCAGGGATAGGCATCTTTACGAGAAAGACGATCAGCAGGCCCAACACAACGCCGGAAAGGGCGATGCCTGCCTCAATGAAGGGTACAGGGATCCCTGCAATGCCAAGGGCTGCGCCCAATGCCATGACAAGTGGAAAGACGATGGGCAGGATCCAGATCGCGGGCTTTCCGAGAATTCCGCCCCACAGGCCGACTGCGACCATCGCAACAACATGATCCCAGCCGAAGATGGGATGCAGCAATCCACTTACGAAACCGCCGCCTATGCCCTCGCTGGTATGGGCAAAGGCTGGAAAGGCCGCCATCACCGCAAAAAGAAAAACAAGCAGGCTGGCAACCAGGGCCCTTGTGCCGTGTACATAGGTCGTCGAATTCGCCGGTTGTCTTTTGCGCATGTCTGCCTCATTTAAACCATTACGTATCATCGCCGGATAGCTGAATGAAAAGTGTAGTTGGAATGGCGCACTTGGCAAGGAAGAATATCTCGCAAGGCCTGTGCAAGCCGGGAAGCCTGTTTGAGGAACCGCCCCCGATCAAGGCACTTCAGAGCTAGTGAAGGATTTTCCTTGCGCCCAATGCGGTTGATAACAAATTGATCTGCTGGCGCACGGGATTGTCGCCTTCAAGGGGGCTGACCTTTTTCATCTCGTAGACTTCCGCATCAATCGTGGTGATGCGGTTCTGCAATGCGAGGGAACGGCTTACCAGATCGGTGAAGGCAGTGGGAAGTTCCTTCCATTCATCGGTGATGCCGCTGACCGGCAGCGTATCGAGCCGGACTTTCTTCTTTTCCTCGTGGAACTGCTCTGTGGTCATTTCGCCTTCATTGGCGGCGCGCTGCAAAAGCAGCCATGATGCCAGCTGCATCAATCGTGTCGTCAGGCGCATGGATTCTGTGCCGTATAGGACAACTGAAGCCTTTGGAAGGGTTTTTGCCGCCTTGCGCCCTTCGCCATCTAGATAGGTGGCGGATTCTTCGACAAGGGCCATTCCATCCGAAAAAAGCTTGTTGAACTTGTCGGAAAACGCAACTTTCTCGGCAAGCGAGATTGTATTGCCGGTTATTGGTATCCGTTTCGAATCCATGCATTCCACCCTTGATTTGCGCCACATGTCTAGCGCGCAGCATCGGGGCCGTAAAGATGTCTGGCTCAATTGACTGGCATTTGAACAAACAGGTTCAAGTGGCGAAAGTTCCGCGGCGAAGAGGTTGGAGACAGCGTTTCGCACGCCGATCCGGTCAAATTTTAATGGAAACGGAAAAAAAGAGCCGCAAAGGCGGCTCTGAAGAGTTAAACAGGGAGGCGTCAAACAGGGTGAACATGAAAATCACCCGGAATGAATTCGGTAAAAACCGAATGACGGTATTAATGGGCCATAAAGCTTAATTAATGGTTAACGCCCAAACGATTGTTGCAAGGCTCAGGATTTGCGGCCAAAAAGTGCTTCAGCGGCGCTCAAATGAGCGCTCTTGGCACTTCGCGCAGCCTTGAGGCGGGCGATCTCGCTTTCAAGACGCGCTACTGTTTCATCGAGTTCCTCGACTGAAAGATCATCCAGTGGCTGGCCGATTTCGAAGACCGGTTTCCTCTTCATCTTTTCTTCGTCCGCAAACATGGCATCCTCCGCTTCGAGTGCCTATCATGGCCCTACGTGTTTACACTGCTTCCCTGCTACACAAGCATAGCAAAGATGGAGGACCTCACAAGATGAGCGAAGAATTGCCGCAAACCATGCTGGCTGTCGAGATTTCGACACCAGGCGGTCCCAATGTCCTCAAGCCGGTCGAAATGCCGCTGCCGCGCCCCGGCAAGGGAGAGGTTATCGTCAAGGTGGCCTATGCAGGCATCAACCGGCCCGACTGCCTGCAACGGGCGGGCGCCTACCCGCCGCCAAGCGGGGCCTCGCCGCTACCTGGCCTCGAAGTTTCCGGCACGATCGTGGCGACCGGCGATGATGTTGGCGGTGATCTGATCGGCAGCAAGGTAATGGCCCTGACACCAGGCGGCGGCTATGCGCAATATGTTCGCGTGGATGCTTCCAACACGCTGGCCGTTCCTTCCGGACTTTCGATGGAAGAAGCCGGGGCGGTGCCCGAGACATTCTTCACGGTCTGGCACAATGTCTTCCAGCGTGGCGGTTTGAAGGGTGGTGAAACACTGCTCGTACATGGCGGCACCAGCGGTATCGGCACGACGGCAATCCAGCTCGCCAAGGCATTTGGTGCGACCGTTATCACCACGGCGGGCAGCGACGAAAAGTGCAATGCCTGTATTGATCTCGGAGCCGATCGAGCGATCAACTACAAGAAGGAGGATTTTGTAGAGGCGGCTCGTGCGCATACCGGCAATCGGGGCGTCGATCTCATCCTTGACATGGTGGGCGGGAGTTATATCGAGCGCAATTATGATGCGGCTGCAGAAGATGGACGAATTGTCTCTATCGCCTTTCTCGGCGGACCAAAGGCAGAGGTGAATTTCGCCAAGCTGATGGTCAAGCGGCTGACCCATACGGGTTCGACCCTGCGTCCGCGCACCGTTGGCTTCAAGGCGCAAATCGCCCGTGAACTTCAGGAGCGTGTCTGGCCGCTGATCGATGCTGGAAAGGTGAGGCCGGTAATGCACTCGAAATTTGCGCTTGAGGATGCGGCAAAGGCGCATGCGCTGATGGAATCAGGTGACCTTATCGGCAAGATCGTCCTGAAGGTAGACTGATGGCGGATGCACAAACGCTGGGCGTTTATGATGCCAGGGTCGCCGATTACCTGAACATGACGAAGCGCGAGAAGATCGATCCCGATCTCGTCCGCTTCATGGGGTATCTTCCGCAAAAGGCATATGTGCTGGACCTAGG
>CAZIPH010000031.1:0-17765 GCA_964541115.1 uncultured Salaquimonas sp.
TGGCTGGACAGCATCTTGTCGAATCGGGCCCGCTCGACGTTGATGATCTTGCCGCGCAGGGGCAGGATTGCCTGGTTGGACCGGTCGCGGCCCTGTTTTGCAGAGCCGCCGGCTGAATCGCCCTCGACGAGAAACAGTTCGGACTTGGCAGGATCGCGTTCCTGGCAATCGGCGAGCTTGCCCGGCAGCGAGGAGATGTCCAGCGCGCCCTTGCGGCGGGTCAACTCGCGTGCCTTGCGGGCCGCTTCACGCGCTGCGGCAGCTTCCACCACCTTGCCCACGACGATGCGTGCCTCGGCAGGGTTTTCCTCGAACCACTCGGAAAGCGTCTGGTTGACTAGGCCCTCAACGGCTGGGCGCACTTCGGAGGAGACCAGCTTGTCCTTGGTCTGGGAGGAGAACTTGGGGTCGGGAACCTTGACCGAAAGGACGCAGGTCAGGCCCTCGCGGCAATCATCGCCCGTGACCGAGACCTTTTCCCTTTTGAGGATGCCGGAGGATTCGGCATAGCCGGTTACCTGGCGCGTCAGTGCGGCGCGGAAACCGGCAAGATGGGTGCCACCATCGCGCTGGGGGATGTTGTTGGTGAAGCACAAAACATTCTCATGGTAGGAATCATTCCACCACAAGGCCACCTCGACGGTGATGCCGTCCTTTTCGGAATTGAGATAGATCGGCGTTGCTATCTTTGGCGTGCGGTTGCGGTCAAGATAGCGCACGAAGGCTTCAAGGCCGCCCTCATAGAAGAGTTCCTCGCTAACCGTCTCGACGCCGCGCCTGTCGGTCAGGACGATGCGCGCACCGGAATTGAGGAAGGCCAGTTCGCGCAGGCGGTGTTCGAGCGTCTTGTAATCAAACAGCGTCATGGTGAAGGTATCAGTGGACGGCATGAAGGAGACTTCCGTGCCGGACTGACCGGCAGGACAGTCGCCGGTCACCTGCAGGGGAGCGTCGGCCACCCCATGGGTAAAGCTCATCTCGTGAACCTTGCCGTTCTGGTAGATTTTCAGTTTCAGCCACACCGAAAGGGCATTGACCACAGAGACGCCGACCCCGTGCAGGCCGCCTGAGACCTTGTAGGAATTCTGGTCGAACTTTCCGCCCGCATGGAGCTGGGTCATGATGACCTCGGCGGCCGATATGCCCTCGCCCGAATGAATGCCGGTGGGGATGCCACGGCCATTGTCGGTCACTGTCACGGAACCGTCAGGATTGAGGGTCACGGTAACCCGGTCGGCATGACCGGCAAGAACCTCGTCTATGCCGTTGTCCACCACCTCATAGACCATGTGGTGCAGGCCGGACCCGTCATCGGTGTCGCCGATATACATGCCTGGACGCTTGCGTACCGCATCGAGGCCCTTGAGGACCTTGATGGATTCGGCGCCATATTCCGCTGGTTGTCCGGAGGCTGGGCCTTCCGGCATTTCAGGTGTTTCGGTCATGTTTTTCCCGGTTTGCTTGCCGCTTTTGTTCCGGTTTCCGCCTTCTTGCGAATCGACCGGTTTCCCTGAGCAAAATATAGGCTTTTTGGGAGTAAAATCCAAACTCAAGCAGGATGTTTTCCAAAGCGGGCATTACGATTCGACACAGGGCAGGTCGTTGCGGCATACTTTCCACAGGTTTGGAAGCGGGCATGAAGGCAGGATAGCCGATCAACAGGAACTGGCTGAAACCGCCCGGATCAGTATGGGCACTCACGCCTCTTTTATCGTTGCCCGGCATGTGCATCCAGTCTCGACCGGTTTCCCGACCGGACTACCAGCCCGTCGCGCTAGCCGTACAGCACCAGATTTTGTCATCCTGCGCGATGCACCAATGAGTCGGAGGGCGGATAAGGCGGTTTCAAACACTGGCTCAACCCATGGCGCAGGAGGCGCTGAATTACTGTGACCACCACCAGAACCACGGGAATCAACGGAACCACTCAACCGGCATACCCGGGTGCCCGACCCTTTGTTCCACCACACCCTGATCCGGGCAATGCGCCTCCCTCGGCGCTGCAGGTGATTCGCACGGTCCTGCGCAACCCGCTCGAATTGTGGGGGCCAGCAGCCTATACCAAGCCGTACATGATGACCAGATTCCTCAATGAGCGAAGCCTGATCGTCAACGATCCTGATCTCGTCAAACATGTGCTGGTGGACAATGCGAAGAACTACCGCATGGCGACGATCCGGCAGCTGGTATTGCGGCCGATCCTGCGGGACGGACTACTGACGGCCGAGGGCGCGGTCTGGCGCCGTTCGCGCAAGGCCATGGCGCCGATCTTCACCCCGCGCCACATTAACGGTTTTGCCGATATCATGCTGGAGCAGGCGGAGGCCTTCTGTGAGCGCTACGATGATACGGCGAAGGGCGGTATCCGGCGCGAGATCAGCCAGGACATGACCGAGCTGACCTATGAAATCCTGGCTGCCACGCTCTTTTCCGGCGATGTCGTGGGCGATGACACCGAGTTTGCCGGCGATGTCGACCGGCTTCTTGCGACGATGGGGCGGGTCGATCCGATGGACCTCCTCAAGGCGCCCGGATGGATACCCCGCATGTTCCGGATCGGCGGGCGCAGCGTCATGGAGAAGTTCCGCAAGCTGGTGCGCGATACCGCCGACCAGCGCCGCGAGCGCATGAAACGCGATCCTGCGGGCGTGCCCGAGGACTTCCTGACCTTGCTGCTGCGCGCCGAGAGCGAAAAGGGCCTGACGCCCGATCTCATCGAGGACAATATCATCACCTTTATCGGGGCGGGCCACGAGACCACTGCAAAGTCGCTGGCCTGGTCGCTCTACCTGCTTTCCCATGCGCACGACGAACGATCCAAGGCAGAGGTCGAGATCGACGCATTGTTCAGCCGAAAGAAAACGCCGCCGCCGGTTGAATGGCTCACGCTACTGCCGCGCACAAGGGCCGTCTTCGAGGAGGCCATGCGGCTCTACCCGCCCGCGCCCTCGATCAATCGCGCTGCCATCGAGGAAGACAGGTTTGGCGATCTCGTCATTCCAAAGGATGTCACCGTGCTGATGATGCCCTGGACGATCCACCGACACGAGGCGCTATGGGATGCGCCAAATGCCTTCATTCCCGAGCGTTTCATGCCGGAGAACCGCGAAAAGCTGCACCGCTTCCAGTACCTGCCTTTCGGGGCAGGGCCGCGCATTTGCATCGGAGCAACCTTTGCGCTTCAAGAGGCGGTGATCTCGCTGGCGGTGCTGTTGTCGAAATACCGTTTTGACATGGCGCCGGGCGCGCCAGAGCCCTGGCCGGTACAGCGCCTGACGACCCACCCGGAGGGCGGGCTGGACATGGTTGTCACGCAGCGCAACTGACTACTCGCCGAGCCCTTCGAAAAGCGCCGTTGAAAGATACCTTTCCGCGAAGCTGGGAATGATCACGACAAGGTTCTTCCTGGCAAATTCCTTGCGCTTGCCGACCCTGATTGCTGCCACCAGCGCCGCACCGGAGGAAATGCCGACCGGCACCCCTTCGAGCCTCGCGACTTCCCTTGCCATTTCGAACGCGTCTTCATTGGAGACCTGCACCACCTCGTCATAGATCTTTGTGTCGAGGACAGCAGGCGCAAAGCCTGCCCCGATGCCCTGGATCTTGTGCGGGCCGGGTTCACCGCCAGAAAGCACCGGCGAGGCGGCAGGTTCGACCGCAACGATGTGGAGTTTCGGGTTCTGCTTCTTCAGGTATTTTCCAGCGCCGGTAATGGTTCCACCGGTTCCGATGCCTGAAACAAAAACATCAACCTTTCCTTTGGTGTCGTTCCAGATTTCCGGGCCGGTGGTGCGGCGGTGTATGGCAGGGTTGGCCGCGTTCTCGAACTGCTGGGGGATAACCGAGTTCTTGGTTTTCGCTGCCAGTTCCTCGGCAGCAGCGATGGCACCCTTCATGCCCTTCGGCCCCTCGGTAAGAACCAGTTCCGCCCCAAGCAGGGCAAACATCTTGCGGCGCTCGATGGACATGGTCTCCGGCATGGTGAGGATGAGGCGGTAGCCTTTCTGGGCAGCAGCAAAGGCAAGGCCTATACCCGTATTGCCGGAGGTCGGCTCGATCAGCACCGTCTTGCCGGGCGTGATTTCACCCTTCTTCTCCATGGTCTCGATCATGCTGACGCCGATACGGTCCTTGACCGAGGAGGTCGGATTGAAAAATTCGAGCTTGGCAAGGAGATTGGCCTCGACCCTGTGCTTTTTCGCCAGCTTATCGAGGCGCACGATCGGTGTATCACCCATCGTTTCGACAATGTTCTTGAAGATGCGGCCGCGGCCCGGTGTCTTTGCCATGATCGTTTTCCCTGTTGAAATTTTCCGGATCGAAGCTTCCGGCCAAATATCGGGTGATTAGACCACGGTTCGGCGGTCGGTGCCAGAACGGCAAAGCGAGGCATCCGCCCGCAATTGGACAATCATTCTCAAACGCGGCGGTTTTCCGGATGGATTTTGCATATCCCCGCCAGTCTCATCCGCCACTCCTCAGTCATATCTCCTCAGTCATATCTCCTCAGCCGCGCGCGACAATCCATGCTGCCGTTCCGGTCATCGCCGTTGCTGCAAAGCGGTTGAGCAGACGCAGGTGCGCCGGGTCCTTCAGGAAGCTGCGCGCCCTCTCCGCCAGCAGCACATAGGGCGTCAGGACAACGAAAAGTACCAGGAAGGTCAGGGCAACCAGCACCAGATAGCCGGTAATGTCCACCGTTGTCAGATCCATGACGGCGGGAAGGATCGCCATGTAAAAGACCAGTGTTTTGGGATTGCCAATGGTCACGGCAAACCCTGCCATCATGGATGCCAGCCCTTCGCGCCTGCCACTGGCCTTTTTCACGTCCTGGATTTCGATGCCCGATGTCCAGAACCTGTAGGCGAGATAGAGCAGATAGGCCGCTCCCATCAGCTTGATTACCAGGAAGAGGGTGGAAAAACTCTTTGCAACAAGGGCAAGACCGGCAACGGCCAGCGTCAGGAATACAACATCGCCCAGCGCAAGCCCGAAGAGCATGGGCATGGTGCGGCGCGCACCGGTTCCAAGGGCGCGGCCAACAAGGGCGGCAATGCCGGGACCCGGGATGGCGACAGCTATGGCCAGCGCGACCACATAGGCAAGGAAGGCGGAAATTGTCATTGGTTCAAGCCCGGGTTTGTTCGGCGCGCAAGGCGGTTGCAGGAGCTGATCGAAATCAGTGCCAACTGCCCTATCATTCCTCTTGATGAATTCATACCGGTCTGGACCCTCCAATGCCTGAAGCCAATCCTGAAACCAATGATCATGCCCGCAGTCCATTGCGCATTGTCATTGCCGGGGCAAGCGGCGGGATAGGTGCTGCCCTTGTCGATGCATTGCTCAACAGGCAGGAATCCCTGCCCGGTGGCGGGATGGAGTTGTTCGCCCTTTCACGCTCGCGGCCACCTGACCTTCCTTCAAAGGCAAGATGGCTGCCCCTTGACCTTGGCAAGGAACCAACCATTGCCAATGCGGCCGCGGTAATTGGCGAACGTGGCGGCGTTGATCTCGTCATTGTCGCGACGGGCATATTGCATGATGGCGGCCTGAAACCCGAAAAGGACTGGCGCCAGATAGAACCCGAGCAGATGGCGAAAGTCCTTGCCATCAACACGATCGGGCCTGCCCTGATGGTCAAGCATTTCGCACCGCTGCTGCGGCGGGACGAGCGAACCGTCTTTGCGGTGCTTTCGGCGCGGGTCGGCAGCATTTGCGACAACCGGGCCGGGGGATGGTATGCCTATCGTGCCTCAAAGGCCGCGCTCAACCAGATCATCCGCACAGCTTCCATCGAACTTGCCCGCAAGCGAAAACAGGCAATCCTTGTCGGCCTGCATCCGGGAACCGTGGCAACCGGGCTTTCCGAACCCTTCCGGGACAACAGCTTTGAGCGTTTCTCGCCTGAAAAGAGCGCAGGCCATCTGCTTGATGTCATCGCACAGCTTGGCACGGAGGCAAGTGGCAGGGTGTTCGACTGGCAGGGAAAGGAGATCCCTGCCTGAGCCCGAGAGATATTTTTCCGACCTGATTTCCTGTCGCAATTCCGCCATAGACCGGGAGGAAAATGTCAGGGTTGCGCCCGGTATCAGTGGCGTTTTCGGACCCCTCACAAAAATGCAAAATGCATCGTTTTCAAATGACGGTGGAGAGACAGCTGACTTTCAGATGGTTGAAAGTGAGAAGTCTTCCACCCTTGATCACCTGTTGATTGCCTCCAGCATCATCGTCCTGCTCGGCAGCGAAATATGGTTTACAGTCCTTGCCTCTGTATGGGCAGTGGATGGCCTGCTGCAACTGCCACTGGCCGGTGACATTGTCTTTGGTGGCATACTTGCGGCTCCTGCCCTTTGGGCGAGTTTCCACCTGGTGCGCCTGGCTGCCTACAGCCGCTGAATTGATACATGCAATCATATACCGGTCGAGCCGAAACCGCCCGAACCGCGCTCGGTGGCACCAGCCAGGGCACGGACTTCGAGTCGGGCCTGCACGACCGGGGCAATGACCATTTGGGCAATGCGCATGCCGCGCTTGATGGTGAATGCCTCGCTGCCGAGGTTCACCAGCAACACGCCAATCTCGCCGCGATAATCGCTGTCGATCGTTCCCGGTGTGTTGAGGCAGGTAATGCCGTTCTTGAAGGCAAGGCCTGAACGCGGGCGTATTTGTGCCTCGAAACCCTCGGGAATTTCCATGATCATGCCGGTCGGCACGAGCCTGCGCTTACCCGGTGCCAGCACCACATCTTCGTTTACGGCGGCGCGCAGATCCATTCCCGCACTGCCCGGCGTTTCATATCGCGGCAGCTCCAGGCCCTCGCCATGGGGCAAAACAATAATGCCGATGGTCGGTCCGATAACGGGACTTTTCATAAAGTGTGCACCTCTGTTGCCCCCAACCCATGGTGCCCTGCAAGGCCCCGTCTCATGACCGTGTATTCCATATGTCAGGCGCGGTTCACAAGGGCAGGGCAGTGGTTTCCTTGATTTCCTCCATGACGAAGGATGCCGACACATCGGCAATCGGCAGCCTCGTGATGAGCCGCTGATACAGCGCGTCATAGGCCTTCACATTGGCAATGCGCGCGCGCAGGACATAATCGAGATCGCCGGTCATGCGCCACACGGAAGTGATTTCGGGAAAGCTGGTCACAACCGCGCGAAAGCACGCCAGCCATTCCGGATCATGGCTGCTGGTACGAACGAATATCAGTGCGATGAGTTCAAGTCCCAGCTTGTCGGCATCGAGCAGGCCGACACGGGCCTTTATCACGCCGCTTTCTTCCAGAAGCTTCATCCGGCGCCAGGCAGCATTGCGGGAAAGCCCGACCCGTTCGGCAAGCGAATCAGCCGAAATCGAGGCATCCTTCTGTATCTCTGCCAGTATCTTGAGATCTAGTTCATCAAACTTGCTCATGAGTGGGACAATATCCCAAATTCAAGCAGGCGACAATCGAGCTTTGAGATTCAATCCCGCCTTATCCGGGGCACACTTGCGACAGCCGTGACGTGAAAAGGAGGAGCACGCATGATTTCCATTGTCCGCAAACTGTTCACCGATCATCCAGCCAGCGTTGAGGAGAGCTATGGCGAGCATGCAGCCTTCGCCTTCGGCTTTTCACTGCGCCTGTTCAAGGCAGCCTTTGCGGCGCTAGTGCATGCAATCATTCCCGGCCTTTGCCAGAAAACCGCCAGCACGATCGTGCAGGATCTTGCAGAAAAGACAAAAGGCAGGGGAGCCGCCACAGGCACGGCTCTCTCGGCAGGCAAGACGGCCCAGGCTACTGTCAGGCCTGGCGCACGTCCGAGATAGTGCGGAGCCAGGAGGCTATTTTCTCCTGAAGGCGGTCGGGAGAGACCGGCTTGGACAGGTAATCATCCATGCCTGCTGCCAGACATTTTTCCATATCGCCCTTGATTGCATGCGCAGTCACGCCGATGATCGGCGTATGGATGCCTGACCCTTTTTCATGTGCTCGAATGGCGGCGGTAGCCTGCAATCCGTTCATTTCCGGCATGGAAACATCCATCAGGATGACCCTGGGCGAGAGTTCCTTCATCATTTCCACACCCGTGCGCCCGTTGGAGGCAATCTGGAAAGTGTAATTGGCAGACTGAAGGATCTGGGTAAAGACGATCTGGTTGACCTCATTGTCTTCGCAGACCAGTACATCGATACCGGTATGTGGCTGGCTCGCCTCCGCGCGTGCCGTGTCCCGGGTACGGTTTGCGGCCGACATTTGCGGCTGCTCCATCAAACGTTCACGCAGATCATTGTGAAGATCGCGAACCGGCCGCTCGTCGTCGGCAATCGGGGATTCTCGTTCCTCAAATAGCACTTCGGACGGGGTGGCGATTCTGGCGACCTCTTCGGTCCGGTTGTTCCTGCGCGCACTATCCTGCAGTATGGAAATAATGCTCTCCAAAAGGTGGGATGAACGGGCAGGCTTGGTCAGGTGCGCCTGTATTCCGAGTGAGGAAAAGGTCTTTCCGTCTTCGGTCTGGTCAACACTGGTAAGCATGATCACCGGGATACCGGCAAGCGAGGAATCCTGGCGCATGCGCTTCACCACTTCGGCGCCATTCATTTCCGGCATGTGATAATCCAGCACCACGCAATCGATGGTTATTTTCTGCTCCACGGCGGCGCGCATTACCGCGAGCGCTTCAAAGCCGTCCACTGCCGCGGCGCTGTCGAACTTCCATGCCGTCATCTGTTCGGACAGGATCGAACGGTTGACAGCATTGTCATCGACAACGAGCACGCGGGCTCCGGTTACATCAAAAGGCACAAGCCTCTCCTTCCTGGTTGCCCGATGTACGGGCAATTCCATTTCGAACCAGAAAGTCGAACCTTCGCCGACTTCCGATTCCACCCCAATCTGCCCGCCCATGATTTCCACGAGTGAGGACGCAATGGTCAGCCCCAGTCCGGTTCCCTCATGCTTGCGGCTTGAGGATGTATCGACCTGGCTGAACTTCTCGAAAACTGCCTTGCATTTATCCGGCGCAATTCCGATGCCGGTATCGGTTACCTCGAAGCGCAGGCGCATCTGGCCGGGATCAACGCCCGGCTTGCCCGGCTCAACAGGCGCGACATTGACAAATACGTGACCCTGCTCGGTAAACTTGACGGCATTGCCCATCAGGTTGGTGATGATCTGGCGGATGCGCCCGACATCCCCGATCAGGTATTCCGGCAGGGACGGATCGACCCGCACGATCAGTTCGAGATCCTTTTCCGCAACGCGGGAGGACACCAGCGTTGCCACATCCTCTATCGCCTCAGCCAGGCGGAAGGGTGCCGGATCCAGTTCCATCTGTCCTGCATCAAGCTTGGAGAAGTCAAGGATGTCGTTGATGATGGTCAGCAGTGATGCGCCGGACTTGACGATCACATCGGTGAACATTTTCTGCTTGGCATCGAGTTCGGTGCGCGCCAGCAGTTCAGCCATGCCCATGACTCCGTTCATCGGTGTGCGTATTTCATGGCTCATGTTTGCCAGGAATTCCGACTTGGCGCGGTCTGCCTGTTGTGCCTGGTGGCGGGCTTCCTCGATCTCCTGTTCCCTGCGCTTTTGATCGGTAATGTCAAAGTAGGAAATCAGGCGGCGGCCATTGTTGAGATTGGTCACCGAATAAAGCAGGTGGACGTCATCAGCACGGGCAAGTTCGACCGGAGCGATATTACCCCTGCGAATGCTGTTTTCGCGCGAGGCAACATAGGTTTCCCAGTCGCCATCGGCGACGGCATAAATACCGTTCTTGCGGTTGTAGTCCATAAGGTCGCGGAAATCGGAACCCTTGGCAAATATGCCCTCCGGAGTTTTCCAGATCTTGTGAAATGCAGAATTGACCATTTCGGTTTTCAGGTTCGCGTCAACCACAACGATCCCCAGATCCAGCGAATCGATCGTGCTCTGCAGATCAGCGGAGAGGCTGCGTGCATGACTGGTTGCCTGTTCAAGAGCGCGCTGGTGGTTGTGCTGATCGGTAATGTCGCGACCGGAGCCCTGATAGCCGCGGAAGTTTCCGTCGGCATCAAAAACCGGCGTGCCGCTAATGGCGAGCCAGATCTCGCTGCCATCATTGCGGGTCCGGGAATGGACGAATTCGCGGAACGGCTTGTGACTCTCCAAAATTTCAAGGTGAGCGTTGAACTCTTCTTCACTGACACCGGGAATTCCCGTTTCCCTGCGGTTCTTTCCAAGAAGCCGGTCGGGCGAAACGCCGGTTACCGTCTCGAAGGAGCCCGAAAAATAGGAAAAGCACAGTTCCGCATCCATTTCCCAGAACCAGTCGGCATTGGTCTCGGCAAATGCCTTGAAGCGGCGCTCGTTGAGTTCGATGTCCTGCTTGGCCTTTTCAAGCGCTTGCTGGCGTTCGACCTGTGCAGTCACATCCCGGCCGGTTCCGATATATCCCTTGAAAACGCCATGGGGATCAAGGACCGGCGTCCCGCTGATGGAGATATGGATCGTAGATCCGTCAATCGGGGATTCCATCGGATAGACGAAATCCTTGAATTCCTTTTGTCCGCGCAGATCCTTGAGATGCTGCTCGTAAAATTCGCGATCTTCCTTGTCCTGCCAGAGCTGGCTGCGCGATTTGCCGATGACCGAAGCCGGATCTAGCCCGATTGTGGTCATGACGCCTTCGGACATGTAGCTGAAATTTAGATCGCCATCCATTTCCCAGAACCAGTCTGCGCTGGTCTCGGCAAATTTCTCCATGCGCTGGCGATGGGCGTCGATCTCGCCAGCGAGCCTTTCCAGCCGGATTTCCCTCGAGCGGATCTCGCTTACATCGTTTACAACGATGCAGACATGACGCCGGCCTTCGCTGTCCTCGATGCGCTGAATATTGGTGATCGCATCCATGCGGGTGCCATCCGGTTTGGTGATCTCTTCCTCAAAATCGGCCGGCTTGCCGGTCCCTAGAACCTTCTGCTCGCGTTTTTCAAAGTGCCTGGCAGTCCGGGCATCGAAGATGTCCCGCGCAGTCTTGCCAACAATCTCGCCAGGCGCAAAGCCCAGGATCTCGGCAAACCTGTGATTGACAAGCTGGATGACGCCGTCCGCATTCTTGAGCATGACCGCAGACGCCATTTTCTCGATTGCGGCAGAGGCAAGTTCCAGCTGCTCCCTGTGGGACTGAATCTCCGTGACATCGGTCCTTATGCCCACCCGCTGTCCGTTTTCGCAACGGATATCGCGACGCATCATCCAGCGCCCGTCATGGGTACGGAAGATGATCTCCTGCCCCAGTTCTTTTTCGCGTGCGGCAAGGTGTTCGGCTACCCATTCGTTTTCACGGCCAACCGCTTCCTTCACCAATCCGGTACGGGCGAATTCAAGGAACATTTCCCCGAATTTACGGCCCTCCTTCAGGTTTGGAAGGAACGCGAACTGTTTGCGGAAGGCATCATTGCAAAGGACAAGGCGATCCTCGCTGTCCCAGAGAACAAAGCCGCTATCAATGGAATCGATAGCCTGCCTGATGCGTTCATTGCTGCGTTGAAGGCGGGCTTCGGCCTCTTTCAATTTGCGCTGCCCGGCAACCAGATCCGTTTGGTCCACCCTGCTGCAGAGCAGGATTGCCTGCTCGACATCCCTTTTCATGAAAGGGATACGCTGCCTGGTGGACTGACAGATCCGCTCAATGCCATCGGGTGTTTCAACGCGCTCATTGCGGATGACGGGGTTACCCGTTTCCAATACCGAGCGTTCCAGAAGGGCTGTTTCCCCGTCGAACTCGGAGCTTGATTGTCCAGGGCCTGCTGCCGCAAACCATTCGACGGGCATTGTTGCGTTCAGTTCCACATTGGCCCGGTTCGCATAGAGGTCGCACAGTTCCCCGTCCCTGACGAGTAGCGGCACAGGCAGCGCATCAAGAACACCAAATAGCATCTCGATCGTGGCGTCCTTGCCGAGCCTCTTGACAATGGCTTTTCTGAAATCCGTCATTCCCCACAATCCCCACTTCGCATGCGCCCCCGGATGAAAGAGCGCATTGTTCGTTGCATGGTTAACCAGCAACATTAAGAAATGTTGAATCGACAGGGAAAATCAGCCGTTTCACGAAGTGAAACCCTTATGGCCTCAGGTGCGGACACTTTGGGCAGCCAGCGTGTCGGCAATCTTCAGGGCAAGGCGTCTTGCCACCTCTTCCTTGGAGAGAACCGGCCACTCCTCGATGCCATCAGCCGACAGGATCTTCACCTTGTTGGCATCCCCGCCCATCACGCCGGATTGCCCGCCAATGCCCGTATGGGAGGACACATCGTTCGCGACTATCCAGTCCGCCTTCTTGCGCTCGAGTTTGGCCCTTGCATTGTCAATGACATCATTGGTTTCAGCGGCAAAACCGACCAGAAGTGCAGGCCGCCGCTCGTGGTGGCCGAGATCCTTGAGAATATCAGGGTTCTCTGTCAGTGCGAGAGCTGACGGACCCCTGCCGTCCTGCTTCTTCATTTTTTGCCCCGCCGTATCGGCGCTGCGCCAATCGGCCACCGCCGCCACCATGACCGCGATATCGGCTGGCAAGGCCGCCTCTACCGCCTTCTGCATCTGGCGGGCGCTCTCCACCCTCACACATTCAACTTTTTTGGGGGTTGGTATGTTGACGGGGCCTGAGACGAGGATGACCTCGGCACCCAGATCGGCAAGCGCCGCGGCTATGGCGTGGCCCTGCTTGCCGGAGGAGCGGTTGGCAATATAGCGGACCGGATCAATCGGCTCATGGGTCGGCCCGGAAGTTACAATCGCCCGCTTGCCGGCAAGCGGCCTGGGCCTCGTGTCGAGCAATTCGCCGATCTTTTCGACAATCTCCAAGGGTTCAGCCATTCGACCCCTGCCCGCTTCGCCCGATTCAGCCATCTCGCCCAGGCCGGGCCCCACCATATGCACGCCATCACTGCGCAACGTATCGATGTTTCGCCGTGTCGCCGGGTGGTTCCACATGGCCGGGTTCATCGCCGGGGCAATCAGCACCGGGGAATTGGTGGCCAGTATGATGGTGGAGGCAAGGTCATCTGCAAAGCCATGGGCCATCCTTGCCATGAAATCGGCGGTAGCGGGCGCGACCAGTACCAGATCACATTCCCTCGCCAGACGGATGTGGCCGATATCGTGTTCGGCCTCACGGTCAAACAGGTCGAGATAAACCTTGTCTGCTGCAAGCGCCCCCACAGCAAGCGGGGTGATGAATTGCTGCGCCCCCTTTGTCATGACGGGCCGCACACTGACATTCCGCTCACGCAGGCGGCGGATAAGGTCGAGTGACTTGTAGGCGGCGATTCCACCGGTGATGATCAACAGGACACGTTTTCCGGCTGCGGGGAAATTCGCGAATTCATCGCCGGTCTCGAGGGTCGCGGGCATGATGGCGGGTTGTGACGAGGACGCAGATGGCATCTTTGCCGGCCTTTCGGCGGCGGCCAGAAGAAGCCTTGCCTCTTCCTCCATGGAACGCCCGTTCCTAGCGGCCCGCTCACGCAGGGCCTGTTTGGCTTTTTCGTCAAGGTTTCTTATGGTGATGCTTGCCATGGTTGGTATCATGACAAATGATTGCAATGATTTCAAGTGGTGATTTCGTTGCAATCAATGCATTGGCACATGGCAGTGATGTCAGCCGAAAATGAGCCAGCCGGCAAACAGGATCACCAGAACCCACAGGGCAAAGTGGCCTGAACGCGCATGGCGGGCCTCGGCCTTGCCGATGCGCTCAATGGTTTCAGGCGCGAGACGGAAGCCGTTCTCGCTCATATCGGCCATTTCGCGGGTCAGCTTTTCCGTCTTTTCAGCCAGTTCCGGCAGGTTACGGATGAGCGACAGGCCCGCCTTCACGCCGTCGCGTGCATCACTGGCAATACCGACAGGGCCAAGATTGCGGCGTATCCAGTCGCCCACCACCGGCTCGGCGGTCTTCCACATGTTGAACCTGGGATTGAGCGTGCGGGCCACTCCCTCGACCACCACCATGGTCTTTTGCAGGAGCAGCAATTCGGGCCGGGTCTGCATGTCGAAAATCTCGGTGACCTCGAACAGCAGTGTCAACAGCTTTGCCATGGATATAGTTTCGGCCGACTGGCCATGGATCGGCTCGCCAATTGCCCTGATGGCCTGGGCAAAGCTTGCCACATCGTGATGGCGCGGCACGTAGCCCGCCTCGAAATGGACTTCTGCAACCCGCCTGTAATCACGGGTTATGAAACCGTAGAGGATCTCGGCCAGGAAACGGCGCTCCTTCTTGCCAAGCCGTCCGGCTATGCCGAGGTCCACCGCAACGATATCGCCGGAGGATGCAACGAACAGATTGCCCGGATGCATGTCGGCATGAAAGAAACCGTCTCGTAACGTGTGGCGCAGGAAGGACTGGATCAGGTTTGCCGCCAGCGCATCCAGATCATGGCCTGCCGCGCGAATGGCCTCGACATTGGACAGCTTGATGCCGTCCACCCAGTCCATGGTGACGCAATCGCGCCCTGATAGTTCCCAGTCGATCTGGGGAACGCAAAAGCCGGGATCATCCTTCGTATTCTCGCCCAGTTCGGAAAAGGCTGCCGCCTCGAGGCGCAGATCCATCTCGATCTTGGCAGACTGTGCCAGCATGTCGGTTATCGCGACCGGGCGCAGGCGGCGCGAGGAGGGGATGTATTTTTCCTGCAGGCGGGCAATGGTGTAGAAGGTATCGAGGTCGTGGCGGAAGCGGCCGCGGACGCCGGGCCGGATGACCTTGACGGCAACCTGCGCGCCATCCGACCTGCGCACAGCCTTGTGTACCTGCGCGACCGAAGCTGCGGCAACCGGTTCGGAAAAGCTTGAAAAGACATCATCGAGGGGCCGGCCAAGCGACTGCTCGATCTGGCTGATCGCATCGTCACGGGAGAACGGTTTCATCCGATCCTGTAGCAATTCAAGATCACGGGCGATGTCAGAGCCGACGACATCGGGGCGGGTTGCCAGGAACTGGCCCAGCTTTACCCAGCTCGGACCGAGGCGGTTGAGTGCTATGGAGAGTTTTTCCGAGCGGGCACGCTCCTTCGCCTGACGGCGGCGTACCAGGCCCGCGATCTTCTGGCCAAAGCGGGCAGGGGGCGGCAAGGGGTCTGATGGCAAAGCGGAAACCACACCCTCACGGGCAAGCACCCACCCGGCACGGGCAAGCGAGACGAGGTTTCCCAGAGTGCTCATCATCAACGCCTAGAGTTTCCAGCCTGAATGGAGGGCGGCAATCCCGCCGGAATAATTGGTCCATGTCACCTGTGAGAATCCGGCATTGCCGATCATGCCGGCAAAGGCCGTCTGGTTGGGAAACTTGCGGATCGATTCCACCAGGTACTGGTAGGGATCGCCGTCGCCGGTCACCATCTTGCCGATCTGCGGGATCGCCTTGAGTGACCACTCGTCATACAGGCGGTCCAGAATGGGCATATCAACTTCCGAAAATTCGAGACAGAGGAATCGACCGCCACGCTTGAGAACTCGAAAGGCCTCGGACAGGGCCAGGTCGATGCGCGGCACGTTCCGGATGCCAAAGGCGATCGTATAAGCGTCGAAACTGCCCGCCTCGAATGGCAGGTCCTGCGCATCTGCCTCGACGAAATCGAGACGGGGCAGGAGGCCGCGACGCGATGCGCGGTCCTCGCCGACCCTCAGCATGGAGCCGTTGATGTCGAGAACGGTTGTGTGCACGGTGCGGTTCGAGGCCTCGACAATGCCGAAGGCGATATCGCCCGTGCCGCCAGCAACATCAAGGGAGCGCCATTGCGCAGCCTTCACCGTTTTCGGCGGGGCGAGCGTGTTGATCATGGCGCTCTTCCAGACCCTGTGCATGCCTGCCGACATCAGGTCGTTCATCACATCATAGCGTTCGGCAACCTTGTGGAATACCTCGTTGACGAGCGGCTGCTTGCCGTCCTGTGATACCCTGGAAAAGCCGAAACTCTCGGCCAGTTCCTCGGGGCGGCTGGTGCGCGATGTCAGATCCGGATTACTCATTGGTATTGTTCCTGTTCAAAAACGCACTTGTTTTCTGCGCCCGCTTGACTGACCCTGTATGTCCCAACCTAATTGCGCCAACCCGGCTGAACCTTCTCAAAAAGGCGGACAGGCGCACCATACTGCCAACACACCCGTTTTGAATGCGTCAGCTTCGCACACTCCTTATCTTGGTTAAAACGGAAAGCAACCATGCCAGAGCTCCCAGAGGTTGAAACGGTCCGTCGCGGGCTTGCCCCGGTGATGGAAAACGCGATGATCGAAAGCATGGAGCTGCGCCGTGCGGACCTGCGCTTTCCCTTCCCCGAACACTTCGCAGGAAAAATAACGGGCCAGAAGGTTCTTGGCCTTGGTCGGCGCGCCAAATATCTTCTCGCGGATCTTTCTGGCGGTGATACGCTGATCATGCATCTTGGCATGTCGGGCTCCTTTCGTATCGTGATGGATGACAGAGACACGATACCGGGCGTGTTTCATCATGAACGGAACAGGCTGGCAGCTCACGACCATGTGGTCTTTCACCTGAACGGCCCGGCGGGTTCGGCGCGGGTAATCTATAATGATCCGCGTCGCTTCGGCTTCATGGACCTTGCGCCGCGCAACACGCTTTATGAGCACAAGTATTTCCGCGACCTTGGCGTCGAGCCCGTGGGCAATGCGCTTTCAGCCGAACTGCTCGCCGGGCTTTTGGCCAACCGCAACACGCCGCTCAAGTCCGCGCTGCTCGACCAGCGGCTGATTGCCGGGCTTGGCAATATCTATGTCTGCGAGGCACTGCACCGCTCCGGCCTTTCCCCGTTGCGGCTGGCGCGCACACTGACGCTCGCCAGCGGGAAACCGGGAAAAAGGCTGTCTCCGCTGCTCGTTGCCATTCGTGAAGTGATTGCCGAGGCCATTGAGGCGGGTGGCTCCTCGCTCCGCGATCACCGCCAGGCTGATGGCAGTCTCGGCTATTTCCAGCATCGCTTCCGTGTATATGACCGGCAGGGAGAGCCCTGCCCGCGTACCGGCTGCGGCGGCACGGTCAAACGCATCGTCCAGTCAGGCCGCTCGACGTTTTTTTGCAGCTCCTGCCAGCGATAATCGCGCGCCGCCTGGCACATCAGCCAGCACAAGAAGGGGCAGAGTCTTTTTTGTCCCGCAATTATTGACTTTTTCGGTGTTAGGGCACTATAAGCCACCAGCTTTTCCGGCAGCCCGGTGAAAACCCATGGGCTGCCTTGTTTTGTTACAATGGCAATCTCCGGGCTTTCAGGGCGATGCGGGTGTCCATCATGGCAAGACAGCAAAACACGAACATTGAGAAAGACTGATCATGGCGAATACTGCCTCGGCAAAGAAAGCAGTCCGCAAACTGGCTGCCCGCACTGCTGTAAACAAATCCAACCGTACCCGGATGCGCACCTATGTCCGCAAGGCCGAAGAAGCCATCGCCTCTGGTGACAAGGCTGCTGCTGACGCCGCTATAAAGCAGGCCCAGCCGGAAATCATGCGCGCTGTCGGCAAGGGTATCCTGAAAAAGAACACCGCAGCACGCAAGGTCTCCCGCCTTACCAAGCGCGCCAAGGCAATTTCTGCCTGATATCTGAACGGTTTCGACCAGCCTGCCTTCCCTTTCAGCGGAATACCGTTCCGGTTGGCCAGACACGAAATCAGTTCAAAGCCATTTGAAAACCCGCAGGAATGCCTGCGGGTTTTTCGCGTTCCGGGCAAGGTTCGGACAAAGTCTCGTCAAGGTTTGAGGCAGGGTTTGAGGCAGGGTTTG
>CAZIPH010000031.1:17865-37755 GCA_964541115.1 uncultured Salaquimonas sp.
CGGGGTTTGGCCATCCAGCCAGAGCCTGCCTGAGTAACGCCAATACAAACCGATTCCGGCACTGTCTCTGGACTGTTCCAGCCACTTTTCGCGACCATCTTCAGCAAGGCAAGGCCGGAATCGCAGGGGCCTACCAGGCCTCCAATCATTGCACAGGCGACCACAAACCGCTCAAAAAGCCCGGATTTATCGTATTATGGAGTTTATTCCAACAATTTCATCACGACCTGTGAATATATACCTGTCATTATTTCTGCAGCTTTTTCAACCAGTTGGCTGTCGGTGTCTTGGTATTTTTTCCGCCTCTGCAAAAATTAAGGAGAAAATCGAGTCAAGCCCCACAAATGAAGAAAAATTTTTTCTTTCGTTCGAGAAACTGATTTGCCCGATCCTGCAAGCTCAAAATAGTATTGATTCACAAGCCTTTTTCAGGTTCGAGGCCGCCAATAACCGGCGAAAAATAATTCCGGCAAAAAGGCGTTAACCAAATATTTACGTTTCGCGCTTGCGCTGGAAAAACCCACTGTGTAGGTTCTTTCTCGCAGCGCTGGCAAGCCGAGTTTTCTGGGCTTCAGGGCGCTTCAACTGGGATTTCCAGGGCACAACAAGGAAGCAAAAATGCGGTCGGGTTACCGGTACGCAGCTCCGTTTTTATGCCTTGTCAAATACCGGGCCGACACCTCCCGAAACTGCCCTCGGCAGCAAGGGGCAATCCGGACAAATTGCCGGAATGGCTGTAATGTATTCAGTCCTGGCGGTGTCATTTGAACACTTCGCGAAACATCGCCAGATGTTGTGCGGGGAATGCCGGAAGCCATTGTATGGCGTGGGACCCGGTGTTCAAAGCCTGAGGGGGCTTTAAAAAATCTGATAGGGCAAATGCCCTGACCTGATCTGGCACTGGCGGACTTGTCGCCTGTGCAATGTCGGGAATGGCAGAGCCATGCCTGTGGGCCGGGGTCCCGGGCGCAGCTCTGTTGGGATGGCACAGGCCGGTGCAATACCAGGCTGTGTCTTGCCGCAGGTGTTGGGGCAAATGGCCGTTTCGTCGGCTGCCAAACTGCATGCAGGGCTCCTGGCGAAGGTGATGGCGGCATGGTGATTGAGATGGAATGGAGAAGAATAAAGTGATGTATGCTGGGGATGTTACTTGCAAGACCGCCTGGGAAGGTCTGCGAGGGGGGAAATCGGCACTGGTCGATGTGCGCACAACACGTGAATGGGACGTCATTGGCGTGCCCGATCTGTCACAGACCGGCAAGACGGTGATTTTCGAGGAATGGCAGAAATTCCCTGATATGGCGCTCAATCAGGACTTTGCCTCAACCGTGGATCAACAGTTGCGGGCGCAGGGCATTTCCAAGGATGACCCGGTCTATTGCCTGTGCCGGTCGGGGGCGCGCAGCAAGGGCGCTGCCGCAGCATTGACTTCCCTGGGATATACAAGGGCCTTCAACATAATCTCGGGTTTTGAAGGTGACCCGGACAGCAGCGGCGAACGCGGAAAGGTCAATGGCTGGCAGTATGACCAACTGCCATGGTCCCGCGAATAGCCGGGCTATCCAATAATTGAAAACCATTTTGAAAACAGAGCGCTGAAGCGCCGCAACTATTTGAAGCAGGCGGAAATCATGAACCAGGCACATCCCTCTCCACGATCGATCAGGGCACATTCCCGCACCGAATCCGGCGAGATATCCGGTCGAAAGCGGGAAGCCGAGAATGATTCCGGCAATCCGGTGGTCCCGGGGACTGATGGCATGGGGCCACAACAGCAAGCCTGGCTGAAAGTCCGGCAGCAATTGCAGGCACAGCTGGGCACGGATGTGTTTTCCAGTTGGTTTGGCCGGATCAAGTTGGAGGAAGTGTGCGGCGGAATTGCCACGCATTCAGTTCCCACCGCCTTCCTCAAGAGCTGGATCAACTCCCACTATCGTGACCTGTTGCTGGAGCTCTGGCAGAAACAGGACCCGTCCGTACTTCGTGCCGACGTTATTGTACGCTCCGCCGTTCGCCGGAACATGGTAACCGTACCGCCGCAGGAAAAGCCGCAAAGTGAGCCGCGCCAGATTGGCGCCGATACCATCATTCGCAGCCTGCCCGCGCCGGCACGAGGCCGCAATGCGGCCCCTGCCAATGAACAGGAAGTCGGGTTCAGCGGTTCGCCGCTCGACACGCACCACACTTTTGCGAATTTCCTTGAAGGAAAATCCAATCGCATGGCTTATGCGGCAGCGCGTTCGGTTGCAGAGGGAGACGGTTCATCCGTCAGGTTCAACCCGCTCTTTATTCATGCCGATGTGGGCCTCGGCAAGACACATCTCCTGCAGGCGATCGCCTGGGAAGCCCGGCGGCGCGATCCGGCCAAGAAGGTCCGCTACCTGACTGCCGAATATTTCATGTGGGTCTTTGCCAAGGCCTTGCACAACCAGACTGCCCTGTCGCTGAAGGAAAACCTGCGCGATATCGACCTCCTGCTGATTGACGACATGCAGTTTCTCCAGGGGAAGGCGATCCAGGCTGAATTCTGCCACCTCCTCAACGAGTTGATTGACAGCGCGCGCCAGGTCGTGGTCGCCGCCGACCGGCCGCCGGCGGAACTGGAAAGCCTCAATGAGCGCGTCCGCTCGCGGCTCAAGGGCGGCGTTGCCCTTGACATCGAGACCCCTGATTACGAGTTGCGCAAATCCATACTCAACATGCGGTACGAGGAAGCGCGGCGCGAACAACCCAGCCTCGATATTCCCGAGGACATCCGACATTATGTGGCGCGCCAGGTGAATACGAGCTGCCGCGACATTGACGGCGCGTTCAACCAACTCTTGCTGCAGCACAAATATTCCGACGGGCCGGAAGGCTATGAGGAACTCGACAAGATGCTGCGCCACCTGATCCGCTCGGGCGACCCGAAGCGTGTTCGTATCGAGGATATCCAGAAGGTTGTCGCACGCCAGTTCAACGTTGCACGCAACGATCTTTTGTCCAACCGCCGCACGCGCCAGATCGTGCGTCCACGGCAGATCGCCATGTATCTTTCGAAAACAATGACGCCGCGCTCACTGCCCGAAATAGGCAGGCGTTTTGGTGGCCGCGATCACACAACAGTGCTTCATGCGGTGCGCAAGATCGAAGAAATGATTTCCCAGGACGTGAAACTGGCACAGGAAGTCGAACTTCTCAAGCGCCTTATCCTCGACTAGGCCGGTTTACGGGCAAGGCTGGCGCGAAGGTGGCAAGCGCGAACCGCCCGGCCGGTTTTCCCCATGATTCGATGCCGAATGGAGCCGCCAGCAGCGGGACAGGTTGCAAATTCAATTGCAATTGACCAATTTAACACTTTGAAACCCGGCCAAATTCATGCGACGGCAATGGCCGGAGTGAAACGGGTTTTCACAACCGATTTACACCCGTCTCAACCTGCTCGGTGAGGGTGAAATACCGACAATCAGGAAAGCTGTCATGCGTGTCACGATTGAACGATCCAACCTGTTGAAGTCCCTCGGCCATGTGCATCGCGTGGTGGAACGGCGCAACACGATTCCGATTCTCTCCAATGTCCTGCTCATTGCCGAAGGCGGTGAATTGCACCTCAAGGCAACCGACCTTGATCTCGAAATTTTCGAGAAGGTGCCCGCCATGGTCGAACAGGGCGGTTCGACCACCGTACCAGCCCACATGCTTCACGATATCGTCCGAAAACTGCCTGAGGGCTCCGAGGTCATGCTGGCCATGGAGGAAGACGGCAATTCGGTTAAGATCACTGCGGGGCGTTCGCGCTTTTCACTGCAGTGCCTGCCGGGCAGCGATTTTCCCGACATTACCGCTGGCAATTTCAGCCACACTTTCCGCTTGCCTGCCTCTGCACTGAAAAAGCTCATAGACCTGACGCAGTTTGCGATCTCCACCGAGGAGACCCGCTATTACCTCAACGGTATTTTCTTTCACACGGTCGAGGACGAGGGTGACCTGGTTCTGCGCGCGGTCGCAACCGATGGACACCGTCTCGCCCGGGCACAGGCCGATGCCCCCTCGGGGTCCGAGGGCATTCCCGGCATCATTGTTCCGCGCAAGGCCGTGGGCGAAATCCAGAAGCTGGTCGAGGATCCCGATGCAACCGTCAGCATTGAAGTCTCCGACACCAAGATACGGCTGACCGTTGCAAACGTCGTCCTGACCTCGAAACTGATCGATGGCACTTTCCCCGACTACAACCGCGTCATTCCAACCGGTAATGACAAGGAGTTGCGGATGGACAGGGCAAGTTTTGCCTCTGCAGTTGACCGCGTATCAACAATCTCTTCGGAGCGCGGGCGGGCAGTCAAGCTGGCCGTATCCGATGGCCAGATCGTCCTGACCGTGAACAATCCGGAATCCGGCAGCGCGACGGAAGAAGTTGCGGTCGGCTATGATTCCGAGCCGATGGAAATCGGCTTCAATTCTCGCTACCTGCTCGACATTACCGGTCAGCTGCGCGGTGAGGAAGCGATTTTCATGCTGTCGGATCCCGGTTCACCAACACTGATCCGCGACACGTCAGGTGATGGCGCGCTTTTCGTCCTCATGCCCATGCGGGTATGACACGGGGCTGACCAGGGCAACTCAATCCACCGTTTGGTCAGGTGGCGCGATGTGTTAGGCTTGAGGGCCGATTCACTTCGTACCGCAGTCTTGCATGAACGCACCTTTTGCACCGCCCCGTTCCCGGCCTGTTTACCTGCGCGAATTAAAGCTTTCGCAATTCCGCAATTATGCGACGCTGCGGCTGGAACTCGATGAGCGCCATGTCGTGCTGACCGGCGAGAACGGCTCAGGAAAAACCAATCTGATGGAGGCGGTTTCGTTCCTTTCTCCCGGCCGCGGGTTGCGACGGGCCGCATATGACAGGGTCGGACAAGCAAATGCCTCGGGCGCCTGGAGTGTTTTCTGCGAACTGGAGGGGGCCGAGGGTCCCGTGGCAATCGGCACCGGGCTTTCCGAAAGCGCAGCCGGGATTGATACCCAGCGCAAGGTCCGCATCAATGGCACCCAGGCAAAAACCATTGACGAATTGCTGGACCATTCACGGATCGTCTGGCTGACGCCTACCATGGATGGCCTGTTTACCGGACCTGCAAGTGAAAGACGCAAGTTCCTCGACCGGTTTGTTCTGGCAATCGATCCGCTGCATGGCCGGCGCGTGCTCGATTTCGAGAAGGCGATGCGCGGGCGCAACCGCCTGCTTGCGGACGACCATCCCCAGAGTGAATGGCTTGATGCCATCGAAGCGCAGATGGCCGAACTTGGAACCGCCATTGCCGCAGCGCGGGTCGAACTGGCCTTGCTCCTGTCAGCAGTAATCATCCGGCACAATGATCCGGCCTCACCCTTCCCTGACGCGGTGCTGGCGCTGCAAGGCACGCTTGAATCTGCCCATGGCGACATGTCGGCAAGTGACCTCGAGGGAGAATATGCCGAGCGGCTGCGCGCCAGCCGTTGGAGCGACAAGGGTGCCGGGCGAACCCTCGAAGGACCCCATCGCAGCGACCTGACTGTTCATCACGGGCCAAAAGGCATGGCCGCGGATTTGTGCTCGACAGGTGAACAGAAGGCACTGCTGGTGGGGCTCGTGCTTGCCCATGCGAGACTGACTGGCGAAATGAACGGTTTTTCGCCGATCCTTCTTCTTGACGAGATTGCCGCCCATCTTGATGCCTCGCGCCGGGCCGCCCTATTCGACATGATTGATGACCTGGGCTGCCAGTCCTTCATGACCGGGACGGACAGCCAGCTGTTCGAAGCGATGGGCAGGCGCGGCAATTATTTCACGGTAGCGGGCGGCAAGGTACGAAACGATGATTGAGGAACGGGTCATGCTGAACGAAAGTGAACTTGAGCGCTATGCCCGCCACATCGTGCTGTCAGAGGTCGGTGGCGCAGGCCAGCAGAAACTGAAGTCGGCTAGGGTGCTGGTGATCGGCGCAGGCGGTCTGGGGGCACCAGTGCTGCAATACCTGGCTGCAGCAGGGGTAGGCACGCTTGGTGTGGTGGATGACGATAATGTCGCGCTTTCAAACCTGCAAAGGCAGGTAATCCATGATACCGCACATGTTGGCATGGCAAAGACCCGCTCTGCAGGGCACTCGCTGCAGCGCATCAATCCGCATGTGAAGGTCGAGGGCCACAATTTCCGCCTTGATACGCACAACGCGGCTGACCTGATCGGCCGCTATGATATGGTGGCTGATGGCTCGGACAATTTCGTAACCCGCTACCTCGTCGCCAACACTTGCGAACAGCTGGGCAAGACACTTGTATCGGCAGCTGTCGGGCGTTTCGACGGCAATCTGACCACGCTCAAACCGCATGAGCGCGACAGTGCAGGCAATCTCCTGCCGCGCTATCGCGACATCTTTCCTGACCAACCCGATGATGGCCTCTTGCCAAGTTGCGCAGAAGCGGGAATCCTAGGCGCGCTGACGGGTGTTCTGGGGTCCTTGCAGGCTTTGGAAGTGATCAAGGAAATTACCGGCGTTGGCGAAACCCTTGCCGGACGTTTGTTGATGCTGGATGCAAAGGCAATGCGGTTCGAAACCATTGGCTACAAGCGCAGGCCTGCCTGAGCGACCGGGAACGCCCGAAATGAAGGAAATTGTGAGAATGACTGCCGAGCACACCGACTGGGAAGCGGTGGTGGCACTGATCAGGCGGTCTTTCGAATACATGGATGGCGTGATTGATCCGCCAAGTTCCGCCTATCGTCTGACTGCCGATGCACTAAGGGAACGGGCCAGTACCGAATATGTTTTCGGAATGTTCAAGAACGAAAAACCGGCAGCCTGTGTCTTCTGCCTGCCGCAGGAAACATGCCTTTATATCGGCAAGCTGGCAATCGATACCGGCTTGCAGGGAATGGGCTTCGGCAAGCGCCTGATGCAGCGGGCCGAGGCGCAGGCGCTGCAGCTCGGACTTGATTGCCTCGAACTTCAGGTGCGGGTCGAACTGGAAGAAAACCGGACCTATTTCGAGTATCTGGGTTTCGTCAAGGTCGGCGAAACCGCCCATGTGGGGTATGACCGGCCAACCAGCTACACCTTGCGCAAATGGCTCGACTGAAGCAGCGCCCGATCAACCCGGCAGGTTGATGCGCAGCGACATGCAGGAAAGTCCGCCATCGACCCTGGCAGCTTCGTCAGCATCGAGTGTTTTCACACTATAGCCTTCCGACCGTAGCAGGGCTTCTGTTTTCGGAAAGCCTGTCCGCATGAAGACGTGGTCATTGAAGCGGATAAGGTTTGCAACAGCTTCCTCGCCCCGCGGCGCCTCGATGACGCGATAGCCGGAAAAACAGCCGGAAGCGGCCAGGACGGAGGTCGAGAAGATTGTTGAACTGTCGAGCAGGCTGCAGTCCGACTTGAAATGCAGGACGCCCTGCGGCGTGTGGACGATGCGGACCTTGTAACCCTGCGCAGCGAGTATGGGTTCAAGTGCCTCCACGCCCTGCCGGTTGGTGCGTTCCGACAGGCCTATCAGGGCCTCGTCATCGGTGAGCAGTATATCTCCACCATCGACGAAGCCGCTCCCGATACGGGCGGTCCTGCCGCCATTCTTGCTGAACAGTTCATCGAGTGCAGGCGCTATCTGCGCCGCCTCGCCGAACCGGCTGCTGGCACCCGGCCGCAGGATGATCGCCACATTGCCCGCGCAAAGTGCGGGGTCTTCCACGAAAACAGAATCAGGGAAATCTTCCAGCGGCTCAAGGACCTTCACCCGGGCACCGGTCGCTTCAAGGGCGGCCACATAGGCAGCATGCTCCCTTGCAAATGCTTGCGGATCGGGATCGGGCCCCGCGCCTGCGCGAATGCCTTTTGCGATCGAGGAGCCGGGCTTTCTTGAAAGCGCATGGGTGAACCGCCATGAACGGTTATCTACAGATGGCATTTGTCAGTTTTCCCGCAAGTTATAGCCGGCCTGGCAGGACACGGTCGGGCGGGCGATGCCCGTCAAACAGGGTCTTGGCGTTGATGATGACGCGGTCGCCCATTTCCATGCGCGCCTCGATGGTGGCAGAACCCATATGCGGCAGTATCACTGCCTTTCCGGCCTTTGCCAGTTCCATCAGTTCGGGACTGACGGCCGGTTCATGTTCGAAGACGTCGAGGCCGGCACCGGCAAGGCGCCCTTCCTGAAGTGCCCTGACCATTGCCTCCTGGTCGATAATCTCACCGCGTGCGGTATTGATAATGACCGTATTGGGCCGCATCAGCGCGATGCGGCGGGCTGAAAGCAGGTGAAAGGTTGCTGGAGTATGGGGACAATTGACGGAGATGATGTCGGCGCGCGACAGCATCTGGTCGAGGCTATCCCAATAGGTCGCCTCCAATTCGTTTTCCACCGCCTGGCTGACCCGGTGACGGTTGTGATAGTGGATCGAAAGTCCAAATGCCTTTGCTCGCCTTGCTACCGCGGTCCCGATGCGCCCCATGCCGATAATGCCGAGGCGCTTGCCCCAGATACGGTGGCCGAGCATCCAGGTCGGGGACCATCCCCTGAACCCGCCGTTCTGCAAGATCTCGACACCCTCGTTGAGGCGGCGCGCCACAGCGATCATCAGGCCCATTGTCATGTCTGCGGTGTCCTCGGTCAGGACATTGGGCGTGTTGGTAACGGTGATCCCGCGTTCAGCCGCAGCCTCCACATCGATATTGTCAACGCCATTGCCGAAATTGGCGATCAGCCTCAGCTGGTCTCCTGCCTGCGAAATCACAGAGCGATCGATCCGGTCTGTGACCGTTGGTACGAGGCATTCGGCCCTTTTCACCGCATCGATCAGTTCGCTGCGCGAAAACGGCCGGTCCTCCAGGTTGAGCTCGGTGTCGAACAATTCACGCATGCGCGTTTCCACCTGGTCGGGCAGCTTGCGGGTAACGATCACCTTGTTGTTCTTGTTTGCCATGAATTCCTCGATGAAGCGATCCTGCGGTCGTCAGATCCGGCCGACAGCATAAAATGATTCTTGCGCTGTGTTGACGGCTCCTTAACCGTAACCGGTCATGATGGCTTAACCCTGTCCGCATGGCGCCCCTACTGTTTAGCAGACAGCCTTGGCTTGGCAAACTGATATGGCGGTGAACGCGGGTGTTTGCGATGACGAGAAATCGCAATCCTTGCGGCGGACAGTAACCTGGTATGAAGAAAAGACGGGGTCGATCATGCACTCTTCCCAAAACAGATTCCTGCCGCTTGGAAGCGCCTGCAAGGGCCTGTCCGAAAGTCTGGTTCCGGCAATACTCACGATAGCACTGGGTATGGGAACTATCGCTACCACGGCTGTCCCTTCAGCGCAGGCCCAGGCAAAGGGGGCGTCCGGCCTGCCGCTGCCGCGCTTTGTCAGCCTGAAAGCCAAGCGGGTGAACATGCGGGTCGGACCCGGCCTGCAATACAAGGTTGACTGGATGTTCACCAAGCCCGGCCTGCCTCTGGAAGTTCTCAAGGAGTATGACAACTGGCGCAAGGTACGCGATGCTGACGGTGCAGAGGGCTGGATAAACCAGTCCCTCCTCTCCGGGCGGCGCACTGCGCTGGTTGCGCCCTGGAAAGCTGGCGAGAAAGGCGAATACCTGCCGCTCGTCGCCAAGCCCGGTGAAGATGATTCCCGCCTCGTGGCGAAGATGGAGCCCGGAGTTCTGACCCATGTCGAGGAATGCAAGGATGGCTGGTGCAAGGTCGAAGTCGACAACACCGTGACCGGCAGCGTTTCCGGCTATACCAGACAGAACCAGCTATGGGGCGTCTATCCCGATGAGACGCTGGACTGAGTCAGCGCCTCCCGAAATCCTTATTCCTCGGCCTTGCCGATCACAGTCTACTGCTGGTTCAGCGGCCTTGGTGTCGGCACCGGTATCGGCCCGCGGATACCTGAAAAACCTGTAGTTGGAGAAGCGACCGGGGCTGAATTGGTCAGCGCCGAAATGTTTGCGCCGCCGGTCCTGCTTGCCTCGATCGGCTTGGAGGAAAGCACCGCAAGGGGATCCACCTGTTTTGGGAGGTCAAGCTGTGGGGCCACGAAACCCGAAAGCGATGCTGCCTTGTAGACTGCCTTTTCCACCGGCTTTCCCTGTGCGTTGACCACTTCCCTGCATTGATCAGGTAGCGAACTGAGCGTCACGACTTTTGGTTTTGACGGTTTGGCAGGCGGCGTGCTCGGCTTTGAGGGTTTCTTTGGGGCGAGCGCCACATCAAACCACCATGCCAGGGTCTCGTCGCAGCCTGTGCTGGCCGGCGGAGCGTTCTGGCGCTTGCAGCCGGCGGAGCCGGGCTGACAAGCCATGCGGATATGGAAATGATAATGATGGCCGTAAGTGGGCCGCACCTTGCGCAGCCATGTCCGGTCACCCTTCACCGTCTCGCAGAGTTTTTTCTTGATACCCGGATGGACCAGGAGCCGTTCCACCTGCGGATGGGAGGCGGCATGATACAACAGTTTCTCAAAGGTCTTGTTCCAGCGCCGGTCATCGACATACACCGTTCCGTTTTTCAGAACCGAGATCGCGCTGGTATCCTCGCGCTCACGATAAGTCATCCGGCGGTTGGGCATGGGTGTCAGCCAGATGTCGGCATCAAGGCCGATCTGGTGGGAAGCATGGCCGGTCAACATCGGGCCGCCGCGCGGTTGGGAAATGTCGCCCACCAGCAGGCCATTCCATCCGGACTTGTTGGCCTTGATCGAAAGATCCTCGATCATGGCGATCAGGTTCGGGTGACCCCAACGGCGATTGCGCGAAAGGCGCATGGTCTGCCAGGTCGGGCCATCCACCGGCATCGCCACGGCACCGGACATGCAACCCTTGGAATAGAAACCGTACGAGGCCGGATTGAGTGAATCGGGCACGGTGATGCGTCCGAAAACCTGCTTTGCGGCCGGTTCAGCATGGGCGGGCAATGCAAAGCTCGCCGCGATCAGGCATGCCAGCATCGTGCGGCCAATTTTTGCGGGCAATCGGGTGAGCCGTGCCGACAGGCGGGTAACCGGTTTGCCGGTTGGAAATCGTTTCATGATCGTCAAGACCGAATCAGTTGTTTCATGCCAACCCTGCCCAATGGCCTGTTTAGAAAGGGTTAACCTTCCCTGTGACCAAAGAACAGAGGCAGGACGGCGAAAACATCATATAGCACAAAGGTTCGAAGGAGCCTAGTTTCGAGCCTGCGGGCCACCCGTCCAGATTTGTCCTGTCTTTTCCACACCACTTAAGGTCCGGGTGCATGGCACGCTGCCCGGCGTTGTTCAGGGCATTGTGCCGGACGCGAACCGGACCCATATTAGGCGCAACCGACCACAAGATTTCGAGTTCCATGAAACAAGAGTCCATCAGCGCCTTTCGCCAGCGCCAACACGCCACACTGAACCTTGTCCACACATGGTTGCTGGTGGGAGGATCAATATCCCTCCTTGCAGTCTGTGCCTGGGTCTTTTTCGGAACGGCCGGGATTGTCTATGCGGCAATCTTCGGCGGGATAAGCCTGTTCATGGCGAGCCGGGTCGGCCCGGCTGTTGTGCTGCGAATGTACAAGGCGCGACAGACCGACCGGAATGTCTTTCCGCAGGGCCATGCGATCCTCGACCGGCTGATGGAACGGGCCGGTCTTGAGGACCGACCGGGACTTTATGTCGTTCCCTCCAGCATGATGAACGCATTCGCTGTAGGCCGCAAACACAATGCCGCCATTGCGCTGACCGACCGGCTTATCCGTTCCCTCGACATTCGCGAACTGGCCGGGGTGATGGCCCATGAACTGGCCCATATCAAGAATGAGGATGTGAAGGTCATGGCAATTGCCGACATGGTGAGCCGTTTCACCTCCATGATGTCGACCTTCGGTCTGTTTGCCCTGCTCGCCAATCTGCCTGCCATTCTTTTTGGTGGCGGCGCTGCGGTTCCGTGGATTGTGGTTATCCTGTTGATGAGCGCACCCACCATCGGCGCATTGCTGCAACTTGCGCTGTCAAGAACGCGCGAATATGACGCGGACCTGGGAGCAGTTCTCCTGACCGGCGATCCCGATGGCCTCGCTTCGGCGCTTGTCAAGCTGGAAAAGGCGCAGGGCCGAAACTGGGAAGGCATGGTGCTGCCTGGCGGGCGAGATCCCAACCCTTCCCTCTTGCGCAGTCACCCGAGAACCGAAGACCGGATAGAGCGGTTGATGGCCCTCAAGGGCAGCCCTGAAATGATCGATCAGATTGCCCAGGGAAAAGTGCAAAGAGACGAGATCATTCCAGAAGCCATTCGCCGTGAATTGCCAAGGAAAGCCTCTCCGGTCCCGATCATCAAACGCAAATGGGGACGGAACGAAATGTCGAAGTATTCCGATTATGCGAGCCTGTTGAATGGCGAGACAATCGACCTCGAGGAAGCCGGCAGTCACGGTGCGATCAGTGGCGAGGAGACAAGCGAAAAGCCGCGCATCCGCGTATGGCGTGGCGGGGTCTGGTACTGAGTCGCTTGCGCCCTGCCTCCAATTTATTCGTTCGCCGGTTCCCAACGCTGGTTAATCAAAGGTAAAGCGTACATCCATACTTTACCATTTCGTTTCACCTGATCTTTTCAGGTTTCTGTTCCAATGCGCCCCGAACTTACGGGGGCGTACATGTTCACAAAAGCAAAAATGCTGCTCATCACGGCAACCGTTTCATCATTGGCATTCACCAGCCAGGCGCAGGCAGCCGGCGGTATGTATATCCTTTCTTCGGCAGGCACGAACGAGATGCTCATTAATGCAGTTTCGCTGCCTGCATCCGGCAACCGGCTGGCCATTCCGATCGAAAAGGCCTGTCTTGCGATCGGGCTTTATCACGAAGCGCGCGGTGAAACCGAAGTGGGCCAGACGGCGGTGGGGCTGACAATCCTCAACAGGGTGCGTTCGACTGCCTATCCCGACACGATTTGTGGCGTCGTATACCAGAATGCGCACCGGATGAATGGCTGCCAGTTTTCCTTTGCCTGCGATACTCTCAGCGACGTCACGCATGACAGGAGGGCCTATGCCCGGATGGACAGACTTGCCCGGACGCTTATCCGGCGGGAAGCGAACCGCAAACTCGCAGAAGGGCCAATCGGACATTCAGGCGAACGGGCGATCCCGCATGTGATGGATACCGAGTACACGCATTACCACCGCCATGATGTCCATCCGTCCTGGTCGCGAAAGCTGCACAGCCTGGGACGCATTGGCAAACATGTCTTCTTCCGCAGTGAACGCGTGGTCCGGCGTTACGCCACCATCATCCAGGGATGAAATCCGGGGCTGGAATTCTGCTCTCGCACCGGACGGTCAGTCGTCACCGCGAACCTTGCCACGCATCTTCTTGACCTCGCCCCTGCCGGTTTTGGCCTTGAGCCGGCGCTCGACAGCGCCCTTGGAAGGCTTCGTCTTCTTGCGCTTGGGCGGCGGTGGTTTGGCTGCCTCACTGATCAGCTCCTGCAAGCGTTCGCGCGCATCCTCACGGTTGCGGCTCTGGCTGCGAAAGCGCGAGGCCTCGATGATGATCTCGCCATCGGCTGTCATCAGGTGTTTTGCGATCAGCCGCAGGCGGTTTTTGACATAGGCCGATAGAGTCGGGGAATTGCGTACATCAAGGCGCAATTGAACTGCCGTCGCAACCTTGTTGACATTCTGTCCACCGGGACCGGCGGATTGAATGAACTTTTCGGACAGTTCATTTTCGGGAATGATTGGACCCGATTGCGTCACGGATCACCTGCACACCTGCTTGCCAATGCCATCGGCAGGGTTTCCGGTCAAATCCGCTTGCCGGGATGCCTTCTCAAACTGGCGCAATGCTCTCTCCGATGCCGGACAGCCCCCGTTCAGGCTGCGTTCATGGAGGAAATAGTAGCATTGTCGGGCAGTCAAAGGCCAGCGACATCCTCCCGGATTCAATCTGCCACAAGCCTCCTCACTGACATGCCTCGCAGGGCATAAAGCCGGACCCTTTGGAGAGAGAGGGTCCGGCTCTTTCTTTTGGCCAGACGCCTAGCGCTCGGAAAGGAGCGCCTTGTAGATCAGCGCCCCGACAGCTGCACCAACAAGTGGTGCCACCCAGAACAGCCACAATTGCTGCAGCGCCGGACCTTCGGCAAACAGGGCGACGGCAGTTGAGCGTGCCGGATTGACCGATGTGTTGGTCACGGGGATCGAGATCAGGTGGATCAGGGTCAGCCCAAGGCCTATGGCAATGGGTGCAAAGCCTGCCGGGGCTTTTTTGGCCGTAGCGCCCAGAATGATGATCAGGAAGAACGCTGTCATTACGATCTCAATGATCAGGGCCGACATCATGTTGAAGCCGCCAGGCGAAGCCGCACCATATCCGTTCGAGGCAAAGCCGCCTGTTCCTGCAAAGTCGGCCTTGCCGGTGACGATGAGATAAAGGATGAAGGCGCCAAGTGCGCCGCCTACTACCTGGGCGATCCAGTAGGGGATCAGTTCTCCGAAACTGAAGCGGCCGCCAAAGGCAAGCCCGAGGGAAACCGCCGGATTGAAATGTCCGCCTGATATGCCTCCGACGGCGTAAGCCATCGTCAGCACCGTCAGGCCGAATGCCAGTGATACGCCCAGAAGACCGATGCCGACCTCGGGAAAGCCGGCGGCAAGCACGGCACTGCCGCAACCTCCCAATACCAGCCAGAAAGTTCCAAATGCCTCTGCTGCAAGTTTATTGATCATGACTACCCCTCATTGGAAGATGCCGCCATTGGCGGCGACTCATCTTACCCAAGGTAAGCCTTTTTCCCGGCTTTGGGAATCAGGATAATCAGCCATCCGCGATCAGGGGATTTACCCCCTCAGCACCCCGCCCGTGGACTTGGCCACATTGTCGATGATCTGTGCCGAGACCGCCTCGATTTCCTGGTCGGTAAGCGTCTTGCCGGTTGGCTGAAGCGTGACCTCGATGGCGACCGACTTCTTGTTCTCACCGAGCGAGGGGCCTTCAAAGACATCGAACACCGAAACGGCGGTGATCAGTTTCTTGTCGGCACCGGCAGCAGCACGCAAAAGGGTAGCCGCGTCGCTATGCTTGTCGAGAACGAAGGCGAAATCGCGTTTGACCGCCTGCAGGCCGGAAAGCATGAGGGCCGGCTTGGTGCGTGTCGCCTTTTTCCTGGCTTCGGGAATGGTATCGAGATAGACCTCGAAGCCACAAAGCGCGCCACCAACGTCAAGCGTTTCAAGCGTCATGGGATGGAACTCGCCAAAGGTTCCCAGCGTGATCTTCGGGCCGAGCTTGATCGTTCCGCTGCGGCCGGGATGGTACCAGTCAGGCCCGCCTGCCTCGATCTGGATCTTGGCCACATCCAGGCCGCAGGCTGAAAGAACTGCCAGCGCATCGGCCTTCGCATCGAACACGCTAACCGGCTTCATGTTACCCTGCCAGTCACGGCCGCTACCTTCAAGGCGGGCAGTGCCGCGGCGTATACCGGTCGCGACACGATGCTGATCCTCGGGACTGTCGCCAAGATATAGATGGTTGACCTCGAACAGTGCGACATCGCCCGTGCCACGATCAGCGTTGCGCTGGGCTGCCGACAGGAGACCGGGCAGGAGGGAGGGGCGCATGTCGGACATGTCGGCCGAAATCGGGTTCTCGACTTTCAGGCTGTTGCTGCCGCCACCAAATGCAACCGCATGGGGATGGGGAATGAAGGACCAGGTCACCGCTTCCAGCATGCCGCGCGAGGCGAGCGCCCGGCGGGCATTGCGCGTGCGGATCTGTCCGGTGGTCAGGATCCTGCCACCGACCGAGCCCAACGAGGAAAGCGGCTGCGGCTCGATCCGGTTGACGCCATTGACGCGCATCACCTCTTCCACAATGTCGGCCTTGCCGAATACATCGGGGCGCCAGCTCGGCACGGCAATTTGCAGCTCGTCACCGGCGCCGGAGACGCCAAAGCCGAGGGAGGTGAGGATATCAATGGCGCGATCCGGCGAGACTTCGATGCCGGTCAACCGCCTGATCTCCGCCAGCGGGAAATCGATGATTAGGGAGGGCCGCGGAATTTCTCCGGCGATGCGCGCCTCGCTCGAAACTCCTCCGCACAGTTCCAGTACCCAGGCTGTTCCGATCTCAAGGCCCGGCTCCATAAAGGACGGATCGACTCCTCGCTCGAAGCGGTAGCGCGCATCGGTGTTGATGCCAAGATCGCGGCCGGTACGTGCGATGGTGAGCGGATCCCAAAGGGCCGACTCGACCAGCACATTGGTCGTTTCCATGGAGCAGCCCGAATGTTCACCGCCCATGATGCCGGCAAGTGATTCAGGGCCATTGTCATCGGCAATGACAAAATGTTCGACGCTCGGCTTGTAGGTTCGCCCATCAAGGCCGAGGAACTCCTCCTCGCCGCTTGCCCGGCGGACTGCCAGGTTTCCGGCAACCTTGTCCGCATCAAAGACATGCAGCGGGCGGCCGTGATCGAAGGTCACATAGTTGGTTATGTCAACCAGCGCGGAAATCGGTCGCAGGCCGATTGCCTTGAGGCGCTGCTGCATCCAACTGGGCGATGGTCCGTTCTTCACGCCACGCACGAGACGCAGGCCGAAAGCCGGGCAGAATTCTGCCGCACCATCCGCTGAAAGATCGATGCCGACAGTGCACTCGCCTTCGCCATTGATGACGGGGATTCCCAATGGCTTCATGGTACCAAGACCGGCAGCCACCAGGTCGCGGGCAATGCCGCGAACACCCAGCGCGTCGGGCCGGTTAGGCGTTATGCCGATCTCGATGACCGGATCGTTGAGCTGTGCATAGTCGGCGAATTTCGTGCCAATCGGGGCATCTGCAGGAAGGTCGATAATGCCGTCATGGTCTTCGGAGAGTTCAAGTTCGCGCTCCGAACACATCATGCCATGGCTCTCGACGCCTCTGATATTTCCTACCGCAAGGGTGACATCAATGCCCGGCACGTAGGTTCCCGGTGCAGCGAATGCTCCAACAAGTCCCGCCCGCGCATTCGGTGCGCCGCAGACAACCTGGACCGGTGTGCCTGATCCCGTGTCCACCGTCAGAACCTGCAACTTGTCGGCATCGGGGTGTTTTTCGGCTGTCAGCACCCTGGCGATGATGAAGGGATTGAATTGCGCCCGCGTATCCACCTCCTCAACTTCCAGGCCGATCATCGTCAATGCCTCGACAATCTCTTCCAGTGAGGCTGCGGTTTCAAGGTGGTCCTTGAGCCAGGAAAGGGTGAATTTCATCGATCAGGCTTTCTTCGTCGTCTTGCGTGTCGTCGTCTTCTTGGGCGCGGACCTGTCGCCTTCCGGCACCGGCCTGGGTAGAGGCGGCAGGCCGAAGGGCTTGGTGAGGTCAATCTTTGCTGCCTTCTTGCGGCCCTTCGAGTAGCGTGCCTTCTGGCGTTCCTTGAGTTCATCGAAAATGACGAAGCCGATCTTCAGCCCTTCATCCTTGTTATCATCACCCGATGCGAGCGGTGCGCGCAAAAAAGTGAGCGCCAGTTGCGAGGCATGCATGATCTGCGAGACGGGCTCGTCCTTGCCGACCAGGATCCCGTCGACCCTGAGAATGTCACCGTCGCCGGGATGGATGGCGATGACTTTCATCTGGCCGGCCCCGGAGAATGTGATGATTTCCAGCTGTTCCTTTTCCGCGTCGAGTGACTGCTGGACCGCGAAAATATGCTTGGCCACTTCCTGCGCCGCAGCCTCGGCCTGGTTGTCGCAGGCTGTCTTTTCCCAGTCGGACTGCCGCGGTGCGGTGCGTTCGCCAGTACGCAATTGGGCCGCGAGATGGGCGTAGTCGCCCTTCAGCAATGCGGCGTCGGAATATCGGGTCACTGGCTCAGCCCCCCGAACAATGTCGGCATGTCGAGCGGGCGAAAGCCGTAATGGGCAATCCATCTTGCATCCGCGTCAAAGAAGGCGCGAAGGTCCGGCATGCCGTATTTCAGCATGGCGATGCGATCGATGCCAATACCCCAGGCAAAGCCCTGATAAACATCGGGGTCGAGCCCGCCCGATCGCAGTACGTTGGGATGCACCATTCCGCAGCCGAGTATTTCCATCCAGTCATTGCCTTCACCGAATTTTACCTCGGCGCCGGAACGGTCACACTGGATGTCTACTTCCAGCGATGGTTCGGTGAAGGGGAAGAAGGACGGGCGGAAGCGCATGTTGAGGCTGTCGACCTCGAAGAAGGATTTGCAGAACTCCTCCAGCACCCATTTCATGTTGGCAATATTGGCGCTTTCATCCACCACCAGACCTTCGAGCTGGTGGAACATTGGCGTGTGGGTCGGATCGGAATCCTGCCGGTAGGTCTTGCCGGGAATAACGATGCGGATCGGCGGCTTCTGGTTTTCCATCGTGCGGATCTGAACTGGCGAGGTGTGCGTGCGCAGTACCTTGCGTTTGCCATTGTCGTCCGGCGGCAGGAAGAATGTGTCGTGCATTTCGCGGGCGGGATGGCCTTCGGGGAAATTCAGCGCGGTGAAATTGTAGTAGTCGGTTTCAATGTCGGGACCTTCCGCGATGGAAAAGCCCATGTCGGAAAAGATCGCAGTGATTTCATCAACAACCTGTGAAATCGGGTGAATGCGCCCCGCCTCGGCCGGTGAGGGACGAACCGGCAGCGTGACATCCACCTTCTCGGTTTTCAGGCGATGCTCGATGCCGGCGCGCTTGAGGATGTTCTTGCGGGCGGCGATTGCCTCGATGACCGTGTTCTTGAGACCATTGAGGACCGGGCCCATTTCCTGGCGCTCTTCCGGGCTCATGGTTCCGAGCGATTTCATCTGTTCGGAGATCGTGCCCTTCTTGCCTATCGCCGCAACGCGCACGGCTTCCAGAGCCGCTTCGTCACCGGCAGCCTCGATGCTGGCCAGGATTTCCGTTTCAAGCTGCCTGATATCGCTCATCGTTCCCGCTTCTCGTTCATCAATTGCAAATGGGCCGGATCAAAACAAAACCCGCGCGGCAGATTTGCCAGCGCGGGTTCCGAATAAAGTATTTTCAATTGCTTCGGAAGCGCCGGTTTATCTGACGGCGCTTTCAAATGCGTTTGGTGTCGTGTCCTTGAGATAGGCCAGTGCTTCCCTGGCCTTCGCGCAGACCGCGCTGAATGCCTCGGCTTCGTGTACAGCCATGTCGGAAAGCACCTTGCGGTCGATCTCGATACCGGCCTTGCCAAGTCCGTCAATAAGGCGGCCATAGGTCAGGCCGTTTTCACGGGCAGCCGCATTGATGCGCTGGATCCACAATGCGCGGAAATTGCGCTTCTTTGCACGGCGGTCGCGCGTGGCGTACTGCATGGACTTGTCGACGGCCTGGCTGGCCATGCGAATGGTGTTGTTGCGGCGACCCCGGAAACCCTTGGCTGCCTTGATTACTTTTTTATGTTTTGCGTGGGCGGTTACGCCGCGTTTTACTCTTGCCATGATCTAAACTCCTTCAGGCGCCGCTTACTTAGAGTAAGGGAGGTATTTGTCCTTGACTTTCTTTGCATCGGCATCGGCAAGCACAGAGGTGCCGCGCGCATTGCGGATAAAGTCGTTGGAACGTTTGATCATGCCGTGGCGTTTTCCGGCCTGTTGCGCCTTCACCTTGCCCGTGGCGGTTACCTTGAACCGTTTCTTGGCAGAGGATTTCGTCTTCATCTTGGGCATTTGCGTCTCCTGATGTTAAACAAATCAAAAAGCCCCGCCTCCTGGGTGACCCAGTGGAACCCGATGAAAAGTTCCGGCGGAGCTTTCGCTCTCAGACCGCCATGGCATGCCCTGCCAGACGATCAACGTTGCGGCTTATACGCCTGCTTGCTGCAGTTGGCAACCTGAATCCAAACGAATTCGTGATGCAAAAACCCACTGCAAAAGAAACCCCCGGTGATTTCTCACCGGGGATCTCTGGCTC
>CAZIPH010000032.1:0-37359 GCA_964541115.1 uncultured Salaquimonas sp.
TGCCCAAGGTGATCTGGATGCAATTGTCGGTGCGCAATGACGAGGCAGCGGCAAAAGCCGAAGCTGCCGGTGTGAAAGTGGTGATGAACCGCTGCCCGAAGATCGAATATGCCCGCCTTTGCGGCGAGATTGGCTGGGCAGGCGTATCCTCGGGCACGATCTCATCGAAAAAGCCGAAACTGCAGACGGGGTTTCAGCGCTATGGCATCAAGCGCTGAGGGGCTTTAATGTACGCATTACCTAGTTCTCATATTTAAATTCATAGACAGGGCCTGAACATGCAATACTATCTGAGGTTCTACCTGAGTTGTATGGTTGTAGTTTCGCATTTCTGGACTAGCATCTTCGTTAGTCCAGAAGGAGCCTATGCGGTGATGGGGTTCTATGTTATCTCCGGATACGTGATTACTTTGGTTCTGGCCAAAGTTTACCACCGAATGCCAGGTGGAACCCGAAAGTTCCTGATCAATCGAGTGCTACGCCTTTATCCCGCCTATGCAGTTGCCGCCTTGCTCGGTTTTGCGGCTATTTCAATCTATCCTGAAACGGCCTATCTGATTAACAGAGCCATGATCCTTCCTGAATCGGATTTGGGAATGCAGGCGATCGTAGCCGAAGGACTGCAGCCATCCTCTTGGCCGTGGTTCTATTTTCAGCAGGTCATAATGTTGGGACAGCAGTCACCCTTTGTGTGGCGCTCGCCAATCCTTTTTGCGCCAAACGCGTGGAGCATCAACGTCGAAGTCTACTATTACCTGCTGCTTGCATTTGGTGTGACAGCAACCCTTGTTCGTGCGAAACAATTTATGAGCGTGGGCCTCGTTCTTATTGCGTTGTATTTTCTTTTGATTATCGGCAAGGATTTAGGGTATTTCACGCTGTCTGGGATCTTCGGTATCGAAAAGCTCGACTACTTCAGCCTTTTTTACAGAAGTTTTTTCGGCTTTACCTTCTTTTTTGCCATAGGAGCGCTCGCATTCTGGTTGCCAAAGATCGAGATCAAGCCAGGTTTGCGATGGGCAATTACAATTGGAGTTTGTATTTTTCCGCTGTTAGGCGTCAAAGGGCAATACCAGTATATAATCGCTCTTCTCGCATTCGGATTCGGTATCGCCCTCCTTCTTCGATTGTGGTCAGATGATGTTCCGACAAATGGCCTGGGCAAACTGGCAGGTGATATCAGCTACCCTCTGTTCATCATCCACTGGCCAGTTGCGGTGATGGTTTCAGGCATAACAGGACTGGAGAAAAATTCTCTCGGATTTCTGTTATTGGCGGGTTCCTGTTCACTGGTGTGTGCGGCAATTGTTGTCTGGTTTGTCGAGCATCCAGTCGAGCGGCTGCGAAAGCGCTTCCGCGCGAACCCTGCTGGAGAAACGCAGCCAGTTTAATTGCCTGTTTTCATCGCAACTGTATGGCTGAAAGTGAACTTGGCCCTATCGAAACGAATTCTTTCTCTCGCAAGCCCTTCAATGTTGAAATCCTGTACCATCAATGATCACCGGAACGAAAAACCCGGGTTTCTCATTTACCTGATAATCTGATTGACTGGCGGCCGGCCTTTTCTTTTCTTGGAGACATTTTTGATGAGTGACACAAAACCCGGCTTTGCCACGCTTTCCATCCATGCCGGTGCCGCGCCAGACCCGTCAACGGGGTCACGGGCAACACCGATCCACCAGACCACCAGCTTCGTCTTCGATGATGTGGACCAGGCCGCAGCGCTGTTCGGACTTCAGGCCTTCGGCAACATCTATACCCGCATCACCAACCCGACGACCGCTGTTCTCGAGGAGCGCGTTGCTGCGCTCGAGGGCGGCACGGCAGCGCTTGCCGTTGCATCGGGCCATGCGGCGCAGCTCGGTGTTTTCCACACGCTGCTGAAACCCGGCGACTCCTTCATCGCTTCCACCAGGCTCTATGGCGGCTCGATCAACCAGTTCAATCATTCCTTCAAGAATTTCGGCTGGAACGTGGTCTGGGTCAACATGGACGACCAAAACGCACTGGAAAAGGCGATCAGTGATGATACGCGCGCCATCTTTTGCGAGAGCCTTGCCAATCCGGGCGGGGTGGTGACAGACCTCGAAGCGGTCTCGAAGGTTGCAAAGGCTGCTGGTGTCCCACTGATTGTCGATAACACAATGGCGACGCCGTATCTGTGCCGCCCGTTCGAGCATGGCGCCGATATCGTGGTTCATTCGCTGACCAAGTTCATGGGCGGGCACGGCAACTCCATGGGCGGGATCATTGTCGATGGCGGCACATTCGACTGGCTCGCCTCGAAACGCTATCCGATGCTGAGCGAACCAAGGCCCGAATATCAGGGCATGGTGCTGGCAGAGACCTTCGGCAATTTCGCCTTCGCGATTGCCTGCCGGGTTCTTGGCCTGCGCGATCTGGGTGCGGCGATTTCACCGTTCAACTCCTTCCTGCTGGCAACGGGTATCGAGACCCTGCCCTTGCGGATGCAGAAACACTGTGACAATGCGCTGGAGGTGGCCCGGTGGCTGGAGAAGCACCCCAAGGTCGAATGGGTTCGCTATGCGGGGCTTGAGACTGATTCGGGCCATGCGCTTGCCCGGAAATACTTGCCGAAGGGGGCGGGAGCGGTTTTCACCTTCGGCCTGAAAGGCGGCTATGAAGCCGGTATCAGGCTGGTATCGGCCACCAACCTGCTTTCGCATGTTGCCAATATCGGTGACACGAAAAGCCTGATCATTCATCCCGCCTCGACCACCCACCGCCAGTTGTCGGATGCGCAGCGGGTTGCGGCAGGGGCGGGCTCGGAAGTGGTGCGCGTCTCGATCGGCATCGAGGATGTTGCCGACATCATCGGCGATCTCGAACAGGCGCTCGAACAGCTATAGGCGATTGGTCAGCAACGGGGAGCCTTGAGAAGTTTGCCAAGCAATTCGCCGAAGAGCTTCTGCTCCGCATTGTTCAGAGGTTCCACCAGTTCGGCGTTGACAGAATGCACGGTTGCAAGAAGGGCAGGAGCGATCTCCTGCCCCTTTTTCGTGACAAACACCTGATGTGCCCTGCGTGACGTCGCATGGGCGCGCCGTTCGACATATCCCGCCTTTTCCAGATGATCCAGCGCACGGCTGCAGGCATGCGCTGACATGGAGAAGCGTGAGCCGATCTCATTCTGGGTAAGACCCTGCGTTTCCAGCACCGTCATCATGATGGCGAACTGGCGCAGGTTGAGATCCAGCGGCCTCAGCTTTTCATTCATCATCACGTCAAGACGTGCCGACAGGACCTGGATGAACCAGCCATAGCTTGTCGTTCGCACGGTTCGGATCGGGTTGTCGCTCATGGAAGACCCTATCCACGTCTTTCATGCAATTGCAAGATTTGCAATTACAATTATTGCATACGCAAGTATTAATCGAATTCATGAAACACAATCGGTGGATAAGCTCATGACTCGCTATCATATCCTTCTCGTAACCCTGCACTGGCTTCTGGCCCTGATGATCATCGCGGCCATGGCTGCGGGTGGTCTGGTTCTCGAGAATATTCCCAACAATGATCCCTTCAAACTCACGGCACTTGCCGGACACATGATCCTTGGCCTGGGGATCCTGCTCCTCATGTTGATCCGGCTGGCAGTGCGGCTGCGCACTGCCCACCCGCCACGGGCCGACATCGGCAATCACCTGCTCAACCGCGGTGCGGACCTTGCACACTGGCTGTTCTATATCGTTGTGATTGCCATGAGCGCCTAGGGGATTGCCATTTCGGTCATGGCCGGCTTGCCCGATATTGTGTTTGGCGGGTCGGGTGATCCCCTGCCTGCAAGCTTCGAGGCGTTTTCTGCCCGGACCGTACACGGCTTGCTGGCCTGGGTTCTTGGCGCATTGATTGCTGCACATGTGCTGGCTGCACTTTATCATCATTTTGTGCGCAAGGACGGACTGCTAAAGCGCATGTGGTATGGCGCGCGCAGCAACTGACTCGTGACTACGGAGCCGGGTCCGCATCCTTGACAATGACAGCCGGCTCCAGCCGTACCACGTCACGCTCGGAGATCTTACCGCTCCATTGCAGGCGCTTGTAGTCGAAACCGTATTCGATGGTCGGCTTGATGATCCTGAAATAGGGCGAGAGATCAAAGTCGCGCGGCGTGAAGAGGGCGTGATGGCGAATATGCAATATCTCGCGCCGCGAATAACGGCTTTCAGCATGGGCACGCCCGGGTGCCAGCGTCACTTCGGGAAGAATGGGATATTTGACTGACTGGAAGGCCTGGGCAATCAGGGACGAGCAGATCGCCTTTGTAGGCTCTCCCGATCCGAAGGCAATCATGCGCCTGCGCCAACGCACAGGTACAGGCGGAGTCGGAAAGAAATAGCGCAGCAGGTCCAGAATATTGCGCGTGTCATATTGAAGGCCGATCTTGGAAATCATGAAACTGATGACCTGCTCGCGGTCCTCCTTGGTCATCCCGACAGGCCGGCATATGCGCGTATTGTAGCTGGTATAGCGGTTAAGGGAAACGGCAACGCAGCCCTCGCCCAGATTCACCTCGACAAGAACCTTTGGGCCGCCATTTGTCTCATCCACTTCGCCAATGACATCGCCCACATACAGGGCGGCATGGCTCCAGGTCGACTGGGTGAGATACTTTATCGAGGCCGATACAAACTGGTTGCCCTCGATTAGCAGGATGTCGCCGGGCTCAAGGACACGCGAAAGCGTTGCCGCATCCGAGGGGGTATAGGGTTGGTAACCGGAACTCTGCTTGGTCAGCAATTTTGCGAGGAATGCTCCTGCCTTTTCCAGTCCCTTGTCAAACAGGCCCATGGCGTGGTCCTTCTGCATAACCGATCGGGGCAAACCTGCCGTGTTGCGGCCTCCGGGTCAAATCAAGGTGTGATAAAATCTTCGGGAATTTGCGTGAAAAGCGCGAGAAAGCCCGGTTGACTCCCGCAAGCCAAGGACTAGGTTTAGAATCATTCTAAACAATGGCCGGTAATCATGGTTATCTCCCTTATCTCGCGTTTCGCCGATCGCACGAAACGGCATTTCACCGATCTTACCGAGCAGGAGATACTGGCGCTGGCCATCTCGTCGGAAGAAGATGACGGTCGCATCTATGAAACCTATGCGGACATGCTGCAGAAGGATTATCCCGATTCGGCAAAAATCTTTCAGGAGATGGCCGATGAAGAGGACGAGCACCGCCGCCGGCTGATTGATCTGCACCGCGAGAAGTTCGGCGAAACGATCCCGCTCATACGCCGCGAACATGTGCGCGGTTTCTATGCCCGCAAACCCTTGTGGCTGATCAAGGGGCCGATAGCCGCCTTTGGCGGTATTGGGGAAATCCGCAAACAGGCTGCCGACATGGAAGTGCAGGCCGCGCGTTTTTACTCAGCCGCTGCCCGCCGCGCGACCGACGCGTCAATCCGCAAATTGCTGGGCGATCTTGCCCGTGCGGAGGCAGGCCACATTGCCTCGGCCATGGGGGCGGAAAAGGAACATGTGGATGGCGATGCCCGCCTGCGCGAGGAAGAGGCCGAACGCAAGCAGTTCGTGCTGACCTATGTGCAGCCGGGGCTGGCGGGTCTCATCGACGGATCAATCTCGACACTTGCACCAATCTTCGCGACGGCCTTTGCCACCCAGGATACCTGGACGACGTTTCTTGTCGGCCTCGCTGCGTCTGTCGGTGCGGGCATTTCGATGGGCTTTACCGAGGTGGCATCCGATGACGGGGTGATTTCGGGACGCGGATCGCCAATGATCCGGGGTATTGTCACGGGCGTGATGACGACTATTGGCGGTCTCGGCCACGCTTTGCCCTATCTCATAGCCGATTTCTGGGTTGCGACCTATCTTGCCTTCGCGATTGTCGCGCTGGAACTCTTCGTGATCACCTGGATCCAGAACCGCTACATGGAGACGCCATGGGTAAAGGCGATGCTGCAGATCGTTCTGGGCGGCGTGCTTGTATTGGGCGCGGGCATATTGATCGGCCAGGGTTGAGAGCAGAAGACCCTGCAAACCAAATGAAGATTGTACAACCATTTGTTGCACCCTTAGCGGCCAACTGGTAGCATATTTTCACGGGCGCTTAATATTGGAGGAGTATCCGATGTCATACGCCCGTATGTGCAGGCGAACAATATTGCTTGCGCTATTTTTTGTTTTAGAGACTTTTGGCCCTTATCCTGCTTTGGCCGACCACTATGGTGCCGTTTTTGAACAGCACGAACAGTGTATTACCAGTTGCGAAGTGGTCTATGATGCTGCTGAACTACGGCTCGGTTGTAGCTATGAGGACACGCAAAACGCACTGCGCCAGTGTGGAGAGAGCAGTCAGAACACCTACAATCAATGTGTGGGGCGTTGCGACGGTTCTTGGCGGGATGATCGTCAGTTATGTCGCCAAACCAGACGGACCGAGCGTCAGGAGTGCAGGGAAACCGCCCGTGAGGAGCGCCCTGAATGCAGGGCTGATCGCAGGGTGACCATCGACCAATGCAATGATATCCGTCGTGATGATCTTGACAGGTGCGATGGTCTGGATACCCGCGCCGACCGGCGTGATTGTCGGCAGCAGGCGCGCCAGACAGCCCGTGATTGTCGTCAACTTGCAAGGCAACAAGCCAGGATTTGCCGTGAAGATACCCGGGAAACCAGAAGGGAATGCCTCGATGCAGCCAACGAAACCCGTGATATCTGCATAGATGAGGCTGGAGAAACCCGCAGTGAATGCAGGGCGGAATGCGATGACGACCGGGACTCAGCCTGTTTGGAAGAGCGCCGCGAGGCAAATCTCTGCGCAGAACTGACCGGCCCGGCCCGTGGACAGCTGGAGCAATGTATCAGCCAATGCAACAGTGCACGCGACGCACAACTCGATGGTTATAATGCCCAGTGCAGCAATGGCCATGGTGGAACACAGGGTCCGCGCGTGACTGTTTTCAACAATACAGGTGCGGTGCGTTTTCTGTACTTGGGGAACACCTTCCTTGGACGGATGATGCCCGGCGAACAAGCTGTACATCAGGTACCATGCGGCGTTTCACTGACTTTCGATTTCGAATTGGAGCAGGTTGATACCGCGACTCCTGAGGAACGCACAATTCTGCCAGCATTTCCCTGTTGTGCCGAGACATACAATTCGACAACGGTTGTCGTCGCTAATGAATAGAGTTACAGCCTAAACTCTGCCGTTGGCAATTTGCGCGATAAACAACATTCCCCGGCGAACAGAATCATTTGTTCGCCGGGGGAACAAGAAACCGTAGTGCCTTTGGCTAGAAAGGTGTCCGAGAACGCGGCCGCACCGATGACGGTTGCCAATATCTCCTGCTCAATCGATTGATTGCCATACTTGCGGAGACAAATAGACCAAGTCTTTTCTAACGCCACTTCAGGAAAAATTGTAAGTTATTGCCGCGATCTTGCGAGACGCTTGTCGACGAGCGATGCCACGATGACGCCTGCCGATACAATCGCAATCAGGATTGTCGACAACGCATTGATTTCGGGCGAGACACCGAGGCGGACCGCCGAATAGATCTTGATCGGCAGGGTGGTGGCGCCCGGTCCGGTGTTGAAGGACGCGATTACAAGGTCATCGAGTGACAGGGTGAAGGCGAGCAGCCAGCCGGCAATGACCGCCGGGGCGATGATCGGCAGGGTTACCGAGAAAAACGTGTCGAGCGGCGTTGCGCCGAGGTCGAGCGCGGCCTCCTCCAGCGAGCGGTCAAAGGTGACAAGGCGCGAGGAGACGACCACCGCCACGTAACACATGGCGAAAGTGGTATGGGCCAGCGTGATCGTCAGCATGCCGCGGTCCATGTTCATGGCGATGAACAGCAGTAGCAGCGAAAGGCCGGTAATGACTTCAGGCATGACGAGCGGCGCGTAGATCATGCCGGAAAACAGCGTCCTGCCCTTGAAGCGGCCGGCACGCACCAGAACGAGGGCTGCCATCGTGCCGAGGACAGCGGCAAGGGAAGCGGAGAAGAATGCGACGCGCAGCGTGACCCAGGCTGCATCAAGCATGGCATCGTTCTGCATCAACTCGCCATACCAGCGTGTGGAAAATCCGCCCCAGACAGTGACCAGCTTGGAATCGTTGAAGGAATAGACGACCAGCAGCAGGATCGGCACATAGAGGAAGACGAAGCCGAAAGTCAGGGACGTCGCATTGAACCAGGAAAAGCGTCTCATCGGGCCTCGCGCTCCTGCTGACGCTCCAGCATTTTCTGGAACAGGACAATCGGAATGACGAGAATGAGCAGCAGGATGATGGCAACCGCGGAGGCTACCGGCCAGTCGCGGTTCGAGAAAAACTCGTTCCAAAGGGTCTTGCCAATCATCAGTGTCTGCGAGCCGCCGAGAAGATCGGGAATAACGAATTCGCCAACGGCCGGAATGAAAACCAGGAAACAACCGGCAATGATGCCGGGCAGCGCAAGGGGAACGGTGATCAGCCAGAATGCCTTTATCCTGGAGCAACCGAGATCGACTGCCGCTTCGAGCAGGGATTCATCCATCTTTTCGAGGGTGGAGTAAATCGGCAGGATCATGAATGGCAGATAGGAATAGACAATGCCGATATAGACAGCGGTATTGGTGTTGAGGACGACCAGCGGGTCATTGATCACACCAAGCCACAGAAGAAACTGGTTCATCAGGCCTTCTGTCTTCAGGATGCCGATCCAGGCGTAAACGCGGATCAGGAAGGATGTCCAGAAAGGCAGGATAACCAGCATGAGAAGCAGGGCGCGCCATTTTTCCGGTGCCCTTGCCATGCCATAAGCCATTGGAAAGCCGATCAGCAGGGCAAGAAATGTCGAAATCAAAGCGATCTTGAGGCTCGACATGTAGGAATTGAAATAGAGCGAATCATCAATCAGCCATTTGAAATTCTCGAAGTCGAGCTGGCTGAAAAAGCCGGTAATGGCGGACCAGCCGCCAAAAATGTCCAGCTGTGGCGAATAGGGCGGGATGGAAACGGCGGCATCCGACAGCGCCATCTTGAGGACGATCAGGAACGGTGCCAGGAAGAAGAGCAGCAGCCAGAAATAGGGGATGAGGATCAACACCCGCTTGCGCCAGGTATCGTTGAGTAATCCGCCGGGAGAGGGTTTGTCGGGAGCGCTCATCTGTCTGCTCCCTATTTCGCCAGAATGATGCCGCCACCGGCAGAGAAGGAGAGCCATACCTCGTCCTCCCAGGTGATCTCGCGATTGGATATGCGGCGGCGATTGGCTTCCTGCGCCTTGACGAGCGTGCCATTGGCGCTACCGTCCCTGATCCGGACAAAATAGGTGGAGAGATTGCCGATATAGGCAATGTCCTCGACCTTGCCCGTCATCTGGTTGATGGCATCAGGATCGGGGTTCCTTGAAATCTGTATCTTCTCGGGGCGGATCGCCAGATGCGCGGTGTCGCCGATGGAAAGTTCGGATGAGCCCCGCGCGATGAAGGGCGATTGCTGGCCTTCAACTGCCAGCTCCATATGGCCATCACCGGCGGCGGATGTGATCGAATGAACCTTTCCCTCGATCAGGTTCACATCACCGATGAAGTCGGCAACGAAGCGAGATTGCGGATTTTCATAAATGTCGGCGGGTGTATCGACCTGGGCAAGGACACCTTCGTTCATCACGCCGATGCGCGTTGCAACGGTCATGGCCTCTTCCTGGTCATGGGTTACGATGATGAAGGTTGTGCCAAGCTTTTCCTGGATGTTGACCAGTTCAAACTGGGTGGATTCGCGCAGTTTCGCATCAAGGGCGCCAAGCGGTTCGTCAAGCAGCAGGAGTTTCGGGTTCTTCGCCAGCGAACGGGCCAGGGCGACGCGCTGTCGCTGGCCGCCGGACATCTGGTGAGGCTTGCGGGCCGCGAAATTCTCCATCTTCACCAGGCGGAGCATTTCATTGGTACGTTCCTCGATTGCGCCTTTCTCCATGTTGGAGCGCTTCAGCCCAAAGGCGATATTGTCGCGCACACTCAGATGGGGAAACAGCGCATAGGACTGGAACATCATGTTCACCGGCCGCTTGTTTGCCGGGGTCTTGGCAAGATCATTGCCATCAAGCATGATCTTGCCGCTCGTTGGCGTTTCGAAACCGGCGAGCATGCGAAGCAGGGTGGATTTGCCGCAGCCCGAGGGTCCGAGCAGGGCAAAGAACTCGCCGGGATAGACCTTCAGGGAGAGATTGTTGACCGCAGTGAAATCACCAAATGTCTTGGTGACGTCGGCGAACTCGACAATCGGTTTGGCATCGGGCTTTAGCCAGGCAGCCTGGCTGGGTGAATTTGCTGATTTTGGTTTGGGCGCGTTCACGCTTGGTTTCCCCCGGAGTTCATGAAGCCAACACGGTAAAGGAAACCGGCCCGGAAACAATCCGGGCCGGGTAAGGTGATGCGCTTACTGACCGGTCGTGACCTTGGTCCACAGGCGGGTGGCAACACGCTGCGCCTTGGGATCATAGGCCAGCTTGGTATACAGGGCCTTGGTAGCTTCCTCTGTCGGATAGACGCCCGGATCGTTGATCAGGTCTTCTTCCAGAAGCGGTTGCGAGGCCTTGTTGCCGTTGGCGTAGTAAACATAGTTGGATGCCTTGGCGATTACCTCGGGACGCATGATGTAATCGAGGAACAGGTGTGCTTCCTCGGCATTGGCTGCATCGGCAGGGATCGCCATCTGGTCAAACCACATCAGCGCGCCTTCCTTGGGGATGGAATAGGCAACGGTTACACCATTATCCGCCTCGGCCGCGCGGTCACGGGCCTGAAGCACGTCACCGGACCAGCCGACTGCCAGGCAGATGTCGCCATTGGCAAGGGCGTTGATGTATTCGGAAGAATGGAATTTCTGGACATGCGGGCGGATTGCCAGCAGGGCCTCCTCGGCCTTTGCCAGGTCATCGGGATTTTCGGTGTTGGGATCCAGGCCGAGCCAGTTGAGTGCGGCAGGAATCAACTCGTCAGGTGAATTGAGAAGATGCACGCCGCAATCGGCAAACTTGGAGATCATTTCCGGCTTGAAGACGATATCCCAGGAATCGATCGTGTCCGTACCGAGGATCTCCTGCGCCTTCTCGACGTTGTAGCCAATGCCGGTCGTGCCCCACATGTAATTGATGGAATATTCGTTCAGCGGACCATATTTGGCCGCGTTGTCCTGAATTTCCTCCCACATGTTCGTGATATTGGGGAGCTTCGACATGTCGAGCTTCTGGAAGACACCTGCCTGGATCTGGCGAGACAGGAAGGATGCCGTCGGCACGACGATGTCGTAACCTGATCCTCCTGCAAGCATCTTGGTTTCCAGGATTTCGTTGGAATCAAACACGTCATAGGTGACGTCGATACCTGTCTCTGCCTCAAAATCGGAAATCACTTCCTCATCGATATAGTCTGACCAGTTGTAGATCTTCAGTTCAGCGGCCTGGGCGGCCTGAACTGCGAAAGTCGAAATCGAAGCAAGAAGCACTGCTTTGCAAACGGTGGTCATATCTGGCTTTACCCCTTTTTTGCCGCCGGCGGCGGGTAGTGTGTTGTTTGGTTCGGGGAACCTCCCTGGCTCCATCGGGACATGTTAAGACAATTTTTAGTGCAGGAACAAGGATGATTTTCAACTGCCTCCAAAGTGCGCCAGCAAATGCATTCGCAATCACCATGAAGAATACTTGCGTGCTGACACGGAATTGGCGATTATCAGGCGATATTCTCCCTTCCGGCATTAACCAATCAACGGAACTTTCCCATGGCTGCCAATCCAATTGATCTCTGGGCAGAGAAGCTGCCCCAGGCCGCGCAGGAGTGGCTGGACAGCCGCCGCGTCGAGGAGGTGGAATGCATTATCGGGGATTTTGCCGGAATTGCCCGCGGCAAGGTCATGCCGGCCCGCAAGTTCATCAACACCGAGCGGTCCTTCCTGCCGATCTCGATCTTCTATCAGACGATCACCGGGGAATATTCCGATTATGACACGGAGGATTCCTGGACGGAAAAGGACATGGTGCTTATTCCCGACCTCAACACCGCCGTTGCCTCCCCATGGGCCGACGATGTGACCATCCAGATCATCCATGACATGGAAACGCTGGAGGGTGAGCCTGTGCCAATTGCACCTCGCCATGTTCTCAAACGGGTCCTGAAGCTGTACCGCAAGAAAGGCTGGCAGCCGATCGTTGCGCCGGAACTCGAATTCTATCTGACCAAGCCGAACATAGATCCCGATTTCCCGCTTGAGCCGCCGGTTGGTCGCTCCGGCAGGCAGGGCGCGGGGCGCCAGTCCTATTCGATTGCGGCAATTGATGAGTACACTGCCGTCATCGACACGATTTACGATTTTGCCGATGCACAGGGTATCGAGATCGACACGATCATCCAGGAGGGCGGCGCAGGCCAGATCGAGATCAACCTCGACCACGGTGACCCGCTGGATCTCGCCGACAAGGTCTTCACCTTCAAGCGCACGATCCGCGAGGCGGCACTGCGGCACGATTGCTATGCGACCTTCATGGCCAAGCCAATCGAGGACGAGCCGGGCAGCGCGATGCATCTCCACCAGAGCGTGATCGACCGCAAGACGGGCAAGAACATCTTTTCGGAAAATGACGGCAGCGCCAGCGAGCTGTTCTACTGGTTCATAGGCGGTCAGCAGAAATATCTGACATCTGTCATTTCCATTCTTGCTCCTTATGTGAATTCCTACCGCCGCCTGGTTCCAGGTGTATCGGCACCGATCAACCTGGAATGGGGCATGGACAACCGCTCGACGGGCCTGCGCATCCCGACTTCCTCGCCTGCGGGGCGCAGGGTTGAAAACCGCGTTGTCGGCATGGACACCAACCCCTATCTCGCAATGGCCGCATGCCTTGCCTGCGGTTATCTCGGCATGACCAAGAAGGTCCGGCCGCGCGCCCAGGTGGAAGGCGATGCCTATTCGCTGCCGCATGCCCTGCCCCGCGAAATGTTCGAGGGGCTGAAGCAGCTTGACCAGCACCACGAGGTGCGCCGCGTGCTGGGAGAGGATTTCTGCACCATGTACCAGCACACCAAGAGCCGCGAGTTCGAGGATTATCTCAAGGTCATATCCCCATGGGAGCGCGAGCATCTTCTCCTCAACGTGTGATGATGCGATGTCAGGCGGCCTGAACCTGCTACATGCCAATGACAAGAAAGGCGTTCATGCGCCTTCACTTTATGCTGCCTCGAACCCTTCGCCTGCAGACCGTGCCCCGCTTGAGGGCGATGTTGTGGCAGATGTCTGCATTGTCGGGGGCGGGCTGACCGGGCTGTCGGCGGCCCTGCACCTTGGCGAACGTGGATACAACGTCCGCCTGCTGGAAGCACACAGGATCGGCTGGGGCGCCTCGGGCCGCAATGGTGGCCAGGTCGGAACCGGCCAGCGCCAGGACCAGTTCTATCTCGAAAAGCATTATGGCGAGGATGGCGCGAGGAAATACTGGCAGGTGGCCGAGGAGGCCAAGGCGCTGGTGCGCAGGCTGATTGTTGAACACGCCATCGACTGCCATCCGGTCGATGGTATCCTGCATGCCGATCACCGCGAGCGCTATCTGCCTGAAAGCCGGGAGTATGCCGAGCACCTAGCCACCCGTTACGGCTATGAAAAGATCCGCTTTGTCCCGCGCGAGGAAATGCGGACGCTGGTCAGGAGCGAGGCCTATCATGGCGGCACCCTTGATGTGGGTGCCTTTCACCTTGACCCGCTGGCGCTGACACGCGGGATAGCGCGCGCTGCTGCCAGGGCGGGCGCGGTGCTGCATGAATTGAGCGAGGTAACCGCGCTTGCCAAAGGGCCAAAGGTCCGCCTCACTACGGCAAACGGATCTGTCACGGCGGACCATGTGCTGATTGCCTGCAACGGATACCTTGGCGGGCTGGAGCCGAAAATTGCGGACCGGGTGCTGCCGATCAACAATTTCATTGTCACCAGCCGCCCGCTGGACCAAAGCGAACGCGACAATGTGCTGCCCACGCAAGCGGCGGTGGCCGACTCGAAGTTCGTCATCAACTATTTCCGCATGACCCACGACAACAGGCTGCTTTTTGGCGGAGGCGAGAATTACGGCTACCGTTTTCCGAAGGATATCAGGGCGTTCGTCAAACGGCCCATGCTGGAGATCTTCCCGCAAATGCGGGATATCCCGCTGGAACATGGCTGGGGTGGAACGCTGGCAATCACGCTCAAGCGGCTGCCGCTGTTCGAACGCGTCGAGGGCAATATCCTCAACTGCTCGGGTTATTCGGGCCACGGGGTTGCGCTGGCAACCCTTGGCGGACAGATCGCAGCCGATGCAATAGGCGGCCAGGCGGAGTGGTTTGACCTGATGGCACGGCTTGACACGCCAAGGTTTCCCGGGGGAACGCTCCTGCGCTATCCCATGCTGGTGGCGGCCATGTTGTGGTTTTCATTGCGGGACAGGCTGTAGGCAGGAGAGGCAGAATTGCAACTTCGCCGGACCGTCACAATTGGGTCGTGATTTGCACTGATAGGCCTGCCCGACACCGATGCGGTTTCCTTCAACTGCCAATCCTGATAGCAAGCATTCATGACTCGCCAGCTCGTACCCATTTTTGCCATCATGCTTGGCTCCGCCTTCCTCATGCTTGCCGGCGGCATCAACGGACTCGTTCTGCCGATTCGCGGATCGATGGAGGATTTCCCGACCTTCTCTCTGGGCCTGTTGGGAACGGGTTGGGCAATCGGTTTCATCGCCGGCTGCATCCAGACTCCCAAGCTGGTGCGGCGCGTCGGCCATGTGCGGACATTTGGCCTGGTAGCCGCACTATCCGTGATCGCCGTGCTGCTGCAGGTCCTGCTGGTCGAACCCTTTACCTGGATACTGCTGCGCGGCGTAACAGGCTTCTGTTTTGCAGCCGGCGCAATGATCGTCGAGAGCTGGCTCAACGAGCGGACGGAAAACCAGTTTCGCGGCCGGATTTTTGGTATCTACACGATGGTCAACCTTGGAGCCACGACAGCCGGCCAGATGGTCATTCCGCTGGCAGACAGTACCAGCTTTACCCTGTTCGTTGTCGCTGCCATCTTCTATTCCATGGCACTCGTTCCAACAGCGGTTTCAACCGCCGCCGCTCCCAAACCGCTGGTAGAAACGGGGCTGGACCTGAAGGCCCTGTTCAGGAACTCGCCCATTGCGCTCCTTGCCTCGCTGCTTATCGGGATTTCGAACTCATCATTCGGTACGCTGGGCGCGGTCTTCGGCGAGATGATCGATCTCGACATTACCACGATCGCGCTGATGATGAGCCTGCCGATCCTTGCCGGGGCGCTGTTCCAGATCCCGGTTGGCTATTTCTCCGACAAGATGGACCGGCGCGTGGTGCTGGTTATCATCATGGCGATAGCCGTGCTTGTCGACGTGTTCATGGTAGTTGCCATGCCGCGGGATCCGCTGGTCATCCTTGCGGCCATGTCCATCTTCGGCGCGATGATCTATTCGGCCTATCCGGTGATCATTGCCCATGCTTCTGACCATGCCGCGCCCGGTTCCTTCATCAAGGTCAGTGGCGGCCTGTTGCTGATGTACGGCATCGGTGGCGTGATCGGACCAGTCCTTTCAGGTGCGCTTATGTCCGTCATGCCCGAACAGGGGCTGTTCATCATCACGCTGATCACCCATCTAGCAATTATCGCCTATGGCATATGGCGCATCAATCGCAACGAGGCCGTACGCGAGGAAAAGAAATCGGAATTCGTGAACATGGTACCGGGCCGGTTTGCGACCCCGGAAACCTCGGCACTTGATCCGCGCAGCGTGCAAACGGAAATTCACGATTTCGAACAGCGCTTCGAGATCGAGGATCAGCACTGATACGGCCGGGTGATATCAGCACATAACGATTTCTTTATATGATCGTTGATTTGGCGGGGTTTTGCTGATATGGCAGCGCGCAAAGGCGGCGTCCGCGACGGGCATCCTGCCGCGCAAATCTCCCCTCAGACCAACCGGATGATGACATGGCCCAGCAAGACTACATTGTAAAAGACATTTCCCTTGCCGAATACGGGCGCAAGGAACTTGATATCGCGGAAACCGAAATGCCCGGCCTGATGGCCCTGCGCGAGGAATTCGGTGCCAGCCAGCCCCTGAAGGGCGCGCGGATCGTTGGCTCGCTGCACATGACCATCCAGACTGCAGTCCTGATCGAGACGCTCAATCATCTGGGTGCCGATGTTCGCTGGGCGTCCTGCAACATCTACTCAACCCAGGATCATGCAGCCGCTGCCATCGCAGCCGGTGGCACGCCGGTATTCGCGATCAAGGGTCAGACGCTCGAAGAGCATTGGGACTATCTCGACAGATCCTTCATGTTCCCCGAGGGCGCCAACATGATCCTCGATGATGGCGGCGATGCAACGCTCTATGTCCTTCTGGGCGCACGCGCAGAGGCGGGCGAAGACATCATTCCGGTTCCCTCTTCCGAGGAAGAGGCTGTCATCAAGGCCCAGATCAGGAAGCGCATGGAGCTGAGCCCCGGCTGGTTCACCCGCACGCGCGACGCAATAAAGGGCGTATCAGAAGAAACGACCACCGGCGTTCACCGCCTGTATGAGCTGGTCGAGAGCGGCCAACTGCCCTTCCCTGCCATCAATGTAAACGATTCGGTGACCAAATCGAAATTCGACAACAAGTATGGCTGCAAGGAATCGCTGGTGGACGGTATTCGCCGCGCCACGGACACGATGATGGCCGGCAAGACAGCAGTCGTTTGCGGCTATGGCGATGTCGGCAAGGGCTCGGCCGCCTCGCTGCGCGGTGCTGGCGCCCGCGTCAAGGTCACCGAAATCGATCCGATCTGCGCACTGCAGGCTGCAATGGACGGGTTTGAGGTCACAACGCTGGAAGATGCCGTTGAAAAGGCTGACATCTTCATAACCACCACCGGCAACAAGGACATCATTCGTCTCGAGCACATGCACCAGATGAAGGACATGGCGATTGTCGGCAATATCGGCCATTTCGACAACGAAATCCAGGTCGCAGCACTGAGGAACCACAAGCACACGCCTATCAAGGACCAGGTGGACATGTATGAAATGCCTTCCGGCAATCGCATCATTCTGCTGTCACAAGGCCGACTGCTCAATCTGGGCAATGCGACCGGCCATCCATCCTTCGTGATGTCAGCCTCCTTCACCAACCAGGTTCTGGCGCAGATCGAACTGTGGAACGACCATGTTGCCGGCACCAACAGGTACGAAAACAAGGTCTATATCCTGCCAAAGCACCTTGATGAAAAGGTCGCTCGGCTGCATCTGGAGAAGATCGGCGTCAAACTTACCCAGTTGAAGCCCGATCAGGCGAAATATATCGGTGTTCAGGTCGAAGGTCCGTACAAGCCGGAACACTACAGGTATTAATCTGAACCAGGATACCCACAAGATATTGATGCCGCCGGGTTGACTTTCCCGGCGGCTTTTTTCTTGCGCGTTTTTTGCTTCCGGCTGATTCGCCAAATGTTGTAGAGTGGCGAATCATAATGACCCGTTTCACGATGATCGTTCTGCGATTGCGGAGAGACGGGCGACTGGCAGGGCAGTCCAGGGAACCAGAGCGGCAAAGGACCCGGATATGCCAGGGGATAACCCGAACGTTCCGTCTGCACACGCAGCTGTGATGTTGCGTGAACATGCAGGCGGTGGAGACATGTTTGATAACGAGGCCATGCCCCGGAAGCGGTTCCGGCGGCGAGGTTTTCCTGCGGCCATTGCCTGGCTCGCCAGCACTTGCAGTTCCCTGAGATGTTGCAGTTTGCTGAAACCGGGAGGCGCCCGTTTCCGCAACAGCGCCTTCACGCTTTCTGCTACGGGCATAATGGCGGGTTCGGTGTTGCTGTCGGCCCCGCATTCTTTTGCCATGGAGGGTGATCTTTTCCAGCAGGTCACCGGCATCTTCCCCCTCGACCATTCCGCTATACTGGCTCTTGCGATCTTTGGCGGGGCGGTCAGCTTTTCGCTCCTGTCGGCCTTCTGGCTGATTCGCGAACGGGCACGAATCGCCGAAGAAAATACTCGGCTTCGCAGGAATTATTCAGGTATCCGCCTCGAGCGCGACAGGATGGCCTCACTCCTGGAGGTCGAGGATCTTTCGATCCTGATCTGGAACGGGGAAGTCGACAAGCCGCAAATGCTGGGCGGGTTGAAAAGCGGCAGCGGCTATCCCGAGCGACGCGAAGATGTTCTGGCCTTCGGAAAATGGCTGACACCAAGGTCGGCCATGGATGCGGAAACTGCCATTGAAAACCTGCGCCAGGAAGGTCAGCCCTTCACGCTTGAACTTGCGACACTTGCCGGAACAACGATCGAGGCGCAGGGCAGGGTTTCGGGAAGCCAGGCGTTTGTGCGCATGATCCTGCTCGACGGCACACGCGAGGCGCTGGCCGGTTTGACCCGTTCGCACCAGCAATTGCTCGACCGGTTCTCCGTAATAGAAAGACTGTTCGAAACCATGCGCTCACCCGTCTGGATCAAGGCAAGGGACGGTTCGCTGGCCTATGTCAATCCGGCCTATGCCAGCGCGGTCGATTGCAGCGACGCTGATCAGGCCGTCAGGGATGACAGGCAGTTGTTCGACGCCAAGGAGCGCGAACTCATCCAGGCCGCTCTGGCGCGTGATGCAGTGCACGACAGTCACCTGCCGGCCGTCATTGCCGGTGACCGCAGGCTGATGGAAACCCATGCGGTCTCCAATGAGGCGGGAAGCGCGGGCATTGCGATCGATCGCAGCGATGTGGATGCAGTTCGCGCGGAACTCAAATACGCAATTGCCAGCCAGGAACAGACCTTTGATCACCTTGCGTCAGGCGTTGCAATCTTCGATTCACGGCAGAGACTGCAATTCTACAATTCCAGCTTCCAGCAGTTATGGGGGCTGTCTGCCAGCGATCTGGAAGGCGGGCCGGGCAATGGCGACCTTCTGGAAACCATGCGCTCGCGCTCCATGCTGCCGGAAATGCCGGACTGGAAAAGGTGGAAGGACGGCCAGCTTGAGACCTACCGCTCGACCGAGACGCGTACGGACCATTGGCACCTGCCGGACGGGCGGACCCTGCGGGTCATCGTCAATCCGCAGAAGCAGGGGGGCACAAGCTGGGTCTTCGAGAATGTCACCGAGGAGCTGGCGCTTCGCAGCAACTACAATTCGCTGATGCGGGTGCAGGGCGAAACACTCGACCACCTCAATGAGGCGGTCGCGGTTTTCGGCTCTGATGGAAAGGTCCGCCTTACCAATCCGGCATTCCTCAAATTGTGGAAATTCCAGTCACAGGAAACGGTCGAGGGCCGCCATATCCGCGATGTCTCCGTCCAGATCACATCTGCCCTGTCGGAAAGGGCGGATTGGGACAAGGTCTGCCTGGGTGTAACGGGGCTGGACGAGGGAAGAGCTGACCTGATCGGGCGGCTGGAAATGAAACAGGGCACGGTTCTCGACTATCACCTCGTTCATTTGCCTGAAGGCCAGTCCATGCTGACCCTTGCCGATGTCACCGCGGCAGTAAACATTGAGCGGGCGCTGCAGGACCGAAATGAGGCACTGGAGGAATCGGATGCGCTGAAGACCCGCTTCATCCAGCATGTATCGTACGAATTGCGGGCACCTCTGACATCAATCGCCGGGTTTACCGAGATCCTGGCCGGTGAGACGCCCGGAAAACTCAACGCCAAGCAGGCAGAATATCTCGACTACATCACCCGCTCCTCGGATGTTCTGAAATCACTCATTGATGATATTCTCGATCTTGCATCAATCGATGCCGGCGCCATGCAGCTCGATCACCAGCCCATCGAACTGAAAGAGATCATAACCGAATGCCGCGAGGGCGTGGCCGACAAGCTGGAACGCTTCGGCATTACCATAGCGACAGACATATCAGGGGCAGCAGAGGGGTTCATTGGCGACCCCGACCGCATTCGCCAGATCCTCTACAACCTGGTCTCCAATGCGGTAAGTGTTTCGCCGGATGGCGGCAGCGTTCTTGTGGAAGCCGTGCGCAAGGGTGACGTTGTCGAGTTGGCGGTCAGTGACCAGGGTCCGGGTGTGCCCGAGGAAAAACGCGAATCGATCTTTGCACGATTTGAATCGGGCAGAGGCGGTGAAGGCCGGCGCGGCGCGGGCCTCGGTCTTTCCATTGTCAAGAGCTTCGTCGAGCTGCATGGTGGATCGGTCCGCGTCGAAAGCGGCGTGAACCGGGGCGCCCGCTTTGTCTGCACGTTTCCGTTCGAGCCGACCAGCAAGCTGCAGGCGGCAGAATAGGTTGCCATGGCAGGAGCGTCGAAACGGACTTCGAGGGGCACGGCAAAGCAAACGACACGTCATATACTGAAAGATGATTCAGCCACGGCGCAAGCTGGTGCCGACATCGCCCTTGCCCTAAAGGCGCCCCTGACCATCCATCTTGCGGGTGATCTTGGCGCGGGCAAGTCCGCGCTGGCGCGGGCGATCATCCGCAAGTTGACGGGCGAGGCCAATGCGGAAGTGCCGAGCCCGACCTTTTCCCTCGTACAGCACTATACGGCGCAAGTCCGGGGCAAGCAGACCGAGATCCTGCATGCCGATCTCTATCGCATTACCGACCACCAGGAAGTTGTCGAACTGGGATTGAGCGAACCGGCCGACAACCAGATCCTGCTCATCGAATGGGCTGAGCGAGGCGGCGAAATGCTACCGCCGCCAGACCTGGTTCTCACGCTGGCAGCGGTGGAGAATGCTGATGGCAGCGAATCGCGCGAACTGACTTTTTCAGGAACTGGAGCTGTGGTGGCAAGTATCACCAGAAGCCTCCAGATGCGTGCCTTTCTCGACCAGCACGCACGACGGGATGCCGATCGGCATTTCCTGCTGGGAGACGCATCGGCCCGATCCTATGAAACAATCCAACATGGCGGCGAAACGCTGATCCTCATGAATGCTCCGCGCATGCCGGACGGACCGCCGATCCGCGATGGCAAACCCTATAGCCGGATTGCACATCTGGCCGAGGACGTATCTGCCTTTGTCGGTGTTGCGCAGATCCTTGAAAAACTCGACATGTGCGTGCCAAAGATCCATGCCGCCGACCTTGATGCCGGATTGCTGCTGATCGAGGACCTTGGCGAGGACGGGATCATTGATGCGGAACGAAAGCCGGTTGCCACGCGTTACCTTGCCTGCGGGCAGATGCTGGCAGTGCTGCATGAAAAGCCGCTCCCGAGTGAAATCTCCATCGGCCAGGGACGCATACACCAGGTTCCCGCCTATGACCGCAGCGCAATGACAATCGAAGCCGAACTGCTGACCGACTGGTACTTGCCTGCCCGGATGGGCCGGACACTTTCAGGCGGCGAAACCGGGGCTTTCCGAGAGCACTGGTCGGAACTGTTCGACTTGCTCGAGCAATCGGAGCGCCATCTGGTACTTCGCGACTTCCACTCTCCCAACATCCTCTGGCAAGCCGGGCAAACCGGGCACAAAAGGGTCGGGCTGATCGACTTTCAGGACGCGGTGATCGGACCCTGCGCCTATGACGTTGCATCGCTTGCCCAGGATGCACGGGTCGACATACCCGCCGAACTCGAGGAAGCGGTCATCGATGCCTATGTATCAGCAAGGAAGGCTTCGGGTGCATTCGATGAATCCGGGTTCCGCCAGGCCTGTGCCATCATGGCGGCGCAGCGGGCGACGAAAATCCTCGGCATATTCATCCGTCTTGACCGGCGTGACGCCAAGCCTGCCTATCTGAAACATCTTCCACGGATGGAGGCCTATCTCTCGCGCAGCCTTGCCCATCCGGCATTGCATGGATATCGCGACTGGCTCGGATCGGTATTGGCAGGGTGTACGTGGAGTTCATTGTCACAAATGCTACACCCGAACACGGTAGCGCCTGCGCCCAGGACAGGAAAAATGACGTGAGCGAACAAATGAAAATGCCTGAAACCGCAATGATTCTTGCCGCGGGACTGGGCAAGCGTATGCGACCGATTACCGACCAGATGCCGAAGCCGCTCGTGCGGGTGTTCGGACGCAGCCTGCTGGATTATTCCCTGGATGCTGTTGCCCGTGCCGGGGTGAAAAGGGCTGTGGTGAATGTCCATTATCTCGCCGATCAGATCGAGGCACATGTGGCCGCACGCGATACGCCAAGCATCGTGATTTCCGATGAACGCGAGGCATTGCTCGATTCAGGGGGCGGCGTTCGCAAGGCATTGCCGGAACTGGGCGATGATCCGTTTTACCTGCTCAATGCAGATTCATTCTGGCTCGAGGGTATACGGCCCAATCTCGAACTGCTTGCAAATGCCTGGAACCCGGAAAAGATGGACGTGCTCCTGCTCCTGTCGGGCATGATCAATGCCATCGGCTATACTGGCAGTGGGGATTTCGACATGTCGCCCGATGGCCGCCTGACCCGCAGGCCCGAACGCAAGATCGTGCCCTTTGCCTATGCCGGGGCTGCAATCATCCATCCCAAGGTCTTTGATCAGGCTCCCGAGGGTCCGTTCTCGCTGAACCGGATCTTCGATGAGACCATCGAGAAGGAAAGACTGTTCGGTATACGGATGGAAGGTGTCTGGCTGCATGTAGGTACGCCCGATGCAATCATCGAGGCCGAAGACGCGATCGCCAGAAGCGCTGCGTAATCGCAGCCCGCGCCCTTTTGCAGCATGAATGCGTGTGCCATGGTCCAGGGACCGAGGTACTGATTCATCTGCAGGAAGGCCCGTGGAAAGCGACTACAAGAGCGAAACTTACAAGGACATACCTGCCGCCCGGCGGGACAGATCGTCAGATGGCGCGCCCAATGTTTTCACCATCGGGCCCGATACGCCCTTTCTGCCGGTCCTTGCCGAGGCCATCGTCACAGGTGCGCTGATCGAGGGGTTCTGCCCGGCCAATGACCCGCTCTCGCTGGCCAGTTGCACGCTGTACCTTCCGACCCGGCGCGCAGCGCGGGGCATGGGGCTGGCACTTCTTGTTGCGATGGAAAAGGCTGCCGGCAGGTCTTCGGCCCTGTTGCCGCGCATCCGTACGCTCGGCGATCTTGACGACAGTGAAAGCCTTGATGACATTTCCGGCGCCGGAGAGGACATCGCAGAGCTGATGTCCGAGGCAGCCAGGGTAATCGCCCCGGCGGAACGCGAACTGACGCTGGCAAGGCTGGCAAGGCGCTGGATGGAAAGCATGAGCGACAAGGAAAGATCGCTCTTTGAGAACGAAAACATTGTCCTGCCGTCTTCATCGGCAGATGCATTGCGGCTTGCCAGCGATCTTGCCGCTTTCATGGATCAGGTTGAAACCGAGGAAGTCGACTGGCAGGCACTGAAAAAAATCGCTGTAGGAGAACATGCCCAGTGGTGGGCGCTGACTGTCCGGTTTCTTTCCATCGTCATGGAAAGCTGGCCGGGAGTCCTTGTGCAGAAGGGCCGGGTGAACCCTGCCGAATTCAGGCGGAGGGTGGCCAAGTTCAGGATCAGCCGCCTCATCAACCGGGCCGCATCTGCCGGACCGGTGATCGCGGCAGGCTCCACCGGTTCGATCCCTGCCACGGCGCGATTGCTGGCACATATCGCACGAAAGGAAAATGGCGCGGTCGTGCTTCCCGGACTCGACCGTGACTTGCCGGAAGCAGTTTTCCGGCGCTTCACCGAGGAAGGCGAACTGTTCCATGAGACCGCCGCCAGCACCCATCCGCAATTTTCCATGGTGCGTCTCCTGCGGCGCATGAAGGCACGGCCGGGTGATGTCCGCCTTCTGGGTCAGGCAGGGGAACGGCAGCGCCTTCGCGAGGAAATCGTCAACCTGTCGCTACTTCCCGCCGACATGACCGGGCAATGGCGCCAGCGCCGCAGCGAACTGCTGGACGACGGCCTGATCGATGCCTTTACCGGAACCACGATTATTGAAGCGCGCAATGAACGCCAGGAGGCGCTTGCCATTGCGATCATTCTTCGCGAGGCCCTGGAGGACCCCGAGAAAACGGCAGCCCTGGTAACGCCGGACCGCGAACTGGCCCGCCGGGTATCGGGCGAACTGGAGCGTTTTGCCATCGGCATTGATGACAGTGCGGGCAAGCCGCTGCTGGCGAGTGAATGCGCCATGGCGCTGCGCCATTTGATGCGCATCTGCGACCGGGATATGGCCGATCCGGTTTCTTGGGCGGCATTCTTTCACGGCCCGATCGCCAGGGCACTCATGCCAGACAGCAGTAGTGGTCTTGCCGCGCTGATGGAACTTGCGGTCATCCGTGATTGCCTGAGCCTGCCCGAGGCGAGCGACATTGCCGATGCCGTTTCTGCAGCGCGCAAACGGATCGAGCAGACTCCGCATGCCCATGCGCGGCTCAAGGCGTTGGACGAGGAGGGATGGCAGGAACTTGCGATCCGGGCACAGTTGCTTGGTCAGGCGATCAACCCGTTGGTCGGCCTGCTGCAAGGAGAGGAAGAGATTACCACGGGGGGACTCGCCACGGCCCTGCTCGATTGCTGCGAACGCTCTGGCGCAGGCGAAAGCCTGTTTTCCCTCGAGGGCGGAGAAGAATTGCTGAAACTCCTCAATACCCATGGCCAGCTCGAGACCAATGATTTCAGTTTCCATCCCCGTGAGGCTAACCCGGTCTTTGATGTGCTGCTTTCCAGCGTGAGCGTGCGCAAGGCCGGGCGCACCCATCCGCGCCTGCAGATTTTCGGAACGCTGGAAGCAAGGCTGCAGGACTTTGACAGGGTTGTTCTTGGCGGACTTAATGAAGGCGTGTGGCCACCTGCGGCACGAAACGATCCCTTTCTCAATCGGCCAATGCGTTCGGAGCTCGGCCTGCCGCTGCCAGAGCGGCGGATCGGCCTTGCCGCCCATGATTTCAGCCAACTCTCCGGCCACAGCGAGGTGTTTTACTCACGCTCGATGCGGAAAGGCGGAGCGCCTTCGGTTGCCTGCCGCTGGCTGCAGCGGCTTGAGACATTCTTGGGCGGCGACGTGATTGACGAAATGCGCAAGCGCGGGCGGCGCCATGTCATGCTTGCAGAAACCATTGACGCACCCAATGCGCCACCCCTGCGGGCAGAGCGCGCACGAGCCTGTCCGCCGCTGGACAAACGCCCGAAGGGATTATCGATTACCGAGATCGAAACCTGGATCCGCGACCCTTATGCCATCCATGCCAAGCATATCCTTGGGCTAAGGCCCCTGCCGCCGCTTATCCGTGAGGCAGACCCTGCACTGCGCGGCTCGCTCTATCACGCGATCCTTGCCGATTTCATCAAGGAGTGGAACGGGCACTTCAACGCCCAGACCCTGATGGCGCAGATTGCTGACAGGCACTTTGCCGGGGCTGCCCTGGCACCTGAAATCGAGGCTGCCTGGCGACCCCGGTTTGACGGGGTAGCCGCCGCCTTTATCAAATGGGAAATGGAGCGGCGTGATACCCTCTCCCAAAGCCATTGCGAGGTAAGCGGCAGGATGGAGGTCGCCAATACCGGCTTCACCCTGCGCGGGAGGGCGGACCGGATCGATCTCCTCAAATCGGGCAGGCTCGCCGTCATCGACTACAAGACCGGAAGCGGACCGTCCGGACCCCAGGCGCGCACGCTGTCGCCCCAACTTGCGCTGGAAGGCGCGATGGCTTCGGCAGGTGCCTTTGGCGGGGTTGAGGGCGCACCGCTCGCTGCTCTCAATTATGTGCGCCTTAAAGAGGGCAAGGATTTCAGGAGCAATGACATCACCAGGGACAGAACGAAGGTGATTGAAGAGGACGAACTGGCCGCTTCGGCAATGAGCAAGCTTGAGGCACTGGTCCTGCGCTATCAGGATTCTGGCCAGGACTATGTCTCGCGATACGCACCCGTCAAGGAAACCGAGATGAGCGGCGATTATGACCATCTGGCCCGCGTGCGCGAATGGTCGATCGGCGAAGATGACGATGGAGGCGAAGCGGAATGAACAGCGACGCCAACCTCCTTGTTACCGGCGGCGGCACACCGCTTGCGCGGGCAACCAATCCGGTGGCCACCGTCTGGGTTTCGGCCAATGCGGGATCGGGCAAGACCTATGTTCTTTCGCGGCGGGTGATCCGCCTCTTGCTCGACGGCGCGCGGCCGTCGGAACTGCTCTGCCTGACCTTTACCAAGGTCGCTGCCTCGGAAATGGCCAACAAGGTTTTCGAGATACTGGGAAAATGGGCGCAGCTCGATGACGGGAAATTGGCTGGCGAAATCCGCGACCTGACCGGCAAGCCGGCAAGCCCGGACCAGACAAGGCGTGCACGGCAATTGTTCGCAACCGCGCTTGATACGCCGGGCGGGCTGCGCATCCAGACGATCCACGCCTTTTGCGAAGCGCTGCTGCACCAGTTTCCCATTGAAGCAAATATTCCCGCACATTTCGAACTGGCCGATGACACCAACCAGATGATGCTGATGGGTGAGGCGCGCCGCCGGGTCATGCTGGCAGGGCTTGGCATGGCGACAGGCACGGAGGAAAAGGTGAAAAGGCTTTCAGCGGCCTTTGCCACGTTGCGCCGCCATTCCAGCGACGCGACCATCGACAAAACACTGGACGAGATCGTAAACCAGCGTGACGCCTTCCTTGCATGGATCGAGGATGGTGAGGGCAGCGTTGAAACAGCCTTTGCCAGGGTGCGGGCGCTTTTCAACCTGACTGCCGAAACCACTCCTGACGACCTCTACACATCGTTCCGGGCTGAAACCACCTATGACGCAAGCGAATTGCAACGCCTTGTCGAAGCGCTCCGACAGTCGAACGGGACTACCGCCCAAGGCTTTCTGGAACTGATCGAAACCTATCGAGCCAGCCCGTCGGACAAGGAAAGCCATGAAAAACGGCGGGCTTTGTTTCTAGTAGGCGACAACAAGGATAAACCCCGGAAGGAATTGATTTCGACGAAATTCATGGTTGGCAACAACCTGTTCCCCTCCTTTGTCCGCGAGCAGAAAATCCTGGTCTCCCAGATCGAGCGGATGAAGCAGTTCGAGGCGCTTGAAGCGAGCGAGGCGCTGTTCGAGGTCGCCTTTGCCATGCTGACAGAGTACGGCAATCTCAAGCAGCGCAGGGGGCTGCTGGATTTTTCCGACCTGATCTCGAAGACTGCCAACCTCCTTTCGCGAAGCGAGATTGCAGCCTGGGTCCAGTACAAGCTGGATGCAGGCATCCGGCATGTGCTGGTTGACGAGGCACAGGATACGAGCCCCATTCAATGGGAAATCATCCGCCGGATCACCGAGGAATTCTACGCAGGCAAGGGCGCGCGCGAAGCGGTGCGTACGCTGTTTGTGGTCGGCGATGAAAAACAGTCGATCTATTCCTTCCAGGGCGCGGACCCCGAAGAATTCGGCAAGCAGTTCCGGGCCATCCTTGGCAAGGCGCGAGATGCCGACATGGCCCGCGACAAGGTTCCGCTGACCATTTCCTACCGTTCCACCGACGAGATATTGAGCGCGGTCGATGCGGTCTTTTCGCTGCCGGAACACCAGCGCGGACTGTCGAGCAATGGCGAAGGCTTTTCCCATACGGCGAACCGTCAGGACCAGCGCGGCGAAGTGCTGATCTGGCCGCTCGAGATCAAGCAGACGCAGCCGCAAAAGGAAGACTGGATCGCACCGATTGACAGCCTCGGCGAAAAGGTTGCAGAGGTCAGGCTGGCCAACCGGATCGCCGACACGATCAGGGGTTGGCTCGATAGTGGCGAAACCCTGCCCGCCCGAACCCGGCCGATTCGCGAGGGGGATATCCTCATCCTGGTGCGCAAGCGCGACCGCTTCGTCAAGGCGATGAACCTTGCGCTGAAATCAAGGGGGCTCAATGCGGCAGGGGCCGATCGCCTCAAGCTGACCGAGCACATTGCAGTCGAGGACATGATCGCGCTCGGGCGCTTTGCCTCGAATGCGCTGGATGACCTGTCACTGGCGGGACTGCTCAAGAGCCCGCTTTTTGGCATGGATGAATCCGGGCTGATGGATATTGCCGCAGGACGGGGAAAGACAAGCCTTTACGAGGCGATATGCCAACGGGCTGAAGGCGACCGGAATTTTGCCGACATCAGGGAAGTACTCGATGAAATCGCCGCCCTTGCCGACAGCGTTCCGGTGCATGAATTCTACAGCCAACTGTTCGCACGCCATGGCCTTCGGGCGAAATACCTTGCCCGGCTGGGCAGCGAGGTCGAGGATATTCTCGACGGGTTTTTCCAGTCGCTGCTCGACTATGACAATCGCAACGGGCTTGGCCTTCGCGGCTTCGTGGAATGGCTGGCGGAAGCCTCACCCGAACTCAAGCGCGAGATCGAGATGGAGAGCGACGAGATAAGGGTGATCACGGCGCATTCCTCCAAGGGGCTGGAAAAGCCGATTGTCTTCCTCGTCGATCCGGGGAGCAAGGCGTTCAATCCTGGCCATCATGCGCCCAAGCTGGTCTGGAATGAACATGAAGGCGGCGAGCCCTATCCGCTGTGGCAATCCAAGAAGGAATGGCAGCTCGAAGCGAGCCGGAATGCCAATGCCCTGATCGTGGAAAAGGCCGAGGATGAATACCGGCGGCTGCTTTATGTCGGCATGACCCGGGCCGCAGACCGGCTGATCGTCTGCGGCTATGCCAGCGAGAATGTCAAACACGAGCATTGGCATTCCATGGTGCTGAAGGCGCTGGCCAATCCCGCCAATGAAGATTGCAAGGGTCGGCTGGTGGCGGTCGAGGACAGGGAAGGCCGCCTTATTCAGCATGAGTGGAAAATTGAGGGAATCCGGAACAAGAAGGCCGAAGAGGAACAGAAGGACAGCGCAGTGCGCAAACAGGTGAGCGGCCTGCCGCAATGGCTGTCGCCGGCGCGCGCGGAAAAGCCGGTTCCCCGGCCGCTCAGCCCGTCAGGCGTTCTGGCCATGCTGGATATTCTGCCCCGGGAAGGCCCGGTCTTCACGGGCGTCCAAGTGAATGCACTAGAGCGGGGCAACCTCACCCACCAATTGCTGCAGGCACTGCCGTCACTCGACATATCTGCCCGCATGCCCTTTGCCGAAGAATGGCTGGGTGTACAGGTAAGAATGCTTTCGGCAGGTGAGCGAAGGAAGGTTCTTCAGGATGTTCAACTCGTTCTGGACAACCCCCGACTGGCGGACCTTTTCGGCGAACACAGCCAAAGCGAGGCAGAGATTGCCGGGACCCTTACGCTGGGCGGCAAGGCGCGCTGGATACGCGGCAGGATCGACCGGCTGGCGGTCGTCGGAGACAGGGTCCTGATTGCAGATTACAAGACGAACATCAGCGTTCCCGCTTCACCTGGTGACGTGCCGGTCCAATACCTCGCACAGATGGCCCTCTACCGGGCCCTGCTCCAGGACATCTATCGCGGGCATGAAATCTCGGCACTGCTGGTCTGGACACAGGATGGCAGTGTCATGGAGCTGCCGGACGCCTTGCTCGACGCGCAAATGGAATTACTCAACACTGTGTGAGCGCCAAACAAGATGGCTTGACGCTGCGCGCCGGGCTTCCTACCTATTGTGCAACGCAAATCACCAGCGGGCGCGGCCCGAGAAAGGAGTTCGCCCATGGCAACCGTGAAAGTCGACAACAAGAACTTCCAGAGCGAAGTTATGGAATCAGATGTACCCACCGTGGTGGACTTCTGGGCGGAATGGTGCGGACCGTGCAAGATGATTGGCCCGAGCCTTGAAGAACTGTCTGACGAAATGGCCGGCAAGGTGAAAATCACCAAGCTGAACATTGACGAGAACCCCGATCTGGCTGCGCAGTACGGTGTTCGTTCCATCCCGACCCTGCTGCTGTTCAAGAATGGCGAGCCGGTCGGCATGCAAGTTGGCGCAAAGCCCAAAAGCGCTCTGGCCGACTGGATGAAATCTGCCAGCTGAGCTTGCAAATCAAAAACAGGTGCATGAAGGCGCGGCTGGTTCCGCGCCTTTCTTGTTGCCTTCAGACCGGCGGAGTTTTGTTGCGGCCAAGCACCTCACCAACCAGGTAGAGAGATCCGCAAATCAGCACCCTGCGGTGACCGGTGCCGGATGCGGCCCTGCCCATTGAGGCTATTGCTGAAAGCGCTTCGCCAATACCGGAAATGGGCCTTGCGGAAATCCCGCATGAGCGGACAATCCCGGCCAGCACAACCGGGTCAAAACCTGAATCGCTGTCATTGACCGGCACTGTCAGTACTTCCTCCAGCATGCCGTCAAAGGCCCGGAAAAAGCCGTGCGGCTCCTTTGTAGTCAGCATGCCGGCAATCATCGTCAGCGGTTTGGGATCACGCGCCTGCAATCTGGCGAGTTCGGCTGCCAAGGCCTCCCCCGCATGGGGGTTGTGGCCCCCGTCAATCCAGATTTCGAGGTTGGAGCCGGCCGGAAGGTTTTCGGTGAGGCGTCCGGCAGGCAGGCGCTCGAAACGGCCGGGCCAGGACACCGTCTGCATAGCCTTTTCAAAGACAGCATCATCAAGGCCAGGCAGTACAGCGCGCACCGCGGCAATTGCCAGCGCGGCATTGGCAAGCTGGTGATCACCAATCAGGCGCGGCATGGGCAGGTCGAGAAGGCCGGTTTCATCCTGGAAGACGAAGCGCCCGGCCTGTTCGTAAAAATCATAATCCTGACGGGCAGCAAGAAGTGGCGCCTTGAGCGAAGCGGCGCGTTCGGCGATCACCTCCATGGCTGCATCTTCCTGCAGTCCGACGATCACCTGCGCGCCCGGCTTGATGATGCCGGCCTTTTCATAGGCGATCTTTGCCAGCGTGTCTCCCAGATAGGCCACATGATCCATTCCGACCGGGCTGATCAGGCAGGCAAGCGGATCAACAATCACATTGGTCGCATCGAAGCGTCCACCAAGACCGACTTCCAGAAGGGTATGGTCAGCCGGGTAACGTGAAAAAAGCAGGAACCCGGCGGCAGACATGATTTCAAATACGGTGATCTTGCGGCCCTGATTGGCCGCTGCCACCTCATCGATGGTACTTTCGAGGACATCGTCCGGCACGAAACGGCCACCACCGGTCGCGCCGATACGATAGCGCTCTGCCCAGTTCACCAGGTGCGGGGAAGTATGCACATGAACCGATTTTCCCGCTGCTTCCAGGATCGCCCGCAGGAAGGCAATGGTGGATCCCTTGCCATTGGTGCCGGCAACGTGAAAAGCGGGAGGAATGGAAAGGTGCGGATTACCCAGCCGCTCGAGAAGGCCGGTAATGCGTTCAAGGGAAAGGTCGAACCCCTTGGGGTGAAGCGCCATCAGGCGATTGACTGCATCTTCGGCACTCATGGCAACAAACCCCTGTTGAAAAGACCCTGCCGCCAATGCGCCCGTCAGTTGCCTGTCTTGGCTCCTTGTTCGTCCTGTGCCGTTGCGTCCGGCGCTGACTCAGCGGGTCGGGTGTCTGCCTCCACCATCGCACTTGCCTCATCGGTTCCGGCTGCACCATCCTGGTCAAACTGACCCGTTGATGAATCGGTGCGAACCGGGAGGGCATCGTCTCCGGCTTCCTGCAGTGCGGAAACAGCGGGCTGCCGCAGAAGCAGATGGAGAAGACGGGCAATAGTGTCACGCAAATCCCTGCGCGGTACGACCATGTCGACCATGCCGTGTTCGCGCAGATATTCCGCTGTCTGAAAGCCTTCTGGCAGGCGCTCGCGGATTGTCTGCTCGATGACGCGTTTTCCGGCAAAACCGATTTCAGCGCCGGGTTCAGCGATATGCACATCACCCAGCATCGCATAGGAGGCGGAGACACCGCCGGTCGTCGGATTGGTCAACACGACGATATAGGGCAATCCGGCCTCCTTGAGGCGCTCGACCATGACCACCGAACGGGGTAGTTGCATCAGGGACAAGATGCCCTCCTGCATACGGGCACCGCCGGAAGCAGGATAGATGATGAGCGGGGCCCTGAGTTCGATCGCCTTTTCAAAGGCGGCGATGATCGCTTCGCCTGCGGCGATGCCGAGCGAGCCGCCCATGAAGGCGAATTCGTGAATGCAGACGACAACCTGCATGCCATGCAAGCGGCCCACGGCATTGAGGATGGAATCCTCCATACCGGTCTTGGCGCGGCTGTCACGCAGGCGGTCGGAATATTTACGCTGGTCACGAAATTTGAGCGGGTCCTGGGCGACGGCTGGCTGGGGCAGGGTCTCGAACTTGCCATCGTCGAAGAAATGACCGAGGCGTTCCCTGGCCGGGATTTTCATGTGATAACCCGATGAAGGGATCACATGCATGTTGGCTTCCAGGTCCTTGTGGAAGACCATTTCACCCGTCTGGGGGCATTTGATCCACAAATTCTCAGGCATTTCCTTCCTCTGGAGGAAGGAGTTGAGTTTCGGCCTGACGTAATTGGTGATCCAGTTCATTTTTTATGCCTTGGTGGAATTTCTGTCGCCCGTTGCTTTCGAGGCCCTGCATTAAAGCCTTTGGCAGGGTGCGGCAAGGCCGGGAAGGTATGGTTCTTCACTGATATGGGTGCGGGGAGGCCCAAATATCACCCATGATTGATCAGGGCAGTCGCTACGCCCTTGCAACGCCCCTGGCCAGCTCCTTGACCAGCTTGACCACCGATTTGACGGTCTTGCCGGTTGCGTGGCCCTTTTTGGAGAGGCTTGCCTCGATCTCGTTGACAATCGCGGAGCCAACAACCACGGCATCCGCGACCTTTCCGATCGCTTCGGCTGACTTTGCATCCTTCACGCCGAAGCCGACGGCAATCGGCAGGTCGGTGCTTTTCCTGATATGGGCGACAGCCGCGCCAACCTCGTCGGGATCAGGTGCGGCAGCCCCGGTGATCCCGGTAATCGAAACATAATAGAGAAAGCCGGAGGTGTTCTGCAGCACCTTGGGCAGGCGCTTGTCGTCGGTAGTCGGTGTTGCAAGACGGATGAAATTGATTCCGGCATCGCGGGCGGGAAGACACAATTCGTCGTCAGCCTCTGGCGGCAGATCGACAATGATCAGGCCGTCCACGCCAACCGACTTCGCCTTGGCGGCGAATTTCTCCGCACCATAAATGTAGATGGGATTATAATAGCCCATCAGGATGATTGGCGTAGTCTTGTCGTCCTTGCGGAACCGGGACACCATCTTCAGCGTCTTGCGAAGCGTCTGGCCGGCAGCCAGTGCTCGCTGGCCGGCCTTCTGGATCGCCGGGCCGTCTGCCATTGGATCGGAGAATGGCATGCCGATTTCGATGAGGTCCGCGCCTGCGTCCGGCAGCGCCTTGAGAATCTCGAGCGAGGTCTCGGTGTCGGGATCACCAGCCATGATGAAGGTCACGAGCGCCGGGCGGCCCTCTTCCTTCAACCGGGCAAGGCGCTTGTCTATACGGGTCGGTTTCATTCGGATTTCGTTTCTTCCCTGATCCAATCCTCATAGGCGGAATTGGCTGTTACGTTGTCGTGGCGTATGATGGCAGGCGTGTCATAGGGGTGGGTGGCTGCCAGCTGGATGGCGAGTTGCTCCGCCTTTTCCTCCGAAGTCTTGTAAATGGCAAGTGTCTCATATTCATCCTCGATGCGGCCCTGCCAGCGGTAAAGCGAGCGTATCTGCGGAATGATGTTGGCGCAGGCCGCCAGGCGCTCCTCGATCATGCGCGCGGCAGACTGGGCTGCATCATCCTCACTGGCATAGGTGACGTGGAATTCGATCATGGCCGCGCCGGTCCGCTGTCAGAGCTCGTAGCCCAGTAGCTTGCCTACGGAGAAGATGTCCTTGTCGCCGCGGCCGCACAAATTCATGACGATGATCTTGTCCTTCGACATTTTCGGTGCGCGCTTGATCACTTCTGCAAGTGCATGGGAGGGTTCGAGGGCAGGGATGATGCCTTCGACGCGGCACAGGAGCTGGAAGGCTTCGAGCGCCTCGTCATCCATGATCGGCACGTAGCTGACGCGGCCGGCTTCCTTCAGCCAGGAATGTTCAGGGCCGATGCCAGGATAATCGAGGCCGGCCGAAATCGAGTGGCCCTCGAAGATCTGGCCGTCATCATCCTGCAAGAGGTAGGTGCGGTTGCCATGCAGGACGCCGGGCTTTCCAGCTGTCAGCGACGCGCAATGTTCCTTGCCCTTGAGGCCATGTCCGCCCGCTTCAACACCGACGATCTCGACATCCTTGTCATCGAGGAAGGGATGGAAAAGGCCGATGGCATTCGAGCCACCGCCCACTGCGGCGACCAGCATATCGGGAAGGCGGCCTTCTGCTTCCATCATCTGTCCGCGCAGTTCGGTGCCGATGACAGACTGGAAATCGCGAACGAGTTCGGGATAGGGGTGCGGGCCTGCCGCCGTGCCGATCAGGTAATAGGTGTCCTTCACATTGGTCACCCAGTCACGCAGCGCCTCGTTCATGGCATCCTTCAGCGTGCCTGCACCGGCTGTAACCGGTACGATCTCTGCGCCAAGCAGTTTCATGCGGAACACGTTGGGTGACTGGCGTTCGACATCGGTCTTGCCCATGTAAACGACGCAGGGATAGCCGAAACGCGCGGCGACGGTGGCTGATGCAACACCGTGCTGGCCGGCGCCGGTTTCAGCGATGATGCGGGTCTTGCCCATGCGCTTGGCAAGCAGGATCTGGCCGAGGCAATTGTTGATCTTGTGGGACCCGGTATGGTTCAGCTCGTCACGCTTGAAGTAGATCCTCGCGCCGCCCAGGTGCCCGGTCAGGCGCTCGGCGAAATAGAGCGGTGAAGGCCGACCGGTGTAATGCTTGTTGAGATAGGCGAGTTCAGCAGCAAACTCGGGATCTGCCTTGGCATCCTTGTACGCCTGCTCCAGTTCAAGGATGAGCGGCATGAGGGTTTCGGCCACATAGCGGCCACCGAAAATGCCGAAATGGCCGTTTTCGTCAGGACCGGTGCGAAATGAATTCGGCGTTGTTTGCTGGTTCACGGCGTTGTTTCCTCTGGCCTTTTACTCCTGGCAGGCTTGCTCAGGCGGCGCTTTTTCGGGATTGGTCATAATCCCTGACGGTTTGAATGAATGAACTGATCTTGGCAATGTCTTTCATGCCGGGTGCGGCTTCAACGCCTGATGAAACATCAACCGCATTTGCGCCGGATATCTCCAGCGCCTCCCTGATATTGTCTGCATTGAGGCCGCCCGACAGCATGTAATCCGTATCGTCTGCAAGTCCGGTCAACAGGTTCCAGTCGAAGGAAACACCATTGCCGCCGGGAAGGTCGGATCCCTCGGGTGCCTTGGCATCGAGCAGGTACATGTCTGCAACCGGTTGATAGGCTCCAAGCCGGGCAAAATCGGCTGCCTCACGAACGGCAAAGGCCTTGATCACCGGGAGGGAGAAACGGTTCCTGAGATCGCTTGTGCGCTGAGGTGTTTCCGAGCCGTGCAACTGCAAAAAGTCCGGGCGGACCGCCGCGACCATGGCATCGAGGAAGTCATCACCGGCATTGACGGTAACCGCCACGATGCGCGCCTTGCCCCGGGCGATGTCGGCAAGGGATGCAGCGGCCTCAAGCGAAACATTGCGCGGGCTCTTTTCAAAGAAGATCAGGCCAACATAGTCGGCACCTTCTGACAGCGCCGCCTGCATGCTCTTAGGCGTTGAAAGTCCGCAAATTTTTATCATGGTGCGCATGGCATTTCACTGACACGAATGGTTTGAGGAGTCCAGCCGCAGCATGGCCAAGCCCAGCCAACCCGAGCCAGATAGGGCCTAGCCGAGCCTGACCGCGTGCAGCCTGGCGCCGTTATTGCGAAGCCAGGTCTTGTGAATGTTCATGTCGGGGCAGATGTCGCGAACATGGGCCCAGAACCGGTCGGAATGGTTCATCTCCCGCAGATGGGCGACCTCATGGGCGGCGAGATAATCCAGCACCTCGGGCGGGGCCATGATGACCCGCCAGGAAAAGGAAAGCGTTCTGGTGCTGGAACACGATCCCCACCGGCTCGTCGTATCGGTGATGCGGATCTGCTTTGGCCTGACGCCAAGGGTCGCTGCGTGGCGTGAAACGGCGAGGTCAAGTTGCACCCTCGCCTGCCGCTTGAGGAAATCGAGCAGGCGGCGCTCGGCGAATTTCTCTCCGCCGGGAACCAGCATGACCGGCTCGCCATCAATCGTGGTCGCTTCAACGACGCCACGAATGCGCCCGCTCAGGACGATGCGATGTTCAGTTCCGAGATAGAAAATGGAGCCTGCGATGGACGGGCTGACCATTTGCGGCAGGCGGGCACGGCGGCTTGCGACCCAGTTGCGGTTGCGCTGAAGAAAGCTGTCCAGTTCATGGTCACCAACATGGGCAGGCAAGGTGACTTTCAGTCCCTCACCGCCCGGCAGGAGGCGCAGGGTAATGCGTTTTGACCTTGGATGTTCGACGACCTTTACCGGCAGGCGCTCGCCATCGACATCGAGCCAGCGGTCGCGGCTGTCGAGGTTCTTGTTGCTGCGAGCGCGCGTTGTTCCGCGTGCAAGTCCGCGCCCTATTCCGTTTGTGAAGAAACCCAATCCCATCAATTCCATTCTAGCTGATTCTGGCGGCTGCAGGAAACAGGAACACGTCATTTGGGGCCATTACAAGATGCCGCAAGGGACCGCAATGTACCCGGCCATCAACCCGGCAGCAAAAACCGGGCAGGAAAAAGGGCCCCTCGGGGCCCTGTTCCGTTCTTATGGATGCTGCCTTGGGCGTTATCCTGGCCGGACAATCAGACGTCCGGCACGGATTTCTTCTTCGGCTTTTTCGAGGAGTCATCCTCATCGCCAGCTGAAGCAGCCTTGTAGGCTTTCATGAAAGCGTCAAACTCTTCCTTGTCGCGGGCACGGCGCAATTCACGCAGATGCTCGTCGAATTCGGCGCGCATTTCCTCGAGCTTGCGGCGCTCTTCGCGCAGGCGCTCGATTTCTGCATCGCGCCATTCGTCAAAGGCGACGTTTCCGGTGCCTGAATGGCTCTTGCGATAGGATCCGCAATCGCGGCTCCACGCACGGCCCAGGCCGTCAGTCTTGCGGTTCACATTTGCCTTGAATTCATCGAGGCGGTCACCCCACAGAATATAGGCAAGCATGGCAAGGCCCAGTGGCCAGAAGATCATGAAACCGATGATCATCATGGCGATGGTAACCGGCGTCCATGCCGGGCGAACAAGCGCCTGGCTGATCCTTGACTGGTTGTTACGGGCGGACGAGCCGCTTTCGTAAGTGGTGTTCATGTGTTGGCCCTCTCAACATATGGTTCAAGGCCGAACAAACCCAACATACGCAGCTTTGGCGGCCTGCGGGCAACCTGCCCACACAAATGAGGTAGGAATTGCCGTATCCCGTTTCAAGACTGCTTACGTTGCGGAATGATTACAAACCCGCAATGTTGGGCTTGAGCGCCGGATAAGGGCTTAGG
>CAZIPH010000033.1:0-36237 GCA_964541115.1 uncultured Salaquimonas sp.
TTTGTGGTTCGCTGGGGCGAACACCTGGCGCGCCGAAAGAACCGGATCGAATGAAAAGGCCCGCCATGGGCGGACCTTCAAGTTCATCAAATGGTTGACGCAATCAACCGGTGTTCAGGTTGATGAAGCGTCCGTCGTGGCGGATGCCGAGATAGGCGTCTTCGCCATTCGTCAGCCGGCCCCTGAACTCGTAATACATCTCCATGTCGGGACGCATGCTGCGCTTGACTTCCCTCACCAGCATGCCGCTGACAACTTCACCAGCGGCGCGGCGCACTTCATGCGGTACCCTGGAAAGCGGGATGACCTGTTCGACTTCCTCAATCCGGCCATTTGGTGTGACGTCTACCATGTAGGTTTCGCCTGTGCTTTTGTGAGTGCCGGATACCTCGATCGCGACAGAATTGTTTTCGCGGTCGATCCGCCATTTGTCGAAAGATACATCAGGCAGGAAGGCAGAAGCCAGCCGAGCCGCTGTTTGCGCGTTTTGCTGAAGGTTGCGCATCTGGCGGTTCTCGCGCTGATCGGCGTTCTGCCTGATACTTGCGGAGCTCTGCTCTTCAATATCAGGGTTGGCTTCCTCGCGGATCGGGCCGTCGTCATAAACGCCGGGGCGGGAGGGATCGACTGTGGTCATCTTGCGGCCGCTGTCATCTTCATCGAAGCCGGGAACCGGTCCTGCATCGGACGGGTCGGATTGTGCCGTGCCGATATCGTCCCAGAGGGGCTCATCATCACGGTTCAGGCGCTGATTTTGTCCATTGTCCGATGTATCTGCAGAACGGTTTGACTGGTTGTACTGGCGCAGTTCATTCCAGACCGGGCCGAGATCATCGGAACCGGAATTTGCATTGCTCCGGGTGCCCTGAGTGTTCCCGGAATTGCCCGCTTCCTGCGAACCATCGTCCTTGTTGAGGTTTTCCATCATGCGCTCATAGCGGTTGGCAATCTCCTGCTTGCTTGGATCATTAGTGACGGAAGAAGCAGATGATGTATTGCCCGGTTCAGGATTGAGCTGGCCATAACCGCCTTCCGTGCGAACCCTGCTGTCCATGTCCTGGCGCATGCCCCTTGGCATGTTGCCTTGCATGTCTCGGGGCATGTTTTGGTGCATGTTTTGGCGCATGTTTTCGTGCATACCCTGCATGGCGCCCTGCGGGCAGACGCAGTCTCCATTCGAATTCATGTTCTTCCTGTTCTGGGCCTGCTTCTGTGTATTGTCCTGGGCGAGCACGGGTCCGGCGACAAGGGCCAGCAGGCTGGCCGATGTAAGCATCAGCGTTTTCATGTTCTTCCTCCTTGGATGCGGGAGAGGCAAGGCGAAACCTCTCATCCGCAATGAATGGGCGTTTTGCTGCAAAGGTGCCTTTTGTTGCCAACGCGAGAGGCAGTCATTGGTTGCGAAAGGGACGCAAGTGAATTGTGGATTGGCAGGAGCGCGCAGGCAGAGGACGATCTGCCGCCCATCAAACGGCTTCCATTTGATTTTCACAGGCACTAAAGAAGGGTGCGCACAAGGCGCGAAGACGCACGAAACGATACCTTTAGTGAAAGTTCTCGAACATGAGTCCCAAACAAGCTGCTGCCGGCTCCGCCTATTTCATCGCCAAGGACACTGAAACCCCGCGCACCCATGTGCTTTCGGTGCTGGTGAACAATGAGCCGGGTGTGCTTGCGCGTGTGATCGGCCTGTTTTCGGGACGCGGCTACAATATCGAAAGCCTTACGGTTTCCGAGACCAGCCATGAAAAGCATCTCTCGCGCATTACCATTGTTTCGCGCGGCACAGGACATGTCATAGAACAGATCAAGAAACTGCTGGACCGCTCCGTGCCAGTGCACCGGGTAGTGGACCTTACCGAAGTCGCCCAGGCAAACGGCCAGGAAAAGCCATTGGAGCGGGAGTTGGCCCTGGTCAAGGTGGCAGGTAAAGGCGATCACAGGGTTGAAGCCATGCGGCTTGCCGATGCGTTCCGCGCCCAGGTGATCGATGCCTCCACCGAGCATTTCACCTTCGAGATCACGGGCCGGGTGTCCAAGATCGAACAGTTCATCTCGATCATGGAACCACTCGGCCTTGTCGAGGTTTGCCGTACAGGCGTTGCCGCGATGAACCGCGGCAAGGACGGTATGTAGGCAACGGACAGAGGCAGTTTCGGCCTTTGGCAAAAGTGACGGTGAACCGGATTGGCAATGCGTAACCTACCCACCTGCGGCGAGGCGCTGGTCGCGCTGCTGGAAAAATATGGCGTCGAGATCGTCTTCGGCATTCCGGGCGTACACACGCTTGAACTCTACCGTGGGCTTGTGGGCAGTCGCATCCGCCATGTCTTGCCACGTCACGAGCAGGGCGCCGGTTTCATGGCCGATGGCTATGCGCGGGCAAGCGGCAAGCCGGGCGTCTGCTTCCTGATTGCCGGGCCGGGCGTCACCAATGCTGCCACGCCAATTGCCCAGGCCTATTCGGACTCCGTGCCCATGCTGGTGATTTCCTCGGTCAACGAGGTGGAGCATCTGGGCCGGGGCAGGGGCGAACTTCACGAATTGCCCGACCAGCAAAAACTGATGTCGGCCTGTACGGCGTTTTCCGCCCGGGCGGAAAAACCTGCCGATCTGCCGGTGTTGATTGCCAAGGCATATGCGGTCTTCAATTCAGCCCGGCCGCGCCCGGTCCATATCGAGGTGCCTATCGACATCTTTGATCATCCGGTCGAGGAAAGCTGGGAACCGGCAGACGTTCCGGACCGGCCGCGCGCCGGGGCGTCTGCGATCGGGATGGCGGCCAAGATGCTGGCTGAATCGATCTGTCCGCTGATCATCGTCGGTGGCGGCGCCGAGGGCGGTGAGGCCGCGGTTCTATCGATTGCAGAAAAGCTGGCAGCTCCGGTTGCCAGTACCACATCGGGCAGTGGCGTCTTTCCTGCCAGCCATGAACTCAGCCTGGGTTCGACACTGGTATCAGAAGCCACCCATGAGTTGATTGCGCGCGCAGATGTGGTCCTGGCAGCGGGAACCGAACTCTCAACCAATGAAACCTGGGGCATAGCCTATCGCTTCAATGGCAAGCTGATACGGATCGACATTGACCCGGTCCAGTTCAACAATGCTGCCAGTGCCGATATCGAACTGTGTGGTGATGCGCCTGCAGCACTGGCGGCGATCAATGCCGAGCTTGCTGCAGTTGCCGATCAAGCAAGGCGCAATGCTGCGGCAGGAGACGTGCGCGAGGCGCTCGCAGCGTTTGATGCATCGCTCGACAAGGGTGGCCAGCGCCGGCGGGAGGTGTTTGAAACGGTCACCGGAGCGTTGCCTCCCGAAACGCTTGTTGCCTGCGACATGACACAGATCGGCTATACCGGCCACACGGTGTTTCGCCCTGACACTCCTGGCCGGATGCTTTTTCCGCAAGGTTATGGAACGCTGGGATACGGCCTGCCGGCCGGGTTGGGTGCGCAACTGGGTGCCCCGGAAAAACCAGTTGTGGTTTTTGCTGGTGATGGCGGACTGCTCTACACTGTGCAGGAAATGGCTACAGCTGCCGAAGAGAAGCTGCCGGTCGTCCTGTTCCTGTGGAACAATGGCTGGCTGGCCCAGATCCGCGACGGTTTCGAGGACAAGGATATCACGCCAATTGCTGTCCATCCGGCCAATCCCGATTTTCAGCTTCTGGCAAAATCATTCGGCTGGCGGGCCATACGGACCGACACGCTGGCCGGGCTGTCGGCTCTGGTTGGCGAAGCCTCCCAAACGGCGCGCGAAACCGGTCAGCCGGTGATGATCGAATTCCTGGCTGACAATGTGAAAACGGAAGGAAAGTGGCTAAATGGCTGAACCCTATGCAGTTTACCCGAGCCTCAAGGACAAATGCGTTTTCCTGACCGGGGGCGCATCAGGCATTGGTGAATTCATGGTGCGGTTGTTTGCCGAACAGGGCTCGCGGGTGGGGTTCCTCGATATTGACCGTGAAAATTCACAACACCTGTGTGACGAACTGGGCGATGAAGTTACGTTCGAATATTGCGACCTTCGCGATATCGAGGCGTTGAAAGCCGGTTTTGCAGCTCTTCAAGCACGCTTGGGAAGCGGTGACGTCCTCATCAACAATGCGGCGCGCGACGACCGCCATGGCTGGCAGGAGGTTACACCGGAATATTATGACGAGCGGATTGCCACCAATCTGCGCCATATGTTCTTTGCCATACAGGCAGTTGCGCCGGGCATGATCGAAAAGGGCGGCGGCTCCATCATCAACATGGGATCGAATTCATGGTGGGAGAAAGGCAGCGGCATGCCGGTCTACACGACTTCGAAGGCGGCTGTACACGGCCTGACACGGGGAATGGCGCGAGATCTTGGTCAGCACCGCATCCGCATCAACACGATTGTTCCCGGCTGGATCATGACGGAACGCCAGAAGGAAAAATGGGCCACACCGCAAGCTCTCGAGCAGCACCGCAACAACCAGTGCCTGCCGGATCTCATCGAGCCGCATTATGTTGCACGAATGGCGCTGTTCCTTGCCGCTGATGATTCAGCCATGTGCACAGCCAACAACTACATGGTCGAGGCGGGCAGCATCTGATTATCAGACGACACGGTCCGGCGGGCGGTCTCTAAAGGACGTTCTCGGCCAGCCATTTGCGCCAGGCGGCTTGCGATCCGTTGAAGACGTTGAGATCAATATGGGTATTCACGCCCTTGGCCTTGCCGGTTCCAGAATACTGCCAGAAAACGAAATCACGGTTGGGATAGCGAACCTTCGGATGGGCGGCAACCGAACGCAGCCAGAAGGTGTAACCCTTGAACTGGCCCTGCAGATTGTCCTCATAAAAGTCCGGTGCGGTGTAGATAATCGGCTTCTGGCCATAATGTGCCTCGACCTTTTTCATGAATACGCGCATCTTTTCCAGGACAACCTGGCGCGAAGGCCGGCGCGGACAGTTTTTCGAATGATTGTTCCACTCGACATCAATTACCGGGGGCAGGGCGCCCTTTTCCTTTGGTACGTTGCGGATGAACCAGTCAGCCTGTTCCTCGGCTACACGGCACCAATAGAAGAAGTGATAGGCACCGCGCGGAACCCCTGCCTCACCGGCCGCCTTCCAGTTTTCCCTGAACTTGGGGTCGAGATGATCACCGCCCTCGGTTGACTTGATGAAGGCAAAATTGGCGCCGCGGGTGCGCAACATCTTCCAATCGATATCATACTGCCAGCGCGAGACGTCGACGCCGTGGACATCGAAATATTTCGGGGATTTGCGACCGAAGTCGATCGGGTGGGCGTCGGAGAAATTCGCCTTGTAGATCTTGACGTTTTGGAAACTTGAATTGTTGCCGGAGGGCAATTTTTCGGGCCGAAGGCTCGCTGTCTCTACTGGCCGCCTTTCCGGCTTCGGTGCCTCGATTATCGATACGGTCTGGCCGGAGGCTCCAACAGTTTCCACATCATCCGTGATCGAACTGACAAGAGCAAGCTCATCGCTTGCTTCTGCCGGTGCCGGAATTGAACCGGTGGTCAGGCCGCCGCGATCCAACCCGCCCATGGAATCCAGGACATTGGAAGAATTGCACGCACTCAGCATGAAAAACGCAGATAGGGTAACAGGAAGCAGGGATTTCATTCTCGGCCAGCTGAGTTTGAGGAAATTTATCCGGGGAGCAAGCTCCCCTAGGGTAATGGTTAAATGAGCGTAGTTGAAATCCCTGAATCAAAGATGACCGGGCATGGTTAACCGGCAATTACCGTGCAGTAACGGGACTGGTTTTCGTTGTTTCTCAATCAAGACCGGTGATCGAAGGATCGCGGAGATGGCGATTGACAGCACATCCATTATGGGTCAGCAATGCTGACATAAATATGGCTACCTCGCATGAAGGGAAAGGGCGGGCGAATGTCCATTGATGTATTGCTGGCGCTTGTGGGCTTTGCCTTTGCTTCATCGATCACGCCAGGGCCCAACAACATGATGCTGCTGGCATCGGGAGTGAATTACGGATTGACCCGCAGCATCCCGCACATGCTTGGCATTTCAGGCGGATTTGGTTTCCTGCTCCTTTGCGTGGGTCTCGGGCTTGGACAATTGCTTGAAGCGGCACCGGTTCTTTATACGGTGCTCAAGATCGCCGGTGCAGCTTATCTCGTCTATCTGGCCTGGCGCATTGCCAATTCCGGTTCCGGGGAGTCAGCCAGTTCGGCGCGCGCACCGATGAGTTTTTTCGAGGCTGCCGCCTTCCAGTGGGTTAATCCGAAGGCATGGATGATGGCGGTCACTTCGATGACACTTTATACCAGCACCCAGAATTACATGGCGAGTGTCCTATTTGTCGTCGTCGTGTTCACCCTTGTGAACCTGCCGAGCGTTGCGGTGTGGTGCGGCATGGGTCTTGCGCTCAAGCGACAACTTTCCGACCCGGGAACGCTGAAATTCTTCAACATCACCATGGCCCTCCTCCTGGTTGCCTCGCTCTGGCCAATGCTTTCCTGATGGTGTGGGAACTGAAGCGGACAACGTAGCAACACGGATCGGGGAGATTAACAAACATGGTTAACCCTTCCTTTACGTGAACCAGTGATATTCCGGTCAACAAATCGTTGCCGGGGTACAAAATGCGAATACTGATTCTGTGTCTGGGGCTGGTACTGGCCTCCTGTGCTTCACCCAAGCTCAATCCAAAGGCTTATTACGGCGAGGTCTACTCGCCGGGAACGGTGGTGTTCGAGGAAAATGCTTTCATCTCGACCGCAGGCGTCTTTTCCGAAACTGACCGCCTAGTTGCGAGAAAGTCGGCTTATGCGCGGCTGATGCTGGAGGCCCTGGAAGCCGGATATCAGAGCTTTTCGATCGATGAAGAAGAGTATTCCCGTGTTCTTGGCGTGACATTCGTTGTACGCGGCGATCTTTACGAGACGCCCCGGACAGGCAAGGGGATTTATCCGCTTGAAGCGATCAAGCGCCTTCTTCAGGATCTGCCTCTAGAGGAGCCAAAGCCTGTGGTGAAGGCCAAACCCAAACCCAATCCTGCTGTGAAGAGGCCTGCTGTCAGGGCGATTCCCACAGTGGCTCCTGTCCAACCGGCGCAGGTAGAGGAAGAACCACTGGTCATCATGGCTCCGGAGGATATTACCGGCTCCATCCGCAAGGCGGGTTCCAATACATCATCCGTACCGACGAGGACAGGAACCGTTCGCCCGCTCATTACGGATAATGAACTGAAGCTGCCGAATGCAGTGTCAGGGCTGCCACAGGGTGTTGTCATTCGTCGCAACTAGTTTGATGCCGATCCAAAGATGCTTGCCGGATTGCAGTCGGCATTCAACCGTGATCGCAGACGCGAATCGTGCGAAGAGGCGGCATGGAATTTTCCAGAGAGCAGGACAACGCGCTTGTACAGGTGCAAAGATGGCTGAAAGCCGGAGACCGCCAAGTCTACCGGCTTTTCGGTTATGCCGGAACAGGAAAGACGACCCTTGCGCGCCATTTCGCCGAAGGAGTGGACGGAACTGTCCTCTTTGCCGCCTTCACGGGGAAGGCGGCGCAGGTCCTGCGTTCAAAGGGCGCCACCAAGGCATCGACCATCCACTCGCTGATCTACCGTCCCAAGGGGGAGGAAGAAGTCGAGGATGAGGATACCGGTACCAAGAGCATTGCACCCACTTTTTCGCTCAACAGGAAATCCCCGGTGGCTGAAGCCAGCTTGATCGTCATTGATGAATGCTCAATGGTGGACGAGGCGCTGGGGCGTGACCTTCTTTCATTCGGGACACCGGTGCTGGTCCTGGGTGATCCCGGGCAGTTGCCACCAGTTTCAGGCGGCGGCTTTTTCACCGAGCATGAACCCGATGTCCTGCTCGAGGAAGTTCACCGCCAGGCGCGGGACAATCCGATTGTAGATCTGGCCCAGCAGGTGCGTGAAGGCCGCTCAATCATGATCGGTGACTATGGAAATACCGCGAAAGTGATTTCCAGGCAGGAAGTCAATACCGAACTGGTATTGGGCACGGACCAGGTGCTTGTAGGGACCAACCGGACGCGGCGGCGCTACAATGAACGCCTTCGCGAACTCAAGGGCTTTGACGGACCCCTGCCGCAGGCTGGTGACAAGCTGGTTTGCCTGAGAAATGATACTGCGAAGGGCCTGCTCAATGGCTCCCTGTGGCAGGTCACAAGTGCTGCACGCACCGTCAAGCAATCGATGAACCTGCTGGTTCGCTCCGAGGATGAGGGGATTGAGCGCTATTCGGCAAAGGTAAAGGTTCTCAAGGCGGTTTTTGAAGCGCCGGACGAGGAAATCCCCTGGCAGTTGCGGCGCCGGCACGATGATTTCGACTATGGCTATGCGCTGACGGTTCACAAGGCGCAGGGTTCGCAATGGGATGAGGTCGTGCTGTTTGACGAGAGCTATGCGTTTCGCGAGCATGCCCAGCGCTGGCTGTATACAGGCATTACGAGGGCGGCCGAGCGGCTGACCATCGTCAAGTAATATCTCGCTCCGATTTCTGCATATTTTCCGGATATTTACCCGCGGTTAACCATGTCTGGTTACGGTTACAGGGGTATTGAGTGTGGGGTTCAATCATGCAGGATTCATTTACAAAATACAAAGGCTGGCATGGGTGGATCTTGCGAGCCTCCTATCTGACCGCGATCATTCTGTTTGCAGTTGCGTGCATCAAGTTCTACGCGGAACAAAAAAAGCAAAATCACGAGACCGGCATTATCCGGATGATTTCCGACGAGTTCGTGATTCTTGATGAAGCGATGCAAACATTGGCCGAGAAGGCGCTCCGGGTTGCCGAGATCCACAAGGACGGGCAGGTCAACCCCTATATCAAGCTCATGACGAATGGAATGTCTCTTGCCGAGCGAAGGAGGTTTCTCGCAGAGCAACCGGTCGATCCGAATATCCTTTCCTCGCAAAAGGCACTCGAATACTGGCAGGCACAGGCTCTTGAGCGCTTTGACAATCTCCTCGATCTATGGCGGTCAAGCGGTGAGGTAATCAGCACAAACCTGTTTGCCGGATCGCGTTTCATGATGATCGACGACCCGTTCAAACATCATATTGCATTGCTCGCCCCCGAGAATGTCGCCGAAGCCCGCACTGAAACCGACATGCACTGGGTTGCGCGGCAGATTGCCGAAAACTATGCCAGTATCGTCAAGCCGAGCAATCAGCATATCGCCAACCGTCTCCGCGAAATGTTGAACGAGCGCGCCGTCTATCAGGGTGAACTTCTCCAGCAATTCCTGCTGTTCGGTATTGGTGTTGTCGCCATAATCGCGCTTTTCATTTTCATTCCAGTAGATGTGTTCCTCCAACGCCTGTTGAGCAAGCTGGAAGACGAGCACAGCAGGGCGGAACAGGCTGTCGTTCGGGCCGAAAGTGCAGACCGTGCAAAATCCGAGTTTCTTGCGAACATGAGCCACGAAATACGCACTCCCATGAATGGTGTGATGGGAATGGCGGAACTGCTTGCCAAGACGGAACTTGATCCGCGCCAGCGCACTTTTACCGAGATCATCGTGAAGTCCGGTGCGGCGCTCCTTACGATCATCAACGATATCCTGGATTTTTCAAAGATTGATGCCGGGCAGATGAAACTGGAGCAAAAGCCGTTTCGACTGCAGGAGGCCATCGAGGATGTTGCAACGCTGGTTTCGTCGCGGGTAGTGGAAAAAGACCTCGAAATGATCGTTCGGGTAGACCCGCACCTGCCTGAAAGCCTGATTGGCGATGTCGGTCGCGTTCGACAGGTGCTGACGAACATTATCGGCAATGCCGTCAAATTCACTGACAGGGGTCATGTCTATGTCAATGCGTCCGCAGTGGGCAATCACGGGGAAGAGGTTCGCATACGCATTGAGGTCGAGGACACCGGTATTGGCATAGCGCAGGACAAGGTCGATACGATTTTCCAGAAATTCTCCCAGGTCGACGGCTCTGCAAGCCGACGGCATGAAGGTACCGGCCTTGGTCTTTCCATCGCCGGTTCCCTGGTCGGGCTGATGGGAGGCGAAATCGGCATTGAAAGTGAGGAAGGCAAGGGCAGCACATTCTGGTTAGAGGTGCAGTTGCCGGTGGACACAAAGTATGTCAGTCGCCCGATTCCCGTGGATGTAAGCGGCTCAAGAGTTCTTGTAATTGATGACAATGCGGTGAACCGATCCATCCTGTCAGAGCAGCTTGAAGCCTGGAATTTTGACCATGCCGCTGCCGAGAATGGTGAAGAAGGGTTGGCGCTTCTAATCGCTGCACATGACGAGGGCATGCCGGTAGACTGCGTCATTCTCGATTATCACATGCCCGGTATGAATGGCGGCGATGTGGTGGCGGCAATCAGGCAGGAGGAAAGCCTCGCGGACACACCGGTGATCATGCTGACCAGCGTCGACCAGACCGAGGATGGAAAGGGATTTACTGCCCTCGGCATTCAGGGACATCTGACCAAGCCGGCCCGCTCTTCCCTTCTTCTTGAGACGATCATCGCAACGCTTGGCGAACATTTCGACAGGGCTCGTAACAATGATGAGGCAACACGCGGCATCATGATAGCCCAGCATGTCGCCAATGGTTATCGCGACCATGATGAAACCGAACTCACCCATCCACATACAATGATCGTTGAATGGGACACGATCATGAAGGAAAAGATGCTCCAGGAACCGCCAGCACTGATTGATGGGGCAGAGTCCGTGACCAATGCCCTGGACCAAAAGGCAGTTCCAGGCGTTCTCTCCGCCCTGCTTGAATCCACACGCGCGCCTGATGCTTTCAAGGCTGGTCAGGGTCCCCAAACAGGCCGCAAGCGATCTCCCATGGCGGAATTTACGCCAAACAAAACCTCACACTCGGCCATGCGGTCGGGCTTTGAGGATCGTGTAGCCACAACCATCGATTGCCTGGATGACGACATCGACATTCTTGTCTGCGAGGATAATGAGGTGAACCAGATCGTGTTTACCCAGATATTGCAGTCCTCAAGATACAGTTTTGTTATTGCAAATGACGGTGCAGAAGGCGTTGCAGCCTTCAAGAAACTCAACCCAAAACTGATGTTGATGGATGTTTCCATGCCCAACATGAACGGGTTGGAAGCCACAAGGGCAATACGCGACTATGAAGAGATCAATGGTGGGCGGGTGGTCATTATCGGCGTCACGGCACATGCGATAAAAGGTGACCAGGAAGCCTGTCTGGAAGCAGGCATGGATGACTATCTGGCCAAGCCGGTTTCTCCTGATCTTCTGATAGAAAAGATCAATTTCCACATGATGGATTCGCAACTTGCAAGGTCAAGCGCCAGCTAAATCAGGACCTGACCGGATTTGACCAGCGGTAACCGGCACATCTTTCCGGCCGGACCCAAAGTCAACTTGCCATTGCTGTTGCAATTTTGCGCTTGTATGCGAGTTCGCGGAAATCGGCCTGTGAGAGCGGCGGATAGTAGTAATAGCCCTGGAAGCGATCGCAGCCGCGCTCGCGTAGGTAACGCTCCTGGAATTCTGAACTCACATGCTCGGCTACGGTTTCAAGCTTCATTGCCGCCGCGATGCCGAGAATTCCATCGATCAGATTGCGGTTCTGTGCCTCGTCCTCGATCGTTGTAACGAAGAATCCGTCGATCTTGATCTCGTCAAATGGCAGCTTGTTGAGATTGGACAGCGAGGAACTGCCACTACCAAAGTCATCCAGTGAAAACCGGACGCCGGTTTTTCTTACCTCGATCATCTGCTTGCGTACCGTATCGATACCTCGTTCGAGAACGCTTTCAGTAAGTTCCAGTATCAGCAGGGAAGGGTCGATATCGGCGGTTGAGAGCTTCTTTTGCAGGGAAGCTGCAAATCCGTGCGTTGAAAACTGTTGCGCGTTGATGTTGATGGCGAGGCTGAGGAATGCAGTCTCAGGGCTGATTTTCCATTCGCAAATGCGGCGGATGGCTGTATCCAATACCCAGTCATTGATCTGTGTGATGACCCCGTTGCGCTCGGCCAGCGGCATGAAGTCGGGCGGGACCAGCGTGCCGTATTGGGGATGGTTCCATCGGATAAAGGCTTCTGCACCTGATAGTTCGCCCCGTGCGCTGAACTGGGGCTGCTAGACCAGTTCGAATTCGTTTCTCAGGAGCGCCTTGCCAAGGTCATCCTGCAGGCCACAAATGTCATTCTCGATCTGCCTGTTTCCCTCGCCGAACAGAACATAGGTGTTGCGACCGTTTTTCTTTGCCGAATACATCGCGCTGTCCGCCTGCCGGGTGATTTCATCCGCACCGGGAAGATCCGGATTAATCAGGGCTATGCCGATCGAAGGACTGGCGAAATGCTTGTATCCTTCGAGGTCGAACTCCGGACGGAAGGCTTTGAGGATCTTTTCCGCAAAAAGTTTCGACTTGAGGGCGGCATCGCATTCAGTGCCGTCCAACCCGTCGATCAAAATGACAAACTCGTCCCCGCCATAGCGTGAAACCAGGTCACTGGTGCGCACAGTGCTTTTCAGCCGACCCGATACCTGGCGAAGCAGTTCGTCCCCGCAATCGTGCCCGCGGGTATCATTGAGCGTCTTGAAATTGTCCAGGTCGATAAACAGAAGCGCTGCAAAGTCCTTGCGCCGGTTGCATTGGCGGATCGTGGCCAGCAGTTTGTCTTCCAGTACTGCGCGCTTGGGCAAGCCTGTCAGTGCATCATTATAGGCCAAACGCTCGAATTTTTGCTCCACCAGTTTCTGGGCAGTTATGTCGCTTACATGGCCATGCCACATGATGCCGCCATCAGGTTCAAGTTCTGGCGTCGCCGTTACATGCAACCATCTCTGCGTTTCATTTTCCCGAATGTACCTGAACTGGTGATTTAGCGGTTCCAGGGTTTTGCCTGAATTCGCATAGGCGATCAGATAGTCGTTAAGGTCTTCGGGGTGGATGTGCCTGAGATACTTGTTCGGGCTGACATCGGACGCATTTGGATCGGTATCCAACATGCGCCTGAAGGAATTGGACAGGTAATGCGTGGTGAACTTGCCGTTGGTATCGCGATGCAACTGAAACAGACCGCCGGGCAGGTTGTCGGCAAGCTTGTTCAGGCGATCCTGGGTTTGCCGGTGGCGGACTTCCTCGGTGATCTCGCGAACCGTGCCTTCATAGTAAAGCGGCTCGGCAGATTTGGGATCACAAACCAGCCTGGCGTTTTCCGATATCCAGATGCGCTCACGGGTCTTGTGCCGGTAAATTTCCGAGACGAAGTTCGTGACCCTTCCCTGGTTAAACAATATGCTGGAAAATTGCTCCCGGCGATTTGGGTCGACATACCATTCACTGGCAATATCATTTACTGCTGCGAGCAATTCCCTTTCGGTGCGATATCCATTAAGGCGAAACAGTGCAGGATTGGCGCTGAGTTGCTTGCCATCAAGGCTCGACCGATAAAAGCCTTCATGAAGAGAATTGATGGTCTCCACATCATTCAGTGCACTTTGCTTGTAGTTTTCGTTCTGTTTGAACAGATATAGCCCGGCAATGCTGGTCAGGGCAGTCGTGCCCATGAACAGCCAATCGGGGTGCTGCATCAAAAACTCGTAAAACATAGCTTCCCACTTCCAACAACATCTTGTAATTGTTGCAAAAAAAGTAAAACCAAATGGAAACCAGCTGGGTAAAAATTGAGTTAAATCCTGTTGCCCGGAGTGCGACCTGTCTCTACCGTCGGGTTGACCGGAAAACCTGAAAATGAGTCGGAAACCCGCCATGACGGCCAAATTATCAGTAAACCTGAACGCTGTTGCCCTTTTGAGGAACCGCCGCGATCTGCCATGGCCGGATGTCGAGCATCTTGGCCGAATTGCGCTGGAAGCCGGCGCACACGGGCTGACAGTGCATCCAAGGCCGGATCAGCGCCATACCCGGTATAGTGATCTGCCGGTATTGCGCGCGCTGATCGACGATGAATTTCCTGGTGCCGAATTCAATATTGAAGGATATCCGAACGAGGAATTCATCAATCTCGTACTGGCCAATGAACCCGAACAGGTAACCCTGGTACCCGATGATCCAGCCCAGGCGACTTCCGATCATGGCTGGGACTTTATTGTACACGCTGCATTTCTGCGCCCTGTCGTTGAACGGTTCAAGCAGCGCGGCATGCGGGTATCACTGTTTTGCGATCCCGATGCCGGCCCCGACCAGATTGCTGCTGCCAGCCGGATCGGTGCTGACCGGGTCGAGCTTTATACCGGTCCCTATGGCGCCTGCCACGCGGATCCCGCAAGGGCAGAGCTGGAGGCGGAGCAGCTTGGGGCCACAGCGAGGCTTGCCGGCGAGGCTGGCCTGGGTGTCAATGCGGGGCATGACCTGACGGTTGCCAACCTGCCATTGCTGGCAAAATCCATTCCTCAACTGGCAGAGGTTTCGATCGGTCACGGGCTTACCGCTGACGCGCTGGAACATGGCTATGCGGGAGCCGTGAAACGTTTTCTGGCAGCCCTTTCTCCCTGAGTTCCGTCTTCCCGGCCATGTTTTTTTCCAGTCGGCAGTTTACCGGCAATGTCAGCAGTTGGCAGGGAAGCGGTGTGTACCAATTGCTCTTTGGGGCTGCTGATTTAAAGTGACGGTTTTGCATGACGGGAGATGATGTGACCAAGGCAAGCAAGGCGGGCGAAACTACCAGTTCTTTCAACGGCTTTACGGCAGAGACTTTTCCTTTCTTGAAGGCGCTCGGCTTTTACCAGAGCCGCGAATGGTTTCACGAAAACAGGGAAATCTACGAGCGGGCCGTGAAAGAACCGATGGGCGACCTGATTGAAACGGTTTCGGCGCGGTTTGAAAAGGCGGGGATTCCCGTACGCGGGAGCCGCAAGACCTCGCTTTACCGGGTCAATCGCGATGTGCGGTTTGCCAAGAACAAGGATCCCTACAATACCCATGGCAGCGCCATGATGAGCCGCAACGGAACCAAGAAGGAAAACGGTTTCGTCTATCTGCATTTTTCCAATGAACAATGCTTCATTGCCTCGGGGTTTTACGGTCTTGCGGGTGAAGAGTTGCGAGCATTTCGGGAGTTGATTTGCCGCGAGCCGGAGCGGTTCGCAAGACTGGTTTTAGATATGGAAACGAAGGGCTACCGTTTTGACCTCGAAGGAGCGCTCAAGCGCAATCCGCGCGGCTTCGAGAATGTGGAAGACCCGCAAGTGCAGGAATGGGTTCGGATGAAGAACCACACCTTCATCAAGGACCTGACGATTGAGGACATGCTCAGCCCGAAACTGGCGGACCACATGTTCGAGCTAGGCAAGGCGTCTGTGGCATTTCTCGATTTTGGCTGGCGGGCAATCGACCCGGTCAGGCAAGCCAATCAAGAGTAATTGCTGAGACAGGGCACGGTAGGGCGGGAGAAATGAATTGCCTTGGCGATTTGTCCCGGCATAGGCTTGCGGATCATATTTCGAGAACCATCATGCCACTTCTTGATCCACACATACGCCGCGACCCCGTCGCCCTTTTCGAACGTCAAAACGCGCTGTGGAAAAAACAGCGCCGGTATGTCCGCGAACATTCTTCCTTCTACCAGAAGCTCTGGGCGGGGATCGAGCCGCCCGAAGACCTGCGTGATCTTGCGCAATTGCCGCTTTCGGACAAATCGCAATTGCGCCTTTCCCAGGAGGCGTATCCACCCTTTGGCGACTATCTCTGCGCGCCGCGCGAGAAGGTTCGGCGGCTGCACCGCACGTCCGGCACCACCGGGCAGGCGATGAACCTTGCCCTGTCGGACATGGATTGCGAAATCACCGAAGTGATAGGTGGCCGCTGCCAGGCTTCAGCCGGTCTCGGGCCGGGAATGACCGTTGTGCATTGCCTCAATTACCAGATGTGGATGGGCGGGCTGACCGACCACATGACGCTGGAGAGAACCGGGGCGACGGTCGTACCGTTCGGCGTAGGCAATACCGAACTGCTGGTGCGTACTATCCTGGAGACCGGGATCAACGCAATCTCCTGCACACCATCCTATCCGGCAGTGCTGGAAAAGGTGATTGCGGAAAAATTCTCCGGTATGGCGCCGAAGGACCTTGGATTGAAGCTTGGCCTTTTCGGCGGTGAGCCGGGCCTGGATGATCCGAAATTGCGCCAGCGATTCCGTGATGTATGGGGCATGGAGGCAATGAACTCCAATTATGGTGTGTCGGATGTCTTCTGCAATTTCGGTGCCCAATGCAGCCATGACACAAGGCTGCACTATCATGCAGGGGACGTGCTGTATCCCGAACTGATCGAGCCGGAAAGCGGTTCGCCCCTGCCGCTGGAAACAGGGCAGGAGGGTGAACTGGTGCTGACGCACCTGGCGCGCGACTGCCAACCGCTGGTCCGGTTCCGAACGGGCGACATCATCTGCGTCGATGAGACGGAGCCCTGCAGGTGCGGCGCGCCGGGGTTCCGTTTTCGCGTTGTCGGACGATCAGACGACATGGTGGTCGTGAGGGGACTCAATCTCTTTCCGACCATGGTCGCTGCTGTGGTCAACGGATTTGACGAGTTGTCAGGTGACTATCGGGTAATCCTGGAGACGCCGCCGCCTTTCGATTTTCTCCCCGTAATGGTGGAACTCGCCAAAGGCAGGCAGGACGATGGTGCACTGTCCGCGCGGATCGAGGCATCCGTGAAACAGGATCTCGGCGCGACGGCAAAGGTGCGGATCGTTCCCCATGGGACATTTGGGACAACCGAGGGCAAGACAAGGCGCGTGGAGAGGCGGTACTGATGCAGGCATTCACCTATGAGACCATCGAAAGCACGCTTGAAGGCGGGGTTCGCATCATTGCTCTCAACCGGCCTGACAGCCTCAATGCGATGAACCCTGCGCTCATCCGCGATGTCGCACTCGCTTTCGACGATGCCAACCGCGATGCGGCAACCCGGGCGATCGTGTTCACCGGCAAGGGAAGGGCATTCTGTGCCGGCGATGACCGGAACGAACATGTGCATCCTGAAAGTGAGGCCGAGGCGCGAGCGCTGGTAGATGCGATCCAGCGGGCAACGCGCTCGATCGTCTTCGGCGCCAAGCCGGTAGTCGGCGCGATCAATGGCTGGGCCGTCGGTGGTGGTTTCGAATGGGCCATCAATTGCGATTTTCCAATCTGGGGGGAAAGTGCGAAGGCCTTCTTTCCTGAAGTCTCGCTCAATCTTTTGGTTACAGGTGCGGTGACCAGCATCCTGCCCAATATTGTCGGGCTGATGAAGGCTCGCGAAATGCTGATGCTGGGCGAGCGCTACAGCGCGGCAGAACTAAGGGAAATCGGCGTTGCCTGGCGTGTGACGCCAGATGACCGGTTGATGGAGGAGGCAATGGCAGTTGCGCAAAAACTCGCCAGCCTGCCGCCGCTATCGCTCCATGCCATGAAAAGGGTGCTTAACCAGGCAGGGGCAGTAGAAATAAACCGCGCGCTGGATCTTGAAACCGAGGCAACTGTGGCCGGTTTCCTCGATCCTGAAACAACACGGCTGTTGAAGGATTTTTAAAGAGACACGCCGGGCGGGCATTTACCCCCGTGGCCTCGGCAACTGACAAGGGGTCGCAAAAATTCGGGGGCGAAATGGAATTGGCGCGGGGCCGGTAGCGTGCGGCAAGCCATTATTGCTTCCGCTTGTTTGGGAAACATCCTGACCGCTGCCCGCCTATTTTATGCCGGTTACTATGGACAAGCCGTGCACAACTGGTGTTCAATCATTAATCTGAAAAACAACCAAGACAAGAGGACTATCACCGCACGCCTTAACCCGGGAGGAAGACATGAACTTGAGGCCAGATCCGACTTTTCACGCGACCGCACAGCTCGCTATGCAGGCACCGGTTGAGAACTATGGCTTTACGGTAATGCTGAGTCCCGATGGCAAACAGCCCGACGGCATTGCCGTTGTGGATTTGAACCCGAAGTCAAAGACCTACGGGACGATCGTTCATCAGGTCATCATGCCCAACAAGGGTGACGAATTTCACCATTTCGGTTGGAATGCCTGTTCGTCCTCGCTTTCGCCACTCAGCGGACACGCATTTTTGGAGCGGCGCTATCTCATCGTGCCGGGTATTCGATCCTCGCGCATATATGTAATCGACGTCAAAGAGCCGCTGAAGGCGAAAATTCACAAGACCATTGAGCCGGAAGAAGTGTTTGCCAAGACTGGTTACTCTCGTCCGCACACTATCCATTGCGGGCCGGAGGGAATTTACGTTTCCACGCTTGGTGGCAGTGGCAAGGACGGAACTGACGGACCTCCCGGCATATTCATTATGGATTGCGAGACCTTCGAGATTATTGGCCAATACGAGATGGACCGTGGAAAGCAGGACAAGCATTATGATTTCTGGTGGAACCTGCCCCAGGACTACATGGTCAGTTCCGAATGGGGCTTGCCGCCGCAGTTTGAGGGTGGGATTGTTGCCGAAGACCTCTTGAGCAACAAGTATGGCCATTCCATCCACTTCTGGGATTTGCGCAAGCGCAAGAACATACAGACGATTGATCTGGGTGCGAACCATCAAATGGCGCTCGAAATCCGCCCGGCCCATGATCCCAAAAAGTCCTACGGTTTTTGCGGGGTCGTGGTGGACACCACCAATTTGCAGGGCGCAATTTTCACCTGGTGGCGCGATGAGGATGGCAAGTGGCAAGCCAGAAAGACGATCACCATCGACCCGCAGCCCGCCGACCCCGATGATCTGCCTGAACTTCTCAAAGGCTTCGGAGCGGTGCCGCCGCTGGTAACCGATATTGATCTCAGTCTCGATGATCGCTTCCTTTACGTGGCCTGTTGGGGCATCGGCGAGATGCATCAATATGATGTAAGCGACCCGATGAATCCTGTTCTTGCCGGCAAGGTCGAAATTGGCGGTATCGTCAAGGATACCAGGCATCCAAATGGCAAGGACTTCGCCTTTGGCCCGCAAATGGTCGAGATCAGCCGTGACGGAAAGCGGGTTTACTGGACCAACTCGCTGTATTCGACATGGGATGACCAGTTCTACCCCAATGATGAAGGCGGTCAGATGGTCATGGCCAATGTCGGCAAGGATGGCGGACTGGAGCTTGACAAGGATTTCTACATCAACTTCCCCAAAGGCTATCGCAGCCATCAGATCCGTCTTGAAGGCGGTGATTGTTCAACGGACAGCTTCTGTTATCCCAACGTCTAGCTTGAAACCGGATGGACGGTGATCTGACTTCGCTGACGGCCCTTTGGTGGGCCGTCATCATTTCCGGCATCTATCACGGTGTTAATCCGGGCATGGGCTGGCCTCTGGCGGTTTCGGCCGGGTTGATGGAGGGCAGGCATGTCGCTTTGCCCAAGGCGCTTCTGCTGCTTGGTCTGGGTCATTTACTGGCAATGCTGGCGATCCTGTTGCCGTTCTCAATGGTGAGCGTGTTGCTGACCTGGGAAAAGGAGATCCGGATCGGCGCCGGAATGCTGGTCATGGCCATGGGTATCTATCTGCTGATCAATCGCAGGCATCCGAGGTTTCTGGCCCGCATTCACCCCGCGCGACTGGCGCTTTGGTCTTTCCTGGCGGCTATCGCCCATGGCGCGGGGCTGATGCTGGTTCCGATTTATCTGGGTATTTGTGCGATTGATGCCGGTGACACCGGGCACCTTGCGGCACGCAGCCTGATGGCCGGCAACCTGATGAACGCCCTGAAGGTGGCGCTTGTGCATACCCTGGCCATGACCGCGGCAGGCGGTGTTATTGCCACGATCATCTATTTCTGGCTCGGCTTGAAGTTTCTCTCCAGAACCTGGTTCAACCTCGATGTCGTTTGGGCATTGAGCCTGATCCTGGTCGGCGTGTTCGGGATCTACACAACACAAATCGGGCATTGAGGCTGATTGTTATCGGGCAATAAGGCGCGCATGATTCGAGTTGACACAGTACCGTACGGTACGGTACATGAGAGATAATTGGGAGGCAATATTGATCCAGCAATCGAACATTGCAAGCGTGAGCGACATCTCGCTGGCTGAGGGTGGCCCCTTCGCCGGCGAGGGCAATGCCGTGTGGCAGGGCGAGGATCTTTCCGCCCGCCAGCGTGAAGTGCTTGATGTCGTCCTGCAATTGATGGTCGAGGCGGGCGATGCGTTCTCCCTTGCCAAGGTCGCCAAGCGGGCGAGCTGTTCCAAGGAGACGCTGTACAACTGGTTCGGCGACCGGGACGGATTGCTGACTGCGACCGTGCAATACCAGGCTTCGAAGGTGGTGCTGACCGGGCTGGACGGCGACAGGCCTTCGCCGGAAGCCTTTCGCGAGGCGCTGGTAACTTTCGCAGCCAACTGGCTGTCCGTCATCACATCTGATGTGTCGGCTGCGCTCAACCGCCTTGCGATTTCCCATGCCGGGTCGGGCAGGAGCCGGCTTGGCGAGATCGTTCTGAAAAACGGGCCGATGGCCATGACGGGACGGCTGCGGCCGATTTTCGAGATTGGCGAGGCGACCGGCCTCATCAGCACCGGGTCGATAAACGCTGCACTCAAGACATTCTTCGGCCTGGTGGTTGGCGACTGGCAGATCCGCAAACTGCTTGGCGAGACCACGCGGCCATCACCCTCCGGCATTCAACTCACCGCGAGGCGTGCGGTGGACGAATTTCTCGTGCTTTTCGGCGCGGGAGACAATTTCAAATCCCTACAAACACCATTTCAAACAGGAGACTAACATGCGTGTTTATTACGATCGCGATGCCGATCTCAATCTCATCAAGGGCAAGAAGGTCCTTATCGTCGGCTATGGCTCTCAGGGCCGCGCGCATGCGCTGAACCTGAAGGATTCAGGCGCCCAGGACATTCGCGTTGCGCTTCGCGAGGGTTCCCCGACCGCCAAGAAGGCCGAGGCCGACGGCCTAAAGGTGATGAGTGTTTCAGAAGGCGCGTCTTGGGCAGACCTGATGATGATGGCAACGCCAGACGAATTGCAGGCCGGCATCTACAAGAACGAGATTGCTCCCAATATCCGCGACGGCGCGGCAATCGCCTTTGCCCATGGCCTCAACGTGCATTTCGGCCTGATCGAGCCGAAATCCTCCGTCGATGTCCTGATGGTCGCTCCAAAGGGCCCCGGCCACACGGTTCGCGGCGAATACATGAAGGGCGGCGGCGTGCCTTGCCTGATCGCGGTTCACCAGGACGCATCGGGCAATGCCCATGACCTCGCCCTGTCCTATGCCTGCGGCGTTGGCGGCGGACGATCCGGCATTATCGAAACCAATTTCCGTGAAGAGTGCGAGACCGATCTGTTCGGCGAACAGGTCGTGCTTTGCGGCGGGCTGGTGGAACTGATCCGCGCCGGCTTCGAAGTGCTGGTGGAAGCTGGTTATGCACCTGAAATGGCCTATTTCGAGTGCCTGCACGAAGTGAAGCTGATCGTCGACCTGATCTATGAAGGCGGTATCGCCAACATGAACTACTCGATCTCCAACACGGCCGAATGGGGCGAATATGTCTCCGGTCCACGCATCATCACCGCCGAGACAAAGGAAGAGATGAAGCGGGTGCTCAAGGACATCCAGACCGGCAAGTTCACCTCCGAGTGGATGCAGGAATGGCATTCGGGCGCTGCGCGCTTCAAGGGCATTCGTCGCAACAACGACTCGCACCAGATCGAGGAAGTTGGTGAAAAACTGCGTGGCATGATGCCTTGGATCAAATCGAACGCTTTGGTGGACAAAGCCAAGAACTGATCCATTGATCAGTATTGCCATAACTGGGCTGCGGGGTGACCTGCAGCCCTTTCTGTTAGTCCTGCCCAAAGGAGCATAAAATGACCCTCAAACGCTTTGCCACCGAATTTGGAATGGGTGTTGACCTGCGCGGGCAGGACTACACCAAGGCTGCGGTGCGGGCCGTCAAGGACGCGCTTTACCGCAATTCGCTAACCGTAGCCCATGCGCTTGGCAAGGACCCGGCGGAAATGGTGGTGCGCTGCACGATCGGCGTTACGAAGCCTGAGGCAGTTGATACTGCCGAGGTGGCCAAGGTGTTTCCCTACGGCGAAATCACGGTGATCGCCGAACAGGGCGGGCTCGACCAGGGCAAGCCCGATACGGGCGGCGTGACCACCATCGCGGTTGCAGCTATACAGGTCTGGCTGGATATTTGACATTCTGCAAAGCCGGATGTCTGCTAGGTTCAACGTCTTAGCAGACAACCAGTTTTGGAGGAAACACATGTGCGAGCCGACAGTCGTGTGGAAAAAGGACGGGCGCATTGCCCGTATCGAGTTGAACCGGCCAGATGTGCTCAATGCCATCAATGACGAACTACCCCGTGACCTGGCGCGATGCGTTCGCGAAGCCAATGACGATGACGACATTCATGTGATTGTTCTGTCGGGAAGGGGCCAAGCGTTCAGCGCCGGCTATGACCTTGCCTATTATGCCCAGGGCAATGGCTCGGGAGACGTGACCCAGGAGATGCCCTGGGACCCGATGAAGGATTACAAGTTCATGAAGCGGAACACCGATCTGTTCATGGAGTTGTGGCGTTCCTACAAGCCTGTAATCGCAAAGGTGCATGGCCATGCGGTGGCTGGCGGCAGCGATATCGCGCTGTGTTGCGACATGATCGTTATGGCCGAGGAAGCGCGTATCGGCTACATGCCCGTGCGCGTCTGGGGCTGCCCGACCACGGCCATGTGGGTATACCGGCTGGGCCCGGAAAAGGCCAAGCGGATGATGTTTACCGGGGACAAGATCACAGGCATAGAGGCAAAGGAAATGGGTCTGGTAATCGATGCGGTGCCGCAGAGCGAACTCGACCGGCAGGTCGATGAACTCGCCGAGCGCATGGCAAGTGTCCCGAAGAACCAGTTGATGATGCAGAAGCTGGTGATCAACCAGGTGATAGACGTGATGGGGCTGGGCAACACACAGATGTTGGCGACTGTTTTTGACGGGATCACCCGCCACTCGCCCGAGGGCATCAATTTCAAGACACGCTCGGAAGAGGTCGGCTGGAAGCAGGCCGTGCGCGAGCGCGATATGGGTACCTTTGACTGGACGCAGAACCGGCCCATCAACAGTCCCAAATAGGCTACGCCGCGCTTGATCTTCAAAGCCTGATCCCGTTTTGATACGCTTCTGCTGGCACGGAAATTGCTGCCTGCCCCAATACCAATGCGGTAATCAGGAGACGTGTCATGGAAACAGTGCCATTTGGAAAACGGGCAAGACCAGTGGTCGAGGAGACTGCTCAACCTTTCACCGGGGACGGACTTGAGCGCAGGGCGTTTGCGGGAGAGGATCGACGCAGCAAACACCGTCAGCGTGTTCTCAAGCGCGCGAACATACGCTTCAACAGCGGCTATGGAGCCTTTTCCTGCCGTGTCAGGAACCTGACCGAGGAAGGTGCGTTGGTGCTGATGGATGAACTTAACGGCCTGCCGGGCGAATTCGATTTCATCATACTTGGTGAGGAAAAGGGCCGCAGGGCGAGAGTAGCCTGGCATGGCGCGGGAAAGATCGGGCTGCGCTTTCAATAGGGCCTGAGGCTTCGAGTATTTGTTCCTGTGCCGGGATTTGGGAGGATGGCGGCTGATGGAAGAAGGGCGCGGTCCTGCCGCGCCCTTTTGCTTGTGGTGGTGCCACCGCCCGGGGGGTTATTCGGCAGGAACTGCGTTGAAACCGGTCGGCCGGTCTTCGGCCAGCAACTTGGCGTTAAGGCGGAAGAAGGTGCGGATGGTCAGCACCTGCAGTGCAACCAGCGGCATGTAGAGGACGAAGTAGGTTACGGAGAACTTGTCAAGCACGCCGATACCGATCAAGCCGGGATGGATGAGGAAGTTGGCGAAGACAAACAGCGCAACGCCGGGGCAGATCAGGGCATAGGAGCCGGCAGATTTACCTTCACCGGAAACGTAATGCTCGAAATAGCCAAAGCGTTTCATGACCACATATCCGACGAAGCCGAAGACCAGCTGGATGGAGAACAGGAAGGCGAGAAAGGCGAACTTGCTTCCGGCGGCCCATTCAGTGCCGAAATTGTGCTCAAGACCCATGTTCAGGCGATAGAGTGCGATGCCAACCACGGTGATCATGGGAATGATGATCCACAGTGTCGGGGCGGTTTCCTTCTCGGCGATGTTTTCCATCATGGAGCGGAAACCCATGACGAGGAACATGAAGCCGAAAATGATGGCAGCCATCGTGAAGAAGGCAGCACCCATGAAGGCGATGACTGAAACAACCTGATTGTGGCTCATGGCTGCACTGGCGGAAAAGCCGACGCCGATCATGGCAAAGGCGAAGACGGACAGCATCTGGGCTAGGGAGTTGTTCTTGGTGCAGTCAAATCCGCCCTTGGTAAGAACACGGCCCATGAAGTCGCCGAAAATGCGCAGTGCATAGACGCCAATGCCGGCAAAGGCGAGGATGGCGAAGGGAAACAGGTATTCAGCCACTTCCCAAAGATTGGGCACAAAAACCGCGCCAACGATGAACAGGACGTTGACGGTCATGGCGAGCGCAAGCGGTACTGCCATGAGCTGTGCCTCGGCATTGCCAGAGCGCAGGGTTTCATAGGCTTTCGTTGCCTGCCAGGATTTGAACTGGGAAAAGTTCCAGGCCAGCAGACGCAAGTGCAGAAAAGCGAAAACAGCGATGCCGATTACCGACACGGCAATCAGGGTCTGCATGAAGATGTCACCAGTCTGAAAGGCGGAGTAAAGAGAGTTGAAGGACGCGATTGGCTGGTCCTTGTGAGGGGTCATCCACATCAGATACATGAAGAAGCTGATGGAAAGACCTCCGGCACCCAGCGATGCCAGAAAATAAAGCGGGGAATACCGCTCGGTTATGGATTGGGCGTAACGCATGAAAACCTCCTGGTTGCGATTCCATTAAATAAGTTAACGCTTATATAAAAGATCGCTTTGATCCAGATCAAACGAAATATTCCAGCTGGGGTGGGATGTTTCGGCGCGTGTGGCTGGTAGATTGCCCAAAAAGAAACCGCAGCACCGTCAGGTGCTGCGGTCAGTTGCCGGTCTAACAAAAGGGGCGTTTTTCGACCGGAACCGGGAGGGGTTCAAGGCCTACTGATACTGGGCGTAGACAGTTTCAGCGCGGAAGCCTGCGGCAAAGCCTGCCGGGCTGGGCGTCCAGTTGCAGACGGTGCCATTGCAGGAAAGATTGCCACCCAGGAATTGCTGGCCGTTGTTGCACTGGCCTGCGGGCAGGGTGTAATTGCTTGCGCCGCCATAGGCAGGTCCTCCGCACTGTGTCGCGCCGAGCTGGGCGGAGTAGCCGCCATTGCAGATGCGCACGAAGGTCGAACCGGCAAGAGTTACGGCAAGGCACTGGGAAGGTTGTGGAACCGTTCCGCCACCACCTGGTGCAGGGCCGATATTCAATGTGGATTGGGCAAATGCTGTCCCGCCAATTGTAAGGGTTACGAGGGTGGCGATGGTGAGTTTTGCAATGGTGTTTTTCATGCTCTTGTTCCTTGGTGCTGGTTGGGAGAAATGCGGGTTGACAGTCGGGATGATTGGATTGGGGCTGCATTTCGTGAGATCACAATGGCGCATTGGGCGAGGTGAAAACATGGGGTCAACACCCCAATTTTGCCCGGGAAGATGATTCATAAACTGGAAACAAAGCATTGAAAGACAAAATAAAATTCATCCTCCACAGAAAAAAAACTCGGCGCAGGGCCGAGCTTTTCACAGTGTCTGGGTGTATCAGTTGTGGGGTGAATTGCAGTATCGGGTTTCACCACTGAAGGCCGTGTAGGAATTTGTCTCTGGCCGATAGGATCTGTACCGATCGATGCACCAGGCATAATGGGCCTGGCTGAACTGCTGCAGGATGGGTTGGGGAAAAGGCTGTGGAAAAGGCTGGGGAGCCGGTTGGGGGAATGGCTGGGGTGCGGGTGCAACCTGCTGATAGATGCACACATAGATTGGTCCCTGTGAGCCCTGCTGGATGTGCAGGAAGGAATTCTGCGGGCAGGCAGGCAGAAGGCCAGTCGAAGGTGGCGGCGGCGGTGGCGCGATGTTGTTGGTGCCGATATTGCCGGGTCCGACATTCAGCAGCTTTTGGGCGCTCGCAAGGCCTGTGAATGACGCGAGTGCGATCGCGGTGCAGGTGAGTACATGGGGAAGTCTGTTGAAGCGTGACATGATGTTCTCCGGTGTTTGAGGCGGTGGACCGGTCAGGCCGACCTGTTGATTGGTACCTGTTGTGGATTTGGTCAGTGGTGATTTTTGAAGTGACCGCCAATGAAGCCTCCAATGATGCCACCAATGGTCGAAGAGGCTGGTGAGGGACGCTCGGGGCGGGGCAAGATGCAAATGATTGTATAGTTGCCGAAACCATCGTTGCGATATTCCACCTGGTGGCCGGGAGGGCAGTATGGGCCGATTGGGTTTGGCGGTGCCGCGTTGTTGCCGGGGCCAGCATTCATGGCGCTCTGGGCAGATGCGGTTCCGGCAAGCGAAGCCAGGATGACGGCTGCAGCTGTTGTGGTCTTTATGGCGGATTTGATGCTGGTGTTTGTGTTCATGGCGGATGCTTCTGCGAATTTCCTGGCTTGGTTGATGCTCGAAGGATGCCCGCGCCCATGGCAATTTGTTATGGGGTAAACACCCCAATTTTTACCCGCAAGTGATTCAATTTATTGGATCAAATAGCTGATAAAAAACAAAAAAGCCGCCTGCGCGCATAGTGCAGGCGGCTTGGATCGAGCGCATTTTCAGTTGTTTGGATCAGTGGTTTCCAGCGGCAATGATGCCGCCGATAATACCACCGATGATGGAACCGACCGGCAGGACCGGCCTGTCAGGGCCGGAGAGCACGCAATAGATCAACTGGTTGCCATAAGCATCGATCCGGACAGAGGCGATGTAACCGTAGGGGCAGCCGCTTACGACTTGTGGCGGCGGGGCACCAATTACGGGCGTTGGTGCAGGACCAATATTCATGACTTTCTGGGCAGAAGCGGTTCCGGCAAGGGAAGCAAGGATGATGGCTGCGGTTGCAAAGGTTTTGACGGCGGTATTCACTGGTTTTCTCCTCAGGGGTGGTTCAGGTCTTGTTGTCGATGAACACATCTTGCCCGCAGTCACTCACCGGCGTTATCAGGTCAACACCCCAATTCGCCTTGTGGCCCAAAATGCCTGTCGGCAGGGGCCGGAGATGTTTGCCCAAAGGCAGGCAATGGTACATGCAAGTAGCCGCCCACCCTGGATCGTCCTCCAGCACAGTCTGTTAAGGCTGCAGTGAAGAAAGTGATTTGAATGTCCTTGCGCCTTGCCACCTTCAATGCCGAGAACCTGATGCGGCGTTTCGATTTTTCGGGATATCGAAACGAATTGCGGCGTGACCGCACACTCAACATGGTCGAGGTGCGCGACAAGGATCACTACGAACTGTTGGAGCAGGCAAGGGTCGTTGCCCAAAGCGATGACGCGATGCAGCTCACCGCGCTGGCCATTGCCGATACGCGTGCCGACATCATCTGCCTGCAGGAGGTGGAGGACCTCCATACGCTGCATGCCTTTGAATACGGCTATCTCTTCAAGATGGTCGGCTCTGGCTACCGCCACAAATATCTCGCTGACGGCAATGACGGACGTGGCATTGATGTTGCAGTCATGACGAGGAGTGAAACTGCTGATGGAGACGAGATAGAGTTTGTCGGCATGCAAAGCCACAAGCACCTGACCTATGATGATTTTGGCCTGATGAATGATGATCTGCTGCGAATCGGCGAAGAGGCTCATATGCGTATCTTCCGCCGGGACTGCCTTGAACTTGACCTGCGGATCGGCGGCAAGCCGTTGACGCTTTTCGTCGTTCATTTCAAGTCGATGGGACCGGGCCGGGACGGCGAAGATGGCCGCGAATATACCATGCCGATTAGGCGGGCTGAAGCACTGGCAACGCGGCAGATCATTACCGAAAAATTCAACGGAAAGCCGCAGAAGAAGCGCTGGATGATTTGCGGCGATCTCAATGACTACCGATCAAGGATCGTTGTGGAAGGTGACAAATATACTGGTCACCGCTTTATCCCTGTAACCGAACCTGCATCCGGTTTTGATCCACTAGTTGAAGACGGTTTCAGCGAAAGCCTCGTCGCCCGGCTGCCTGAAATGGAGCAGTGGACGCTGTTTCATTCACGCGGTCCGCAGGAACAGCATTTGTGCCAGCTTGACTACCTGCTGGCTTCACCAGCGATTGCCACGCGCAATCCCGGCGCTATCCCGCAGATCATTCGCAACGGGCAGCCCTACCGCACGCCTTTTCCACCCGAACAGGATGTGGAGCGCTATCCGCGCATTGGCTGGGACAGGCCCAAATCCTCCGACCACTGTCCGGTGGTGGTTACGCTCAATATTGTCTGAGAAAACAGGCGGGGAAAACCGGCAGAGATAACCGGCTGGGACCGGTCACCAACGCCCCGTGATTTATATCACCTCGTTTTACGGTGACCGGCTTCAGCCAATAGTGCTGCCGGACGTTCCGCCGGGAGGCCAAGCGAGGGGGGCTTGCTCCCCGTCCGGCAGCACATTGGTGAAACTGCATCCCTGTCGCAACAGGGAACACAGCTTCGCGACGGTCCATCTGGGGGTTGCCGTATCGCAGGGCTGACACGGACCATCGCACACAACCGGTAGCTTCAAGCAGGAAGCATTGCCGGCTGATCTTCAAATGTTTTGTCCGGTAAATTTTCAACGCCCCGAACACTGCTGAGACTCGCGTTAAAATCAGGCGTGAAAGGGGGAGGAGTACGACGAAATCTGGCTCGAATGTGGCCTCGACGTGGCAACACCCTACACTCATTTAAAATGGTGCCAAATCAAAACAATGACTTATTGGGTTACATATTGTGTGCGGGCATTAACCTTTCAATAACCAGTGCCTTGATTCGATCTGCCACGGGTGCAACTGCCCGGTTGCAATTCGAATATTGACCGGGAACCTATCTACGGGTCTAAAGGGCACTTGCGGCAAATCGCCGAGATCAAGCGGGTAGGTTAAATGGCAGACTTCTTTGAACTGGAAACACTGGCCCTTCATGCGGGCCATGTGCCCGACAGCGATCACGGATCGCGTGCAGTGCCAATTCACCAGACCACATCCTATGTGTTCAAGGACGCGAGGCAGGCCGCGGCGCTCTACAACATGGAAGAGGGCGGCCACCTCTATTCGCGCATTTCCAATCCGACCGTTGCGGTCCTCGAGCAGCGCCTCGCTGCGATGGAAGGTGGTGTTGCCTGTGTTGCGACATCGTCCGGCATGGCGGCGCTGCACTGCACGACAATGATGCTGGTTTCAGCCGGGGATCACATTGTCTCCACGGCTCAGCTTTATGGCGCGAACATCAACCTCCTCAAGAACACCATGCCGCGTTTCGGGGTTGAAACGACTTTCGTGCATGGTCGCAATCTCGATGGGTTGAAGGCTGCAATAAAGGAAAATACCAAGTTCATTTTCTGCGAGATGATCGGCAATCCGGCGCTGGATGTCCTCGATGTTGAAGCGGTCGCGAAGATCGCGGACGAGGCCGGAATTCCCCTGGTGATGGATGCCACTTTCTGCACGCCCTACCTCTTCAAGCCGCTCGATCATGGCGTCAGTGTCGTCATCCATTCGCTTACCAAATGGTTGGGTGGTCATGGAACCACAATTGGCGGCGCGATCGTCGATGGCGGCAATTTCAACTGGGGCCGCAATGACAAGTTCCCAACGCTGACGGCGCCGTTCTATGCCATGGACGGGATCATCTTCTGGGAGGAGTTCGGCCCGGCAGCGCTGACCATGCGGTTGCGAGCCGAAGCCCTCTACAATTTCGGCCCGACGCTTTCACCCATGTCCGCTTTCCAGCTTCTGCAGGGCATTGAAACACTCCCCTTGCGTATGCAGCGCCACATGGAAAACACAGCGAAAATGGTCGAGTACCTATCTGGCCATGAGGCGGTCAGCTGGGTGCGGCATCCTTCCATGAAAGAGCATCCCGACCATGCTCTCGTCGAGCGCCTGTTGCCCAAGGGGGCGGGCTCGATCATTGCCTTCGGCATCAAGGGCGGGCGGGCAGCCGGTTCAGCCTTCATCGAGAATGTGGAAGTCGCTTCCCATCTTGCCAATGTGGGCGATGCCAAAACATTGGTCATTCACCCGGCCTCTACCACCCATTCGCATATTTCCGCTGAAGACATGAAAGCTGGTGGTCTGTCCGATGACATGATCCGCCTGTCGGTGGGCCTTGAGAATTTCGAGGATCTGAAAACCGATTTTGACAGGGCGTTGAAAGCGGCGTCGCGGGTAGCGGGAGCAAAATCATGAAGGTTCAACTGAACGGATCGCATGTTCATGTGGGAACCGGCGGACGCGAACATGTTGCGGGACGCCCCTTTGTCGTCTTCCTGCATGGGGCAGGCAATTGTCACCTGACCTGGGTCAGTCAAGCCCGCGCCCTTGCCTATGACGGATACAACATCATCGCGCCGGACATGCCCGGGCACAATCTTTCGCAGGGCGAGCCACTTGTCAGCGTGGAGGCGCAAGCGCAATGGTATCTGGAACTGATGGATGAACTGGCTTGCGAAAAGGCGGTTCTTGTCGGCCACAGCCAGGGCGGGTTGATTGCCCTGGAGATCGCATCGACCCAGCCGCAGCGCGTTGCCGGGACCGGCTTCATCGCGACCGCCAATGCCATCGCAGTCAACGATGCGTTGATTGCAATGGCGGAAACAAAACAGCACAAGGCCATTGCCGCGATGACTGCATGGGGCCACGGGCCGCAGGCGCATATGCATGCCAATACCTGGCCGGGCGCCTCGAACATAACTTATGGCCTGGAGGTGATGGAACTTAATGCACCCACCGCGCTGGCGACAGATCTCAGATCCTGCGCGGCCTACCAAAGCGGGCTTGAAAAAGCGGCAGGCGTCACATGCCCGACAATCTGCATCTTTGCCGAGAAGGACAAGATGACGCCGGTCAAATTCGGCAAGGCACTGGCCGGGGCACTGCCCAACAATGAATTGCATGTATTGCCGGGCGTTGGCCACATGCTTCCGGTGGAGCGACCCCGCGAAGTCAACGTATTGCTGCGCGGATTTTTGAACAGGGTAGCTGCGCTTCAGGCGGCATAGTTAATTCGGGAAGACAATGACAATTGAAATCAGAAAAGTATGCGTCATTGGGGCGGGCACCATGGGATCGGGCATTGCGGCACAGGTAGCCAATGCAGGTGATCAAGTTTTGCTCCTGGATATCGCCTCGAAAGAGGGGAGCCGCAATGTTGTCACCGAAGGCGCGCTGAAACGGATCGAAAAATCCGACCCGCCATTGCTGATGAACCCGGAAAATATAGAGCGTATCGAGATTGGCAATATCGGGGATGACCTGGCGAAGATCGCCGATTGCGACTGGATCGTTGAAGCGATTGTCGAGCGGCTCGACATCAAGCGCAATCTGTACCGTTCGCTGCTGCCGCATCTCAAGGAGGGTGCGATGGTATCATCCAACACCTCCACCATTCCGATTTCCCTCTTGATGGAAGACATGCCGGATGAATTGCGCAGGCGGTTCTGCATCACGCATTTCTTCAACCCGGTGCGCTACATGCGCCTGCTGGAACTTGTGGAGGGCGAAGAAACCGAAGCCGAAGTCATGCGGGTGCTGGCCGATTACAATGACCGCAAGCTCGGCAAGGGCGTGGTGGAATGTGCCGATACGCCAGGTTTCCTGGGCAACCGTGTTGGCGTCTTTGCCATGCAGGCGGCCATCCATGAGGCAACGCAGCTGGGCATCGATATCGAGGATGCTGATGCGATTTTCGGCCGCCCGATGGGCATTCCCAAGACCGGTGCCTTTGGACTTTATGACCTGATCGGCGTGGACCTTATGGCAGATGTGGTGCGTTCGCTGCGTTCGATCCTGCCTCAGGGTGATCCCTTCCATGAGGTTGGCGCGGAAAATGATCTTATCAATTCGCAGATCGAGAAGGGCTTTACCGGCAACAAGGGAAAGGGCGGCTTTTATGCCGAGATCGACGGTACCAAGAAGGCGATCGACCTTGCCAGTGGCGCCTGGCGTGACCGCAGGAAGCAAGTTCCGGAACTCGCGCAGCGGGCGGAACAGGAAGGAATCTCCGAACTTCTGGTGGGCGACGACAAACTGTCGGAATTTGCCTGGCGGGTGCTGGCTCGCATCCTGACCTATTCGGCGAGCCTTGTTCCCGAAGTTACACACTCGCCCCAGGACATCGATGATGCGATGAAGCTTGGCTACAACTGGGTGCAAGGGCCGTTCGAACTGATCGACGAGATCGGATCGGAAGCATTTGTTGCGCGGCTCGAGGCTGAGAAGTGGCATGTGCCGGAATTCCTGCGCGAAGCGCGGGGAGAGTTTTTCTACAAGGTCGATGGTGGCGCGCTGACCGTACGCCATGCCGATGGCAGTTATCATAAGGTGAACCTGCCGGAAGGCGTGGTTCGTTTCCACATGCTGCGCCGCACCCTTAGACCTGTCGAGGAAAACGCCTCGGCCAGCCTGTTTCACCTTGATGGCGGCGTTCGGCTGGTCGAATTCCATTCCAAGGCCAACGCATTGGATGGCGACTCCATGAAGATCGTTGCGGCGGCGGCGGATGATCCGGGACCAGGCATCATCATCCACAATGACGGCCAGCACTTTTCTGCCGGGGTCAATCTCGAGCGGTTCAAGGCCTTCATCGAGGCAAAAGACTGGGACGGCATCGACAAATTCCTTCTCGATTTCCAAATGGCTGTCGAGGCGCTGCTCTATTGCGATGCGCCTGTGGTTGGCGCGCCATCGGGACTTGGCCTTGGCGGCGGCTATGAAGTCCTGGCCCATTGCGACCATGTGGTCGCCCATTCCAATTCCGTGCTGGGCCTTGTGGAGACGGTTGTAGGCGTCGTTCCCGGCGGCGGCGGCGTCAAGGAAACCTATTGGCGCTGGTACAAGCGCACCAGTTCCTGGGACGATGCTGCCTTCAGGACCTTCAACCAGATCGGCTATGGCCAGACCGGTACATCGCCGGACCTGTCAGCCAAACTTGCCTATTTCGAACCGGACCGCGACACGCAAGTGATGAACCGCGACCGGCTGGTCGAGGCTGCACTTGGCCAACTGGCGAAAATGCGCGAGGGCTACACACCGCGAGAAAGACCGGTTCTTTCGCTGGCCGGTGGCGCAGCGCATCAGCGTGCGCTCGATCTTCTCGAAAAGGGCAGGGCGAAGGGCTGGTTCTTCCCGCATGATGTAACTGTCGCGTCGGAAGTTTCATGGATTGTGACCGGTGGCAGCGATGCTCAGCCCTCAACTGCCAGCGAACGGGACATGTATGCCCGCGAACGCGAGGCTTTCATCAGGCTGGCGAAAACACCGCAAACGCTGGCGCGCATTAGCGGAATGTTGAGCGGGGCAGGGGTTCCCCGCAACTAGGCGGAACGCAATCAGAATGGTTACGGGCCGGTTTACAACTTGGGTGAAGTTTAACCGTTCCGGTTAGCGAAGCGGTGAGTGTCCTAGCGTAAAATGCAAACTGGCCGGGGTCCCCTACCCACACCACCCGGCCAGGCTGCAAGTGCGTCTGCAAGCCCCAAGGCAGACAACAAGGCCAAGGCATGCGAGGTTTCAGGCTGTTTCAGCATGTTTCCTTCTTCGCGCTTGCGGCTGGGGAGATAGAGATGTCGTGAAGCGACATCACGAGCGCGCGAGGCGCAATCACAGATTATATGTCTACATATTTGCTGCAAGCGCCGTTGCTCAAGTTGACGTTGGCAAGCTGCCTGCCATCCTTCGTACCGTTGAAGCGAAGTGTCAGGGTAACGTTATTCGCGCCGAGACGCGACTTGGCAAACTTCTTGCAATGCACTTTCAGCACCGCCTTGCTGAGTTTCGAACGGTACTTGGAGAAACCCTTGTTGTTGTAATAGCCGGAAACGTCGATATTCACAGTTATACGTCTGGAAGTGGGTTCAACCTTGCTCTCGCGCACCTTGAAAGATGCGCCTACGCCTGAAGCACTAACGAGGCTCCGCTGAATACTCTTTGAAAAGCCTTCCGCCTCGCTGGCTAGAAACTCGCTCCGGGCTTCGCTGGACGCTGTATCATAATGGAAGGGTTTGGCACCTATTGAGCCCAGCTGAATACCGCCGATTATTGCGACTGCAATCCCGGCGATTCCTATTCCTGTAAGAGAAACTCCGTTCATTGGCTCGGTCTCCATAGTTCTGGCAAGCGGGAGTTTCCAAAAAAGACCTTAATATAAGATTTCCCCTGTCAGTATTTTTCATTGGCAGGAAAGAAATGACTGGTGCCATTCAAACGACTTGAGTGGCGCAAGGAAAAAAGGCACAAGTATTTCAGGAACTTGATGGAGCATCCGAAAATGAAACTATGGTATTCACCGGCTTCGCCCTTCGTGCGCAAATGCCTGATTGTAGCCCATGAAAGAGGTCTGGCAGACCGTATCGAGGTGATGAATGCGGCTGCAAGTGTGGTCAATCCGGACCAGCGCATCGTCGAATTCAATCCTTCGGGCAAGATCCCGACCATGGTGCTTGAAGACGGCCAGGTGCTGTTCGACAGCCGCGTGATCTGCGCCTTTCTTGACAGTCTGCATGATAGGAAAAAGCTGACGCCACGTTCAGGTGCCAAACGCTTTGAAGTAATGACGCTGGAAGCGCTTGGCGATGCCATCATGGATGCGGCGGTCAACAACCGGTATGAAACCGCGATGCGGCCCGAGGAACTGCGCTGGCAGGCCTGGAGTGATGGCCAGATGGGCAAGGTAAACGCTTCTCTCGACCAGATCGAGGAACGCTGGCTTGGTTCGCTGGGCCGGACGCCGAACATGGGCTCGATCGCTATTGCCGCGGCGCTGGGATATCTCGATTATCGCTATCCTGACCTGAAATGGCGCAAGAACCGCAAGAAGCTCGCAAGGTGGTTCAAGCGTTTCTCCGAGCGTCCGTCCTTTCAGAACACGCAGCCTGAATAGGATTGCGAACACGGCTGCGTGCCGTCAGGAAGCCTTGCGCTGATCTGATGGCCGCATGCCGAATTCGCGCTGAAAGCACCTTGAGAAATACGAGCTTGAGGAAAAGCCGCATTGCAGAGCGATGTCGAGCGTGGAGAGGTTGGTGTAGAGGAGCAGTTCACGAGCCTTTTCCAGCCTGAGTGATTGGTAATATCTGGCTGGTGAAACATTCATTCGCCTGCGAAAGCCCCGTTCCAGGTTTCGCACGCTGGTGACCAGCCTTGAAGCAATCTCGGCTATGGGGAGCGGGGCCTCGATGTTTTCCTCCATCATCACGATTGCATCCTGAATGGCAGGGGGCATCGTGTCGAGGCGCTGGATAGATCCCGAGCGCTGGCGCATGGTGGATGCGCGGATGCGGTCAAGCTGAAAGATGTTGGCAATCTTCTGCACGATTTCATTGCCGTGGGCCTGGCGAATGATTTCCAGGATGATCTCCATGCCTGCCAGCCCGCCAGATGCAGTATAGCGCTTGCCGTCAATGACAAACAGGTCATTGGTAACCTGAATGTCGGGAAAGGCTTCCCTGAAAGCGGGAAGGCCTTCCCAGTGAATCGTGCATCGCGCATTATCGAGCAGGCCGGCGCGTGCAAGTATCCATGTGCCCATTGACATGGCGCCGATGCGCATGCCCGAACGCGCGGCACGATTAAGCCATGCATGTAGCCTCGCGCGGTAGGGCGGATCGAAATCGAGACTGGCGATGACAAACAGATAGTCCGCCGAAAGCGGATCGTCGAATCCAATGTCGACATCGGTCTTGATATTGTTCGATGCAAGTGCCGGCTTGCCATCATGGCTTACCATGATCCAGCGATAGGCATCGAAACCCAGCAGGCGGTTGGCTGACCGCAACCCTTCGACCGCGCTGATGAAAGGCATGGCTGCATACTGATCGATCAACAGGAACGCGATCGTTACTGGTATTCTGGATTCGTGCGGCTGGTTCATACGACAGTGACTTCAAGGTTGGGCGTGTTGGCCGGATGTTGAGCCGTTTATGAAGTGCGAAGGTGCCTGTGACCACATTAATTTCGCGGCAAGTTTCAATTTGATGTCGACGGAACAGCATTTTGGCAAACAAACGCGGCAAGGGATGTTCCTGACGCGACAAGCGGGATCACAATTGAAGATGAGTCCCCGGCGACAGTTGACGGCATCCCGTCAATGTGGTGCGATAGTACGAAAGGCTAACGGAC
>CAZIPH010000034.1:0-34829 GCA_964541115.1 uncultured Salaquimonas sp.
TCGCCATCAAGACGTGCAAGCGCGGCTGCCTGATCGTGTTTCGTTGGCAGCCACACCTTCCGGCCAAGCACCTGGCAATCAATGCGGGGGCAGGGCGCATCATCCATGCCTATGAACGCGCGGGCGTCATCGAAAGTCCACTTGGCACCCACTGGCAAAACCGGATTGCCGGTTGTTTCGCCTTTCCCGAATTTAAAAACGTACATGACAGGCACTAAATGGCAACGGTAGTTCTTCAGGTAGTTGGTGCCGCCATTGGCGGGGCAATCGGGGGTCCCGTAGGCGCAACCATAGGCCGGGCCGTCGGGGCAGCAGCCGGCTATGCCATCGACCAGAAGCTCTTTTCCAAAGACCAGGTAATCAAGGGCGGCAGGCTGGACCAGTCAAGGTTCCTCGGTTCGAGCGAAGGAACAGTAATTCCGAAAGTCTATGGCCGCGTGAAGATCGGTGGCCAACTGATCTGGGCAACCCGTTTCGAGGAACGGCGCAACCGCAAGAAGCAGGGTGGCAAGGGCGGCCCCTCCGTCACCACCGAGAGCTACCGCTACTTCGGAAACTTCGCTGTGGGCATATGCGAAGGCGAAATCTCGCGCATCGGCCGGATCTGGGCTGACGGCAGGGAGATCGACCAAACCCGGCTGAACATTCGCACTTATACTGGGCGCAATGACCAGCAACCAGACCCGATGATTGAAGCATTGCAGGGGCAGGGCAGGACGCCCGCCTTCAGGGGAACAGCCTATGCTGCCTTCGAGGATTTTCCGCTCGCCAATTATGGCAACCGCATTCCGCAGATCACTTTCGAGGTCATCCGCAGCATTTCCCGTTTGGATAGGGAAATTCGTGCCATAACGCTTATCCCCGGCGCGACGGAATTTGGTTACTCGCCAACCAATCAGCGATCCAGCATCAAGGGTCGGACAATCTCGGAAAATCGGCATGTGAAGACTGCGCGCAGCGACTGGGAAGCATCGATTGATGAATTGCAGGCCATCTGCCCGAACCTGGAACGCGTTTCACTCGTTGTTACCTGGTTCGGAACCGACCTGCGGGCGGAATATTGCAAGGTGGAGCCGCGTTGTGTCCATGACGATGCAGAGCGCACGCCGTGGCATGTCAGTGGCGTCGACCGCAGTTCGGCAAACCCTGTCAGCCTGTCCGGTGGTTCGCCTGCCTATGGTGGCACGCCCTCGGACCAGTCGGTCCTTGATGCAATCGCCGACCTGAAATCGCGCGGTCTCAAGGTGGCGCTATATCCTTTCCTCATGATGGACATACCAACGGGAAACTCCTTGCCCGACCCCTATGGTGAGGCGGAACAGGCAGCCTACCCATGGCGTGGCCGGGTGACCTGCCAACCCGCAATCGGAATGCCGGGCACTGCTGATCGCTCTGCTACAGCCGCTTCACAGGTCAGTCACTTTGTCGGACTGGCTGCCCCTGCAAACATTACCGTCGCTTCCGGCCTGCCCGTATATGCCGGGCCACCGGAGTTTTCCTATCGCCGGATGATCCTTCACTATGCCCGCCTGTGCAACCTGGCTGGCGGCGTCGAGCGGTTTTTTATCGGGTCGGAAATGCGCAGCCTGACCACGGTTCGCGATGGAAATGACGGATTTCCTTTTGTCGAGGCGCTTGTCGATCTGGCTGGTGACGTCCGGCAGATACTGGGACCCAATGCACAGATCAGCTACGCTGCGGACTGGAGTGAATATTTCGGATATCACCCCCAGGATGGCAGCGGCGATGCATTCTTTCATCTGGACCCGCTCTGGGCATCGCCCGATATCGCCGCCGTCTCGATCGACAATTACATGCCGGTTTCCGACTGGATGGAGGCAGGTGATCCCGGACAGCCGGAGGCGCCTTCGCGCTTTGCCCTTTCCTATCTCAAATCCAACATTGATCGCGGCGAGGGTCTGGACTGGTACTATGCAACAGCTCAGGATCGGCTGCATGGTAACCGCACTCCAATCACCGATGGGCTGGGCGAACCATGGATTTGGTCTTACAAAGCCTTGAGCCATTGGTGGCTCAATCCCCATCACGAGCGCCGCAACGGTGTGCGCCTGGCCCAGCCAACCGCCTGGGTCCCCGGTTCCAAACCGGTCTGGTTCAGCGAGATCGGTTGTCCTGCAGTCGATCGGGGCGCCAACCGGCCCAATGTGTTCATGGACGAGAAGTCGGCTGAATCCGCCCTTCCTTATCATTCAAAAGGCGGGCGCGACGACTTGATGCAACTGCGTTATTTACAGGCACTTCTGGAGTTCTGGAGCGAGGCTGGAACTGCGCAAAATCCAAAAAGCCCGCTGTATGACGGCCGGATGATCGAGCCGGAAAACATTTATCCATGGGCCTGGGATGCCAGGCCTTTTCCGGCCTTTCCAAATCTTCGGAAAGTCTGGAGCGATGGTGAAAACTGGTACCGGGGACATTGGTTCAATGGCCGCGCCGGAACCTGCCCGATTGATGACCTGATTGCGCAGATTGTGGCAGACCATGGGTTTGCAGCCCCCCGGGCAATGGCTGATGGCCATGTTGAAGGCTATATCATTGCGGGTGAAACCAGTCCGCGGCAGGCACTGGAGCCGTTGCTGGCCGCGTTCAATCTGACTGTTTCGCAAGACGATGAGGCGCTGATCTTTACCGGCAAGGATTACAGTCAGGTATTGTCAATCAGCGAACCGGATCTGGTCCAGGAAGATGACAACCCTCGGCTGGTTCGGATCAGCGAGGGCGAGGGCGAACTGGCGCGCCAGATCACGATTTCCCACGGCGAATTGGATAACAATTTCGAGGTAACCACCTCGACATCGCGCCGCCTTGAAACCGCCAGCCAGCGCCAGCAAACAGTCGAACTGCCCGCGGTTCTTCCACGCCAGGCCGCCAAAAGCCTGATGAATGCCCGCTTGCGCGACCTTTGGACAGCAAGACAAACCGTCCGTTTTTCCCTTTCCCAACGTCATTTGAGACTTGAGGCAGGTGACACGATCAGTCTCCCACAGGACGAAACCTATCGGGTCCTTTCAGTCACAACGGGTATCCAGCGCGAGGTCGAAGGCGTAAAGGTTCGCCGCTTCGATGAGGCAGGCCCGTGGTATGGATCCCAGACGGTATCAGCCGAAGAATTCGACCGAGCAGGCCCGCCGCTCGTCATGGCAATGAATTTGCCCCTCAACCAGAACAGCATGGACCCGGAAGCCGTGCTGCATTTTGCGGCCACAATATCCCCCTGGACTGTTCCGCTGGCGATTTTCAGTTCAGCAACACAATCAGGTTTCGAGCAGGTGGGGGTGATCCCCGACCCGGCGCTTGTCTTTGAACTCAGGCAACCGCTCATCCCCGGGCCCGTGGGACGGTGGGACCATTCCAATACATTGCTGGTCGAGCTTCTTTCAGATCACGGTGAATTTGCTTCCAGCGACGAGCTATCTGTTTTGGCAGGTGCCAATGCACTGGCTGTTGAAACTGCCTCGGGCAGCTTTGAGTTGATCCAGTTCAAACAGGCAGAACTCATCTCGCCGGGATTCTGGAAATTGACCGGACTCTTGCGTGCGCAATTGGGAACAGAGCCGGAAATGTCGCACGGTGCTCCGACAGGTTCCCTTGGGGTCCTGCTGGATGATGCGCTTGTACCGGTTCAGTTGCCACGCCAGACAGCCGAACTCGTGCGCAATTGGCGCATTGGCCCGGCAGACCAGGATCTGGCCTCGGATGATTATTCGGCATTGACGGCAAGCTCCACGCAGATATCGCGCCGACCAATGCCAGCGGTTCATCTGAGAGCAAGGCGAGTGGAGAACCGCCATGAGCTTCGTTGGATCCGCCAGACGCGCATCGGCGGGGATGATTGGAGCGGCGAGGATGTACCGCTTGATTTCCATTTGGAGCGTTACCGCCTGCGGGTCAGTGATGCGGTAGGCAGCGAGCGCAACCGATGGGAAAGCACTTCGTCATTTTTCCAGTATGCCGACACCCAGCGCCTTGCTGATCTTGGCAGCCTGACAACCACCTTTCGTATCCATGTCTCCCAGCTTGATGAACGCGGCATTGGAGGACCGGAACGGACGATCGAAATCAACCCCTGATCTTGTAACACCCGAAAGGAACTGAGATGATTGAAGAAAAACCCTGGTACGAATCGAAGACTATCTGGGGGTCGCTTATTGCCGTGGCCGCCGCCCTGACCTCTGCACTGGGCGTGTCCATCGATGGCCAGACACAAGGCGAACTTGCGGAAATCATTGTCCAGTTCGCAGCAGCTGGCGGCGCACTTCTGGCAATCTATGGCCGCCTGTCTGCAACCCATGTGATCTCCTGATCATGGCCCAGCTTTCCGGCTTTCTCGGCCTTGTGGTCCTGCTGTTGAAAACGCTCCTGGAGTTTTTCAGGCACAGATCAGCAAGCAACCGCGAAAGCCGGGAAGTGCAACGCATGAAGGATCATGGAACTGGCATGCAGCACAAGCTTCTGCTCAAAGCCCTGCGGGCCCGACGCCTTGCCCGCGAGAAAGCCAACCAGGAAGGGGACGGCGATGCCTGAGTGCCGGGTTGGCCTTTCGCCATTGCCTGCCCTCTTTATTGCGCTGCCACTGGGTTCGGCACTGACCGGCTGCTCCCAACATGCAGTTCCCGTATCCAATGGGCTTGTCCAGCAGTCACCTTGGGTCTGCGAAGCTTTCCTGCCAATCACACCTGCTCCGGAGACTCCGGCAGGTGTCAGACAGCAAATTATCGAGCACAACGCCGTTTGGGATGCGCTGTGCAAGGGGTGAGGCCGCATTTGCCGAAATTTTCCCGCTCCATTCATTTTCCATTCAGCCAAGCAGTGCTAGAACAGCAACATGAAAAACATCGCCATCACCATTTTCCTGCATGCCATGGTTGCCCTCTTCGTGATGAGCGGGCCAACCCTCGCGGCTGATTGCAACTCCGCTGCCAGCGACGCCGCAGAAAACACTGGTGGCGAGGTGCTCAACGTGATTGCCAGCCAGGAGGGCGGGCAAAGCGTTTGCACCATCACAATTCGGGTACCAGGTGAAAACAACCAGCCGCCAAGGGTGGTTACGCGCGTCGTCAAGCAGTAACCTGCAACAGATTCGCAGGAGGGCCCCATGCGCGTTTTGATCGTCGAGGATGACAAGGACCTGAATCGCCAGTTGGTGGAAGCTTTCGAAGAAGCCGGTTATGTGGTCGACAAGGCGCTCGACGGCGAGGAGGGTCACTTCCTTGGCGACACCGAGCCCTATGACGCGGTCGTCCTCGATATAGGCCTTCCAGAAATGGACGGGATAACGGTGCTCGAAAACTGGCGCCGCGAAGATCGCAAAATGCCGGTGCTCATCCTCACGGCGCGCGACCGATGGAACGACAAGGTCTCGGGAATCGACGCCGGCGCGGACGACTATGTAACCAAACCGTTTCACATAGAAGAAGTGTTGGCCAGGGTCCGCGCCCTCATCCGCCGCTCGGCAGGCCATGCAGGATCACAGATATCCTGCGGCGATTTGCAACTGGACACCCGCACGTCGAAGGTCACGCTTTCGGGTAGTCCAATCAAGCTGACATCGCACGAATTGCGCCTGCTCGCCTATCTTCTTCATCATCAGGAAAAAGTGCTTTCTCGCACAGAGCTTACCGAGCATCTGTATGATCAGGACTTTGATCGGGATTCCAACACGATCGAGGTTTTCATTGGTCGCCTGAGGAAAAAGCTCGGCGGGGACTATATTGAAACCGTCCGCGGGCTTGGCTACCGGCTGATGGCGCCTTCCGCAGGTACAGGTGAAGGCAGGGAAGAGGCCTGATGCGGCCACGCACCCTTGCGTCCAGGCTGTTTATCCTCACCGCCTTGTGGGCGGTCGTCGCTACTGCCCTCGTGGCATGGTTCCTTTCCCAGAGCTTCCGTGCGACCGCTCTTGAAAACCTCTCCCAACGCCTCCAGGCAAATCTCTACAACATCATGGGGTCAGTCTCGCCCGGCGAGGAGGGCCAGCTGATCGGCGCTCCTGATTTGCGGGATTCGCGCTTTCAGGTTTTCCGCTCGGGCTATTATTGGTCGGTTTCAAGCGTGGCCGAACCGACAAACCGCCTCGCCTCCCAGTCACTAGGCCTGCAAATAATCGAAAGCGGGGAGGGCGGCCGTTTTGATGCGGATTTCCAGCGCAGCTTTCGCTCGCAGGATGGCTTCGGCAACAGACTCCTGGGTATCGAGGCGCAAGCCTTCCTCGGCGAGGGGGATGCGCTTTATGCCTTCAGGATCACCGGAAACCTGTCAGAGGTCGATGAGCAGGTTTCGCGCTTTGTCAACGAATTGCTGCTCGTACTGGGTCTGTTTGCAACGGGCTTCGTACTGGTCACCTATTTCATTGTCCGCATAGGCCTGAAGCCATTGAGCGAGGCGACTGAACGCCTGGCTGACATCCGTGAAGGTCGTGCTGACCGGCTTGAGGGACGGTTTCCCCTCGAGATCCAGCCGTTGATTGACGAGACCAATTCGCTGATCAGTTCGAACCGGACAGTAGTCGAGCGCGCCAGAACCCAGGTTGGCAATCTGGCGCATTCTCTGAAGACCCCGTTAGCGGTTCTGCGCAATGAGGGAGTCAGAGCCAAGCCGGAAGTTCGCGCGATCATTGAGGAGCAGGTCTCCCAGATGCAGGGTCAGGTACAGACCTATCTCGACCGCGCCCGCATCTCCGCGCGGGCCGGCACAATTACCTCGCGAACTGATGTCAGGCCGGTGCTCGAACGGCTTGCAAGGGTGATGGAGAAACTCAATCCGGAACTGTCCATACGCCCTGTGTTCAGACAGGAAGGGCCTCAATGGTTCGCCGGTGAGCAGCAGGACTTCGAGGAAATGATCGGCAACCTGCTCGAGAATGCCAGTAAATTTGCCAAATCCACCGTTGTAATTTCGGTTAGCATTGATAAGCCGAACCTGTATGTATCGATCGAGGATGACGGAAAAGGCATGAGCGAGGAAGAGGCGGAAAGGGCGTTGAAGAGGGGGACGAGAATTGATGAATCGAAGCCCGGCTCCGGCCTTGGCCTTTCAATCGTCAAGGATATCGCTGCCGAGTATTCAGGAACACTGACTCTTGGGCGCTCGGACCAAGGCGGCCTTGCTGCACATCTAGTCCTTCCAACGATCGGGAAGGGAGCCTGACCCATGCATGCTACGCGCAATATCATTCTGTTGCTGGTTCCGCTCTTCGCACTTTCTGCCTGTGTGACTACCACCGGCGAAAAGTCGCCACGCTTCGCGCTGGAACAGGCTTTGCTGGCAGACAGCCATGCGAGGAGGCTTCCACCCGCAGCGCTTCGCAAGGCTGTTGCATCCGAATTGCAGGCGCTTGACAATGCGACCGCCGGTACGCTGAACAACTGGCAGGGACCAAAGGATACGGCCGGAACTGTCATTCCCGGCACTCCCTTTGAAATATCGGGCCGCATCTGCCGGCGCTACGATCACAGGATCACGATTTCAGGCGACACAAGAACGCGAACCGCTACTGTATGCCGCAATGAAACGGGCGCCTGGGAAACGCTTAGCTAAGGGCGTCAGAAAAAAAGCAAGGCCTTTTCCCGGGGATGTATAGGTTGCGTCCAACCAGGGCGCCAACTGTGGCCCATTCTGGCCTCAAGGGTGGTATCGGCAGGGATTTTCCGGTCAGAACTGCGACCTGATGTCCAATTCACCGCGTCGTGATCAGCTTATCTTTGTTTTTTCCAGATTCAAGGCTATCACATCGCCATGATATTCTGGATTGCCGCGATAATTCTCACTCTTGTTGCCATGCTCAGCGTGCTGTTACCGCTTGCGCGCAAGCCGACAGATGAAACTGCCGCCATTGAATTCGACAAGGTCGTCTACCGTGCGCGGCTTGCGGAAATCGAGAAAGACCGCGAACTGGGCCGCATTTCCGCCGAGACCGCCAATATGGCAGCCGCCGAGGAAGGCAGAAAACTGCTTGCACTTTCAGATGCTGACGGAAGTACAAAAGCTGTCAGCCTCTCACCCTCAATGCGCAACATGATTGCAGCGATTGCTGTTTTTGGTGTCCCCGCACTGGGACTTGGCATCTACATGAGCATTGGCAATCCGGGCATGCCCGACCAGACGCTGGCCATGCGTTTGAGTGAGCCCCCCGAGAACCAGTCCGTGGACGAACTCGTTTCTCGCGCTGAACGGCATCTTGCGGAGAATCCTGATGATGCGCGCGGCTGGGAAGTGATCGCCCCGGTCTATATGCGCATTGGCAGGACACAGGACGCGGTTCGTGCCTGGGCAAATGTCATGCGTCTGGCGCCGCAAACCCCTGAAATTCAGGCAACGCTTGCCGAAAGCATCGTGGCAGCCGCCGACGGCGTGGTGACCGACCAGGCTAAACGGCTTTTTCTTGGAGAATTGAAAATCAATCCTTCATCAGCCAAGGCGCGTTTCTATGTGGCCATGGGTCTGGGACAGGAAGGCCGGCATGAAACCGCAATCGCTGCATGGGATGAATTGATCGACGGCGGTGTGCGTGGCGCGCCATGGCTGGAAGCTGCCCTCAATTTCAGAAACCGGTCAGCGGAGGCTGCCGGAATACCGAGCCGGACCCTTTCGGCAGCCGAAATCGATGGTGAAGCGGGACGTCCCGGACCAAGCGCGGAAGAAGTCGAGGCAGCCTCGCAAATGAGCAGTGAGGACCGCGCGGCCATGATTTCGGACATGGTCGCCAATCTTGCCGGCAAATTGAAGGAAAATCCCCGGGACAAGGATGGTTGGCAACGCCTTATTCGTTCCTATATTGTGATGGGGGATCGGCAACAGGCATTGGCTTCCATCGAGGAAGCGCTATCACACAATTCGGACGATACCGACTTCGTAGCCCAGCTGACAGCATTGCGTGAAAGCCTGCCTGCACAAAACGATGAAAGTGGGGGTGTATCCCAGTGACCCGTAAACAGAAACGTCTGGCAATGATTGGTACAATTGGCAGTGTGCTGATTGCTGCTGTTCTCCTTGTGATGTTTGCACTGCGTGATGAGATCGTCTTCTTTTATTCACCCACCGATATTCTGGTTGACAACAAGGCTGGCCCGGGAGAGCGCTTCCGCCTTGGTGGTCTGGTCAAGGATGGCAGCATCGTCAAGAACGGTGAAACAATTTCCTTCGTCATCACCGATACCGAAAAAGAACTGCCGGTAACCTATGTTGGCATATTGCCTGACCTGTTTCGCGAGGGTCAGGGCGTGATTGCCGAAGGCGTCATGGGAGCGACCTCGTACTTCGCAGCAGATACCGTGCTTGCAAAGCATGATGAGAACTACATGCCCAGGGAAGTTGCTGACACGCTCAAGGAAAAGGGTGTCTGGCAGGGTCAGGATGGAGGTTCCTGATGATAGCTGAAACCGGTCACTATGCCCTTGTCCTGGCATTGGTACTTTCCCTGGTGCAAAGCGTCATGCCAGCATGGGGTGCCAGAATTGGCGATGCCCGGCTGATGGCCATGGGCCAGTCGACGGCAATCGGTTCGTTTTTGCTGATCCTGCTCTCATTTCTTGCGCTAACCTATGCCTATGTGGCATCGGATTTTTCTCTCCTGAATGTTTACGAAAACTCGCACTCCGCCAAGCCGTTGCTCTACAAGTTCACCGGTGTGTGGGGTAACCACGAAGGCTCCATGCTGCTTTGGATCCTTATCCTTAGCCTGTTCAGTGCGATGGTGGCGTGGTTCGGTAATACATTGCCCCCGCAATTGCGCTCCAACGTCCTGGCCGTTCAAGCCTGGATTACCGTGGCGTTCCTGCTGTTCATTCTTTTCACATCCAACCCGTTTGCGCGCATGTTTCCCGCTCCGATCGAAGGTAATGATCTCAACCCGATCCTCCAGGACATCGGCCTGGCCATCCATCCGCCCATGCTTTACCTCGGCTATGTGGGTTATTCGGTGACGTTCTCGTTTGCCGTTGCCGCCATGATGAGCGGACGGATCGATGCTGCATGGGCCAAGTGGGTGCGCCCGTGGGCCCTTGCCGCATGGATTTTCCTTACCGCTGGCATCTCCATGGGCTCCTATTGGGCCTATTACGAACTGGGCTGGGGCGGCTGGTGGTTTTGGGATCCGGTCGAAAATGCTTCCTTTATCCCCTGGCTGGTAGGTACAGCGCTGCTTCATTCCGCTTTGGTAATGGAAAAGCGCGAGGCTCTGAAAATCTGGACGATACTGCTGGCGATCATAACCTTTTCGATGTCCTTGCTCGGAACCTTCCTGGTGCGCTCGGGCGTTCTGACTTCGGTTCACTCATTTGCCAATGATCCCGAGCGCGGCGTTTTCATTTTGATGATCCTGGTGGTCTTCATCGGTGGTTCACTGACGCTGTTCACCCTGCGCGCCTCCACCCTCAAGCAGGGCGGTCTTTTTGCCCCCATTTCGCGCGAAGGCGCACTGGTATTCAACAACGTGTTCCTGGCGACCGCGGCAGCGACAGTTCTGGTCGGGACTCTCTATCCGCTTGTTGTGGAATCGATCACCGGGGCCAAGATTTCCGTCGGCGAACCTTTCTTCAACATCACATTTGGCCCGCTCATGATCCCTTTGCTGCTGCTTGTGCCACTCGGCCCGCTGCTGTCGTGGAAACGGGCTGATCTTTATCCGGCAATGCAACGCCTGTTCTGGGTGGCAGGTCTTGCCCTTGTGGCCGTTGTGCTGGTTCTGGCGTTTACGTCCGATCAACCGGTCCTGGCAGCACTTGGCATAGGCCTTGCCGTCTGGGTAATGATCGGTTCCTTTGCCGAAATATGGACCAGAGCCGGTATCGGCAAGGTCAGCGGCACGATTGCCATGGCCCGCTTGCGCGGTCTTCCCAGAACCATGTGGGGAACAGCCCTGGGGCATTTCGGGCTTGGCGTGATGCTGATGGGTATTGTGTCAGTAACCACTTTCGAAACCGAGGAAGTTGCCGAAATGGCGCCTGGAGACTCAATGATGATCTCCGGCTACGAATTGCGGCTGGACGGTCTTGTTCCCCGGACCGGGCCCAATTTCACAGAGACCGTAGCCAGCGTAGCGGTATTCCGCGATGGATCCGCTCTCTATGTTATGAAACCCACAAAGCGCGTTTATCCCGCAAGAGGCATGCCGACCACCGAGGCTGCGATCAGAACCAGCGGTTTCTCCCAACTCTACCTCTCCCTGGGTGAAATCTCGAGTGAGGGCAAGGCGGTGGTTCGGGCTTGGTATAAGCCGCAGATCACCCTGATCTGGATCGGCACCATTTTCATGGTGATTGCCGGAAGCCTGTCGCTTTCTGACAGAAGGCTTCGCGTCGGCGTGGCAAGACCGGCGCGTTCACGGGAAAAACAGGAGGTTGCAGGTGCCAGCACTTGAGCGTTCCGTAATTGCGCTGGCCGCCTTTGCGATGATCTTCATGATGGCAATCGCCCAACCGGCTTTCGCTGTCAATCCTGACGAAATCCTTGACGATCCGGTGCTTGAAGAGCGGGCCAGGGATTTGTCGTCCCAGATCCGCTGCATGACCTGCCAGAACCAGTCCATCGATGATTCCGAGGCTGATCTTGCACGTGATCTTCGTATCATGGTGCGCGAGCGCATTGTTGCCGGCGACAGCAATGAGCAGGTGCTGGATTACCTGGTGGACCGTTTCGGTGAATTCGTACTGCTCAAGCCAAGGTTCTCGGTGTCAAACCTTTTCCTGTGGGCGGCACCAGTATTGGCTTTGCTGGCCGGACTTTACCTCTCGATCAGCGTGCTGCGGCGGCGGCAACCGGTTGCAGAAACTGCCGCATCGAGGGAACTCTCGCGCGAAGAACACGAACGCATCACGAAAATTCTGGATGAACGTGATTAGCAACTGATCTAGGCTTGGCCCCAAATACAAATCGGGAGCTGATCAGATGATATCCAGGCGAATCGAATTCGAAGGCGGAAATGGCGCAAAACTGGCCGCACGGCTGGACTTGCCCGACGGCAAACCGAAAGCCTATGCCCTCTTCGCCCATTGCTTCACCTGCTCCAAGGACCTCAATGCGACGAAACGGATTGCAGGCGCTCTTGCCGGTAACGGCGTTGCCGTTCTGCGGTTCGATTTTACCGGGCTGGGCTCTTCTGAAGGCGAATTTGCCTCCACCAATTTTTCCTCCAATGTCGCCGACCTGCTGCGCGCCGCAGATACACTTCGCCGCCAATACGAGGCGCCTTCGCTGTTGATCGGCCATTCACTGGGTGGCGCAGCCGTGCTGGTCGCAGCTCTGCAAATCCCCGAAGTCAAGGCAGTGGTCACGATCGGCGCACCTTCGGATGCCAGCCATGTAACGCACAATTTTGCGGCCGATCTCGACAGGATTGCCAGCGAAGGGAAGGCAGAGGTGAGTCTGGGAGGTCGCACTTTCACCATCGAAAAACAGTTCCTCGATGATCTTGCCCAGGCCTCGGTAACGGAGCGGATCGCGAAGCTGAAAAAGCCGCTGCTCATTTTCCATTCGCCTATCGACCAGACTGTCGGCATCGAAAATGCCAGTGAAATCTTCATCGCCGCCAGGCACCCCAAGAGCTTTATCTCGCTCGACAGGGCCGACCACTTGTTGACGCGGCCTGAGGATGCGGCCTTTGTGGCCAATACAATTGCAGCCTGGTCAGGCGCCTATCTTGCAGACAATACCCCTGATGTCGAGGCAGACAAGCATACGGGGGTAACGGTCTCGGAAACTGGCAATGGCAAGTTTCAGAATTCGGCAAGAGCAGGCCGGCATCTCCTGATGGCCGATGAACCACAGTCCTATGGCGGTGATGACACGGGGCCGTCTCCCTATGATTTCCTGTCAATCGGGCTTGGCGCCTGCACCAATATGACGCTCAGAATGTATGCAGAGCGAAAGGGATGGGACATCGGACAGGTGAGTGTCGTGGTTGACCACGACAAGATACATGCGAAGGATTGCCACGAATGCGATGAGAATATGCGCGCTGAACCCGGCAAGATCGATCATTTTCATCGCCACATAACCGTCGGCCCCGGCCTCGACGCGGAAGTCATGCAAAAGCTCCTTGAGATTGCCGACAAATGTCCGGTTCACAAAACTCTTCATAGTGTCTCTGCAATTAAAACATCAATCGAAACAAAGACTTGAACGACATGGCGGAATCGTTTTCGGAAAGGCTACATGAACGATTTTTAATCTGCAGGTAATGATCGCGTAATTTGGCAATCCCTATGTTGGTGTCATCGAGAAAGGGTCCTCCAACCCCTGAAAGATACCCCAACCGAACCAAAGGGATGATCATGAACCGTTCAAGCAAATCAGTTTCAAAACGCGTCACCGCAGCCTTGCTGGCTTCAGCAGTCGCCGTGTCGGCGTTTGCACTTTCCCCAACCGTCAATCCGCCGCACTTACTGGGCTTCAGCCAGGCCCAGGCAGATGCCGTCAAGGTCGAGGCGCCAAGTGCACCCGGTTTTGCCGATGTCGTTGAGGCTGTGTCACCTGCAGTCGTAAGTGTTCGCGTCGAGCAGATGGTACAGCCTGCATCCGATGAAGGCGAGTTCCGGTTCGACCGCCGTTTTGGCGGGCGAGACGACCTGCCGGAATTCTTCCGTGAAAACCCGGATCTCTTCAAACGCTTCTTTGGTGAGCGCGGCCCGCGTGGTGAGGATCGCCCAAAACGGCGTTTTGGCCAGTCGCAGGGATCAGGATTCTTCATTTCCGAAGACGGCTTCCTGGTCACCAACAACCACGTTATCGAGGGTGGGACCAAATATACCATAGTCATGAGCAACGGTGATGAATTCGAGGCAAAGCTTATCGGCGCCGACAAGCGCTCTGACCTTGCTGTCCTCAAGGTCGAAGCCGATACCAAATTCACCTATGTGGATTTTGCCGATGACCGTCCACGCATCGGCGACTGGGTCGTAGCTGTCGGCAATCCCTTCGGTCTTGGTGGCACGGTGACGGCTGGTATCGTCTCTGCCCATGGCAGGGAAATCGGCTCCAACCGTTACGACGATTTCATCCAGATCGACGCAGCCGTCAACAAGGGCAATTCCGGCGGTCCCGCCTTCAATCTGAGCGGCGAAGTCATCGGCGTGAATACTGCGATCTTCTCACCTTCCGGCGGCAATGTGGGCATCGCCTTTGCCATTCCGGCGTCAACAACCAAGGAAATCATTGGTGAGTTGATCGAGAGTGGGTCTGTTGTTCGCGGCTGGCTGGGTGTCCAGATTCAGCCTGTAACCGAGGACATTGCCGAGGCACTTGCCCTTGAAGAGGCGCGCGGCGCAATGGTTACAGATCCACAGGTTGACAGTCCTGCACAAAAAGCCGGTATCCGTGCCGGTGATGTCATTACCGAAGTCGATGGCAAGGCTGTGAAGAACCCAAGGGCACTTGCCCGCATGATCGGTGAATACGACCCGGAAACAAAGGTCGACCTGACCATCATGCGCAATGGCGAGGAACAGACCGTTGCCGTTACCCTTGGCAATCTCAGCGATGTTGCTGCTATCGACAATCCTGTCGAGCCGGAAACTGATGAGCCGCAAACCGGCAAGCTCGGTCTGGCACTTGGTCCGTCACCTGATGGTGAAGGTGTCATGGTAATGGGAGTGGCCCCCGACTCTTCTGCCGAGGAAAAGGGCCTGCGCGAAGGCGATGTTGTAGCCTCAGTCAACGGTGAGGACGTCAAGTCTCCTGCAGATGTCGCCAGGATTGTCGGGCAGGCCGAAAAGGACGGGCGCAAGAGCACGCTCTTCCAGATCCGCCGGGATGGCCGCTCCAGCTTTGTCGCGGTTCCCTTCGAACAGGGTTGAGCAGGTTAACTCCAGAACCTGGCGGTCTCGTTTGTCCCCTTGTTCGTGACCGTCCAAATGAAACGGCGGTGGTACTCCCTTCTGGGACACTGCCGCCGTTTCGCGTCTTTCCGTCTGGCGACTCGACTTGCAGGAACCAGGTTGGAATCTCTCGACATTGCCCTGCTCCCATTGCATCTGGCTCACCATGGCATACAGGTTGAAAATGGTTGGTTGGCAGGCTTAAGGTGATTTCATGAAAATACTGATTGTAGAAGACGACCAGGAAGCTGCTGCCTATTTGCAGAAGGCGCTCAGGGAGGCCGGCCATGTTCCCGACCACGCTGGCGATGGGGAAATTGGCCTAGATATGGCCCGTTCCGCAAACTATGACGTCCTTATTGTCGACCGGATGCTGCCGCGCCGCGACGGGCTTTCCATGTTGCAGGAACTTCGCGGGGAGGGCAATGAGACCCCGTCCCTAATCCTGTCTGCGCTGGGCCAGGTCGATGACCGCGTAAAGGGCCTTCGCTCCGGTGGTGATGATTATCTTACCAAGCCCTATGCCTTTTCCGAACTGCTGGCCCGCATCGAGGTGCTTGCCCGCCGCCACAAGCCGGAAGAAGCCGAAACCCAGATCACCGTGGGTGATCTCAAAATTGATCGCCTGACCAGGGATGTCAGCCGCGCGGGCCAGAAGATACTGCTTCAGCCGAGAGAATTCCGCCTGCTCGAATACCTCATGCGCAATGCGGGAAAAGTGGTCACCCGCACCATGTTGCTTGAAGAGGTCTGGGATTACCACTTCGACCCCCAGACCAATGTTATTGACGTGCATGTCTCGCGCCTTCGCTCCAAGATCGACAAGGATTTCGAGTACCCCATGCTTCAGACCATCCGTGGCGCCGGCTATATGCTGCGTGCTGCCGATGAAGCCTGACACTGGGGGCCGCGCATGTTTACTCGCCTGAAACGCCTGTGGCGTGTTACCGCAGTTCGCCTGTCGGTAGCCTACACCCTGGCTTTCGGCCTGATGGCTGTCATCCTCGTCTTCTACATGACGGGCGGAGCGGTGGATTATCTGCGCCAGCAGTTTCAGGAGAGCATCAACGAGGAAGTGCAGTCCCTGCGCGGGATCTACCGGACAAACGGCATAACGGGCGTGATCAGGGCAATGGAAATCCGCTCTCGCGCGCCGGACGCCAATCTGTATGTCGTGATGAACCCCAATGGCGAAATCATTGCCGGCAATGTGCGCTCCATCGAACGTGATGTGCTGCGCCAGCCGGGTTGGCACATACACCCCTTCGAATATGAAGGGTTTCGCGACACGCCCGATGGTCGCGAGCGGCGTGCCATCGCCCGTTCAATGAGGCTTCCCAATGGAATGACCATCATGATTGGCGAGGACATTGGCGAGCCTGAGCGTTTTCGCCAGGTTGTTCGCCGCGCACTTTCCTTGTCCATGGGCCTGATGCTGCTGGTCGGCTTCCTGATCTGGTTTCTGGTCGGCCGTCGTGCTCTAAAACGAATTGACATGGTTGCCACCTCGACCGAACGCATTCTTGGCGGAGATACATCCGAGCGTCTTCCGGTTCTGGGGACCAATGATGAATTCGACCGCCTTTCGACGCGAATGAACAGCATGCTGGACCGCATCCACCTGCTTGATTCCGGCCTGCGCAATGTTTCCGATTCCATCGCCCATGATCTGAAAACCCCGCTGACACGGCTGCGCAACAAGGCTGATGCTTCAATGCGTGCAGCCCAATCGGGTCGTGACCAGAGCGAGGTGTTGTCTGAAATCATTGCCGACTCCGATCAACTGATCAAAACCTTCAATGCGCTGTTGATGATCTCCCGTGTTGAATCAGGTTCACAGGTCGCAGAGTTTGCCGAACTCGACATGAGTGAACTCGTTGGCGATGTGGCGGAATTGTACGAACCGCTGGCTGAAGAGGAAGGCTTTGTACTCTCGGCTGAAATTGCACCCGGTATCCGGCTGCGCGGCAACCGGGAACTGCTTTCACAGGCCCTCTCAAACCTGATCGAGAATTCGATCAAGTATGGGCATCCGGGCGAAGGCGGTGAAGCCAGGATCGCAGTCACGTTGCAGGGTGGTCGGGAAAGCGTGACCGTCAGTGTCGCCGACAACGGGTCGGGAATTCCCTCGGACAAGTACAAGATCGTACTTGAACGCTTTGCACGGCTGGATGAAAGCCGCTCCAAGCCGGGTAACGGGCTTGGGCTGTCGCTGGTCGATGCCATTGCCAAACTGCATGGCGGCAAATTGGTATTGGGCAACGCAAACCCCGGCTTGATCGCTGCGCTGAATCTGCCAAGATCAGCCTGATTTTGGATTTGGGCGAAATTTTTCATGGCCGGTACTGCAAGCGCATTGAACTCCCCCCTTGCCGCGCTTGGGAATGGTCCTCCTGTCGTCCTCCTTCCCCCTTCGCCAAAGGAGGCCAAGGCCGCAACCGCGGACATGATGGATCGTCTCGCCGAAAAGCAGGATAACCCGGCAATCCGGGCCTGCCATGATGCCCTTGCAGGCAATCCGGCAATCGCCGGGTTTTTGGGTGCGGTTTTTTCACTTTCCAGCCATTTGCGCGATTGCGCACTTGTTCGCCCGGCAGTCCTTGCAAGTGTGCTCGCCCTACCCCTGGAAGAGGGAGTCGAGGCTGCAATTGCCCGAACACGCGATCTGTGGCGCGAAGATCTGGGTGAAGCAGGCCTGATGGCCGAGCTTCGGAGAATGAAAAAGCAGGTCTCGCTGGCGCTGGGTCTGGGTGATCTGGGCGGATGGCTCGTGCCTGAAACGGTTACCCGCCTGTTGAGCGATTTTGCGGAGGCTTGCCTCCAGTCGGGCTGCAACCATCTCCTCAAGACCCAACACGATGCAGGCAAGCTGGTGCTGCCCGATCCTGAAAATCCCTCGGCCGACAGCGGCGTGATCGTACTTGCCATGGGCAAGTTCGGGGCCTGGGAACTCAATTATTCCTCGGACATCGACATCATCATCTTTTTCGACCTGACTGCCGGGATGAAGGTCGAGACCGATGACCCCACTTCGCTGTTCGTGCGTTTTGCCAAGCAGTTGAGCAAGCTACTGCAGGAGCGCACCGGCGACGGCTATGTCTTCCGGGTTGATCTTCGCCTGCGCCCTGACCCGGGCTCAACACCACTGGCAATTCCTGTTGCAACTGCCTTCAACTACTACGAAGCCTATGGACAGAACTGGGAACGTGCCGCTTTCATCAAGGCGAGGGCGGTTGCCGGCGACATACCTTGCGGCGAACGCTTTCTTGCTGAACTCGCCCCGTTCATCTGGCGCAAATATCTCGATTTTGCCGCTATCCAGGATGTCCATTCCATCAAGCGCCAGATTCATGTTCACAAGGGCCACGGCACGATTGCGGTCAAGGGCCACAACGTCAAACTGGGCCGCGGCGGAATTCGAGAGATTGAATTCTTCGTCCAGACACAGCAGCTGATTGCAGGCGGCAGGCGGACGCAATTGCGGACACGCGGAACCATCGCTTCACTAAATGCCCTGCGCGATGATGGCTGGATCAATGCCGAGGCCGCCGAAACGCTGACCCGCGCCTACTGGTACCTGCGCAAGGTCGAACACCGCATCCAGATGGTGGCTGACGAACAAAGTCACGTCCTGCCGGAAGATGATGCAGGTCTTGCAAGGATCGCCGCGATGATGGGCGATCGTAAGATCGAAGACTTTTCGAAGTCCCTTATTGCCACCATGCGCCAGGTCGAAACCCATTATGCAGCTTTGTTCGAGGCCTCGCCCGAACTGGCAGGCAACGGCGGCAATCTCGTCTTCACCGGAGAGGATGATGATCCTGAAACGGTGGAAACGATTTCAAGGATGGGCTTCCGCCAGCCTTCGCAGATCATTTCAACTGTTCGAGGTTGGCATTACGGGCGCTATGCGGCAGTACGCACCGCGCAAGCCCGCGAAATGCTCACTGAGCTGACGCCCTTCCTGATCGAGGCCTTTTCCGAAACAGGCCAGCCTGATCAGGCCTTTTTCGCCTTTGACCGTTTTCTTGCCGGTCTGCCAGCTGGTATCCAGTTCTTTTCCATTCTCAAATCCAACCAGAACCTTGTACGCCTTCTGGTGCTGATCCTGGGTTCGGCTCCAAGGTTGTGTGACATCATCACCCGCAAGCCACATGTTTTTGACGGGCTGATCGACCCGTCCTTTGGTGCCAGCGTGCCGACGAGAGAGGAACTGCAGGAACGACTTGCCCTGTCGCTCGCCAAGCTGAACATCTATGAGGCCAAGCTCGACCAGGCGCGGATATTTGCTGCCGAGCAGAAATTCCTGATCGGCATCCGCCTGATGAACCGGACCATCACCGCCCGCCAGGCCGGTCTTGCCTACACGGATCTGGCCGAAGTGCTGCTTGCTGCACTTCTTGATCTGGCGCGCACGGAATTCGAGACCCAGCATGGCAAAATCCCGGGCGGCAGTATCGCCATCCTTGGAATGGGCAGGCTTGGCAGCGGTGACCTGACCGCAGGTTCCGACCTCGACCTCATTTTCCTTTATGACCATGCCGGTGAGGGCGATCCCTCCAACGGTCCCAAACAGCTCTATCCGCAGCAATATTTTACCCGCTTCGTTCAGCGGCTGATTGCCGCCATGAGTGCGCCGACGGCGGAAGGCGTGGTCTATGAACTCGATTTCCGCCTGCGCCCCTCAGGCAATGCCGGTCCGCTGGCAACCAATATTCACTCCTTCTGCAAGTATCAGCGTGAAGAAGCCTGGACATGGGAGCGCCAGGCATTGGTGCGAGCTCGCCCGGTGGCGGGTGATCGGCAGCTTGCGGAAAGAATGAGCAGTGAAATTCGTGACCTGCTCTCTGCCGATACCGACGTGAAGAAGCTGACCGCAGACATTACCGACATGCGCAGAACGTTGGAGAAGGAAAAGCCAGCCGCCAACGTCTTCGATGTGAAGCTGGCAAAAGGCGGGCTGATCGATATCGAGTTCATAGCCCAATGGGCTGTCCTGTCGCAACATACAGCAGGGGGGAGGGAGCAGCAGACGCCGGCCCTTGTTGGAGCAATAGATGACGCGCTGCTCGGTCCTGATGAAAGGGAAACGCTGTTGCAGGCATATGAATTCTACAACGGCGTGCTGCAGATCCAGCGCGTCTGCCTGTCCGGTGGTTTCGACCCGAAAGACGCCGAAAAGGGCTTTGTACGCCTTCTTGCCGAACAGGTTTCCGAACCGGACATCAAGGCTCTCGAAACGGAGTTGAAGCGCCACCAGGGCGAAGTCCGGGCCATCTTCAACAAGCTCCTCAAATAAAAAAATCCCCGAACCGCTTTTGCGATCCGGGGAGCCAGTTGGCAGGGAAGGATGATGCTTCAGGCCGTGTCGGCGGTCTTTGGCGAATGTCGTTTAAATGGCAACTGCAGCGAGACGATTGTACCTTCGCCTTCGCGCGAACGCATCTTGAGCGCGCCGCCATGCATTTTTGCCAGGGATTTGGAAATAGCGAGGCCAAGGCCCGAACCGTTGTGATTGCGGGTCATCTGGTTCTGCGCCTGCTCGAACGGCCTTCCCAGCTTCTTCATGTCCGCCTTGGAAATGCCGATTCCCTTGTCCTCTATGGAGATCCGCAAACATTTTGAGACCACCCGCGCCCGAACAAAGATCTTTCCGTTGGGCTTGGAGAATTTCACCGCATTGGAAAGCAGGTTCAGGAGTATTTGCTTGACGGCACGCCTGTCCGCCTCAATCTCCAGGTCGCCCATCAGATTGTGATCAATCGCGATCTTCTTCTTGTCGGCTTCGCGCGAAATAATGCGCAGGGTTTCGTCGATTATTTCATCAACACGAATACTGGAATATTCGAGAGTGAACCGGCCAGCCTCGATCTTTGACATGTCCAGGATGTCGTTGATCACACCCAGCAGAAACGTACCGCTATTGTGAATGTCACGGCAGTATTCATGATACTTGTCGGAACCCAGCGCGCCGAACAACTCGTCCTGCATGATTTCGGAAAAGCCGATGATCGCATTTAGCGGCGTGCGCAGTTCATGGCTCATATTGGCGAGGAAGTCGGATTTCGCCTTGTTGGCGGTTTCGGCGCGATCCTTTTCCTTCGCGTGCTTTTCTGCCAGTTCGACAAGCTGCTCGGCCTGCAGTTCCAGCGTCTGGCGTGAACGCGTCAGGTCGGAAATCGTGGCTTTCAGCCGACGCTCTGAATCTAGCAGCTTGTTCTCATGCCGCTTGATCGTTGTGATGTCGTTGCCGACGGATACGTAGCCTCCATCCTGTGTGCGGCGTTCGTTGATCTGCAGCCAGCGGCCATCCTTCAACTGCACCTCGTATGAACGCATGTTGCGGTTGTCGGGTCCGCTTAGCATGATCTCAGTGCCGACCAGCGGCGTATTGGCACTTTCCATCAGTTCGTCATAGGAAACTCCAGGCACGGCCATGTGCGGCTTTAAGCCGTGCAATTCCTGGAACTTGGAATTGCACATCACCAGGCGCTTGCGGCTGTCCCACAAGACGAAAGCTTCCGAGAGGTTTTCGATGGCATCATGCAGGCGGCTTGAAATCTTGCGCGTGCGCTGCCGGATACGCTCCTGTTCGCTTACGTCGATGGCAATGCCGATAAGGTGTACCTCGCCATGTTCATTGCGAACCACCTGGGCGCGGATGCGGATATGAACCCAGGCTCCCCGCGCATCGCGCATTCGAAACACCTTGTCCACCGCTTCGGCATTTTCAACCAGTACCAGGTCGGCCAGCGAATAAAGATCGGGATCGTCAGGGTGGATCAGGTCGGAAATGTCCCTGAAACCCAGCACATTGTCTGAAACCTGCATGCCCAGCATCGCATACATCGAATCCGACCAGTAAATGCGCCCGCGCGCAATGTCCCAGTCCCACAGGCCGCAGCGGCCCCGTAGCAGCGCGGTATCGAAGCGGCGTTGGGTGGCGCTGTAGATGGCATCAGCCTCGCGCGCCCGGGTGCCTTGGGCGAAATAGGCATAGAGGATGACCAGGAGGATGCTGGAAGTGCCAACAAAAAGGGTGACATTGGTCGATACGTCGTGGCGCCAGCCCTCCATCATCGGCCCGGTAGGCTGATAGATCGTGACCCCGCCAAAAGGGGCAGCAAGCCTGCGATGCACCGCTATGGCCGGCGTGTCGCCATTCAGCATGACGTTCTTCACCTTGGCCGATTTTCCATAGAGAGAGAGCAGCATTGAGTGCTCGAGTACCGTTGAAAGGTAACGGCCATGGATCGATTTGCGGACCGGTAGGGTCGCGAGTATCTTGCCATCTGGATCGCTTAGCAGTACGCGCCGCTCGCCCTTCATGTAGGCGGCTGGAACATGGTCGGCGAGAAGGTTCTGGATTGCATGGCCGCCGGGTTCAACCCCGTCCGTAAAGTTCTCGTTGGCGAAACGTGCTTCAAGGATTTCGGCGATGAAATGAAGCTCGGACTTGTTGGCGTCGAGAATCTGTTGACCCATATTGTTGATCTGTATCCACCTCGCCATGGCGACGATCACAAGGAAGATCACGATCAGAACCGGAACCAGTTTGCGCAGGAATTCTTCGGAAAAGAGCAGGCGCTCATAGCCAGGATGGCTCAGCTGACCGGCGTAGCCAGCGATCCCCGGGCGTTTTCCCTTCGAACGCCTGATGGAATCCTGCCTCCCGGCGCCGGCAATGCCTGCGTCCGCCTGTGCCATTCGTGGCTCCCCAAATTTTCACTTGTTTTATCGTCAACGCCGCACAGACGATTCGCGTCCACCATGAATCATGACGAATCATCTTGTCCAGACCAGCAGGCTGATTTCCCTCGCATTGGTTCAAAAAACCGCAGTCCGGCGCGAAAAGTGAGTCATTTCTGCCACAGTCGAGCTGGCTGGTTTCTGCCTGTTCAGGAAAGCGTACGGTCCAGTATTTCACTGGCATCGCGTGAGAGGCCCTGCCTCCCCTTTAGCGCTTTCAATGCACCTTCAGCATGTTTGCGCCGTTCCGGCTCCATCTGGCGCCAGGACCTGAAGGCGGTAAGCATGCGCGCCGCCACCTGCGGGTTGATGGCATCGAGCCTTGCAATGGCATCCGAAACGAAGCGATAGCCTTCGCCGTCGCGCCGGTTGAAACCGGTCTGGTTGGCTGTTGCAAAAGCGCCAATCACCGAACGCACCCGGTTGGGGTTGGTCCAGCTGAAATCCTTGTGTTCGACGAGCGCGCGTGCCGCTTTGAGGCCCTCCTCGCCGTGTTGGATCGATTGCAACATGAACCACTTGTCGAGCACGATGTGGTCGTTGCGGTACATCTGGTAAAATTTCTTCAGCGCCTTTTGCGCATGTTCGCTGCCGCCGAACTCCTCGATGATCTGCCGCAGGGCAAATTCGCGGTCAGTCATGTTGTCGGCAACACGGAATTGCTTGAGCAAGTCCTTTGCAGCCTCATCGCTATTGGCCCCAAGCCCGTATCCCAAAAGAAGATTGGCCAGCGACCGCTTGCCTGCATCCTCAGCCACCGGTGAATAGACTCTCGGCATATCGAGTGCAGCTACGATCTGCCTGCGCAATGGCTCCAGCTTTTCACCAATGGCAGACTTCAGCGCATTGCGTGCGGTATGAATGGCATCGGGGTCGATATTCTTTCCAATCAGTCGTGCAATCTCGCTTTCAGATGGCAGTGTCAGCGCGACCGCGCGATATGCAGGCTCCATCGTCTCGTCCGCGGCGATACGGGCAACAGCATCCAGGAAGGCTGGGCTCCAGTTCGGCTTTTTTCGGGCATTGAGTGCCCGCATGGCAGCGAACAGTTGCTTGGTGGCGATGGTGCGCATCGCCTGCCAGCGGTTGAAGGCATCGCTGTCATTGGCGGCCAGGAAAACCAGTTCCTTCTCGCCCGGCCGGTAGTTGACTTCGACTGGTGCGGAAAAGCCCCGGTTGGGCGAAAGGGCAGGGCGTTCCTCAATGCCATGAAAGACTATGCGGTGCTTGCGCTGGCGAAGCTCCATGACCTCGCCATTGTGCTCGGCACCGCTTATCCGGCTGGGTACAAGGTCCGCGCCGTTCGCCATGCCGACAAGCCCCAGCCGTAGCGGAATATGCATCAGCCGCTTATGGTCCTGCCCGGGAGTGGGGGACAGCGACTGCTCGACCTCTACCGTAAGCGTCTGCTTGGCAGCATCATACACGCTGCCAATATGCAGCACCGGCGTACCCGCCTGGGTGTACCAGAGGAAGAATTGCGACAGGTCGCGCTTGGAAACTGCCTCGAAACAGGCAACGAACTGCTCGACCGTTGCCGCGTCCCCGTCATGCTTTTTCAGGTAACGGCGGATACCGGCGCGAAAGATCTTGTCGCCGAGCAGCGTATGGAGCATGCGGACGATCTCCGCGCCCTTTTCATAGACGGTCGCTGTATAAAAATTGTTGATCTCGCGGTAACGGTCCGGCCGCACCGGATGGGCCAATGGTCCGGCATCCTCGGGAAACTGGTGGGAGCGCAACAGAACCACGTCCTCGATCCGCTTGACGCCGCGCGAGCGCATGTCGGAGGAAAATTCCTGGTCGCGGAAAACAGTCAGCCCTTCCTTCAGGCAAAGCTGGAACCAGTCGCGGCATGTAATCCTGTTGCCCGTCCAGTTGTGAAAATACTCATGGGCAATGATTGCCTCGATGCGCGCAAAATCACCGTCGCTTGCCGTATCCTTGTCAGCAAGGACGAACTTGTCATTGAAGATGTTGAGGCCCTTGTTCTCCATCGCTCCCATGTTGAAATCGGAGATGGCAACAATGTTGAATTCGTCGAGGTCGTAGGTGCAGCCGAATACTTCCTCGTCCCAGCGCATGGAGCGGATTAGGGCATCCATGGCATAGCTTGCCCGTTCCTCCTTGCCTTTCTCGACGTAGATCCCGAGCCGTACCTTGCGATTGTCGCTGGTCGTATAGGTTCCGTGAATCGAACCAAGGTCGCCGCCAACCAGCGCGAAGAGATAGGAAGGTTTGGGATGGGGATCATGCCAGATGGCATGGTGGCGTCCATTGGAAAGCGGGCCCCGCTCAACAGGATTGCCATTGGATAATAGAACCGGCACTTCCTTTGTGTCAGCCTCAAGACGGACCGTATATACAGTCATCACATCGGGTCGGTCCGGGAAATAGGTGATACGCCGGAACCCCTCGGCCTCGCATTGGGTGCAATAATTGCCGCCCGAGCGGTAGAGGCCCGACAGGGCGGTATTCGAGGTCGGATTGACCCTGGTGACGATTTCCAGTGAGAAAGCTGCTGGCGGGTTGCGTAGCGTGAATCCGTTCGGCGTCACTATAAAGGCATCTTCGCCGAGCGGTTTGCCGTCCAGACTTGCGCTGACAAATTCCAGTTCGTCCCCGTCAAGGACAAGCGCTTTTGCTGCGTTTTTGCCGTTTTTTTTCTTGAAGCGGGTCTTGGTGGTAACCAGTGTCCTGACAGGATGAAGATCAAAGGTCATCTCGACCGTTTCAACAACAAAGTCGAATGGCTGGTAGTTTTTCAGCAGGATGGCTTTGCCGCTATCGGTTTTGTACATGCTTTCCCCACTCCAAAGACGCGAATCCAACGCAAACCTCTACAGCAAATCCGCCAGACAGCAAATCTGGACCTTCCCTTGCCAAAGCGCGACACGATATAGAGGCATAAACAATCCACTCTGGTATAAGAGGTAGTCATGGACGGATCTGCTCTCAAGGCGCACAAAACGGAACTGACCGCCCACATGCGCCGACTGTCGCGCCACTCGATGCGACAGATGTTTGCTGCCGATAGCTCGCGTTTTTCGAAAATGGCCGTCTGCCTCGAAGATATCCTGTTCGACTATTCGAAGACCCGCCTTGATGGCGAGGCGCTGAAAGCGCTCCTGCAAGTGACACGTACTGCAGGGCTCCAAGCTCATCGCGAGAAAATGTTCTCGGGCAGGGCGATCAATGAGACTGAAGGCAGGGCGGTGCTGCATACTGCGCTGCGAACCCGTTCGAACGATCCGGTTATCGTCGACGGAAAAGATGTCATGCCGGCGATCCGCAAGGTGCATCGCGACATGGCAGCATTCTCCCGTGCCGTGCGCAGCGGCAAGTACACGCTGAACGGTGCCCGGGTAACCGATGTCGTCAACATAGGCATAGGCGGGTCGGACCTTGGCCCGTCAATGGCAACGCTGGCGCTTTCTCCATATCACGACGGGCCCCGCACCCATTTCGTCTCCAATGTGGATGGTGCAGACATTGCCGACACGCTCAAGCGGATCAATCCTGAAACAACGCTCTTTATCATCGCGTCGAAAACCTTCGCCACCCAGGAAACCATGCGTAACGCAAGGAGCGCCCGCAACTGGTTGTCGAAGAAACTGGACAAAGATGACGTCGGCAAACACTTTGCAGCCCTTTCCACCAATCTGGAAGCAACGCGCAAATTCGGTATTGATGACGAGCGCACCTTCGGTTTCTGGGACTGGGTCGGCGGGCGCTATTCCATCTGGTCGGCCATCGGCCTGTCGGTGATGCTGGCCATAGGGCCGAAGAAATTCGATGAATTCCTCGATGGTGGCTATGCTGTGGACCAGCATTTCAGGACTGCGCCCGACCATGAAAATATCCCGGTCCTGATGGCGCTGATAGGCATCTGGCACCGCAACATATGGGGCTTTTCAACCCATGCCGTCCTGCCTTACGAAAACCGTCTCGCCCGTTTCCCGGCCTATCTCCAGCAGTTGGAAATGGAATCGAATGGCAAGCACGTCACCATGGATGGCAAGCCGGTCAGGCAGGATACGGGGCCGGTAGTCTGGGGCGAACCAGGCACCAATGGCCAGCATGCCTTCTATCAGCTGATCCACCAGGGCACGTCCGTCATTCCCTGTGATTTCCTCATTGCCGCGCAACCGGCGGGAAAGGCGGCGCTCGGGTTGAAGGAGCATCACCAGCTTCTGGTGGCAAATTGCCTTGCGCAGTCGGAAGCGCTGATGGTCGGCAAAAGCGAAACTGAGGCGCGCGCTGAACTCGAGGCAAGAGGCATGGATGCCAGGCAGGCAAAGGCGCTCGCACCCCACAAGGTGTTCGAGGGCAACCGGCCGTCCTGCACCTTCATGTACAGGAAGCTCACGCCGAAAATGCTCGGCATGCTGATCGCGCTCTACGAACACAAGGTATTCGTCCAGGGCGTCATTTGGGGGATCAATTCCTTCGATCAGTGGGGCGTGGAACTGGGCAAGGCGCTCGCCAGCGATCTGATGCCCATGATCACGGATCAAGCGGATGCAGGCAACAAGGACGCTTCAACCCGTGGCCTGCTGTCGGCCTATCACGAACTGCGCAAGGGCTGAATTGCTTCAGGTGTAACCGCGCCCGCCGGGGGAGCGGGTAAGGTCCTGCTTCTTTCGCGCTTCCCGCCAGATTGTATAGACCGATGCTGCCACGATGATACCCGCACCTGCCCAGGTCGCAGGTCCCGGCAGGGTCGAAAAGACCAGCCATCCCAAGAGCGTGGCATAGATCAGCCGCACATAGTCGAGCGAGGCAAGCATGGAGGCTTCGCCCCATTTGTAGGCGAGGATGTTTGCCATCTGTGCCAGATAGGATGTAATGCCCATGGCAAGGATCAGGAGCCACTGGTTGACGGTCGGCCACTCCCACAGCCAGATTCCGGGAATGGCTACACAAAGACCGACGCCGATTGCCTGCCATGTAAGGATCGTGGTCGGGCTGTCCGTGCGTGACATCAGGCGCACGATGACCATGACAAGCCCAGCGCATCCGGCAGCCGCCACACCCATCAATCCGTAAATCGAGAAGGCATCGGTGCCCGGCTGCAACATGATCAATACACCAACAAACCCGACCGCCACGGCGATCCAGCGTCTGGCTCCAACCACCTCGCTGAGTATGAGCACCGCAAAGATGGTGACGAAGAAACTCTTGGCAAAACCGAGTGCCATCGCATCAGCCAGCGGCAGCTCGATCACCGTGGTAAAGCCCATCAGCATTGCCCCAAGTGCGAAAATGATGCGGATGATTTGCAGGCCCGGCCGGTTTGCTTTCAGGACGCCCGGAAACCCGGAGAGAATCGAAGGGGCAACGATCGCGGTCATGATGACCTGTCGAAGAAGGAGTATCTGCGTTACATGCAGCGTTTCGCCTAGCAGCTTGATCAGCATGGACATGACGCTGAACAACAGGGCCGCCACCATGAGTATCAGCGCGCCTTTGAGGTTGCCGCTCAATTGAAGAAAGTCTTGCCGGGACGAACGAAGGGACATGAAAAGTAAACCGAAAGCCGCCAGGGGAGTTGGGCGCAATCTTTTGACATTGTCAGAGCGGACCCGTTAGCGCAATCACCGTGCAGGATGCTGCCTGCATTATTGCCCCTCGCATGTGCGCCCAATCTGGCGGCATGAACTGGCACCATTGAAAAACCGGCGCGCCGATTGACTTTCTGTCTGGGCCTGTGAAAACGGAATTGGATCACGCTGGATGGTGGCAAGGCCACAATGCGGAGGCATTAATGAACGAAGTTGCAAGAAACACGCAATCAATCATGAAATTCGGAATGGGTGCGTCCGTCCTGCGCAAGGAGGATGATCGCCTTGCCACCGGCAGGGGACGGTACACCAGTGACGTTTCGCCCGACGGTGTACTTTACGGCTACGTGCTGCGCTCTTCCCATGCAAATGCCAGTTTCAACACAATCAATACGTCTGCCGCCCGGCAGGCAGACGGCGTGCGCCTTGTGCTCACCGGCAAGGACGTTTCGCATCTCAACCCGCTCAGGCACAGTTCTGTTATCCGCGACAATGCGGATGGTTCGAAGATCGAGCCGCGCAATATTCCGCTGCTGTGCATGGACCGTGTTCGACATGTGGGCGATGCGGTCGCGTTCATAGTGGCAGATACGACAGGTCAGGCACGCGATGCCGCCGAACTGATTGAGGTCGACTATCACAATTTGCCTGTAGTGGTTGATACCGAAGGCTCCCTTGATGCAAAGGCGCCCATCGTCCATGAGGACACCCGGTCCAATCTGGCCTTCGAGACCTTTTTGGGCGATCGGGAAAAGACTGATGCCGCCTTCGCCGGGGCCGTCCATGTCACCGAATTGAAGGTGATCAACAACCGCCTCATCTGCAATTACATGGAAACCCGCGCCTGTGTCGCCGAATGGGACGAGGACAAGGGCTTTACCGTCACGCTTGGTTCACAGGGCGTGCACAACATGCGCCGCGCCCTTTGCGGTATCATGAAAGAGCCGGAGGAAAAGATCCGTGTCATTACGCCCGATGTGGGTGGCGGATTCGGCACCAAGGTGTTTCCCTATCGTGAATACCCGCTGACCATGGAAGCGGCCAGACAGCTTGGTCGCCCGGTCAAATGGACCAGTGACCGTTCCGAGCATTTCGTCGCCGATGCACATGGCCGCGACAACGTAACGCTTGCCCGAATGGCGATGGATGAAAACGGCAAATTCCTTGCAATCGATGTCGATATCATCGCAGCGATGGGTGCCTATCTCCACTGGTTCGGCCCCTATATTCCATGGCTTGGCATGACCATGACCACGGGCATTTACGACATTCCGGCCATGGCGGTGAGGTGCCGTGGCGCCTATACCAACACAACGCCGCTGGATGCCTATCGCGGCGCGGGGCGGCCTGAGGCAGCTTATCTGATAGAGCGCCTTGTAGATCAGTGTGCGGTGGACATGAAGCTGACACCTGACGAGATTCGCGCTCGCAATTTCATCAAGCCTGAACAGTTGCCCTACACCACGCCCGGTGGTCGCATGTATGATACGGGAGAGTTCGCCGAGCACATGCAACTGTGCATGGAGCGTGCGGAGTGGGCCGATTTCGACCGGCGAAACCAGGAGGCGCACAGACGCGGCAAGATACGCGGTATCGGCATGGCAACCTACATCGAGGCTTGCGCCTTCAAGGGCTCCGAGCCTGCCTTCGCAACGCTGGAAGATGATGGCAGTTTTCTGATCCGCATCGGCACCCAGTCGAATGGGCAGGGCCACGAGACCGCCTATGCCCAACTGGCCGCTGAAAAGCTGGGCGTAGGTCTCGAACGCATCCGCGTCCATCAGGGCGATACTTCGGCACTTGCCAATGGCGGGGGTACGGGCGGCTCGCGTTCAGTCCCGCTGGGCGGGGTGTCGGTGACCTATGCGTCAAACACGCTGGCTGATCAGATGAAAAAGATCGCTGCCGACAAACTTGAGGCTGCTGCCGCCGATATCGAACTGGCAGATGGCGAAGCGCGTATCATGGGTACCGACCGGGCAATTTCGTTTGCCGAGATTGCTGCGCTTGCCAGCGAAGAGGAACGCAACGCCCGTGGTGAATTCAGACAGGAAGAAGCCACCTATCCAAATGGCACGCATATCTGCGAAGTCGAGATCGACCCTGAAACCGGCGATACCAGCGTCGTTGCCTACACGATTGTTGATGATTTCGGAGTGACCGTGAACCCGCTATTGCTGGCCGGCCAGATCCATGGCGGCGTGGTGCAGGGCATCGGCCAGTGCCTCAATGAGCGGGTCTTTTACGATGAGGAGGGCCAGTTGCTGACGGCCACTTTCATGGACTATGCGATGCCGCGCGCTGCCGAGATCCCGAATTTCCATTTCGAGACGCGCAATGTGCCTTCAACGACCAATGCCCTTGGTATGAAGGGCGCGGGCGAGGCGGGCACAATCGGGGCCTGTCCGGCCGTGATGAATGCGGTGGCTAATGCCCTTCGCCGCGAATACGGAATTGCCCATATCGACAGTCCTGCTTTGCCGCAAACCCTCTGGCAAGCCATTCGCAATGCGCAAACCGATGCCCAAGCGGAAATCTGACAATTGATAACCTTTTTTGCAGCGGTCTTCTTTCTGCTGATCACGCCCGGACCGGGAGTGCTGTCGCTTGCCGGGGTGGGATCAGGCTTTGGCTTCAGGGCGGGCTTTGCCTATCTGACCGGGCTTTGGCTGGGCAACAACCTGGTGGCAATATTCGTTGTCAGCGGGCTGGCAGCGGTCCTCCTGTCCATTCCATGGCTGCGCACCGTCCTGTTGCTACTTTCGACGGCCTACCTGCTTTATCTGGCAGCGCGCATTGCCTTTGCCGGTTCGCGCATAGCGCTGCTGCATTCCCAACACGCGCCCGGCATTGGTGGCGGCCTGCTGCTCCAGATCGTCAATCCCAAGGCCTATGTTGTGCATACGACGCTGTTTTCCGGATTTGCCTTCATGCAGGACAATTTCAGCCTCGAGATTGCCCTCAAATTCCTGATCATGAACATGGTCTGGATCCCTATCCACTTCGTCTGGCTGTGGGCTGGCAGTGCGCTCAACCGGCTCGATCTCGCGCCGCGCAAGCAGCGCCTGATAAACTACGCAATGGCAACCGCCATGCTGGCCGTCGTCGCGCTCGCACTGGCAAGCCGGACTTGAATTTGCCGGTGCGAAGCGTTATCTGCTTGCTAACTCATGGAGGTGCCATCCATTCGGGCGGCTGAGAGGCGCGAGCCAACTCCTTGAACCTGATCCGGGTAGTGCCGGCGTAGGGAATGAGTCTTCGTTCATGTCTCATCTGCGCCTGTCGCCCCTATTCGCAAGGGTGTCTCTTGACGCAGGAAAACACAATTCTGTTGGAAGCCCTCTCGGCAATTCGTGTGCTGCGCAGCCGTGGCGCACGCGTTCACTGCATCACCAATACGGTCGCGCAGAACTTCACTGCCAATGTGCTGCTGGCCTGTGGTTCAACACCTTCCATGACGGTGTCACCCCTTGAAGCGGCGCTGTTTACCGGTCGCGCCGATGCGCTGCTGGTCAATCTTGGTACGCTGGATGAAGATCGCAAGGCGGCAATTGGCGCCTCGCTCGAAGAGGCACTTGGCGCTGGCAAGCCTGTCGTGCTGGATCCGGTCATGTGCCATGTCTCGCCGCCGCGTCTTGGATTTGCCCTGAAAGTTCTTGAACGCAAGCCGCAACTCCTGCGCGCCAATGCCGACGAGGCCAGGGCGCTTCGCCAGAAAATGCCCCTTGCGCCGGACATCGTTCATGTTGAAACCGGCCCAACGGACCGCATCATGATTGGCGACCGTGCCTTCACAATCGAGAACGGTCATCCCTGGCTGGCTCGCGTGACCGCCATAGGTTGCGCCCAGGGCGCACTCATGGCTGCCCTGGCAGTCAGGACTGAGCCGCTCAGTGCAGCTCTTGGGGCATTGGTATGGACCGGCGTTGCAGGCGAAATCGCGGCCCTCAAATCGGCAGGGCCGGGCACATTCCAGATGAATTTCATTGATGCCCTTCACAACATCACCACACCTGAACTGGAAAAACGTGCACGTATTCGCTCGGCAGTGCTCGTCTGAGCACGTTTGTCGAGCACCATGAGGAACAATCACATGAAGAATTTCGATATCAGCCTTTACGGTATACTCGATCCCGAGCACTGCCTTGATCGCGACATGCCGGAACTTGCCGAAATGGCCGCCAACAATGGCGCGACCATTCTCCAGTACCGTGACAAGATCAACGAGACCCGGCACATGGTGGCGGCCGTGACCGCCATCCTGGATGCGGTTTCGGCAACTGATGTGAAGGTGATCGTCAATGATCGCGTGGATGTGGCCCTTGCTGCAGGCGCCCATGGCGTGCATCTGGGACCATCAGACATGGATGCCAGCCGGGCGAGGCGCATTGCCGGCGATGATCTCATCATCGGTGTTTCGGTAAAGACGCCGGAAGGCGCCGAAAGCGTGCCGGACGACCTTGTCGATTATGCCTTTATCGGCGGTGTTTTCCCGACCACATCAAAGGACAACCGCGCGGCCATGGGCATTGCCGGCTGGAAGGAGCGGGCAGGGATTGTCCGTGCCACAGCCCCCGGTCTTCCGGTTGGCGCAATTGCAGGGATCACCCTTGCCAATGTCGAAGAAGTGATCAGGGCTGGTGCGGATGGTGTAGCGGTGATTGCCGGAATTTTCGAACAGCAGGATGTGGCTGCACAAACGCGGCGGTTCCGGGAGATCATCGAAAACGCAAGAGAGAACCGATGACAAATACTCCGGTCGTCCTGACAATTGCCGGATCCGATTCAGGCGGCGGAGCAGGCATTCAGGCCGATCTCAAGAGCTTTTCTGCCAACCGGGTTTATGGGGCCTCGGTGATCACTGCACTCACAGCCCAGAACACGCTGGGCGTGACGGCCATCCATGATGTGCCCACCAATTTCATTACTGCCCAGATGGATTCGGTCTTTTCCGACCTCGACGTCAGGGCGGTGAAAATCGGCATGCTGGCCAATTCGGCAATTATCGAGACCGTGGCTGCCGGGCTCGCCCGTTGGAAGGCGGCAAATGTGGTCGTTGACCCGGTCATGGTCACAACCAGCGGTGATCCGCTGATCAGGGATGCAGCGGTGGAGACATTGAAGAATATCCTCTTTCCCATGGCAGATCTGGTCACTCCGAACCTGCATGAGGCAGCCCGCCTGACCGGTGGCAAACTTGCCGCGAACCTGAACGAGATGAAAGGTCAGGCGCGTGCCATTCTTGGAATGGGTGCAAGAGCCGTCCTCATCAAGGGCGGTCATATTCCGGTTGAGAGCGATCCGGAGGAGAGCCTCGACCTGCTGGTAACCGCCAATGGCGAGAAAATCCTCTCGGCCAGGCGGATCAAGACCCGCAACACCCATGGCACCGGTTGTTCGCTGTCCTCGGCCATCGCCGCCAACCTTGCCAACAGGATGGCGATGCCGGAGGCGGTAAAGGTGGCCAAGGATTGGCTGACAGGTGCGATCGCTGCATCCGACGACCTGGAAGTTGGCAGCGGCAGCGGCCCGGTGCATCACTTCCACAACCTATGGAGAGATCAATGACACTCAATAGACGACAGGCACTTTCGGCGATTTCGCTGGGCGGTGTGGCGGCAACGCTGACCAGCCCGGCGATTGCAAGTGACACGATCGAGTGGAAGATGGTTACATCCTGGCCGAAAAACCTGCCGGGTCCCGGCATGACGGCGCAAAAACTGGCAGACACGATTGAAACCCTGTCCGGCGGACGCATGCGTATCAGGCTGTATGCAGCTGGCGAACTGGTCCCCGCGCTCGAAGCGTTTTCCGCCGTATCGCAGGGAACGGTTGAAATGGCCCACACGGCACCGCTTTTCTGGGCCGGTAAGTTTGCCGCCGCGCCGGTCTTTACAGCCGCGCCCTTCGGCCTGACGCCAATCGAGCACATAACCTGGATCACCAAGGGCGGTGGCCAGGAATTGTGGGACGAACTCTACCACCCCGCCGGGATCAAGCCCTACATGGCATCCAACACCGGCTATCAGATGGGCGGCTGGTTCAAGGAGGAGATCGCCTCGGTTGACGACTTTCGAGGGCTGAAAATACGCATGCCTGGCCTCGGCGGTCTGGTTGTCCAGAAACTGGGCGCGGTCCCGGTCGGTATGGCACCGGGCGAGATCTTCACCAGCCTGCAGACCGGCGTCATCGACGCGACGGAATTCCTCGGGCCGTTTTCCGACAGTGCCATGGGCTTTCACAAGGTGGCGAAGAACTACTACTTCCCGGGCTTCCACGAACCCAATGGAACCGGCGAGGCGCTGGTCTCGATCCGCGCTCTCGAGGCGCTGCCGACCGACCTGCGTGAGATTGTGGCCAGGGCCTGCGAATGGGTGAATTTGTGGTCACTCACCGACGCGGAATGGGAAAACGCCCGCGCGCTGGATCGGCTAGTGGCTGAGGAAGGCGTGACACTGCGCGAATATCCCGCCGATGTGCTGGAAGCGACCCGCAAGGCGACTGCGGAGGTAATGGAAGAACTCGCCAGTGCCGATGACCTCACCGCCCGCATCGTCGAAAGCTATCGCAGCGCGGGCGAACATCTGGGCAGGTGGTCCGATGTTTCGGTAAGGGCCTATCTGGAGGCAAGAAGCTAGGTGTGAATTCTAAAGAGGTTGTTCATTCGCATTGAGTTTCCGAGACTGTT
>CAZIPH010000035.1:0-34332 GCA_964541115.1 uncultured Salaquimonas sp.
GATGCCGAAAAGCGCGGCGAGGACGAGGCGCTGGACCTCGAGGCGTCGCTGCGCCCGCAATCGCTGGACGAGTTCACCGGCCAGCAACAGGCGCGTGAAAACCTGAAGGTCTTCATCGAGGCCGCGAAAAAGCGCGGCGAGGCACTGGACCATGTGCTGTTTGTTGGCCCGCCCGGCCTGGGCAAAACGACGCTGGCGCAGATCATGGCAAAGGAACTTGGCGTCAATTTCCGTTCGACGTCGGGTCCGGTGATCGCCAGGGCGGGTGACCTCGCGGCGCTGCTGACCAATCTTGAAGAGCGCGATGTCCTGTTCATCGACGAAATCCATCGGCTCAATCCAGCGGTCGAGGAAATCCTCTATCCGGCCATGGAGGACTACCAGCTCGACCTCATCATCGGCGAGGGACCGGCAGCGCGTTCGGTCAAGATCGATCTGGCCAAATTCACATTGGTTGCGGCAACGACACGGCTCGGCCTTTTGACCACGCCGCTGCGCGACCGGTTCGGCATTCCGGTACGGCTCAATTTCTATACCGATGAAGAACTCGAACACATTGTCACGCGGGGTGCCCGGATACTGCAATTGCCAATGAGTGAGGATGGCGCAAAGGAAATAGCCAAACGCTCACGCGGAACGCCGCGCATTGCCGGCCGGCTGTTGCGCCGGGTGCGCGACTTTGCCGATGTGGCGGGGGCAGAGACGGTGGATGCGAAGATCGCCGATGCCGCGCTGACGCGCCTTGAAGTGGATTCGCGCGGGCTCGACCAGTTGGACGGGCGCTATCTCAACCAGATCGCGCGCAATTTTGGCGGCGGGCCCGTCGGTATCGAGACGATTGCCGCTGCCCTTTCCGAACCGCGCGATGCGATCGAGGACATTATCGAACCCTATTTGATCCAGCAGGGCTTCATCCAGCGCACGCCCCGCGGGCGCATTCTCACGGCCAATGCCTGGAAGCATCTGGGCATGGAAGCGCCGAAAAACATGAGCGCCGCGCAATTGGGCATGTTCGATGATGGGGAGTGAACTGGCTTTCAGCCCCTCCCGAATGGCCCGCTGACAATCAGCCTGTCGCCTGTTTTAACCTTTTCGATGAGATGCGCCGTTGCCGGATCGCTGACCTGTGAGGGTTCGACATGCAAGACCGTAGTGTGGTCGCAATGCTCGCTAACAGTCGCAACGCCGATGAGACCGGTTGCCAGGTGAAAGCGCAGGCGCTGGCCGGGCATAGCTTCGGGCAGGGGCCATGGCGAGGCTGAGCGAAGAGTGAGGCGGCGGCCATAGCTGCCATCAGAGCCCGCAGGCAGCAACTCGGCAGAGATTACCTCGACGGGCTTTGGCCATTGGCGCGGGTCGGTATCGGCGGGATTGGCGGCAAGGGCAAAGGGTGTCTGCGCCTCGCCCAACACGGTTACCGGATCATCTTCGGAAATGGTGCCGGATTTGGCGATCTTTGCATACATGCCGCAATAGCCATGGCCGAAATGCTCCGCCAGAACCGGGGGAACCGAAAGGTCACGCTCGCCGGTCTGCGGATTGACCGAGGTTGCCGGGCAGCGCTTGGCCGGGCGCAGGATTTCAAGCTCCGCTCCCTTGCCCGGCTTGCCAATGCGGATGCGCCTGCCGAGCAATGCAAACTCCTCCCATGCCGGCAGGTCACCGAGATAGAGGTTGCCGCGCAGGCGGCGCGGATCGAGCGGCTTGCCCATCGCGCCGGCCACCGCCTCGAAGGAGGCGAGGTTCATTAGCGAAACCGCGCTGTCGTCAAAATCCCAATAACCCGAGAGAAGGCCGGGCAATTGGGTGCGTTCGGTGATGACGGGCGGCGGCATGTCCGGATCGGGGTTCAATGGCGCGATGAAATCTGCCAGTTTGCGGTTGGCGATTGCAAGGCTCTGGGGATCGCCCTTGCGCCAGGAAAGGCGGGTGCCATCGGGTGACCTGAGTGTTATTGTGTCCTCGCTGCTTTCATTGGCAAAGGTCAGCAGGCCGTCATTGACCGCATTGATGAAGAAGGAACGGCAGGAAATCCACGCCCCATTGCCCGTTTCGGCAATGCCATTGGTGATCGCATAGCGGCGGTCATCGGGCAGGCCCTCATTGGCAGAGAGGCAAATCGAGTCCAGTTGTTCGGCAGGGAAACTCTTGACCGGATAGCGGTGGATGAATTTGAGAACTGCCATGATTTCCTGTCCGCATACCATTGTTTGCCGGTTCTTGTACCGGCCCTGTCTTGTTATCGGGCGGCAGAATGTGGCACACAAAAGGGGAAGGCAACCTGAAAATCCGAAGGCAGCTTGCGCATGCAGGGAAACTCGAATTCGCCGGCCAACCCCCCCGCTTCATCTCCGCGAGAAAAGGCCGAACTCGCCAACCGGCTGATACAGGGCGGCCATGAAATGGAAGTGCGGGTCTATTACGAGGACACGGATTTCTCGGGCGTCGTCTACCATTCCAATTACCTCAAATACATGGAACGCTCGCGCACGGAGTGGCTGCGCCTGCTGGGTATTTTCCATACCGACCTCGCCGATGAGAAGTCCGCCTTTGCAATTCACCGAATGCACCTGAAATTCGGCCCGCCAGCCGTGATCGATGATTTGCTGACGGTTCGCACCACTTTGCAAAAGCTGACGGGTGCGCGCTCCTTCCTGCGCCAGGAAGTGCTGCGCCGCGAAGCGGACGGGTCGGAAACCATGCTGCTGGGCGCCGACGTGGAGGTTGCCTTCATCCATCACGGGGGTGGGGCAAAACGCTTCCCCGATGATCTGCGCGAGAAGCTCGACCCGCAGGGCTAGCGTCTTCTTCGTCACATCACTGATTTCAGGAAAATGCGTTCGCCGGGAACCCGTTTACGCTTCGCCAGTTATTGTATTTAACACGTTGAAATCGATCTGTGTTTTTGCGCTGTGAGGTTGATTGCCCACCTATTATTTCACCATACTCAACGGGGAAGAGCAAAGTATCGAAGATGACGGGATCGAGCTCGCCTCTCTTGACGAAGTGCGCAAGCTCGCCTCGCGCACACTTGCCGACATAGCCAGTGATGAAGCGACCCAGGCCCCTGAATTCAGCGTTTCGCTGGTTGTCAGGGACGAGAAGAAAAGACAGGTTCTCCATGCCAGTCTCCTGTTCAGGGCCTACGACACATAATGAGCGCCCACGCCTTTCCTGCAAGGATCGGTAATCAGATTTTATACTTGCAATGCAGAATCCTTAACGCAGATTAACATTTGATATTGTCAATTCCTGTCATGTGCCGGACCATTGACCTGGCGGAAACCTAACTACAGCTGGAGGCTTGGATGGGTCACGATTTTGGCACGACTGATAGCAGGCGCAGGGATGAACTTCGCGTGAAGGTTGATGAACTCCTGTGTCAGTTCAAGAACCGGCAGTTGCCGGTTTCAACAAAAATGGCCGTTGGTCTGGCCCGCAAAGATGGCTATTGGGATGGTCATTCCGATCGCGAGATTGCTGATCTTGTGACATTGGCGGCAAGCAGCAAGGGCCGGTGCGTAAAAATGGACAGCGACAGCAATTAGGTTCTGCTTTCTGCCTGACAAGGCAAGCTTTCAAGCGGCCTGCAGATGTACACCAAAACCCTTACCCGGAGGGCAGCCTCGTCAGCGCGGCGAATTTTCGAGCGTGAGATAGGTCGGGTCGAACTCGGCAATAGCTGCCAGGCGTTCCCATTGCAGGATTTCGATGCGGTGCCCTGTCCATTGCACGACCTGCTCGCGGCGGAGCGCCTGGATTACCCGGTTCATGTGTACCGTGGACAGGCCCAGCACATCTGACAGCGCTGACTGAGACAAAGGAAGTTCAAAGCTATTGCCGTCAGAAAGGTCTACTGCCTTGAGGCGCATGTAAAGTTCGCATATCAAATGGGCCAGATGGGACAGCTTCGAACGTCGACCCATGGCCACGATCCACTCGCGATGGATGGCGCCGTCTACCAGCGTGTTGAGCCACAGCATCCGGGCAAGATGCGGCTCCTCCTCGGTGATCTCTCTCAAACAGGCGTGACTGGCAAAGGCAATACGGCAATCGGAAACAGCCACGATGCCGTGATCCATTTTCTTCAAAAGAAATGCGTGCAGATCGACAAAATCACCGGCAACATGCAGCGAGGTGATCTGGCGGCTGCCACTTTCAAGAAGCTTGTAGCGCGCTGCAAAGCCGCTGAGCATCACGGAGCTTCGGTCGGGGCTGCTGCCGGCCTTGACGATATCCTGACCTGCCCGGATCTCCCTGTCGTATTTGATGCATTCTACAAGGCGTTCGATCTCCGCCCGGGAGAGGCTGTCGCGGCGGAAAAGGCCAAGAAACAGGGTCTGCAGCAAACAATAATACTCCGCCCGACAAAAATTAAATTTTCCAATGAAGGCTGCCCTGGACGGCAGCTCCTGATATTCACGTAAGTAAGTTCTGCCTTTCTGGCTCTAACAATTGTTAGTGAGTGACCAACTTCGCCTTTACCCTGCAGGTTTGCCACTACTCTTCAAATGCTATCGGAAAAACACGTGGCAATGACTGTTTGTGATTGATGCGTACACGCAGAATTGCACCATATCATGTCCGTCTTCAACTTTTTCGGGAAGTGGCGTGCACCCGTGAATTGGCATTTGCTTTCAGATAGGCGTTGGGAAGCGGGCCTGGCGCCGGTCCTCCATCGCCATGGCAAAGCGCATTTCGAGATTGGCGATCGCCTTGAGAAGGTCGGTGCGCCGGTCAGGATCGCTTTCCCCGTACAATTTCTGGCGGGTCGCTGCGATTTCCTTTTTCAGCATCACTTCGAGCGGCAGTGCGCCGACCCTCGCCATCATGCGATAGCCGAACGCCTCAATTCCTCCATGGGCTTCGGGCCCGTCCATGCGGGGCAGGGGCTTGCCGCTGCCAGGCAGGTTATCGAATTCACCTGCCTTTATCGCTTCCTCGATCTTGCGCTGTGCCAGTTTTTCGAAGTTCATCGCCCTGCCGACCTTTTCACCGCCCGGATAACGCCAATCTGGCACCGGGGAAATCAAAGGTATCTGCCCAAATAAAAGTTACCTGCCCAATAAACCGGGAAAATTCACATTTGAAAAGCGTTTGCCATCTTGCCGCCACACAATCCTAACCCTTCCTTTACCTTAATGGAGGATTAATGCGCGTGAACGGGCAGCCGATTCCGCCTGCCTTCCTTTGACCAAGATTTTCGCGTTTGGAGCGCAATGCACAAAGCCGGTCATGACCCAGTTTATGACCCAGTGCCCAAGGCGGGGCAGACCGGCGTGGCAACCAGCTCTCAATAACGAACAATACGGGGTAGTTCCCATGAACGGGATAACGATATTCGCTGTTTCTGCCGCATTCGCCCAGGGTGTTGATGCCAGCGGTCTTGAAGCAGCAGGTGACCATTCACTGTTCGGTCTGTTCATGCAGGCCGGCTGGATTGTGAAATCGGTGATGATTGGATTGTTGCTGGCCAGTATCTGGACCTGGGCCATCATCATCGACAAGGTCCTCTTGTATGCGCGCACACGGCGCCAGCTGGACCGGTTCGAAGAGGTTTTCTGGTCGGGCCGCTCGCTGGAAGACCTCTATCGCTCGCTGTCCGACAAGACCCCCACCGGCATGGGGGCGTTGTTTGTTTCTGCCATGCGGGAATGGAAAAAGAGTTTCGAGCGCAATGCTGCCTCCTCCATCGGATTGCAGGCCCGTATCGAAAAGGTGATGGATGTCTCGCTGGCCCGCGAACTGGACCGGCTCGAGCGCCGCCTGGGCTTTCTGGCGTCCGTCGGCTCGGTGGCTGTTTATGTAGGCCTGTTTGGCACGGTTATCGGCATCATGACATCGTTCCAGGCGATTGCAGGATCGAAATCGACCAATCTGGCCGTTGTTGCGCCGGGCATTGCCGAGGCATTGCTGGCAACCGCGCTTGGACTGGTCGCGGCCATACCGGCGCTGGTTGCCTATAACAAACTGTCAAACGACGTAGCCAAGATTGCCGGACGCCTCGAGGGCTTTGCCGACGAGTTTTCCGCCATACTTTCGCGGCAGATTGATGAGAGAAACGCCCGTCAGGGCTAGCTGAGCTTCAGGCCGAACCTGGTTAGCCAAAGAGAACGGGATCATGCGAAATTCCAGACGCCACAAACGCCACAACCGGCACAAGCCGGTCAACGAGATCAACGTCACGCCCTTTGTTGACGTGATGCTGGTGCTGCTCATCATATTCATGGTGGCCGCGCCGCTTCTGACCGTTGGTGTGCCGATCGATCTTCCCGAAAGCCGCGCATCGCAACTCAATTCCGAAACCCAGCCGATCACGATTTCGGTCAATGAGCAGGGGCAGGTCTATCTGCAGGAAACCGAGATTGCCATGAATGAGATCGTCCCCAAGCTCTCCGCCATTGCCGAGAACGGCTATGAGGAGCGAATTTATGTGCGCGGGGACAGGAGCGCCGATTATGGTGCTGTCATGCGGGTTATGGGTCTGATTTCCCAGGCCGGATACAAGCGGCTGGCCATGGTCACGCTGCAGGAACAGGCCGAGTAGAGCTGCTGATTGATGAAGACCGGTGTTTTCGTTTCCTCTGCTGCACACATTGCCTTCCTCGCCTGGGGGCTGGTGAGCCTGTCTGCACCGACGCCACTGCAGGTTTCGGATGTGGAGGCGTTGCCTATCGACATTGTGCCGATCGAGGAATTCGCCACTGCGGTACAGGGGGATCGCGACAGCCAGGTTACCGAAACGCCTGCGCCTGTTCCCACCCAGCGCCCGCCCGTTGATCCTCAAGCGCAGAATGTTGGCGAAGCCGACAATGACAGCAAGTCGGAACCGGAAGCCAAGCCTGCCGAAATACCTGTCGAGGCCAAGCAGGCGAGCGCTCCGCCACCTGCCCCAATTCCCACTCCCTCGCCCGAGGTAGAGCCCGAGGTTCAGCCGGAGGCCGAGAACGTGCCGGCACCGACCACCGAACTTGCCGCGACCAATGAACCTGCCGTCCCGGTCAGCGAACAGCCTCCCGCAGAGGAACTACCCGTTGCCGAAGCCGGTGAACAGTTTGCCGCGCTCGACCAGGTAAAGGCAGTGCCGCAACGCCGCCCCGAGCCGCCCAAACCCAATACTGCCGCAACGACCGAGCGCAAGAAGCCTGCAGAACCGGCCAAGACGCAGAGCGCTTCGACCAATACCGCGAAGCAGGAATCGGTTACTGACGATATAGCCTCGCTACTGAACAAGCAGGAACCGGCTTCCTCCGGCGCGAGACGTTCTACCGAACAGGCATCGCTGGGAACGCGAACCGGGCGCACTTCAGGCGAGCTTTCACAAAGCGAGATGGATGCCCTCAAGGCGCAGCTTGCCACATGCTGGTCGATCCCGGCCGGTGCGGCTGGTGCTGATGAGCTTTCCGCTTCGGTCGAGTTCGAGCTTGACCAGAATGCCCAGCTCATTGGCAAGCCGCGCGTGACCAAATCAAGCGGCAACCGCCAGTTTGACGGCAGCGCCGTGCGCGCCATTCAAAAATGCGAACTGCAGGGTTTCCGCCTGCCAAGCGGCAAGCATGATGTATGGAACCAGGTTCAGGTGAATTTCGACCCGCGGGACATGTTCTGATGGTCACAAGGACCGCATATGGAACGCTATCTGACATTTCAGTGAACCGAAGGGATCAAATGCGTTATGCAGCATGCAATGAAATGTTCAACACACGCCCCAATGCTGCCGCATCACCGTGTGTTTGAATAATCCCGGAAAGATCAGAGATAACAATGATTGCCAAACTCCCGATGAGTGCAAACAGCCCGATGAGTGCAAACAAGATGACACATATCCCCTTTCGCCGGCTTGAGCGTGCGCTGATGCGCCCGTTCATACGTGTGGCTGCGGCCCTTCTGGCTACCCTGCTGGCAATCGGCCTCCTGTTGCCGAGCCTTGCCCATGCGCGGGTTGTCATTGACCTGACCAAGGGAACGGTGGAGCCGCTGCCGATTGCGATCACCGATTTTTCTGGCGAATTGGGGCCGGAAATCACCTCTATCATCGAGGCCAATCTGCGCAATTCAGGCCTGTTCCGGCCAATCGAAAAGGCAGCTTTCATCCAGCAGATATCCGATCACAACACGGTTCCCAAGTTCGAGGACTGGCGTATCATCAACGCACAGGCGCTGGTTACCGGAGCGGTCAGCCGCGAGGCCGACGGCCGCCTGAAGGCTGAATTCCGCCTGTGGGACGTGTTCGGTTCCGAGCAGATGGTCGGCCAACAATATTTCACCGATCCCAAGAACCAGCGCCGCCTGGCGCATATCATTTCCGATGCGATCTATACCGAACTTACCGGCGAGGGTGGGTATTTCGACAGCCGGATCGTCTTCATCGATGAAAGCGGGCCAAAGCAGAAGCGCGTCAAGCGGCTTGCCATCATGGACCAGGACGGTGCCAATGTGCGTTACCTGTCCCAGGGCGGTGATTTGGTTCTGACGCCACGCTTTTCACCCAATCGTCAGGAAATCACTTACATGTCGTTTGCCGGCGGCAATCCGAAAGTCTATCTGCGCCAGATCGAGACCGGCCAGTTTGACGTCGTTGGCAATTTCCCGGGCATGACTTTCTCGCCGCGTTTTTCGCCCGATGGGCAAAAGATCGTGATGAGCCTCAACAATGACGGCATCTCCAATCTCTACTCGATGGACCTTGGTTCACGCAACACAACCCGCCTGACCAGTTCCTCTGCAATCGATACCAGCCCCTCCTATTCTCCCGATGGCAGCCAGATTGTCTTCGAATCAGACAGGGGCGGACGCCAGCAGCTTTATGTGATGGGCGCTGGCGGCGGTGAACCCAACCGCATTTCCTTCGGTACGGGCAGCTATTCGACCCCTGTATGGTCTCCTCGTGGCGACCTGATCGCCTTTACCAAGCAGGCGGGCGGACGCTTCCTGATTGGCGTGATGAAGCCGGATGGTTCGGGCGAGCGCATTCTGACCGAAGGCTTTCACAATGAGGGACCAACCTGGTCGCCCAATGGACGTGTCGTGATGTTCTTCCGCGAAAGCCGGGGTCCCAATGGCGGGCCAAATCTCTACTCGGTTGATGTGACCGGCTATAATGAACGCCAGATACCGACGCCGAACTTTGCGTCGGATCCGGCCTGGTCTCCTCTCCTCAACTGAGGATCGCACGAACCGGTCCCCTGGCTGGAGTGCCATTGGCAAGAGGTCCGTTGAATAGACTCTGTATGATCCGGCAATGCCGCTCTTTCGCCTCATTGGCATGTTGTGGGAGGGCCGGATCAAACAATCCGTTCGGCCGTTCGAGTTTGCAACGGCAAAAGGGCGGCCACCATGCCGATGGCATTAACCCGGCATTTACCATGGATATTGAACCCGAATTAACCGTTTCATGGTTATTGATGGGTGAACAAAACTGTTAAAGGAGTAAGGACGATGCTCGCTGCACGTTCCGTACTGAAATCCCCTGTAATGATCGCCCTGGCTGTTGGTCTGGCGCTGACGGGCTGCGCGTCCAAGAAACCCTTGCCTGACAATGCTGGCGGACTTGGCCTCAATGGTGCAACCACACCTGGTTCCCAGCAGGATTTTACTGTCAATGTGGGTGATCGCGTTTTCTTTGAAACCGATTCCTCTTCACTGACACAGACTGCGCGGGCCACGCTGGACAAGCAGTCCCAATGGCTTGTGCGCTATACCAATTACCCGATCACGATCGAAGGTCATGCCGACGAACGCGGTACCCGCGAATACAACATCGCGCTGGGTGCCCGCCGTGCTGCGGCCACCCGCGACTACCTGATCGCAAGGGGCGTTCCGCGCGGGCGCATCCAGACCATCTCCTTCGGCAAGGAACGTCCGGTCGCCGTGTGTGACGACATATCCTGCTGGTCGCAGAACCGCCGCGCTGTAACGGTGCTGGCAGCGCCATCAGGTTGAACCTGCCACAGGTTTCAACACTGGAACGGCTTGCGGGAAACCGCAGGCCGTTTTTTATTGCGTTCTCCTGCTTGCGTTTTGACCCGGGGAGTATCCATGCAGTTTGAAGCAGCCAATCCTGATTTTGAAACCGCGGTGCGGCAGAGCTTTGGCCGCCAGACCTTCATGCAGACGCTGGGCGCAAGCATGCTCATCGTCAAGCCGGGCAGGGTGGAGATAGCCTATGGTCGCAAGGCGAACCTGTTGCAGCAGCATGGCTTCCTGCATGCAGGAGTCGCTGCAACCTGTGTTGATTCAGCTTGCGGTTATGCGGCGCTTTCGCTGGCGTCCGAGAGTTGCGAGGTGCTGACTTCAGAGTTCAAGGTGCATTTCCTTCGGCCATCGGACGGGGATGAATTCCTGGCGACGGGCCTTGTACTCAAGCCGGGCAGGTTGCTGACCATTTGCGAAGGCGATGTCACCGACAGGCGAAGCGGGCTCATGATTGCCAAAATGACCGCCACCATGGTGGTCAGGCGGATCTGAAAGTCCTTCAACTTCATGCTTTTGCCGTCAAGCGTTCAAAATTTGGTCGTCTTTGTCTGGCAGCAGATACATCATTGAGTTCGCCGCTTGGCCAGCACCGTTTTTTTTGTCAGGATGGCAATCCGCAGCGTGTTCTGGCAAACCGGCTGGCACGCATTTCATTTATTCCAGAGGGCAATTTGCATGAAACCTGTTTCTTTTGCTTTGGCTTTCTTGTTGGGGGCGGGCCTGTTGATCCAGGCGCCACCCGCGCAGGCCGAGACCAATAAACAATTTTCGAATTTTGGCGAGAGATTGCGCCAGCTTGACGTGCGCGGTGGAGCCAAGACCGGCGCGGCAGGCTATGACAATGTGCGCCCGGCAGGATCACTTCCCGGTGTGTTTTCAGACAAACAGCCCACGGCGGCGCCCATGCAGATGGCGCAATCAACCGATGCCTCCTTCCGGGTCAATGAACTGGAAGAACAGGTGCGCGTCCTGACAGGCAAAATCGAGGAAATGACCTTCCAGATGCTGCAATTGCAGGAACAGATCCGCAAGATGCAGGAAGACAATGAATTCCGCTTCCAGGAACTGGAGCAGCAGGGCTCTGCGAAAAACCGCGACAGTAACAGCAATGTTGCCAATACAGGAGACCAGGGCCTGGGAAAGTTGCAACCGTCTGATGAGACCGGGTCCGGCAACGGAACCTCATCAGGCGGCAATGGCGATGAACTGATCAACCGCAAGTCAATCACGGATCTGCTGCAGGGCGATGGCGCCGGTATCGGTGCCCCGCCCGCAGCCCTGGGAACCCTGACCTTCGATGCCGATGGCAATCTTGTTGATTCGAATGTCGGCAAGCCCATCGACCTGACCAAACCGCTCCGGCAGTCATCTGTCTTGCCCGAGAAGGAAGACGAGATGTTTGATCTTGGCTATTCGTATGTCCAGGGTGCCGATTATGTGCAGGCGGCCGAGACATTCCGCCAGTTCATCGAGACCTTCCCGGCGAGCGGCCGCGACCAGGAGGCCCGCTTCTGGTTGGGTGAGAGTCTCCTTGCCCAGGGAGATTACGAGGCTTCTGCCCGTATTTTTCTTGCCAATCACAAGGCCAATCCCAATGCGGCGCTGGCTCCCCAGAACCTCCTGAAACTTGGCGTGTCCCTGGCAGGCATGGAACAGCGCGAGCTTGCCTGTGCCACCTTGGCCGAAGTGCCAAAGAAATATCCTTCCATGTCAAACGCTGTTCGTAAGCGTGTGGAAGTTGAACAGCAGGCTGCAAAATGCAAGAACGGTTAGGCAGCCTGATAGCGCTGCCCAAAACTGTCGGAAACTGCCTTGCCTGATTTCAAGCCCACCACCATGCGGATCGAACCGCGCAAATTGTTCAAGGACATTCCCACGGACAATCCCATCCTGGTAGCGGTATCAGGCGGCAGCGATTCGCTTGCCCTTCTCCTGCTTGCCAATGTCTGGGCGCAGAAAAGGGGCGCCGAACTTCAGGCGATCACCATTGATCACGGCCTGAGGCCGGAAGCGGCGGCAGAAGCCTCTTTTGTCGCAAGTGTCTGTGCCGGTCTCGACATCGACCATGTGACGCTGGCCTGGGAAGGCATCAAGCCCTCCTTCGGAATCCAGGAAGCTGCACGGCATTCTCGCTATACGCTGATGGAAAATTTCGCACACGAGATTGGTGCGGATGTCATCCTGACCGGCCATACGGAGGACGACCAGGCCGAAACAGTTCTGATGCGCTCCTTCAGGAAGGGTGCCGATGGCGACGGGCGCGGGCTTTCCGGCATGAGCCGCACCACCTGTCTGTATGGTGGCAAGCAGATCATCCGGCCACTTCTCAATTGCACGCGCGCACAGCTGCGGTCCTACCTGTCCGTAATGGCTCAGTCCTGGATCGAGGATCCCTCCAATCATGACAAGAGTTATGAACGGGTCAGGGTTCGCAAGGTTCTCGAGAACGATCCGGCGCTTGCGCGTCGCACCCTGCGTTTTGGCGCGATCTGCGCGCGGTTTCGCAAGGCACAAGCGGCATCAGTGGCAGAGGTGCTCGACAAGCACTGCACGATCATGGCCGGTCCGGTTATCGAATTCCGCACACAGGGCCTTGTTCACGACGAAAACCCGCTGCTTGCACAGTGCCTGCAGGTCCTCATCGCCATGGCGGGCGGTCAGCTGCATCTTGTCTCCCGGCGCCGACTTGAACCGGTGCTTTCACTGGCGAGGGGCAGGGCGGCGGCTGGTGATCCGAAGAAACTTGCCAACAGGCTGACAATCGGCGGGGCTGTCATCGAGCGCCGCCAGGATACGCTGCTTTTTTACCGCGAGAGCCGCAACCTTTCGCCGCTCCTTCTGGAACCTGGAGAGTCTGCGATCTGGGACGGCCGGATGCATATTCACAACGGGACCCACATGCAGGTTTTCGTTGAACCGGCGGGACGGCGACATATCCGGGAATTCGAAGAGGCGCGCGGCGAACCTTATGACGTCATTCGCCGGGCAGCGCTCTGGTCGACACCGCTGGTACACGTACAGACCGGAGAAGGGGAGACGACACCACTCCTGCCAATGGTGGAGAGTGCCCCGGTGCCGGCGGGACTTGAATTGCGCCCCGCCTGTCCGGCAATCGAGCATTTCTGTCCGCAATGGGACCTGCCGCTACGCAGCTGGATTCGGCGGTTTGACCGCCATACGGCAGCGCGAATTCAGCCCTGAGGCGCCTTTCCCGGGCAGGCGGGGAAAGGAAATTCACCATCGGAAAAGGAATCTGCGCCAAATCAGCGCTTTTCGCCTCAGCTTCCTTGGCAATCGCCCTAATCCTCCCTATCTTTCGTGCATATAATGAACGTGGCGCTGGTGCCATATTGCTTCCCGGAAAGATCTGATGAATTCCAATTTCAGAAATCTCGCGCTTTGGGCCATCATTGCCGTATTGCTGATTGCGCTCTTCAACCTGTTTCAAAGCCCTCCGCAGCGTTCTGCAACCAGTGATGTTGCCTATTCGCAGTTCCTGAAGGATGTGAACTCGGGGCGGGTTGGATCAGTAACCATTCAGGGCCAGCAGATCGTCGGCACCTATAACGACAATAGCGGCCGTTTTGAAACCTATGCGCCGGAAGATCCGAACCTCGTGGACAAGCTGGAAGCGCAGGGCGTGACCATCAAGGCCGCCCCACCTTCCGAGGGTTCGGCGCTTGGTTCCTTCCTCATCACCTGGCTGCCGATGTTCATCATCCTGGGTGTGTGGATCTTTTTCATGCGCCAGATGCAAGGTTCCTCCGGCAAGGCGATGGGCTTTGGCAAGTCGAAGGCCAAACTGCTCAACGAAATGGCTGGCCGCGTGACGTTTGAAGACGTTGCCGGTGTCGATGAAGCCAAGCAGGATCTTGAAGAAATTGTTGAATTCCTGCGCAGCCCGCAGAAATTCCAGCGCCTTGGCGCAAAAATCCCGCACGGCGTTCTTCTCGTTGGACCTCCTGGAACCGGCAAGACGCTGCTTGCCCGCGCGGTTGCCGGTGAAGCCAACGTGCCCTTCTTCACGATTTCTGGTTCCGATTTCGTCGAGATGTTCGTCGGTGTGGGTGCCAGCCGTGTACGCGACATGTTCGAACAGGCCAAGAAGAATGCGCCTTGCATCATCTTCATCGACGAAATCGATGCGGTGGGCCGTCATCGTGGCGCCGGCCTTGGCGGCGGCAATGATGAACGCGAACAGACGCTCAACCAGTTGCTGGTCGAGATGGACGGTTTCGAGGCCAATGAGGGCATTATCCTGATTGCGGCAACCAACCGCCCCGATGTCCTTGATCCGGCACTGTTGCGCCCCGGCCGTTTCGACCGCGAAGTAGTCGTACCGAACCCGGACATCAATGGCCGCGAGAGGATCCTTGGCGTTCATGCTAAGAAAGTGCCGCTGGCCCCCAATGTGGACCTTCGCGTACTGGCACGTGGCACGCCCGGCTTTTCCGGTGCCGATCTCATGAACCTCGTCAACGAGGCTGCCCTGCTGGCTGCCCGCCGCAACAAGCGTCTCGTGACCATGGCCGAATTCGAGGATGCCAAGGACAAGGTGATGATGGGCGCGGAACGGAAAAATTCCGCGATGACCCAGCAGGAAAAGGAACTGACAGCCTATCACGAGGCCGGCCATGCCATACTTGCACTCAACGTGCCGTCTGCTGACCCGGTTCACAAGGCCACAATCATTCCACGCGGCCGGGCGCTGGGCATGGTGATGCAGTTGCCCGAAGGCGACCGCTATTCAATGAGTTACAAATGGATGGTTTCACGCCTCGCCATCATGATGGGCGGCAGGGCTGCCGAGGAACTCAAGTTCGGCAAGGAAAACATCACCTCCGGTGCGTCTTCCGACATTGAGCAGGCAACCAAGCTCGCCCGCGCCATGGTGACCCAGTGGGGCTTTTCCGACAAGCTTGGCCAGGTGGCTTATGGCGAGAACCAGCAGGAAGTCTTCCTTGGCCATTCAGTTGCACAGAGCAAGAATGTGTCCGAGGCGACGGCCCAGACGATCGATGCGGAAGTGCGCGACCTGATTGACGAGGCCTATCACAGTGCAATCAATATCCTGAAAAAGAAGAAAAAGGATTGGGAAGCGCTTTCGCAGGGCCTGCTCGAGTATGAGACGCTTTCGGGCGAGGAAATCACCGATCTGTTGTCCGGCAAGCCGCCGCGGCGCGATCAGGGTGACGACACACCGCCATCACGCGGCGGCGCGGTTCCCAAGACCGGCAAGAAGGCCGACACTCCCAAAGAGGACGGTTCGGGCGGAATGGAGCCCCAACCGCAAGGCTGATACTCTCAGCTTCGATATCCCATAGGGAAGGCTTCGGCCTTCCCTTTTTTCGTGCGGCCGTTCCTTTTGCGGGCCCCTTCTGCCCTGGTCCCGCTTTCATCAAATTAACCTTACGGACAAATCGGCATTTCAACCATGTTGTTTGGTAAGGACTGGTTGGTATAACCTATGGTAAGGTGGCCGGATGAAATTTGCCCATCGGTCGCTCTATGTTTCCGTTGTCACAAAGATTGAATCCCATTTGTTAATGAATGCAGTAAGAGACGTTGGGGCACTCAGGGGAACTGGTAATGAGTAGAAAGTATTTTGGTACCGATGGTATCAGGGGGACCGCCAACCAATTTCCAATGACAGCGGAAATTGCCATGAAGGTCGGTATGGCGGCAGGCGTGGCGTTTCGCAGGGGTGATCATCGCCACCGTGTGGTGATCGGCAAGGATACCCGCCTTTCCGGCTACATGATAGAAAACGCAATGGTGGCGGGCTTTACCGCCGCGGGGATGGATGTATTTCTGCTCGGACCGGTTCCGACCCCGGCAGTTGCGATGCTGACACGTTCGGTCCGCGCCGATATCGGGGTGATGATCTCTGCCTCCCATAACGGGTTCCAGGACAATGGCATCAAGCTTTTCGGTCCCGATGGTTACAAGCTGTCGGACGAGATCGAAAAACGCATTGAGTCCATGCTTGAAATCGACCTCAACGACGAATTGGCAAATGCCAAGGATCTGGGCCGTGCAACGCGCGTGGATGGTGTGCGCGACCGGTATGTTGAATTTGCCAAGCGCACCCTGCCGCGCTCGCTATCGCTTGATGGTCTGCGGATCGTTGTCGATTGCGCCAATGGTGCGGCCTACAAGGTGGCGCCGGAAGCGCTTTGGGAACTTGGCGCGGAAGTCGTGACCATTGGTGATGAACCGAACGGTTTCAACATCAACCGTGACTGCGGTTCAACCGATACGGCCGAATTGCGGCGCAAGGTCCATGAGACCCGCGCCGATATAGGTATTGCGCTGGATGGCGATGCCGACCGGGTAATCATTGTCGATGAAAATGCCAATGAGGTTGACGGCGACCAGCTGCTGGCGCTTATCGGAGACTACTGGCACGGCATGTCCCGCCTGACCGGCGGCGGCCTTGTTGCCACCGTCATGTCCAATCTGGGCCTTGAGCGTTTCCTTGCGGGAAAGAAGCTGACACTTGCCCGTACCCAGGTGGGGGACCGTTACGTGGTGGAGCACATGCGCCAGAATGGTTTCAATCTCGGCGGGGAACAATCCGGCCATTTGGTGATGTCCGACTTTACAACGACCGGTGACGGGCTGGTTGCCGCCATGCAGGTTCTTGCCGTGATGAAATCCACCAATCGTACGGCGAGTGAGGTTTGCAACAAGTTCGAGCCGGTACCCCAGATCCTGCGCAATGTTCGCTACAAGAGCGGCAAGCCGCTGGAAAACGAGCTGGTCAAGGAAGCCATTGGCGATGCCCAGACCATGCTCGGAAATTCGGGCCGCCTGGTTATCCGCCCTTCCGGCACCGAGCCGTTGATCCGCATCATGGCCGAGGGCGATGATCCCGTGCTGGTGCGCAGCGTCGTGAACGACCTTGTGGGTGTGGTCTCGAAATCGGCCGCCTGAACAGGCGTTGGCCAGGGACTTCGTAAACAGCCGGCCCCAGGGGCCGGTTTTTCTTTCTGGCATTGTCCATCATGGCTTTTTCTACAGCAACGCGGAAAAACCGGTCGGATTAACGACCATTAACGATGGTTAAAATGCGTTAACCAAAAAACTTTACCTTAATGAATACGGTTAAGGCTGCCTTAACCATTCTCGAGCATCTTCTGTTGCGAGTCATATCGCAGTCCGGGCTTGCCGGATGTACCAGAAAGGATGCTTCTCATGAGCAGCTTTAAGAAACTCTCCATCATTACAGCGGCTCTACTCACCAGTACTGCAGTTGCGCATTCTGCTGATCTTTATGAGCCGCCAATCGTTGAAGTCGTGCCTGAAGTGAGGACGGTCCCCGCTGGTGGCTGGTACCTTCGCGGCGACATCGGCTACAACAAGCATCATGTCGATGGTGTCAGCTACTACCAGGGCATCCCCACGCTGACCGGTGAATTCGAAAAGCACGATATCGGCGCTTCCTGGTCGCTTGGCGGTGGTATCGGTTACCAGATCAATGACTACTTCCGCGTTGACTGGACGGTTGATCATGCATTCGATGCCGATTTTGACGGCTCATCTGCGACGGGTGTGACCAACTGCGGTACCGCGACCGGCGTCTGTAATTACGAAGACACTGGCGATCTTTCGATCACAACACTACTGGCGAACGCCTATATCGATCTTGGAAAATATGCCGGCTTCACCCCCTATGTGGGTGCCGGTATTGGTGGTGCCATGCTCCATTGGAGCGATATCAAGAACAACGAGATCTGCGTCTCCGGCGATTGTACCGGCTCTGCAGGCGACTCCAAACATGATGGTTACGGCGAATGGCGCTTTGCCTACGCATTGCATGCCGGCGCGTCCTATGACCTGACCAGCAATCTGAAGCTCGATGCGGGCTACACCTTCAAACATATCGAAGGCGGCCGGATGTTCGAGTTTGAAAGTGGCAACGCCAACTCCGGCCAGCAGGGCTTCCACGGTGACATCAAGGTTCACACCTTCCGCACCGGTGTGCGCTGGAGTTTCCACTAATCAAAATATCCGGATCCGGCATTTGCCGGGTCCGGACAAACTCCCGTCGTCAACGGCATTGTGCCGAGTTTTGAACCAGTCACCAGTACAGGGCCACCACAATGAAGCGTATTACAAAAGCAAAAACCATCATGCTGGGTTCAGCCCTTGCTGCTGTCATTACACTTCCGGCTATGGCCGCCGACATTGACTACCCGATACGTGGAACCCAGGATTACGGCCCGGGCCACACCAATGTGGAGTATGGGTCCGGCTGGTATCTGCGCGGTGACCTTGGCTATTCCGTTATCGCTGACATCAGCGGTACCTATTATTCGACCGCCTATGGCGACGACACCTCCTATTCATCGGAATCACTTGCCAAGGCGGAGAGCTACTCCATCGGTGCCGGATACATCTTCAACAATTCCATGCGTGCGGACCTGACGCTGGAAGCCAGCAGTGGCGTTGAATGGGAAGGCAAATCCAGATCTGCCGACTGCGATGGCGGCCCAACTCCCGGTGACTGCCTGTTCGAGGCGACAGCGGAACTCAAGCGTACCTCGCTAATGGCAAACGGCTACTATACCTTCGGCGGCTTTGCCGGTTTCCGCCCCTATGTCGGCGCGGGCGTGGGTATGACTGATGTTTCCTGGAGCGACTATGAATTCCAGCAGAAGTGCCATGTGGATGTGGGTGAAACCTGCGCCTGGGGCAACCATTCGGGAAGTGGTACCGCTCGAGAGACCTATTATGGCCCTTCCGGCACGGTAAATACCAGTAGCGGCCTCGCCTTCACCTATGCGCTTACCGCCGGACTTGACTACCGTATCAACAAGAACTGGCTGGTGGATATGGGCTACAAATGGACGCACGTATCCGAGAACCTGATGATCGAGGAAGGTGCGAATGGCGCGGGCGTTCCCGGTGGGGATTCCCGCTTTGACGGTATCGACCTGCATGAAGTCAGGGTCGGCCTTCGCTACGAGGTCTGGTGATCCGGTCTGACAAGGCCAATTGATTATTTCGCAGGGGGAGCGCCGTGAGGCAAAGACTGTATTCCGTCATGGTATCGGCCATGCTGGCTGGTGTTGCAATTATTGGCACACATACCGCCGCAAGAGCTGCAGACATGGGCACATTCCACGGCGGCGGGACTGGGAGTACCCCGGTAGAATTCGGTTCAGGATGGTATCTGCGCGGCGATATCAGCTACAGCTTCGGCGCTGAAACAAACCGGACCTACTACACCGATGACCGGTATGAATTTACGAACAATGAATTCTCGCATCCTTTCGGTTACAGTATCGGTGCCGGTTACATCTTCAACAACTGGTTTCGGTCTGATTTGACTTTTGATCAGCATACCGATCAGGAATGGCGGGGCACTTCCCAGGGCTGGGCTTGCGGAACAGGCGAGTGTTACGGCGATTCCACGGCTGACATAAAGCGTTCATCGCTGATGTTGAACGGCTATGTCTCGCTTGGAAACTGGTCCGGCATTACCCCCTATGTCGGCGCAGGTGTTGGCGTAACCGACGTAGCCTGGCAGGATTACAGCACGGACTATTACTGTTATGTCGATCCGGGCGAGACCTGTGATCACGGCGCTCATTCAGGGAGCACGCCTGGCAGGGAACGCATTAACGGCACGACCCAAGAGGGAAGGTCCACTTCGTCGCTGGTGCCCACCTATTCCCTGAAAGCCGGCCTTGACTATCGAATCAGCCGGAACTTGCTGGTGGATCTCGGATACAGCTGGACCGCGATGAGTGGTGGCACGGTGATCGAAAAGAACTCCAACGGTGCCGGATCGCCAGTCGAGGACGCCGAGTTCGATTTCCTCAATACCCATGAGGTCAAGATCGGCCTGCGCTACGAGGTCTGGTAAGCTCCGGTTGCAGGTTCTGCAAATATGTTTGCAGGCGAGAGGGACGAAGTTACCGAAATTTATCCATCGCATCCTGAACCATATTGACAGCGAGTCAGACCTTCTCTACCTGCGTTCGTGGGCCACCCCTCCCCAACGAGGGGCTCACTATCTGGAAGGGTAGACACGATGTCTTACATTCCCAAGCCGGCAATGCGCCCGGCAAATCCCCGCTTTTCATCCGGTCCCTGCACGAAGCGCCCCGGCTGGTCGCTCAAGGGACTTTCCGACGCCTCACTTGGCCGTTCGCACCGCTCCAAAGAGGGCAAGGCGAAACTGGCAGAGGCAATCGAACTTACCCGTGAAATTCTTGAAATTCCCGCCGACTATCGAATCGGCATTGTGCCGGCGTCTGATACCGGCGCGGTGGAAATGGCCATGTGGTCGCTGCTCGGCGAGCGCGGCGTTGACATGCTGGCTTGGGAAAGCTTCGGCTCGGGCTGGATCAGCGATGTGACCAAACAGCTCAAGCTTGCTGACGTGCGAAGGATCGAGGCCCCCTATGGTGAACTGCCGGACCTGGCGCAAGTCGATTTTGACCGTGACGTGGTATTCACATGGAACGGGACAACTTCCGGTGTGCGGGTTCCCGATGCCGATTTCATCCCGGCGGACCGAAAGGGCCTGACCATTTGCGATGCGACTTCGGCCGCCTTTGCCCAGCGCCTCGATTATTCCAAACTCGATGTTGTGACCTTTTCCTGGCAGAAAGTTCTGGGCGGCGAGGGCGGCCACGGCATGATCATCCTGTCGCCGCGAGCGGTCGAGCGGCTTGAAAGCTACACGCCACCATGGCCGATGCCGAAGATTTTCCTGATGACCAAGGCCGGGAAGTTGATCGAGGGCATCTTCAATGGCGAAACGATCAACACGCCCTCCATGCTGTGCGTCGAGGACTATCTTGATGCGCTGTTCTGGGCGAAGTCGCTCGGCGGGCTGAAGGCGCTGATCGGCCGGGCCGAGGACAATGCCGCCGCGATTGCCGAATATGTCAAGGATACTGCCTGGGTCGACTATCTTGCCATTGACCCGGCAACCCGTTCGAACACGTCAGTCTGCCTGAAGATCGTTGATCAGCGCATCACCACGCTGGACGAGAAGGCGCAGGCGGCCTTTGCCAAGGCAATCGCCTCCATGCTGGAATCGGAAGGTGTGGCGCTCGACATTGGCGGCTATCGCGATGCGCCCCCGGGCCTGCGCATCTGGGCTGGCGCAACCGTCGAGCGCACGGACCTAGAAGCGCTTTTCCCATGGCTTGACTGGGCGTTTGAAACCCAGCTTGCCTCGCTCAAATCCGCTGCCTGACACCCTTTCAGGCAGTCTCCCCCATTTTCATCCGTCTTTTTCAGGAGGCCGCAATGGCACCCCGCGTACTCGTTTCCGACAAACTCTCTCCGTCCGCCGTCGACATCTTCAAACAGAATGGTGTCGAGGTCGACTATCTACCCGACCTTGGCAAGGACAAGGAAAAGCTCCTTGAAGTCATTGGCAAATATGACGGGCTGGCAATCCGCTCCGCCACCAAGGTGACCGAAAAGATCATCAATGCCGCCGACAATCTCAAGGTGATCGGGCGCGCCGGTATCGGCGTTGACAATGTCGATATCCCTGCCGCATCGCGCAAGGGGATCGTGGTTATGAACACGCCGTTCGGCAATTCCATTACCACTGCGGAACATGCAGTCACGTTGATGCTGGCCTGTTCGCGCCAGATACCAGCTGCCGATGCCTCCACACAGGCAGGCAAATGGGAAAAATCCAGATTCATGGGCGTCGAGATCACCGGCAAGAATCTCGGCATCATTGGTGCAGGCAATATCGGCAAGATCGTCATTGACCGCGCGCAGGGCCTTAAAATGCGGGTGCTGGCATATGATCCCTTTCTTTCGGAAGACAAGGCAAGGGAAATCGGCGTCCAGAAGGTCGAACTCGACGAACTCTTCGAGAAGGCGGATTTCATCACGCTGCATGTGCCGCTGACCGACAAGACCCGCAACATCATCTCAAAGGAAGCCATCGAGAAGATGAAGGACGGTGTACGCATCATCAACTGCGCGCGCGGCGGTCTTGTCGACGAGGCAGCACTTGCCGATGCCATCAAGGCGGGCAAGGTTGCAGGTGCGGCCTTTGACGTTTTTGCCGAGGAGCCAGCCACCAACAGCCCGCTTTTCGGACTGCCAAACGTCGTCTGCACACCGCATCTTGGAGCCTCAACCACCGAGGCGCAAGAGAACGTTGCCCTGCAGGTTGCGATACAGATGTCCGAATATCTGGTGAAGGGAGCGGTTTCGAACGCGCTCAACATGCCCTCGATCACGGCAGAGGAAGCGCCGAAGCTGACGCCTTTTGTCAAGCTGGCACAACATCTCGGCGCCTTTGTCGGGCAGGTGACAGACGAGCCGATAACCAAGGTCGAGCTGACCTATGATGGCGGCGTCTCCAAGATGAACATCCATGCCATGACGGCTGCGGCGATAGCCGGGATGATCAAGAGCCAGGTTCAGGACGTGAACATGGTTTCAGCGCCGGTGATGGCGAAGGAACGCGGGATCCAGATTTCGGAAACTACGCAAGACAAGTCCGGTGTCTTCGACAGCTACATCAAGCTGAAAATCGTCACCGAAAAGCAGAACCGCTCGGTTGCCGGGACGGTTTTTTCGGATGGAAAACCGCGCTTTATCCAGATCAAGGGAATCAATCTTGACGCTGAAATCGGCCGCTACATGATCTATACGACCAATGACGACGTTCCAGGAATCATCGGAACGCTGGGAACGGTTTTTGGCGAGGCGGGCGTCAACATCGCCAATTTCCAGCTCGGCCGGAACAGGCCGGGTGGTGATGCGATCGCCTTGCTGTATATAGATCAGCCAGCCGATCCGGCGGTGCTGAAACGCCTTACTGACAGCGGCCTTTTCAAGCAGGCCCGGTCACTCGAATTTGACATTTGAGGTGACACTGCAACAATACGGAGGCCGCCGGACCGTGCAGGTTCAGGCGGCCTTTAACTTGCGCCCTTGCTGGGCAAGCCATACGCCGCCAAGCACAAGCGATAGTGCGAAGGCGTGGTAGAGATGGAACCTTTCGCCCAGGATCAGTATGGCAAGGCCGGTGCCCACAATGGGTACGATATTGATAAAGACACCGCCGCGGTTGGAGCCGATCAGTTCGAGGCCGCGCATCCAGAAGACCTGGCTGACAATAGACGCGAATACGGCGGTGTAGGCAACGACCAGCCAGCCCCGTGTGTCCGGCCAGATCACCGTACCATTGCCGATCTCAATGGCGGCAAAGCCGGTTGCCGTGATCATGGCCGAGGTTCCCAGAACCGCGATAAAGCTGAGCCAGTGAACATCCGGCTTCTTCAGCAGAAGAACCGAGTAGATGCCATAGGCCATGATTGCGAAAAACATCAGCAGGTCACCGAAATTGAAATTGAGGCCGATGAGGTTGGCCAGTTGACCCTTGGCCGCAATGACCGTGACACCCACAAGGGTCAGGAAAAAACCCGCCAGTTGTATGGGTGTTGCACGCAGGCTGAAGAGCAGGAAATTGAGCAGGAAAACCGCCAGTGGCATGGAAGCCTGGATGATGGCAACATTGAGCGCAGTTGTCAGTGTCAGCGAGAAATACATCAGGTTGTTGAAGGTGGTAAAACCGATTGCCCCCAGCACGAACATGAAGGGCAGGTGCTGCCTGATAACCGGCCAGTCACGCTTTAGATGCGGCCAGGCGAAAGGGTAAACAATCGCCATTGCCACGATCCAGCGCAGCAGGGTGAGCAGAAAGGGGGAGACGTGGTCAACCGCCAGCTTTCCGGCCACCGCATTTCCGCCCCAGAAAACCGCCGTCAGTGTCAGCAGCAGATAGGGCCGGTTGAAGAGCCAGTTGAACATTGGAAGGCAATCCCGAAACCGTGGTCTTTTCAAAACATGTTGGCAATCAGGGTGCCAGCAAGGCTAGTGGTTGATGTTTGCACCGGTTTCTGACTAATAACAACCGCAATCGGGTAGCGGCATCGGTGTTTGCCAACCGGTAATTCCTCTTGCGCACGATTGCAGTCACAATGGAGCAGGACACCTCCCAAGGGTGCCGACTTTCTGCAATGCGGAGCGTATTTCATGGGTAATGTGGTTGTTGTCGGTTCCCAGTGGGGCGATGAGGGCAAGGGCAAGATTGTCGACTGGCTGTCGGAGCGCGCCGACGTAGTGGTGCGTTTCCAGGGTGGTCACAATGCCGGCCATACGCTTGTCATCGATGGTACGAGCTACAAGCTGAGCCTGCTGCCCTCGGGCGTTGTGCGCCCCGGCAAGTTGGCTGTGATCGGCAATGGGGTTGTCATTGATCCCCATGCGCTGGTTGCCGAAATGGGACGGCTTGGCGATCAGGGCGTTAGTGTCACGCCTGAGAACCTGCGCATAGCAGAAAACGCCACGCTGATCCTCTCCCTGCATCGGGAACTCGACGGCATTCGCGAAGATGCTGCCAGTGCGGGTACGAAGATTGGCACCACGCGGCGCGGTATTGGACCTGCCTATGAGGACAAGGTCGGGCGGCGGGCGATCCGCATGCTTGACCTTGCCAATCTCGACAGCCTGCCTGCCAAGATCGAACGGCTGCTGACCCACCATAATGCGCTGCGCCGCGGACTTGGGGTCGAGGAGATTTCACACGATGCGATCCTGGCGGAACTGACCGAGATTGCCGATACGCTGGTGCCGTTCATCGAGCCGGTCTGGCGCCTGCTCGACGAGAAGAAACGCAAGGGTGAGCGGATACTGTTTGAGGGCGCACAGGGAACGCTGCTTGATATAGACCATGGCACCTATCCCTTCGTGACGTCTTCCAACACCGTTGCCGGGCAGGCAGCGGCAGGTTCCGGAATGGGGCCCGGTTCGGTCGGCTACGTACTTGGCATTACCAAGGCATACACAACGCGTGTTGGGGAGGGGCCTTTCCCTACCGAACAGAGCAACGAGATCGGTCAGTTCCTCGGCGAACGCGGTCATGAATTCGGCACCGTGACCGGGCGCAAGCGGCGCTGCGGCTGGTTCGATGCGGTGCTGGTCCGACAATCCGTTGCCACCAATGGCATCAGCGGGATTGCCCTGACAAAGCTCGATGTTCTCGACGGTCTTGACGAATTGAAGGTCTGCGTGGGCTATGAGCTTGATGGCCAGCGTATCGACTACCTTCCGGCAGCCCAGGGCGCACAGGCGAGGGTGGTGCCGATTTATGAAACGCTTGAGGGATGGAAAGAAACAACCGTTGGTGCGAGACACTGGAGTGAATTACCGGCACAAGCGATCAAGTATGTCCGCCAGATCGAGGAATTGATTGGTGCGCCGGTCGCACTTTTATCCACCAGTCCGGAGCGGGAAGATACTATACTTGTCCAAGACCCTTTTCAGGACTAAATAGACTTGGATACTCAAGGGTTATGCGCGTCCGTTTGTGCCACCAATCCGGCGCGGGGCCGAGCGGTTGGAAGTACCCGACAAAAAGGCGGCACAGGTAAGGTTCATGGCTGATTATGTTTCCATCCTCAACAAGGCGATTTCCGGTCTTGGCGAGAATACCTCCGACAATCGGCAAATCATCTATCAGAAGGCGCGCGGCGCAATAGATCGCAAGCTGCGCGCGATGGATCCCCAGCCGTCGGAAGAAGCGATTGCCAACCAGTTGGCGCAACTCGAGGAAGCGATCGACCAGATCGAGGGCGAGCAGCAACTTGCCGAACTGGCACAGGAACCGGAGCAGCCAGCCCCATCCCAACATGTGCCTGAGCGCGAAACCAGGGCAGATGTCGAGCTGGTTGCACATCCGGTTCCTGCCCCCATCTCCGCGCCGGCTCCTGCGGCAGAGCTTCTGGAACCCGCAGCAGTCGAGGTCACTCCGATTGAAGCGCCCGATCAGGCATCGCATCCACAGCTTCGCGGGATTGAGGCACAAATCGTCCCGGCCGCAAACCCGCCTGATGGCTTCATTGATGATATCATTCTCATCGATGGCATTGGCGAAAAGACACGCCAGGCGCTGGCCGGCGAAGGCATAACCGGGATTAGCCAGATAGCGGCGATGGACGATGGCCTGCTCGCAGCGGTAACCGAAAAGATCGGTTATCCCGGTTTCGAGCAGACCCAGGAATGGAAACAGCAGTCTCTGGAAATGCTTTCCGGTGCCATGCCACGCAGCAAGTCCGGCCAGGACAGGTTGCGAAAAATGCAGGAAGAGCGGGAAGTAGCCCAGGCTGCGCCGGTGGAGGTCACAACAACCGAAACTGCGCAACACGATGCGGCACCTGCCATGCCGACACCTCCGCCATTGGCAAACATGCCGGCTGTCGAACCTGCCACTGCGCCCGGGCAGGCAAGCCCGACCCCGCCGTCACCCGTGCAGGCACCAGTCCATCCGCCAGTCGAGACTGAACGGACGGAAGTGCCCAAGGTGGCTGAGCAAACGGCTCATCAACATGATGCCGATCTGGATATGACGCCGGAACAAAAGGCGTTTGCGGATACGATTGCCGAATTGACAGGGATGCGCAAGCCGCAGGCCAATCCCCAATCGACGCCGGCTGTCGGGACATCACGCGCAGAGGCGCCCGTTGGTCCACCCCCTGCCGCGCCAGTTGGCAGGGTTGAACGATCTTCAGCGGACAATATTGCTCCAGATCTCGTCGGTACCACCAGTCCGGTGGAATTGCGGCCCGGAATCAGCGTGCCGGTTGATGCACCTCTTGCAGGAGGAATGAGCACGGATGCGCCGCCATATGTCGGTCAGATCGAGGGCGATCCCTACTCGCCATCCGGTCAGGAGATCGCTCATGATACAGGTTACACCAGGGAAGAGCCGGTGGCACTCAAGCCGCGTCGGAACCTTGGCAAGTCGCTCGGATGTGCCGCCATACTGGCCCTGCTAGGCGGCGTTGGCTATGCTGGTTGGCTCTACCAGGACCAGGTGAAAGCCTATGGCAGTGAGGCGATGACTGCCATCTCGGCACTGATGAACAGCGGCAATGATACGTCATCATCCGGTGCCGTCACGACCGGTGAAAATGCGAGCCAACCCTCAGAAGGCACCGAAGAAAAGGATACGACCCGCCTGGCGACCGATGGTGACAATACCGAGAGCCTGCCTGCAAGCGAGACCCCGGCTGACAACACTACCGAAGCCGGCTCACAGACCGCGACCGGGGCAGGAACGGAGGGTGACACTGCGGCGCCCGAAGAGACGGCAGAAGAGAATGCGCCGCGCAATATTCTGGATGAACCGGTTCAACAGCCCGCGCCAGTTGAGGAGCCGGCTACAGTTGAAGTCGAGGGCCAGGACGAACCGATTGCAGAAACCGAAACAACCGGATCTGAAAGCGGCGATCAACAGCTTGCCCAAAATGATGAAACACAGACACCTGCAGCCGATGAGCAGGTTCAACCGGCCATTGCGCAGGGAGAATCCGCTTTCCTGTACGAGGAGGCTATTGGAGCCACGGGAGCAAACCGGGACGAGGGCGGCATTGTCTGGTCACTTGCACAGGAGCCACCCGAAGAAGGCGCTGAGCCTGAAGCAGTCATCAAGGGTCTTTTCGAAATACCGGCGCGCGGACTCAAGCTCGATATGAGCATCAAGCGCAATGTGGATCCGGGCCTTCCGGCGAGCCATCTCATCGAACTGATCTTTAGCGCCCCGGCAGATTTTTCAGGCGGCAATATCGACAATGTATCGCGTTTCGTCATGAAAGCGACGGAGCAGGCGAGGGGTGAAAGCCTCGTCGGTGTCCCGGCACGGATCGATACCGGCTACTTCCTGATTGCGCTCAACAATCTGGACCAGGCGCGCGAGACCAATTTGCGGCTTCTGGAAAACGGCGAATGGATCGACATGCCTGTCGCTTACGTCACCGGGCGGCGCGGCCTGATCACGCTTGCCAAGGGTGCAAGCGGCAAGAAGGTTTTTTCCGATGCGCTGGCCGACTGGCGCAACCGTTAGGCACATCTGGCCGCATGACATTTGTCATGCGTCCTTGCGTGACCGGCGGGGCTGGTCTACACAAATTGCAACATACACTCCAAGGGGTGCTGAGGCGGCTTGCCGCTTTGGCTGAGACAGTGAGAAGCTGAACCCTTGATCCTTTTGCCGCCTGTAAATGGCTGTGATGGATCGAGAACCTGCTCCGGATAATGCCGGCGAAGGGATGGAGAAGAGCCGATGCGTTCTTTCCCCATGGCTGCTGACAAGTCTTGCCCCTGTTGAAACAGGAGCAGCTTATTGCCGCGATCAAATCAAACCGGAATGGCGGTTCTTGCCAGGAGCGTTCTTCGCGGCTTTGCCGTGATCGCTGTTCTGGTCGGGCTGTGGCAGGTGGCGGTCTGGGTTTTCCAGCCGCGCCCGTTTCTGGTCCCTTCGCCTGGCGATGTATGGAACGTGTTTGCATCCCAGCCGGGCTATCTTGCGCGCAATGCGCTGATTACCATCAATGAAATGGTGCTGGGTCTCCTCGTTGGAAGTGTTGCCGGGATATGTGTTGCATTGCTGCTCAGCCAGTTCCGTATTCTCGACCGCTATTTGTTGCCGGTTGTCGTGACGACCCAGACCCTGCCGGTGTTTGCCATCGCGCCGGTTCTGGTGATCTGGTTCGGCTTCGGTATCGGGTCGAAAATCGTGATGGCGGCGCTCATCATTTTCTTCCCTGTAGCCTCATCATTTTATGACGGCCTGAAGCAGACTCAGCAAACCTGGTTGGATCTTGGCAGAAGCTGGGGTGCGCACAATTCCCAGATGCTGTGTTTCCTGCGCATTCCCGCCGCCATGCCCTCGCTGATGAGCGGGCTGAAGGTTGCCGCCACAATCGCCCCCATCGGCGCGGTCGTCGGTGAGTGGGCTGGTGCGGCCGGCGGCCTTGGTTTCGTGATGCTGCAGGCCAATGCCCGTGTGCAGACGGACCTCGTCTTCGCCGCGCTCATCGTGCTGGCAGTTTGCGCCTTCTGCCTTCGCAGCCTTGTTGTTTTCCTCGCTGACCGCGCCCTCTGGTGGGCCGGTCGTTCATCCTGATTCCAACCCACGGAGACCCGAAAATGATCCGGACCCTTGTATTCCTCGCAGCTCTGATGGCCAGTGTCAGCGCATCGCAGGCCGAAAAGCTTACCGTCCTTCTTGACTGGTTTGTCAATCCGGACCATGCCGCATTCATTGTTGCCCAGGAACGCGGCATGTTTGCCGAGGCCGGGCTGGAAGTCGACTTGGTGCCACCGGCCGATCCGAGCGCCCCGCCCCGCCTTGTAGCGGCCGGGCAGGCAGATCTTGCCGTATCCTACCAGCCGCAGCTGCATATCCAGGTAGAAGAGGGCCTCGACCTTGTGCGCATCGGAACGCTTGCCGAAACGCCGCTCAATTCGCTTGTCGTCCTGGAAAAAAGCGGGATTACCGCCATCGGTGATCTCAAGGGCAAGACGGTAGGCTTTTCCGTTGGCGGCTTTGAGGATGCGGTGCTTGGTGCAATGCTGAAAACAGCCGGGCTTTCGCTTGAAGATGTCAGTCTCGTCAACATCAATTTCGCGCTTTCTCCCGCGCTGATCGCCGGCAGGGTGGATGCGGTCATCGGCGCCTTCCGCAATTTCGAACTGAACCAGCTCGACATCGAGAATGAACCGGGCATCGCGTTCTATCCGGAGGAGCATGGCGTACCCGTCTACGACGAACTCATCCTGGTTGCCAGCCGCGAAAACATCGATGATCCCCGCTTTCGGACCTTTCTAGATGTTGTGGAACAAGCGACCCTCTTCCTGACCAATCACCCTCAGGAGGCGTGGGAGCTGTTCATCAAGGCCCATCCCGATCTCGACAATGAACTCAACCGGCGCGCATGGAGCGATACCCTGCCGCGGCTGGCCAAGCGACCCTCCGCACTCGATACCCGCCGCTATGAGCGCTTTGCCCGGTTCATGCTGGAAAGCGGATTGATTACCAGGGTTCCGCCGGTTGAAAGCTATGCGATCGAGCTGCGCTGAAAGGCATCTGCCTCCAGTAGCTGATCGAGAGCGGGATGGGGGAAACTCCGCTCGATGGTGACGGCATAGAAGCTCTCGACGATATCGAGATCGAAGCGGGCGGTCGCGATCAGGCCGGAAGTGATTTCATCAGCCAGCACGATGGCCGGTGCGATCGCGAGGCCCATGTTTTCACGTGCCAGAAGACGTACCATCGCCATGTCATCCACGTCGGCGGCGATTACGGGCTTGATTCCCAGGCGGGCGATCATACTTCGATAGCCGGTGCGGATCGAACTTTCGGTCGGCACGATCAGTGGCTCGTGGGTAAGCAGGTCGGTCAGCGAATCGTGGTGGAGCCGCGTGGGCATTCCGTGGATGCCCACTGTCTGCTCCGCGATTCGGTGCGCCTGTAGATCAGCACCAAGGGCGGAGGGCGGCGGCTCTGTGGTCAGTACAACGTCCAGCGCCAGCGAGCGCAGTTCCGCAAACAGGGTTTCGGCATTGCCGGATTTGAGAATGACGCGGTTCGAGCCGACTTTCCACAAAGGGCGAAGAAAGCTGATCTGGAAGTTGCGCGAAAGGGTCGAAATAGCGCCGATCCGCAATGGCGCAGCCGAAGCGCCGCTGCGATTGAGTGTGTCCATCAGTTCCTCGCCGGTATCGAATATCCGGTTGGCGTGGTCGAGCGCGATGCGCCCCACTTCTGTCAGCTTGAGGGTTCGTCCTTCGCGCTCGAAAAGGGGATGGCCAAGCCTTTCCTCCAGCTTGCGAATCTGGATGGACAGCGCTGACTGCGAAAGGTTCAGCCGTTCTGCAGTGCGGGTGAGGTTGCCGTCATTGGCGACTTCCCTGAAATAGCGAAGGTGATGATAATTCAGCTGCTCCATTCCGAATACATATACAAAATAGAACGATAAATCAAAATCATTATATTTTATCTCTCCTTCCGATTGCGGCATACGGTGCGGACCGGACAAAGGAAAGGGATCGGAAATGGATATTCTCACCGACATTCTGTCGACGATCGTCGCCCAGTTTCAAAAGCCCACGCTGGCTTTTCTCGTCGGCGGCATGATGATCGCCGCCATTGGCAGCAAGCTCGAAGTGCCGGAGCCGGTCTACAAGTTCGTGGTGATGCTGCTGCTGCTCAAGGTCGGCCTTGGAGCAGGTATCTCGATCCGTGAAGCAGAGTTCATTGCGTTGGCCGTGCCCGCGCTTGCTGCCGCGGTGGCAGGCGTTGCGATCGTGCTCCTCGGAGGCCAGACGCTTGCGCGCTGGCGCGGTGTCTCGCCGATGGACGGGATGGCAACGGCTGGCCTGTTCGGCGCCGTATCCGCCTCGACTCTTGCTGCCGGCATGGCGATGCTGGAAGCTGACGGCATTGCCTATGAGGGCTTTATCGGCGCACTCTACCCGTTCATGGATATTGCCGCGCTCGTGACGGCCATAGTTCTTGCGCGGATGGCAGCAGCCCGCAAGGAAGCTGCCAACGTGCATGGAGACGGCACGATGACGATTGGCGGGGGCAGTTCGGCTGGCGGCAGGAGGGGTGGCGAAATCGCCTTTGACAGCGAGATGCTGAAGACCATCCTGACCGACACCTTCAAGAGCCCGGCGATCTCTGCCCTCGTGCTGGGACTGGCGATCGGCTTCCTGGCGCGGCCCGACAATGTCTTTGACAGCTTCTACGAGCCACTGTTCACCGGCCTTCTCTCCATCCTGATGCTGTGCATGGGCATGGAGGCCTGGTCGAGACTGTCCGAACTGCGCAAGGTCGCCCATGCCTATGTCCTTTACGGCCTTGCTGCGCCGCTGGTGCACGGGCTGATTGGCTTCGGCCTCGGTCTTGCCGCCCACCACCTGACGGGCTTTTCGGCCGGCGGCGTGGTGCTGCTGACCGTGATGGCTGCGTCCTCATCGGACATCTCCGGCCCGCCCACCCTGCGCGGCGCACTGCCCGAGGCGAACCCATCTGCCTATGTGGGCACCTCGACCGGGCTGGGTACACCGGTGGCCATCCTCTCCATCCCGCTATGGACAGCACTGGCGGATGCCGTGATCGGCTTGTAGACACAGGTTACCATAACGAAAAAGGCCGGGAATTATTCCCGGCCTTTTGTTTTCTGTTTCCTGCCGTTTCAGCCGGCATGCGCCAGTTGGGCGGTTGGCTTTGCCAGTTCTCGGGCAGCGTTCTTCATCGCCTTCTGTACCTTTTCAAAGGCGCGGACCTCGATCTGGCGCACGCGCTCCCTCGAGATATCGAACTCGCTGGAAAGGTCTTCCAGCGTGACCGGATTGTCCTCGAGGCGGCGGGCCATGAAGATGCGTTTTTCGCGGTCGGTCAGATCATCCATGGCAGCGGCCAGCATTTCGCGACGCGCTTCCAACTCGTCCTGCCTGACGAGGATCTGCTCGGCATTCTCGCTTTCATCAACCAGCCAGTCCTGCCATTCTCCGCTTTCACCTTCCGTCGCCTTTATGGGCGCATTGAGCGAGGCGTCGCCGCCAAGACGGCGGTTCATGGAGACAACTTCCTCTTCCTTCACGCCGAGCTGGGTGGCGATCTCCCTGATCTGGTCAGGGTTGAGGTCGCCCTCATTGAGCGCCTGGATCTTGCTCTTGGCCTTGCGAAGGTTGAAGAACAGCCGCTTCTGATTGGCGGTCGTACCCATTTTCACAAGCGACCAGGAGCGCAGCACATATTCCTGGATGGAAGCGCGTATCCACCACATCGCGTAGGTCGCCAGGCGGAAGCCCTTTTCCGGGTCGAATTTCTTGACAGCCTGCATGAGACCGACATTGCCCTCGGAAACAACCTCGCCGATCGGCAGGCCATAGCCGCGATACCCCATGGCGATCTTGGCCACGAGCCGCAGATGGCTGGTCACGAGCTTGTGGGCAGCTTCGGAGTCCTCATATTCCTGATATCGTTTGGCGAGCATGTACTCTTCGTCAGGTTCCAGCATGGGGAACTTGCGAATTTCCTGCATGTAGCGGGACAGACCGCTGTCGCCGGATGCGACGCTTGGCAGCGCCGTGCGTGTGGTCAATGCCTGGGCCATAATAGCACCCTCCTCTTGTGTCGTGTTCCGGCTCCCATTTTCCGTCCGTCACCTTGCGTCCATGGATTCAACTGGCATGGACTCAACCAATGACAGGCCGGAAAGTTGCGGCAAGCCGTGCGGATGCGTTTCAATCACGCCACCCGCAAGCCCCTTTATATAGGAACGAAAGCGGCAATTGCATGAAATTTTGGTAAGGTGCGGTGAACAGACCGTGAAGGGGGCGTGAACTTGATGTCCCCGAAAAAAGAGGTTGGGTATCGGAAAAAGTCCGGGAGGCGATTTATCCGGGCACTCGCAGTGAAAACTGACGTGCCACTGCAGTTAACAAGAGCCCAATAGCGATGAACCCTAGCAGAATTCCAAGGATTGACGTCATCAGTCCTGTCCACCCGATTTCCGGCAAATTCAGAAACGGATATGGATAGAAACCGCTGAAGTTCGCCCGGATCAGAATGTAGATGCAGTACACTGCAGGCCAGATTACCCACAACGCAATGTCACTGCGTTGAAAACCGACTTTCGGCGAAAGGAACATCCACCAGAGCACCGACATGAGTGGCACAAGGGTGTGCGCTCCCTGGTCGGACCAGAAATCAAGCCCTGTGAGGGAAATCAGATGGGCCAAAAGCGTATGGTAAACCAGTCCGACACAAACAATTGCAATGACAAAGGCCTTTACAATACGCGGCGACACGGTCCGACCAAGTGCAATCAACAGCATCAGAAGCAGGATGATCGCGTTTGTCAGGATTGTGAAGTATTGCGTCATATAGGAAAGCGCATCCAATATTCCGTCGCTTTGCAGAATACGCAGGTAGAACCGGGCGGCAAGCGTAATGGCTGCTGCAACTGCGACGGCAGTTGCACCCCGCCTTGCAGCTGCAGAATAGGACCGCGATAGGTCAAGCTTCGTCATGTCAGAAAATCCGTTTCGGTGTAACTGCACAAAGCTGCAGGCAGTCAATGCAATACACAATTCGCATCAATCAGTGAACTGACCACGCTTTCAAGGCCACTTGCGGGAATCAGCTTTTGTACGCTGCCTTTCCCTTCGTACCAATAAAAACAGCATATTGGGTTACTTGGCCGGGTCCTCGGGGCAAGCCCGAGGATGACGAAGCGTAGAGTCATCGGCCTTCCCAGAATCTCTCACTCAGTCTCCCGCGCTGTCAGACGCGCCTTCCTGGCGTTTTCTGCGAAAACATCTGCCGAGCAATGGTGGGTCCGTGTACCTATGGACCTCAGGTCAAGCGAGCAGATCGCACGTCTGCACTTAACCCGGGTGACAGTGAGGATGCCATCAGCACCCTCCACATAGCAAAATACCAATAGACAGGTGACAGTTACCGTTATTCACCATAATTCCAAGTCCCCACAGTTGACGTGGAAA
>CAZIPH010000036.1:0-5295 GCA_964541115.1 uncultured Salaquimonas sp.
CCAGACAGGTCGAGGCGCGGTTCAGGAGATTTGCATCGGAACTGACCGCCAGGCAGGGCGCCCTTCCCGGCCGCTTCGTCGTCAAGCCCGATAACGGCGTTCGCGGCCAGAACATCCGCTTCATGGCTTCCCTGGAGGAGATCCTGCGCTTCTGGCAGGGGCGCGAGCGAGGGAGCGGGAACTGGCTGTTGCAGGAATATGTTGGCGGCATCGAGATCGCCCTGTTCTACAACCAGCCGGACGCGTCAATGCCGGGGCGCATCCTGTCAATGACGATGAAGCACGGTTTTGTGGTGACCGGCGACGGGGCGAGCACGATCGGCCAGTTGATCGAACAGGCCGATGCGGACAGGGCGACGCGCCGCCGCGTTGCGCGAACCAGCCATGAGCGCCTTGCGATGATACTGCCCGATGGCGAAAGCCTCGACCTCATTCCCGTGCGCAACCACCATCTTGGGGCAACTTTCCAGGATGTGTCGGACAGGATAACTCCGGAACTGGAAGCTGCGCTTTGCGCCGCCCTCGACCAGGTGTCAGGGTTTCAATACGGGCGGCTCGACTGCCGTGTGCCGGACCTTGCCAGTCTCGAACGCGGCGAAGGCATCAGGGCGCTGGAAGTGAACGCGCTCTACTCCGAACCCGTCAACGCATATGACCCGAAATACACGCTGCGCGATGCCTATGGCATCTTCCTGCGCCACTGGCGCGAGGCGATAAGGACGGGCGTGCGGAATGGGTAAGGGGGGTGAGTTTTGATCCACCCCGCCGCCCCCTGCCTCAAAAAACACCTGCGAATCAGCTATGGGTGTCAACTTGCTTCGTTTCGTTTTCCGGGATTTTCGCGTTTTGCCTGTGAATTAGTGTGGCAATGCACGTATTGCGTTTTTGCAGTGGCATGGCAGCGCCAATCATGGAAAACGATGTTGGCTCGAAAACCGATCAATTACCCGATTCCAGGACCCGAAAGACGTTAATGGCCGAGACCATCCCCTTCCCTCCCGACAACAGAGGCTCCGACCGTCTGGCAGGACCACAAGGTAATAACCGGGGCGACGCGCCCTACCGCAGCGTGCCGCAGAATGTCGAGGCCGAGCAGGCGCTGCTGGGCGCGATACTGGTCAATAATGACGCCTATTACCGGGTTTCGGATTTTCTCAAGCCTGAGCATTTCCAGGAACCGGTGCACCGCGAGATCTACAAGGTTGCCTCCGACATGATCCGCGCGGCCAAGCGGGCGAACCCGGTCACCATCAAGACCTTCCTGCCCGAGCATGACAAGATCGGCGACATTTCCGTTGCGCAATACCTGGCGCGGCTGGCCGCCGAGGCGACCACGATCATCAATGCGGAGGATTACGGCCGCTCGATCTACGATCTTTCAACGCGCCGCTCGCTCATCACCATTGGTGAGGACATGGTCAACATCGCCTATGATGCGCCGGTCGACATGCCGCCATCGGGGCTGATCGAGGATGCCGAGCGCCGCCTGTTCGAGCTGGCTGAGACCGGCTCGACCAATCAGGGCTTCCAGGATTTTTCCGTGGCGATCAACGAGGCAATCGACCTTGCGGCGGCCGCCTTCCAGCGCGAGGGCGGGCTGTCGGGCATTTCCACCGGCATTCACACGCTCGACCAGCGCATGGGCGGCTTGCAGCATTCCGATCTCATCATCCTTGCCGGACGCCCGGGCATGGGCAAGACATCGCTTGCCACCAATATCGCGTTCAACATTGCGCATAACTATCAGGGCGATGTGGAGGCGGACGGCTCGCCCAAGGCGATTGATGGCGGGGTGGTCGGTTTCTTCTCGCTGGAGATGAGCGCCGACCAGCTGGCGACGCGCATCATTTCCGAGCAGGCGGAGGTTTCCTCCTCCAAGATCAGGCGCGGCGAGATCACCGAGACCGACTTTGCGAAACTCTCCTATTGCGCGCAGGAAATGCAGAAGATCCCGCTTTACATAGACGAGACGGGCGGCATTTCGATTGCCCAGCTTGCCGCAAGGGCGCGCCGCCTCAAGCGCCAGCGCGGTCTCGATGTGATGGTGATCGACTATATCCAACTGATGCAGGGCTCGAAGAAATCCGGCGAGAACCGGGTCCAGGAAGTCACCGAGATCACCACCGGGCTGAAGGCGCTGGCCAAGGAACTCAATGTGCCGATCATCGCGCTTTCGCAGCTTTCGCGCCAGGTGGAAAGCCGCGAGGACAAGCGCCCGCAACTCTCCGACCTTCGTGAATCGGGCTCCATCGAGCAGGACGCCGATGTCGTGCTGTTCGTCTTCCGCGAGGAATACTACATCCAGAACCGCGAACCCAAGGAAGGCACCGAGGAGTGGCTGAAATGGGACCAGGATTTGCGCGCATCACGCGGCAAGGCCGAGGTGATCATCGCCAAGCAGCGGCACGGCCCGACGGGCAGCGCAAGACTCGGCTTCCAGGCCGAGTTCACCCGCTTCTCCGACCTTGCAGAGGATGACCACCTGCCCGAGCGCTTCGAATAGGCCTGCGGCCTGCGGCCAACGAACAGGTGGCAAAGCCTGCCAAACAAGGCTAAAGCCTGCGCGTTCTATTCCGTAAACAGATCGCAACCAGCAGGCATGGCATGTCGAATACCCCGTCCAGTTCCCGGTCGAATTCCGAATGGCCCATTCATTCCAACGGTCGGCTGACCGTCGATCTTGGCGCAATCGTCGCCAACTGGAAGAAGCTCGCCGGCAAGGCAAGCCATGGCCAGTGCGCGGCGGTGGTCAAGGCTGACGCCTACGGGCTGGGAGCAGAGCGGGTCGGCAAGGCGCTGTATGATGCGGGCTGCCGCGATTTCTTCACCGCGACGATCTCCGAAGGCGTTTTCATGCGGAAGGTCGCACCCGGGGCGCGTATCTATATTTTCAACGGCTTCAACCCCGAGGGCGAAGATACCTATGTCAGGCACAGGCTGACGCCGGTGATCAATTCGCCCGCCGGGGTCAAGGACTGGACGTCAAAACCGCGCGACAAGTTGCGCGCCGCGCTGCATCTGGAAACCGGCATCAACCGGCTTGGGCTGACGCGGGACGAACTGGCCTGGCTGACCGCCTCGCCCGATATCATGGCGCGGCTCGACCCTGAACTGGTCATCAGTCATTTCGCCTGTGCCGATGATCCGCAGAACCCGATGAACGACCAGCAGATCGACGCCTTTATTGCCGGTGCCAGTCATTTTCCTGCTGCGCGCAAATCCATGGCAAACAGCGCCGGTGTGTTCCTCGCCAAGCGCGCGCATTTCGACCTGCTGCGGCCCGGTATTTCGCTTTATGGCGGGGAAGCGGTCAACGACACGCCGAACCCAATGAAGCCGGTCGTCCGTCTCGAGGGGCGCATTGTACAGCTCAAGGATGCCGGCAAAGGCGAACGTGTCGGCTATGGCGCAACACATTTGCTGACCCGCGACAGCCGCCTTGCAGTGGTCGCCATTGGCTATGCGGACGGCTTTCACCGTGCGATTTCCGGTTCCGGCACACCGCTGCGCAAGGCCGGTATCGCCAAGGGCGGCGAAGCAATGGTCGGCAAGAAGCGCGTGGCGATCATAGGGCGGGTTTCGATGGACATGATCACGCTTGATGTGACCGACATCCCTGCCCGCACGCTGGCGAAAACCGAATGGGTGGACCTCATCAACAAGGAATTGCGGGTCGATGAACTGGCGCTTGCCGCCGGAACAATCGGCTATGAAATCCTGACCAGCCTCGGCCGGCGCTATGAGCGGATTTATGTGGGGGGGTGAGAACTGGCATGTCGGTGCTTCAAATCCAAAGCCTACCATACAATGTCAGTAATTAATCGCCTGCCAGCCCAAGCCGTTGATACTGCTTGGGCGGGGCATCGCATGCCTGCATGAGCGCGACCATTTGGGTTTGCAGTTTGGCGCATGCATCCAGTGATTGCCGTGGCAGGGCGGAAGGCGCCACCATTGAGACCGACTTTCGTTTCCATTATTGACTGGCTATCCTGTTATCCGGCGTTTGGGTAAGTGCAAACAAGGGCTCACATCCTCGCTTCCTCTGCCGGTCAAGTCTAGCATTGGATGCTGTCCACTCAAGAGCCCGATGGTGAGAGTTCTGTTCGAGCATCAGGCAACATCAAGAATGAAAGAGTTTCCATGATCCTTCAACAGATCGCCGCCTTCTCCAATGGTACAACTGGCGGCAACCCGGCAGGTGTCTTAATCTGCGATGGCTTGCCTGAACCAAGGGTAATGCAGAAGATTGCTGCTGATGTCGGTTATTCGGAATCCGTTTTCGCTGCGCCTGAAGATGACAAATGGCGGGTTCGCTATTTTGCTCCCGAGGTGGAAGTCGACTTTTGCGGCCATGCCACGATCGCGCTCGCAGCGGAACTTGCCCGCCAGTACGGCTCAGGGACCTTTGAACTCAAACTCAACCGGGCGGACATCACCGTTGAGGGATATCATTCAACCGACAAATGGGAAGCTGCCTTCATTTCTCCACCGACACGCAGTGCTGCGGCAGAGCCGGAATTGCTTGACGAGGCACTTGCCCTGTTCGGCATCGATCGTGAAAATCTGGACGAACATCTACCCCCGGCCTTGGCCCATGGCGGCGGCGATCATCTGGTTCTTGCATTAAAGTCCCGTGATAGACTGCGCGTTATGGAATACGACTTCGCCATGGGCCGTGAACTGGCGGAGCGCGCCAATCTTGTGACCTTTAGCCTTGTTCACGCTGAAAGCCCGAGGCTGTATCACGCCAGGAATCCCTTCCCCCTCGGCGGCGTTGTGGAAGACCCTGCGACCGGGGCTGCCGCTGCAGCCTTGGCCGGATATTTGCGCGACCTTGGCCATTTGCAGGACGGAACAATCGTCATTCATCAGGGCGATGACATGGGCATACCCTGTTTGCTGAAGGCAGAAATCACACCGGGCAAAGGGGCGGGTATCAAGGTGTCAGGAAGCGCACGGGAGATTGCCGAGCCGCATGAGGTCGGTTGAACAGGATCACAAGATCGAGCGAAGAGCGTGCCGGGAAGATTTGTAAGCCGCCAATTGCAATTTCCCGGCTTACCCGTCAGGCTGCCTTGTTATCGGTATCCAGTGGCTTGGCAAAAATGTCGATCGCTTCGCCTGTTTCCAGCCAGGACTTGAGACTTGAAAGGACGATAGGCCAACCCCTGGAAACGCCCTGCTCCATGGCACCGCCTTTTTCCAGATCCTCGTGGAGAACGGTCAGTTTCACCATGTCTTCGCAGGTAATCGCCTGCATTTTAGCGCGGTTTTTGCGCCACCTTCACCTTGCCA
>CAZIPH010000036.1:5395-29805 GCA_964541115.1 uncultured Salaquimonas sp.
TCGCAGGTAATCGCCTGCATTTTAGCGCGGTTTTTGCGCCACCTTCACCTTGCCACGGGCAAAAATCTGCTTTAGAACATAATGTGAACATTCATATCACCGGAACCCTCCCATTGGCGAAAAACAAATCACAGTTCATCTGCCAGAATTGCGGCACGGTTGCCCCGCGCTGGTCGGGCAAGTGCGAGGGCTGCGGCGAGTGGAACACGCTGGTCGAGGAGCGCTCGGATTCCGGTGTGGGGGCAGCACCTGGATCGCGGAAAATGCAGTCTGGTCATGCGGTCGAACTGGTCGCCATGGACGGGGCAATTGACGAAGCGCCGCGCCTTGGCACGGGAATGGCTGAACTTGACCGGGTGACCGGCGGCGGTTTCGTCCCGGGCTCCGCGCTCCTTGTGGGCGGTGATCCGGGCATCGGCAAATCCACGCTCCTCACCCAGGCAGCTGCGGCGCTCGCGCGGCGCGGCTCGCGAGTCGTCTATGTGTCCGGCGAGGAAGCGGTGGCGCAAGTGCGCCTTCGCGCCAGGCGGCTTGGGGCTGTGCACGAGAATATAGGCCTTGCCGCCGAGACGAGTGTCGAGAACATTCTCGCCACGCTGCGAACCGGGCCGCCCCCAGCCCTGCTGATCGTCGATTCGATCCAGACATTATGGACCGATACGGTTGAGTCAGCGCCGGGGTCGGTTACACAGGTGCGAGCCTCAGCCCAGGCGATGATCCGCTATGCCAAGAAATACGGCACGATTGTCATCCTTGTCGGCCACGTCACCAAGGACGGGCAGATCGCCGGGCCGCGCGTTGTCGAGCACATGGTTGATGCCGTTCTGTATTTCGAGGGCGAAGGCGGGCATCACTTCCGTATTCTGCGGGGTGTCAAGAACCGCTTCGGACCAACCGACGAGATCGGCGTCTTCGAAATGTCGGACGGGGGACTGCGCGAGGTTGCCAACCCGTCCGAACTGTTCCTGGGCGAGCGAAATGCCAATGCACCGGGTGCTGCGGTCTTTGCGGGCATGGAGGGCACACGCCCGGTACTCGTCGAAATCCAGGCGCTGGTTGCGCCATCCTCGCTCGGCACTCCAAGGCGCGCGGTCGTTGGCTGGGAGAATTCGCGCCTTTCAATGGTGCTCGCAGTTCTGGAAGCCCATTGCGGCGTGCGGCTGGGCCAGCATGATGTCTATCTCAATGTTGCGGGCGGCTATCGGATTTCGGAACCTGCGGCGGATATGGCTGTTGCCGCAGCGCTTGTTTCGTCACTGGCGGGCGTCCCGCTTCCCGCACAGAGCGTCTATTTTGGCGAGATCAGCCTGTCGGGTGCTACACGGCCCGTATCGCACGGCCCATCGCGGCTGAAGGAAGCGGAGAAACTGGGCTTTGGCCGGGCAATACTGCCGGCAGGTTCGATTGGCGGCAAATCGGGCAAGAGCGTCCCGACCTCTCTGGAAACCGTTGAAATCAGCGAACTGGCAGACCTTGCGGCGCGAATTCTCTCCCATGGGCGCAAGCCGGTAAACGAGCACAACCCCGATTAGGACAGCGCTCCTTCCCGTCACTTCGCTGCAGTGCGGCGTACCTGGCAAACTGCCATTCCTGGGCGTAATATACCTTATTCATGGTATTCAAAACCTGGCCAATCATGGCTAATGGCATGGCGGAGCTTCATCAACGGAGCAAACATCATGGCAAAATCAGCCAAGATCAAAAAGCCTGGAAAAGCCAAGTCCAGCAAGACCGCATCATCAACTTCCCGCTCAACCGCCGGCAAGGCAACCCTCAAACCTGCGCCGAAACCGGGCGGCATCGCTGTTGTCAAACCCGGCATGCAGATCAAGCCGGGCAAGGCTCCAAAGCCGCCGCAGGTCTTGACCAAACAGCTTTCAAACGGAATGAAAATGAAAACGTTTGGAAGCTCGGTAAACCTGATGCGTCCATTTGCCGGGATGAACAGACCCTTCCGCATCCTTTCGATAGATGGCGGTGGCGCCCGTGGCATGATCCCGGCAACCATTCTTAAGGAAATCGAACGGCGGACCGGAAAGCGGATTCACGAAATATTTGACCGCGTCGTGGGGACGTCAACCGGCTCCATCCTTACCTGCGGGCTGACAAAACCGGACGGTCAGAGCCGCCGCTCGAGGTATTCTGCCGAGGAGATCGTCCAGATTTATCGCGATCTTGGTGAGGTGATTTTTTCCCGCGGCAGTTTTCAGGACCGCGTGATCGATCCGGCAAATGAATTGATGGGACGCTCCAATTCCTGGATTGCTACAAACCCCGGCAAGGTCATCGACACGGTCAGCAGTATCTACAATACCCTCACCAACCCACTGCACAATGTCCACAAACTGGCTTACCACCTGCACGACAAGCTGGGTGATACACGCATGCGCGGCGCCCTGTGCGAGGCATTCGTCTATGCCTATGACATTGGCAGCCGGACCAACGAGGTAATGGGCTCGGTCGAGTCCAGCCTTCCTGGATCGCGCGATTACTCGAACTATCGCATGTGGCAGGCCGCAACCGCCTCCTCTGCCGCCGTGCCCTTCTTCTCCCCCTACCGTGTCTACGCAAATGGCGCACCGCCCCAGGAAATCGGGGTTCCAGGCCTTGTAACCAACTACTTTACGCCAAGTGCTGACGGCGATTTTTTCGATCTGGTGGATGGCGGCAATGCAGGCGTGGGAAATCCGACCCTGCTTGGTTATCTCGAGGAATCGAACGCCAGCAGGGACAAGAATACTGTCGTCCTGTCACTGGGTACGGGCCACTATTCGGAGCCGATACCGGATGCTTCGACCGGCTGGGGTTTCGTTGAATGGGGAATTGGTGGTGACCTGCTCGGCATCGTCTTTGACGGCGCAACTGATCATGCCGACATGGTAATGCGTTCAAAGGCAGGTCCGGACCTCAACTACTTCCGCTGGCAACCGGCTCTCCCGCCTTCGCTGGCTTTTCTTGATGAAGGCTCCAGGTCAGACATGGACGCCCTTGAAGACGTCGCCAGAACCTTCATCGCCGCCTATGATGAGGAAATCGATGAACTGATTGAACAGGTGAATTTCGAAAGCCTTGTCTCGCTTGCCAGCTAGGGCTCCCTGACAGGTAATGAAACGGCCGACGGGCAATTGTTCGTCGGCCGAATTGCTTGCGCATATGACCTTTTGAGCAAAGCAGGCCGATGGCGTTCATCCGCTCTCAACAGGAAACTTGACCCTGCAGGACAACTCGCCTTCTTCCTGATTGATTTTTTTGTGACAAAACGGCAAAAGGAGCCAGTTGAGCGGGCCGTTTCCAGTGCCAGCCCGACTGATGATGATGGCGCTGCAGGGATCCGGCAGAGATGATTACCCTTTTTGACGGTATTTTGATCGGCCTGATGCTGGTCTCGGGACTGCTGGCAATGGTGCGCGGCTTCTCGCGCGAAGCCCTGTCGATTGCATCCTGGCTGCTGGCCGCGCTGGCAGCTTATTCCTTCTACAAGACCGTTTCGCCAATGGTGGCTCCCTATACAAAGGCGATATCATCGAGCCAGACAGTTGCCGACATTGCAGCGGCAGCACTGATCTTCATTGTCGTCCTGATCGTTGTGAGCCTGGTGACCATGAAGATCGCCGACTTTATCGTCGACAGCAAGATCGGACCGCTCGACCGGACCCTCGGCTTCGTCTTCGGCGCAGTGCGCGGGGCCCTGCTCGTTGTTGTGGGCCTGCTGTTTGTGAACTGGCTGATGCCGGAAAACCAGCCCTCATGGGTTGCAGATGCCAAGTCAAAGCCAATGCTGGAATCGATTGGCGAGGGCATTGTGCAGATGTTGCCCGATGATCCCGAACGTTCCATCTATGACCGCCTGCGGCCAAGCGACGGCGCTGAAGCCGGTGCGAGCGACGACGAGACCTGATTTATCAAACGCGGGAAAAGGCCATGACCTTACTATCCAGCCCGATGCCACAGGACGAATCCGCAGGCATGTTCGGGGAGGACGACAAGCTGCATGAGGAATGCGGCGTTTTCGGCATTTTCGGACACCAGGATGCCGCTGCCCTGACAACGCTGGGTCTGCATTCGCTGCAACATCGCGGCCAGGAAGCAGCCGGGATTGTATCCTTTGACGGTACCCAGTTTCATGCCGAGCGCCATCGCGGACTGATCGGCGACACTTTCACCAAGCCCGATGTCATTGCGCGCCTGACCGGATCACGTGCAATCGGCCACAACCGCTACTCGACCACCGGCGGCGATGAAATGCGCAATGTGCAGCCCTTCTTTGCCGAACTCGCCGATGGCGGGTTTGCCGTGGCGCATAACGGCAATCTGACCAATGCCCGCACGCTGCGCCGCGAATTGCAGCGCGATGGCGCGATCTTCCATTCGACCTCGGATACCGAAGTCATCCTCCACCTCATCGCCATGGGCAAGAGCGCCAATTTCGAGCAGCGCCTCGTCGATGCATTGCTCCGCCTCGAGGGCGCGTTTTCGCTGGTCGGCATCACCAACAAGAAGATGATCGGCTGCCGCGACCCGCTGGGCGTGCGCCCGCTGGTACTGGGCGATCTCGACGGCGCCTATATCCTGGCCTCGGAAACGTGCGCCCTCGACATCATCGGCGCACGGTTTGTGCGCGACATTGAACCGGGCGAACTGGTGATCATCACCGACAATGGGATCAATTGCTCCAAGCCGTTCGGCAAGACCGGCAGGCGCTTCTGCATTTTCGAGTATGTATATTTTGCACGGCCCGATTCCATGCTGGAGGGCCACAACGTCTATGACGTGCGCAAGCAGATCGGCGTGGAACTGGCCGCTGAAACGCCGGTTGATGCGGATATCGTCGTTCCGGTTCCAGATTCCGGCGTGCCAGCGGCCATCGGTTTTGCCCAGGGCGCCAAACTGCCATTCGAACTCGGCATCATCCGAAACCATTATGTCGGGCGCACCTTCATTCAGCCGACTGACTCGATCCGGCACATGGGCGTCAAGCTCAAGCACAACGCAAACCGCAAGATGCTGGAGGGCAAGCGCGTGGTGCTGGTGGATGATTCCATCGTACGCGGCACGACCTCGAAGAAGATCGTGCAGATGGTTCGCGATGCCGGGGCGGCTGAAGTGCATATGCGAATTGCCAGCCCGCCCACTGCTTCCCCCTGCTTTTACGGGGTCGACACGCCCGAGCGCCACAAGCTGCTGGCATCACGCATGTCGATTGCCGAAATGCAGGAATTCATTCGTGTGGACAGTCTTGGGTTCATTTCCCTTGACGGGCTTTATCGCGCAGCGGGCGAAGTTGCCCGCAACAATGACCTTCCGCAATATTGTGACGCCTGTTTCTCGAAGGAGTATCCCACCGAGATAACCGATCACAATGTGGACGGCACAAAGGACAACAAGGTCGCGCTGCTGGCAGAACGCCAGGGCAACTGACCGCAGACAACGGTAAATTCAATGGGCAGACTCGAAGGCAGAACAGCGCTGGTCACCGGCGCATCGCGGGGCATTGGCTATCAGGCGGCGCTCGCCTATGCGCGTGAAGGCGCTCATGTGATAGCCCTTGCCCGCACGGTCGGCGCGCTTGAGGAACTTGATGATGCAATAAAGGAAGCTGGTGGAGCTGCGACGCTGGTTCCCCTCGACATTCTCGATTTCGAGGCACTGGACAGGCTTGGCGCTGCCATTGACGAACGCTGGGGGCGGCTCGACATTCTTCTCGCCAATGCCGGCATGCTGGGCGCGGTTTCCCCGCTTGGCCATCTTGAACCCAAGGATTTTGAAAGAACCATTGCCGTGAACCTGACGGCAAACTGGCGGCTCATCCGCTCACTTGATCCGCTGCTGCGGGCATCTGATGCAGGCCGGGCAATTTTCATGAGTTCGGGTGCGGCGCATACCAACAAGCCGTTCTGGGGCGGATATGCGGCTTCCAAGGCGGCTCTCGAGGTGCTGGCAAAGACCTGGGCCAATGAGAGCGCCAGCACATCCCTGAAGGTGAATTGCGTCAATCCGGGCGCCATGCGCACCGCCATGCGTGCCAAGGCGGTTCCCGGCGAAGACCCGCAAACCGTGCCGCATCCTTCCGAGATAGCCGATCTGCTGGTGACGCTCGCCTCGCCCGAGACGACGATGAATGGCGGCCTTTATGATTTCCGCAAGGGCGATTGGGTCTAGGCCAATTGCCAAGGGTCGCTTTCCCTGCCAAAGTCCGTGCAGAGGATCATTCGGTTGGAGGGCTGAATGCAGGGGAACAGAGGGTTTCACTCAAGATTTGCCGGACAGACCATACTTGACGCCTTTATTGGCGCGGCAAGGGATTTCGGCTCGAAAGAGCCGGTCCTAGAGGATGCAGTCGGGCAAAAGTTTTCCTATGGCAGGATACTGACCGGGGCGCGGCTGCTGGCCAGGCGGTTTGCGGGCTTTACCCGGCCGGGCGAATTCGTGCCTGTTCTGCTGCCGAATGCAAATGCCGTTGTCAGCACAGTCCTCGGACTTCAATCGGCAGGCTGCATTCCGGCCATGCTCAACTATACTGCCGGACCTGCCACAGTGGTGTCCGCCTGTATGACGGTGCAGGCGAAAACCGTCATCGCCTCGCGCCAGTTCATCGAGAAGGCAGAATTGCAGGATTTACAAAAAGCAATCGAGGGTGCGGGGCTGAAGATTTTCTGGCTGGAAGAGGTTGCGGAAACCGTAACCACTTTCGAGAAACTGATGGCAGCCCTTTTTTCAAGGCGCGCCCTCACCCGGGCCGGTGAGCATGATCCGGCGCTTGTACTATATACATCGGGTTCGGAAGGCCATCCAAAGGCTGTTGTCCTTTCCCATGCCAATATTCTTTCGAACTGCTCGCAGATCGGCGAGCGAATACACTTCGGGCCGCAGGACAAACTGTTCAATGTCCTGCCGGTATTCCATTCCTTCGGCATGACGGGCGGCATGATCCTGCCCCTGCTTTATGGCGTGCGGCTCTTCCTCTACCCCTCGCCCCTGCACATGAAGATCATTCCACAGGCCGTGGCAAAGACGAAACCAACCATCCTGTTTGGCACCGACACCTTTCTTACAGGCTATGCCCGCGCGGCAAAGGACAGCGATTTTGCTTCCCTGCGCATGGTGGTTGCCGGGGCCGAAGCGGTGCGAAAGGAAACCCGCGAAACCTGGGCGAGGCGGTTCGACACGCTGGTCCTTGAAGGTTTCGGCATGACCGAGGCCTCTCCCGTGGTCGCCGTCAACACACCCGATGAAAACAGGCCCGGCACGGTGGGCAAGCTGCTCCCGGGCATCGCGCACCGGCTGGAGCCGGTGGACGGCATCGAGGCCGATGGCAGGCTTTGGATAAAGGGCCCCAATGTTATGCTCGGTTACATGACCCATGACCGGCCCGGTGAATTGCAACCACTTGCCGATGGCTGGCATGATTCAGGCGATATCGTCGACGTGGACAAGGACGGCTATGTGGCGATCAAGGGCCGCGCCAAAAGGTTCGCCAAAATTGCCGGCGAGATGGTTTCGCTCGGCGCGATCGAGATGGTGGCAAGTTCGCTGTGGCCGGAAGAAAACCACGCGGCGATCAGCCTGCCGGACAAGCGCCGCGGAGAGAAGATCGTCCTTGTAACCACCAGCAAGGATGCGGAGAAGGAACACCTGATCAAGGCCAACCGCGATCAGGGCTATACCGAACTCATGGTGCCGAACCTCATCCTGAAGGTAGCGGAAATCCCGGTGCTTGGCTCAGGCAAGACCGACTATGTCTCCACACAGAGACTGGCCGAAAATGTACCTGAAACGGCAATAGCTGACTCCAGCCCACAGGCTTGAATATTCTTCTGATAGCGCCATCTGCGCACTGGTGATGCGGTGTTGCCAAAACGTGACCAACACTGCGTCCGGCTTCAATCGCTTTCAACCTTCACGCAAGTGTTACGTAACTGTAATGATATTCTGACTTGATATATATCAAATTGGCATATATCGGTTCGGTTGATGGAGACCAAATGCGTTGTCATGCCCGCCTGGGCGTGTTGGCACTGCTTCAGTGACGCTGACTATGACGCCACCCATGGTGCGTTCAACGCAGGAAAAGGTGATATATCTTGCACGCCAGAACACTCATTCTGGGCATTCTGAATTTTCAGGAAGCCACCGGATACGAGATCCGCAAACTGTCGACAGACGGCCCTTACAGCTTTTTTGCCGAGATCAGCTATGGCTCGATATATCCCACACTGGCCAGACTGGAAGCTGACAATCTGGTAACCAGCAGGGTGGAACAGGATCCCGGCAAGCCCGAACGCAAGGTCTATTCAATAACGCCAGCGGGGCACAGGGCTTATTGCGAAGCGATTGCCCAACCCCCCGCCATGGACAAGATCAAGTCGGAATTTCTGCTTGTTGCCATGTCGGCGGAGTTCATTCCCCGCGAGATCGTCGCTCGTGCAATCGAGGAGCGGATCGCCCATATCAAGGGCCAGATCGAAATGATCCGCGAGCATGTGAGCGATTGCGGCCACGAAGGCACCTGCTGGATCGGCGCTTATGGCAGCCATGTCATGGAATCAGACATCAATTACCTGCTCGAAAAGCGCAGCGAATTGCTGGCCATTGCCGGCACAAAAATCAGCGTGGCATTGGCCGCCGAATAAGTTAACCCGGCGCGAAATGCGCAAACGGAATTGTAAAATGGCTTTCAGGATCAACGGGTCGCATATCTTGGCACTGGCGCTTGCGGGCGGGCTGGGCTGGTGGATGTACACCGGAGACATCCAGATTGGCGGTGTCTCCAATCCGGAAAATGGTGCACCGCCCATTGCCGAGCGCGAGGCCGAGCGCAAGGAAGACCGCTTCAAGGTTCGCCATGTTCCGATGCGGGCGGAAGTTCGCAATGAGATTATCCAGGTGCGCGGGCGCACCCAGGCTGATGCGATCATCACTGTTCGCGCCGAGACCGCCGGCGTTCTCGAGAACCGGCTGGTATCAAAGGGCGACCAGGTAAAAGCAGGTGACCTTGTCTGCGTCGTTGAACGCGGTGCGCGTGAGGCGCAACTGGCGCAGGCCCGCGCGCAGCTTGCCCAGGCGGAAACCGAATACAATGCAAACGCCCAACTCAAGGAAAAGGGTTTTGCCTCTGCAAACCGTCTGACCGCGCTCAAGGCCGCCGTTGACGCAGCAAAGGCCGTTGTGGCTTCTGCAGAGCTGGAACTGAACCGTACAGAGATCAGGGCCAATGCCAGCGGTGTTGTTCAGGACCCGATTGCCGAAGTCGGAGACATGCTCTCCATGGGCGCTGCCTGTGTGACGCTGATCGATACGGACCCCATGTTGTTTACCGGCCAGATTTCCGAACGCGATATCGACAGGATCGACGTTGGAATGGAGGCAAGCGTTACGCTGATAACGAATGAAACCGTGCCAGGAAAAATCCGCTATATCGCACCGTCTGCCGATGCGCAGACCCGCACCTTTGCGATCGAAATCGAGATGGCACAGAGCGAAAATCTTCGCGATGGCATGACTGCCCAGGCCCGTATCGACATGCCGGCCGGTGAAGCGTTCCGTATCCTGCCATCATGGATCACCCTCGCCGATGACGGCTCGATTGGCATCCGCATTGTCAATGCTGAAAACACTGTCGAATTCGTTCCTGTCCAGATCGTTTCGCAGGAAAAGTCAGCCTTCTGGATTACAGGTCCCAGCGACGGGGACCGGATCATTACGCTTGGCCAGGAGTATGTGACCCGCGGGGAAATCGTTGAGACGACGCTGGACGAACGGATCATCGAAAAAATTGCCGCCCTGCAGATTGAGGCCAAGCCGGAGACGAAACAGTGACCGGAGCGCTCCAGACCATTCTTTCAAGGCCGAAGACTGTCATCACGCTGATGATCGTCATGGTGATAGCGGGCGTGATGTCCTATATCGGCGTGCCGAAAGAGGCGAACCCGGATATCGATGTCCCGGTCTATTACGTCTCCATCGGCCAGCGCGGCGTATCGCCCGAGGATGCCGAGCGCCTGCTTGTCAAGCCGATGGAAACCCAGTTGCGCGGCCTTGACGGACTCAAGGAAATAACCGCGATTGCCTCGGAAGGCCATGCCGGGATTGTTCTTGAATTCCAGATCGGGTCGGACAAGGACAAGGTGCTTGCCGATATCCGCGACAAGGTTGATCTGGCAAAGGCGGAACTGCCTGCAGACGCGGATGAACCGGCGGTATTTGAAACCAATTTCGCCCTGCAGCCAACGATCATTGTCACCCTTTCAGGCGACGTTCCCGAGCGCACGCTTTACAACCTGTCGCGCCAGCTCAAGGACGAGATCGAATCCATCTCGACGGTGCGCGAGGCCAATCTGAAGGGCACACGGCAGGAACAACTAGAAGTCATTCTGGACCTCCTCAAGCTGGAATCCTACGACATTACCCAGGACGAGTTGCTCAATGCGCTCGCGCAATACAACCAACTTGTGCCTGCAGGCTTTATCGATGACGGATCGGCGCGGTTCAATGTCAAGCTGCCGGGCCTTGTCGAGAACGCGCTCGATGTCTATTCGATCCCCATCAAGCAAAGCGGCGAAGGTGTGGTCACGCTTGGCGAGGTTGCCGACATACGGCGCAATTTCAAGGATGCCTCGACCTATACAAGAGTTAACGGCCAGCCTGCCATGTCGCTCGAGGTGGTCAAGCGCATCGGCACGAACATTATCGAGAACAATTCGGAGGTTCGCCGCGTCGTTGGCGAATTCACAAAGGACTGGCCCGATACGGTAAAGGTCAACTTCATGATCGACCAGTCGAGCTTCATCTTCGAGGTATTGGGCTCACTGCAATCCTCGATTCTTACGGCGATTTCGCTGGTGATGATCGTGGTGATTGCCTCGCTCGGCCTGCGCTCGGGGCTACTTGTTGGCCTTGCCATTCCGACCTCTTTCATGATCGGCTTTCTGATTGTTGCCTTCCTCGGCATGACGGTGAACATGATGGTCATGTTCGGCCTCGTGCTGACGGTGGGCATGCTGGTCGATGGCGCCATCGTCATGATCGAATATGCCGACCGGAAGATGGCCGAGGGCACGCCGCCCAAGGAAGCCTACAACCGTGCAGCAAAGCTGATGTTCTGGCCGATTGTCTCGTCAACAGCGACGACACTTGCTGCCTTCCTGCCGCTGTTGTTGTGGCCAGGCGTGCCGGGCCAGTTCATGAGCTACCTGCCGATCATGGTTATCATCGTGCTGACCGCCTCTCTGCTGACAGCCCTCGTTTTCGTACCGGTTACCGGAACGGTGATGGCGCAGACGGGTGGCGCGATCCGCGGGCTTTTCGGACGCCGGAAAGCCGCCAGAATCAACGAGACGGCACAGATGCTGTCGGCACAGGCAGAACTCGACCCGCGCAAGCTCAAAGGCTTCATGGGGTTCTATGTCCGTTTTCTTGATGATGTATCGCGCAGCCTTTTCGGCAATTTCGTGGTGATGGGCACGGTTGTGGCGATCACCGTGGCGACATTCATCACTTTTAGTGCGAACTCCAAGGGCGTCGAATTCTTCGTGGAGGAAGAGCCTGACATTGCGACCGTTTTCGTCCAGGCGCGGGGCAATCTTTCAGGAGAAGACATCCGCCAGATCGCCATTGAGGTAGAGCAGCAGGTTCTGCAGGTTGCCGGTATTGAAAATGCAGTGCTGACAGCAACTGCCCCGGGTGGCGGCGGCGGCGGCGGGGGCATCGACGTCTCCGCCCCACAGGACATGCCGGCCGACGTGATCGCGACCATGCAGATCGAACTGGAGGATTTTGCCGTACGGCGCAAGGCGTCCGAAATCTTCGATGAAATCCGCGAGCGGACCGCCGGTATTGGTGGCACAAAGGTTGAAATCCGCAAGCTTGAAGGCGGCCCTCCCTCAGGCAAGGATGTGCGGCTCCAGGTGACTTCCAACAGTTATGACCAGCTTACCGAGCAGGTTGGCGTGGTAAGGGCCTATTTCGACAGCCTTGATACGTTGCGCGATGTGGAGGACGGGCGTCCCCTGCCCGGCATCGAATGGCAGATCGACATCGATCGCGAAGAGGCAGGCCGCTACAATGCCGGTATTGCCGCAGTTGGTGCCATGGTGCAGCTTGTTACCAATGGTGTGCAGATCGGCAAGTACCGGCCTGATGATTCGGAGGATGAGGTGGATATCCTCGTCCGCCTGCCCGAATCCGAACGCTCGCTGGACAAGTTGTCGGAATTGCGCCTGCGTACGCCAAACGGGCAGGTTCCGATCAGCAATTTCATCGAGATCACACCGCAGCAGAAGGTTTCCTCCATCACAAGGCGCGATGGCGTCTATGCAATGGATCTGAAAGCCAATCTGGCAGATGGTGCCATGTTCGGTGACCGCCCGATGACGCCGACCGACAAGGTCGGGCAATTGGAGGAATGGATCACCTCGCAGGAATGGCCGGAGGGCGTGGGCTTCCGGTTCCGTGGTGCTGACGAGGAACAGGCCGAATCCGGCGCGTTCCTCGGCAAGGCTGCTGCAGGTGCCCTCTTTCTGATGTTCATCATCCTGGTGACGCAGTTCAACTCTTTCTACCAGACCTTCCTGACGCTCTCGACCGTCATTCTCGCCGTGGTCGGCGTCCTGATCGGCCTGATAGTGACTGGCCAGAAATTCTCGATCATCATGACCGGTACGGGCGTTGTCGCGCTGGCGGGCATTGTGGTGAACAATGCCATTGTACTGATCGACACATACAACCGGCTGCGGGCCGACGGGGTCGATGTGCACCAGGCAGTGCTCAAAACATCCGCACAGCGCCTGCGCCCGATCATGCTTACCACTGTCACCACCATTCTGGGCCTGGTGCCGATGGCGCTGACCATCAACTTCGACTACATCAACCGCGTGATCTCCTATGGTTCGATCACCTCGATCTGGTGGATCCAGCTGTCGACAGCGGTGATTTCGGGCCTCGCCTTCTCAACCCTGCTGACGCTCGTACTGACCCCGGTCATGCTGTCTTTCCCGCAAAATGTGCGCGAACTTTTCGTCCGCATGCGCGGCGCGGAGAACGAGCAATCCACGGGCCAGGAAGCAGTTTCCGTGACTTCGCAAACGGTGGAGGCCAGTGGCTTTCCGGCTCCGGCCAATGATACGCTGAAAGAGGATCCTTCCGCACCGGCACCGGCACGCAAGAAGTCCCGAAAGAATGCAGAAGAATCGCGGGCGATGCCGGATGCTGCCGAGTAGGCAGTTCGGGTACACGATCAGCGAAACAGAAAAATGGCGGCTCAGTTGGCCGCCTTTTTTGTTGAACGCCGCGTTCGGGGCTTGGGCTCCTCAGCCTTTTCCGCCTCTGCCTGCTGTTTCAATGCGGCTCTTGCGGCAGCCTCACTATTATCATGGGCGACCTGCAGCCTGTAGTAGTAGGTGCGGCCGAAAGGAAGGGCAGCCAGATAGCCAATGGCCGCGAGGGTCAGCAATTGCCAGGGATAGCTCAGGATCAGCGCGATAACGACAACGCTCAAGAGGATCAGCGGCATGGCGACATTGCGGGGAATGCGCTGACCCATGCTCTTGCCGGAATAGGTGGGCAGGTTGGAGACCATCAGCAGGCCTACTATCACCACATATATGGCGGCGAGAAAATCGGCGAAGAGCGTTTTTTCCATACCCAACAGCAGGAAGTAGACAGGCAGGAGGACAATCATCGCCCCCGCAGGCGCAGGCACTCCAACAAAGAAATCGCTCTGGAAGGATGGCCGGTTGGGCATGTCGATCTGCACGTTGAAGCGGGCAAGCCGAAGGCAGGCGCACATCGCATAAACCAGTGCAGCGACCCAGCCGAAAGGTTTCAATTCATGCAGCATGGTGAAATAAAGCACCATGACCGGTGCAACGCCGAAATTCACAAAGTCGGCAAGGCTGTCCATCTGCGCCCCGAACCGGGTACTGGACTTGAGAAAGCGCGCCACGCGCCCATCAATTCCGTCGAGAAAGGCTGCCAGAATGATCGCCCCAAGCGCCATTTCAAGGCGTTGCTCGATTGCAAAGCGGATGGCAGTCAGTCCCGAACAGATTGCCAGCAGGGTGATGATGTTGGGAAAAAGCGTGCGAAGCGGCACATCTCGCAACCGCATTTGCTGCGGAGCGTCTTCCTCCGGTTCAAAGGGTGGAAATGGCGGCTTCATCAGGTGATCCTAATCCACCCGGATGACGGGCGAAACAGGATTTCCATCATAGCGCGCGATTATGGTCTCGCCGCCTATTGCCGTCTGGCCGACTGCCACAGTCACTGTCGCGGTGTCAGGGACATACACGTCAAGGCGGGAGCCGAACCGGATCAGGCCGAACCGCTCGCCTGTGGAAATCTGGTCGCCCTCCTTTGCCCAGCAAAGGATACGGCGGGCCACAAGGCCTGCGATCTGGACAACAGCGATGGTCCCGTTCGCTGTTTCGATCAGCATGGAATTGCGCTCATTGTCGCTTGAAGCCTTGTCCAGTTCGGCGTTGAGGAACTCACCCTTACTGTAGCGTATTGTCTCAATCCGCCCCTTTACCGGCGCCCGGTTGATGTGGCAGTTGAACACATTCATGAAAATCGAAACGCGCTGGACGGGTTTGTCGCCAAGGCCGAGCTCGGTCGGCGGCACCACTTTCGTGACATGTGAAATCCTTCCGTCAGCCGGTGCGATGACAAAGTCATCATTGACCGGCGTTACGCGCGGCGGATCACGGAAGAACCATGTGCACCAGGCAGTCAGCAGCAGGCCGATCCACAGAAGCGGTTCCCAGAGCAGGCCAAGGATGATCGAAGCCACCAGGAAGATCGCAATGAACTTGTAGCCCTCGGGATGAATGGGGACCAAGGCATTGCGGATGGAAGTGGTGATCGACATGGCTTGAAACGCGTCCTTTGGCTCGGGTGAGGTTCTTGCTGGTCATATAGGTGCTGACGGGCCGGTTCAAGACAATCTGATTGGCAAGAAGTCTGTCGACCCGCCTGAAGGGAACCAAACTGGCGGAACCTTTCTGGTGAAGGCAGGTTTACCCTCAAACCATGTCTTCGCGGGAGAATATCCACCATGCCGACCATCTATAAGACCATCAGGAAAGACCACGACCGTCACCGTGAACTGATGAAGGCCATTTCCCGGACATCAGGCGATAGCCCGACGCGGCGCGAGTGCTGGAATGCGCTCTATTACGATGTCAAGGCGCATGCGGCTGCGGAGGAAGAGACCTTCCATGCCAGGATCATGCAGAAGCCTGATGGTCAGAACGACGCACGCCACAGCGTTTCCGAGCACAAGGAGCTGAATGACCTTATGGAGAAACTGCAGGCAACGGAACTATCGTCTCCACAATGGCTAAAACTGTTTGAAAAACTCCGGCACGACTATGAGCAACACATGGACGAGGAGGAGAACGAGATTTTCGAGACCGCCCGCGAAGTCTTTAGTGAAAACAGGGCTGACGAGATTTCCGATGACTTCATATCGCGCAAATCGGCAGAGGTCGAACTGGTGGACCGCAAGGCAGCAGAAGCGCTGCGGGAATAACGGGTACTATTCACCGGCCTGTTCTGCCCGCCTGCGCTCGATAATACCCATAATATCGCTGGCTTTTGCAGCGCGCAGGCGTTCCTCGGCTTCAGTTGCCTCGCGCTGGCGGTTCCACATTTCCGCATACAGCCCCTTCTTGCGCAGAAGCGCCTTGTGGGTGCCGCGCTCTGCTATCTCGCCAGCCTTGAGGACGATGATCTCGTCTGCGCTGATTACGGTTGAAAGGCGGTGGGCAATCACCAGCGTCGTGCGGTTCTGCGAGACGATGTCGAGCGCGGACTGGATTTCACGTTCAGTCTGGGTATCAAGCGCAGATGTTGCCTCATCGAGAATCAGGATCGGCGGGGCCTTCAGAAGGGTGCGGGAAATCGCGACGCGCTGCTTCTCACCGCCTGAAAGCTTGAGGCCGCGCTCTCCGACCTGGGTCTGGAAGCCATCAGGCAGGTTGCGGATGAAGTCGCCGATCTGGGCCATTTCCGCCGCCCTCTCGACCTCTTCCTCGCTCGCATTCACCCGGCCATAGCGGATATTGTATGCGATGGTGTCATTGAACAGCACGGTGTCCTGGGGAACCATGCCTATAGATGCGCGCAGGCTCTGCTGGGTTACATCGCGAATGTCCTGGCCGTCGATGCGGATCGTCCCGCCTGTAACATCGTAAAAACGGAACAGGAGCCGGGAGATGGTGGACTTGCCCGCGCCCGACGGACCGACAATCGCAACGGTCTTGCCGGCAGGAACGGTAAAGCTGACATTTTTCAGGATACTGCGATTGGCATCATAGTGGAAATCCACATTCTCGAATTCGATTGCGCCTGAATTCACGTCCAGCGGTTTTGCGTGCGGAGCGTCCTGGATTTCCTTTTCCTCGTCGAGCAGGTCGAACATGGCTTCAAGATCGGTGAAACCCTGGCGTATTTCGCGATAGATGAAGCCGATGAAGTTGAGCGGGATGGAAAGCTGCAGCAACAGGGCATTTATCATCACAAAGTCGCCAAGCGTCTGTGTACCGTCGGCAACCGCCATGGCGGATAACACCATGCAGGCACCCATACCGATGCCCAGAATGACCGCCTGGCCGAAGTTGAGCCAAGCCAGCGAGGTCCAGACCTTGGTCGCGGCTGTTTCATAGCGCGCCATGGAGTCGTCGAAGCGCCCAGCCTCCATCTCCTCATTGCCGAAATACTTTACGGTCTCGAAATTGAGCAGTGAATCGACCGCCTTGGAATTGGCCTCAGTATCATTGGTGTTCATGTCCCGACGGATCCTGATGCGCCAGTCACTCGCGCGGATGGTGAACAGGACATACAGCCAGATCATTATCGTGATAATGACCACGTAGATGAAGCCGAACTCATACCAGATGACGGCGGCCATGAAGGCAAATTCGATGATGGTTGGCCCGCCATTGAGGATGGTAAAACGGACTATCGCCTCGATGCCCTTGGTGCCGCGCTCGATGACGCGCGAGAGCCCTCCTGTGCGCCGCGCCAGATGGTAGCGAAGGCTGAGGCCGTGCATGTGACGAAAGACGATGGTCGCCAGCTGGCGTACCGCGTGCTGGCCAACGCTGGCAAAGGCGGCATCACGCAAATTGTTGAGGCCGACAACCATTACACGGCCCACATTATAGGCGATCACCAGCATTATCGGTGCCAGCAGGATAGCGGGCAGCCAGCCGGGCAACGCCCCTTCGGTATTTAGGGCGTCGGTCGCCCATTTGAAGAAATAGGGTACCAGCACGGTGATGATCTTGGCGACGATAAGCACCGCCATCGCCCAGACCACCCTCGCCTTCAGGTCCGGCCGGTCCGAGGGCCACATATAGGGCCACAGGTTGCGGATCGTCGAGGTGGTGTCGGAACTCTCGGCGCTTACCGTCCTTTTGCGGGCGGTAGTGTCTGCCTGTGTGTTCATTCTGTTTCTTTCCTTGCCGGATGGCAGGCCGGCTGCGCAGCCAGACTGACAAGCTCATTGGCCAGTTCATTGAGGCGATCGCGATTGAGCGTGTATATGGAGCGAGTGCCCTGCTGTTGCCAATGGACAAGCCCGGCCTGTTTGAGCAGGTCGAGGTGCTGGGAGATTGTCGATTGCGCCAGACCTATGCAGTCGCAAAAGTCACCACCGCAGCAGCGCTCGCGAATGGCAAGCTGGCGCAGGATTTCCACCCTTGAAGGGTGGCCAATCGCCTTCAGGGCATCAGCCAGTTGTGAAGAATGCTTCAAGGAGCGGGCCCCTGTTTCGTCTGCCGGATTCACATTTCATCGGTGTTTGCCGATGTATATCTATCGGCAAACACCGATGGATGCAAGGCGCGGCGGAAATAAATGGAGCCTCATCAACCCTCGCGACCAGCATCCTCGGCGGAGGCAGCATCGGGAACATCGAAGACCTGGCCGGGCCATATCCGGTTCGGGTCCTTGATCTGGTCGGCATTGGCCTCGAAGATCAATGTGTATTTGCGGCCCTGGCCAAGCATGCGGCGCGATATCTGCCACAGATTGTCTCCACGGCGGATGATAACTGAAGTGCCGGTCTTGATTACCCTGGCGGCGGGTTCTTCCACAGCGGCTGCAGCAACCTGACCGACCGGCGTTTCGGTGGACGCCTCAACCGCTGGGGCCGGAGCCTCGCTCGCTGCCTCTTCGACTTGCGAAGGAGCCTGCTCGACAGCAGCTGCTTGGGTTTCGGCGTCCTGGTTTTCGGCCACCTGGTTTTCGGCCACCTGGGTTTCAGCGACCTGGGTTTCAGCAACCTGGGTTTCAGACTGCGCGGCCTCTGCAACTGTTGTTTCGCCTGAAACGGTTACCGCTTCTGCGTCATGTGTCACAGGTGGTGCTGGCGGGGTTTCCGGTTCTGCTGCCTCGTGTTCGATAACGACCGCCACGCGGTTTGCCACTTCGCCGCCATTGCCAACCTGATCGACCCGCAAATCGTGCTGACCGGTGGTGAGCGATTCTGCCAGTTCAACGAGGAACCCGCCCTGCGAATTGACGACACCGGCGGCCTTGAATTCATTGTTGATATAGACCTGAACCCGGCTGCCGGGTTCGCCCTGGCCCGCAATGAACATGCGGCTCGCCTCCACGTCGACAGCCTGCACATTCAATTGCACCAGTTCGGCGGGTTTTGCTGGCGGGGTATCTACGGCTGTTTCAACAGGTTCAACGGGTGTTTCGGCAGTTGTTTCAACAGGCGTTTCGGCTTCTGTGGCCTCTTCCACCAGCGGCACTTCTTCCACAGCGGGCGGGGTTTCCCCGGATTGCTGCTGCGTTGTTTGTGGATCGGCTAGCGCCACCTCGGTGTCGGCCTCTGATGCCGCCGGATCAGACGGCGTTACAGCCTCGGGGGCCTGCTCTGCAGTCTCGACAGGTTCTGCAGGCTCTGGGGTTGCTTCAGGCTGCTGGAGAATGCGGCTGGGCGCGCCCGGCTGCTGGATCAAGGCAAGCACCTGCCCCCCAGCCTCATCCTTGCCGGGAATGGTTACTATGCCCGTTTCAACCGACATGACCGGCTCTGCAGCGCCATCTTCGCCCGCAGGACGGGCCCGGATGAACAGTTCATAAGCGCCCGGCGCAAGCGGATTGTCGAAGACAAAAGCGAAATCACCCCCAGCGCCTGCCTTGCCCGTTGCCAGCACATTGCCGTTCTCGATGATCTCGACTTCGCTATTGGCTGGCGCATTACCTGCTATGACAATCGAACCATCAGGCTCGACGCGAAGAACATGGAAAACCGGCGGGACTGCCTTGCCGGCATCAGGTGCAACCGGATCAGAGGCGGGTTCGGGCGCAGCTTCCGGCTCTGCGGTCTTGCCAGGCAGAGCAGCGACCTGATCGCCCTCCTTGAGGGTTTCGGACTTGCCGTGCGCACTATCGAGGGTTGCCGTTTCGCCATTGCCTGAAAGCAGCGACTGGATGACGGGCTGGCCCGCATCATCCTTTATCACATATCCCGCACCTACTGCTGCGACACCAAGCCCTGCTGTCAAGGATAGCAGAAGCTTGACTGTTGCAATGGATGAACCTGCCATTTATCCGGCCTTCAAATGGGTGAATCTGTGTGGAAGATACAACAGTTCAAAGGCTCCTGTCACCCGTAACGATAGGGCATTTCCTCCCTGATCGTTTAAGCTGCAGCCCTGCAAAAGTTCGGGTGATCCAATTGCCTTGCCGGGGACTGTAGGCAATAAGTCTCCGCAGACTTCAAGCCTTCCCGAACCCGGGTATGAACAAGGAGACATTCGTGAGCGCAGTTCGGTCCATTTGTGTTTATTGCGGTTCGCAGCCCGGCAATCACCCGGCTTATCGCGAAGCAGCCAGGACACTGGGTGCCGACCTTGCCGCCAACAATATCCGCCTGGTCTATGGCGGTGGCGGTTCCGGCATCATGGGAGAGGTTGCAAAAGCGGTGCGCGCAGGCGGCGGCGATGTTCTGGGAGTCATTCCCGAATTCCTCATTCCAAAGGAACGCGGCAACATGGGGGCAAGAGATGACAGTCTTGGCGAAGTCATCGTCACCGCCAACATGCATGAGCGCAAGACGAAGCTGTTTGAAAATTCCGATGCCTTTGTCGCCCTGCCCGGCGGCATAGGTACGCTGGAGGAAGTGGTAGAGATCATGACCTGGGCACAATTGGGCCGCCACGCAAACCCTATTGTCTTTGCCAATGTGGACGGTTTCTGGAACCCGATGATGGACCTTTTGGCCCATATGGCTGAATCCGGCTTTATCCACACCGCCAGCAATCTCAAGCCGATGGTGGTGAACAATCCTGCCGCGATCGTCAGTGAAATCCGCAAGACCTGGGACGCACAGGCCTGAGCAATTGCTGGAAATGGCTGTGGGTTGTCATGGGTGTGTCAGCAAAGCTGCATGCAACTGACACATCCGCTTGGTTGGGTACGATTGCCACCCCCCCCCAAACCAACCGGGACTGAGTAACATGAAAACCTTGCTGATTTCGGCGGCGCTTTTTGGCGCTGCCACCCTGCCAGCTCTGGCAGGATCGCATGCCACGACTTCTGTCGTTGAACTGGGGCCACGCCCTTTCTTTCTCGTCGACAACATGGATGAAGGCCCGCTCAAGGACAAACTGAAGGGCTGTTTCGCAGGTCCTTTCGAAAAGTCAAAATGGTCCATCGGCCATCGCGGCGCACCGCTGCAGTTTCCCGAGCACACGGTAGAATCCTATACCGCAGGTGCGCGCATGGGTGCAGGTATTCTCGAGTGTGACGTGACCTTTACCAAGGATCGCGAACTCGTCTGCCGCCACGCGCAGAACGATCTGCACACCACCACCAACATCCTTGCCAGCGATCTGGCATCGACCTGTGTGAAAGGCTTCACGCCAGCAAGTGGCGATAAGAAGGCTTCAGCCGAGTGCCGCACTTCCGAGATCACCCTTGCAGAATTCAGGACGCTGAACGGCAAGATGGATGCTGCCAATTCGTCAGCAACCAGCCTGGAAGGCTATATGGACGGCACTGCCGGCTTCCGTACCGATCTGTATGCCCACAGGGGTACACTGATGACGCACAAGGAATCCATCGCACTGTTCGATGCGCTGGGCGCCGATTTCACGCCTGAACTGAAATCCCCTTCGGTCGACATGCCGTTTGATGGCGATTTCACCCAGGCTGCCTATGCCCAGAAGCTGATCGATGAATACAAGGAAGCAGGCATCGACCCGAGCCGCGTATGGCCACAGTCATTCAATCTGGAAGACGTTGTCTACTGGATCAACAATGAACCGGAATTCGGCAAACAGGCTGTTTATCTCGATGACAGCTATGAGACAGTCGACGGCTGGTCCTATTCCGATCCTGCCACCTGGGACAACTCAATGGCAGACCTCAAGGCAATGGGCGTGAACTACATCGCCCCGCCAATGTGGGTTCTCGTGACGCTGGAAGACGGCAAGATCGTCCCTTCCGTCTATGCAAAGGAAGCGAAGGCTGCCGGCCTTGAGATCATTACCTGGACTGCCGAGCGTTCCGGCCTGCTCAACAATGGCGGCGGATGGTACTTCCAGACCATAGCTGACGCTACCAACAATGATGGCGACGTCTTCGAGCTTATCAATGTACTTCATGAAGATGTCGGCATTGTCGGCCTGTTCTCCGACTGGCCTGCCACGACCACCTTCTATGCAAATTGCATGGGCCTGAAATAATCGCCCCCTTCAGGCACCTGCAAGCGGGCTGCACGGTTTGACGCCGTGCAGCCTTTCTTGTTTCAACGATTGCGAAAAGCCGACCAGGAATAGATCGCCAGCGCTATCCAGATCATTGCAAAGGCCACGCCCCGCCAGAAGCCGAAGGGCTCGTGAAAAACGAACAGTCCGATGATAAAGATCATGCTTGGCGCGATGTACTGCATCACACCGATGGTCGAAAGGCGCAGCCCCTTGGCGCCAAAGGCATAGAGAATGAGCGGGATCGCCGTGACCGGCCCGCATCCCAGCATCAGCAGGAACCAGCCGGGGCTGTCGAACAATACGCCATTGCCGTTTACCTCGAGCCAGACGATATAGGCCAGCGCAAAGGGCGTCATCAAAATGACCTCGACCAGAAACCCCTGGGTCGGACCGACATCGACCGTCTTGCGCAGGAATCCGTAGAGCGCAAATGAGAAGGCCAATACAAGACTGACCCAGGGGAAAATCCCGCCGCGCACGGTGAGCAAAATGACGGCAAAAGTTGCAATTGCCAGCGCCACCATCTGGGCCGGCTTGAACCGGTCACCCAGAAAGAACGCGCCAAGGGCAACGGTAATCAGCGGGTTGATATAATAACCCATTGCCGTATCAAGCGTTCGATCCACGGAGATCGCCCAGACATAAATGCCCCAGTTGATCGAAATGATCGTCGCCGTGACGAACAGGATGGCAAGTTTTCCGGGATTGCGAAGGGTGGGCATCACGTCGCGCGTGCGGCCAATCCACCACAGGATGAGTGCTGCAACCGGCAGGGACCAGAAGGCTCGGTGGGCAATAATTTCAGTCGCGTCGATGCCGTCGAGCAGCTTCATGTAAAGCGGCAGGAAACCCCACAGCAGGTAGGCTGACAGGGCATAGAAAAATCCGGCGCGGGTGTCGCCGGATTGGGATGTGGCCTTTGGCTTCTCGGCTTCGGCAACTCTCATTTGAGCTGGTTCACTTCCCTTCAGCCTTCATCAGCTTGTAATTGATCGAGTCGATCAGGGCCTGGAACGACGCGTCGATGATGTTGTCGGAAACGCCGATGGTCGACCAGCGTTCCCCGCTGTCATCGGTGCTCTCGATCAGAACACGGGTGATCGCCTCGGTACCGCCATTGAGGATACGCACCTTGTAGTCGACGAGTTCGAGATCCGCGATCTGGTCCTGGTATTTGCCCAGATCCTTGCGCAAAGCCCTGTCGAGCGCATTGACCGGACCCTTTCCCTCGGCGACCGACAACAGCATGTTGCCACCAACCTCGATCTTCACCACCGCTTCGGAAACGGTCACCACCTCGCCCATGGCGTTGAAACGGCGCTCGACCTGCGTGCGGAAACTCTCGACCTTGAAGAATTCCGGCGCTGTGCCGAGCTGGCGGCGGGCCAGCAATTCGAAGCTCGCCTCGGCTGCCTCATAGGCATAGCCCTTTGCCTCGCGCTCCTTGACGATGGCAATGAGGCTGTCGAGCTTTGGATCATCCTTGCCGACGCTGATGCCCTTGCGCTTCAGTTCATTGATGAAGTTCGACTTGCCGCCCTGGTCGGACACCATGACCCGGCGGTTGTTGCCCACTGCTTCGGGCATGACATGTTCGTAGGTCTGTGGCTCCTTGAGGATGGCCGATGCGTGGATGCCCGCCTTGGTGGCAAAGGCCGACGAGCCCACATAGGGTGCCTGATGATAGGGCGCCTGGTTGATCATCTCGTCGAACTTGTGGGAAATGCGTGTCAGGTCGGCCAGCTGGTCGGCACTGATGCCGGTAACAAAGCGGTCGGCAAAATGCGGCTTCAGCGCAAGCGTCGGGATGATGGTCGTCAGATTTGCATTGCCGCAGCGCTCGCCAATGCCGTTGAGCGTGCCCTGTATCTGGCGCGCGCCAGCCTCGATGGCGGCAAGGGAATTGGCTACCGCCTGGCCCGTATCATCATGGGCATGAATGCCGAGCCTGTCGCCGGGAATGCCTGCCGCAATCACCGCCTCGACGATCTGACGAATTTCAAGCGGCTGGGTACCCCCATTGGTATCACAGAGGACGATCCAGCGCGCACCAGCCTCGAATGCGGCCCTTGCGCAGGCCAGCGCATAGTCAGGGTTGGCCTTGTAGCCATCGAAAAAATGCTCGCAATCGACCATCGCCTCGCGGCCCGCCGCAACCGCGGTTTCAACAGAATCGCTGATGGTTTCGAGGTTTTCCTCATTGGTGCAACCAAGGGCAACCCGCACATGATAGTCCCAGCTTTTGGCAACAAAGCAGATGGCATCGGTCTCAGCGCCCAGAAGTCCAGCCATACCCGGATCATTGGAAGCGGAAACCCCTGCCCGCCTTGTCATGCCGAAGCCGACAAAGGCCGCGTTTTTCGTGCGCCGCCTTGAAAAGAATTCGGTGTCCGTGGGGTTTGCTCCCGGATAGCCGCCCTCGACATAATCGATGCCCAACTCGTCGAGCATGTTTGCAATGGCGATCTTGTCAGCCACCGAGAAATCAATGCCGGGCGTTTGCTGCCCGTCGCGGAGCGTCGTGTCGAAAAGATGAATGCGTTGTCTGGTCATGCTTCCCGCCTGTTCAGCCCGGCCGGCTTTTTGTTTGCCTGTCCTCGCTGCTGGTGCAGCTGCGGGCAAGGCGGGGGCGTTTGCTGCCCGTCGCGGAGCGTCGTGTCGAAAAGATGAATGCGTTGTCTG
>CAZIPH010000036.1:29905-33340 GCA_964541115.1 uncultured Salaquimonas sp.
GTCATATCAGAAAACACCCGACCACCAGAGCACTGCAATCACGATAAGTGTCACGGCAATACCCTTGCCAATGAGGCCGTAGATCAGCCATTTCGGCATTTCCTTTGAAGGATCCCGGTTGCCGCGGGTCTGTCTGTATTCAGTCATGTCCCTTTGCCTCCGGCCATTCGGCTGTATCGTGATCGGGGTGCTGGTTGCTGATAACCTGCCTGTTCCAGCTTGCATCGGTTTGCGCCTGTTCTGTAGATACCGGCGGGAGATCCCTCAATCCGGCAACGAAGGGCAATGCATGGTCGAGATTGACCTGCACGGTCGGCGCAGCCAGGGCGGGGTTATCCAGTGAACCGATTGATACCTCCACGCAACCCTCGTGTTCGTAGGTCAGGGGTGTCCCGCAATCCTTGCAAAAGCCACGCCAGTTGGTTCGCGAGGAATGAAAGATGCCACGCTGTCCGCGCGTCCATTCGAGACCGAGCGCGGTCACCAGTGGTCCATAGAAGCCGCCAAATGCCTTCTGGCACATGCGGCAATGGCAGATCGAGGCCCGGCCCAGGCTCTGGCAGCGATATCGAACCGCTCCACACTGGCAGCCCCCTGTGACGGGTTGGCAATTCATCGGCCTTTCTCCGGCCATTCGGCTGTATCATGATCGGGGTGCTGGTGGTTCACGATGCGGGCATTCCATGTCGAGTTTTCTTCCTCGCGTTGCCCATCCTGGTCCGGGATATGATCGAGATGCATCACGAAATCCAACCGGTCACTGGTGTTGGCATGGTATTCAATCGGGACTGCGGCCGGATCATCCAGCGAACCAATGGCAACCTCGTGGACCAGTGTGCCGTCCATCTCGGTTTCCAGCGTCAGTGGCGTGCCGCAATCGCGGCAGAAGCCGCGGTTCGAAAGATTCGACGAGGCAAACAGTCCCCGCTCTCCGCGGGTCCACTCAAAGCCTTCCACTTCCACCAGCGGCGCAAAATAGTTTCCCATCGCCTTCTGGCACATGCGGCAATGGCAGATCGAGGCCTTGCCTAGCTTCGTGAAGCGGTATCGCACCGCGCCGCACTGGCAGCCGCCTGAGTGGGATCCAGGCTCCGCTCTCCCCCCATGCGGGGGCGATGTCACCGAAAGTGACAGAGGGGGGTAAGAGTTGCTCACCGCTTCACCTCCCAGGTGGTGATGCGTTCGCCGGTTTCGGGGTCCTTGCCGTCTTTCAACTGGATGCCCTGCTCCAGCAGTTCGTCGCGGATGCGGTCTGCCTCGGCCCAGTTCTTTTCGCGGATGAAGGCGAGGCGTTGGGTGATGGCTTGTTCCAATTCAGATACCAGTTTGTCATCGAATTCAGTCGGAAAATTCGCGTGCTCCTGAGAATGCCAATGGATAGTGGTGAATCCGAGCAACTCGAATTGCTTTAGAAATCTCAATCCATCTCCTAGGTTTCCACCAGCTCCGCTCTTCCCCAATCTGGAAAGGTCAGAAATTGCTGGCGACAGGTTAAGATCGTCAAGCAATGACGGCGAAACGTAAACTGACGACAGTCCCTCGCCTTCGATTTCAGACATAAATCGATTGCGGATTGTCTGAAACTGATCAGCCCATCTCTTCAATAGGATCCCCGCCTCTTCCAGCCGCCTGACGCTGAAGTCGATGGGTTCGCGGTAGTGGGTCATCAGCATTGCGAGGCGCAGCACTTCTCCGGGCCATTTGCGACCGCCGAATTTTTTCGTGTGCAGCAGGTCGTGGATCGTCACGAAGTTGCCTTCGGACTTGGACATCTTCTTCCCCTCGACCTGGAGATAGCCGTTATGCATCCAGATGTTCGCCATGCGGTCGGTGCCGTGGGCGCAGCAGGATTGCGCGATCTCGTTCTCATGATGGGGGAAGATCAGGTCCAGCCCGCCGCCATGAATGTCGAAGGTCTTGCCGAGGTGCGCCTCGGACATGACGGAGCATTCGATATGCCAGCCGGGGCGGCCATGGATGGAAATTGCCTCGCCATCGATCGTGAAATCGCCCTGCCAGCCCGGTTGGTCGGAGGAGGACTGCTTCCACAAGACGAAGTCGCCGGGGTTTTCCTTGTGGTCGGCGATGTCGACACGGGCGCCTGCCTGCTGGTCTTCGAGCTTGCGGTTGGAGAGCTTGCCATAGGGTGGCAGACCGCCCTCGCCCATGGAGGTGACACGAAACAGGATCTCGGCGCCTTCCTGGCCATCGGCCTTGTAGGCATGCCCCTTGTCGAGCAGGGTCTGGATCATTGCCACCATGCCCGCGATATGCTCGGTCGCGCGCGGCTCATGGGTCGGCTCGAGGCAGCCCAATGCCTTCACATCGGCATGAAACTGGTTGGCAGTCTTTTCGGTTACGGCTCTGATTGCTTCATTGAGGCTCATCTTTCCGCTTGCAATGTCAGCCCCGAAATCCCGCAGCGCGCGGGCGTTGATCTTGTCGTCAACGTCGGTGATGTTGCGCACATAGGTGACGTGATCCTCGCCATAAAGATGGCGCAAAAGCCGAAACAGCACGTCAAACACGATCACCGGGCGGGCATTGCCAATATGGGCGAAGTCATAGACGGTCGGCCCGCAGACATACATGCGCACATTGTCCGTATCGATGGGCTTGAACTCCTCCTTGGTGCGCGTCAGCGTGTTGTAGAGTTTGAGGTCTGTGCCAACAGGATTTGTCATTGCTGGCCTCCCTCATTTTGGTCGGTTTTGCTGCCTGTCGGAAAACCGGTTCCCACTTTTCCGGCAGCAAAACGCGGCCCGCAGACATACATGCGCACATTTTCGGGATCGATGGGCGTGAACGGCTCTTTCGTACGGGTCAGCATATTATAGAGCATCAGTTGTGGAGTTTCGGCCATGTCAGTTTCCGTCAATCATTCGAACCAGTCATCCCGACGAGTCGCCACAGCCTTTTCAGCCATGAAAACGCTTCCGGCAAGGCCGGATCAGTGAGAAATCTATTGAAGGAAATGTCTCAAACCCGGCCAGCCGCAATCAGCGGCAAATAATGCCGCAGCAAATCGCTGAAAGGGTGTTGGTACGGGTTTTCATGCAACCTTTATCGATCAGGCTTTCCTTGCAGTCAACCGGATTATCACTGCGCTTGGCACACAGTCAGGGACAGGACGTGCGCAATAAGCGTCCTGGAAGAAATGGGGCTTCCGGTTCACTATCGGTTAAATCAGTCTCAATTTCTGTGTTCACATTAAACAAGCCGGGTCATACCCCCCCAAATAGGGGGTGACAAACCCATGGTTGTAGGGGAAAAATATACCGTTCCTCATTGGAAGGCTTGGACGGATCAAGCCCCACTTTATCCGTCCGGTTACTTGGCCGCCCGACATTCGTGTCGGGCGGCTTTTTTATCTTGGGCCAGACATTCGTGTCGGGCGGCTTTTTTATCTTGGGCCAGACATTCGTGTCGGGCGGC
>CAZIPH010000037.1:0-29177 GCA_964541115.1 uncultured Salaquimonas sp.
ATGATCGACTGGACGGATCGTCATTGCCGGTATTTTCACCGGGTCATGACGAAACACGCGCTGCTTTACAGCGAAATGATCGTGGCAGATGCGATCATCAATGGTGATCGTGACCGGCTGCTTGATGATGCGACGAAAGGACCGGTGGCCCTGCAATTGGGAGGGTCTGATCCCGCCAAGCTGGCAGAGGCTGCGCGCATCGCGGCGGGGTACGGCTATTGCGAAATCAATCTCAATGTCGGTTGTCCGTCTGATCGCGTTCAATCCGGCACATTTGGTGCGTGCCTTATGCGCACGCCCGAACTTGTAGGGGAGTGCGTTGCTGCCTTGAAGGCAGTCAGTGCGGGGCCGGTCACGGTCAAGTGCCGCATAGGTGTCGACGAGCAGGATAGCGGGCCGGCGCTTGATGATCTGGCCAATGCGGTCTGGCAGGCAGGGTGTGACGGGTTGTGGGTGCATGCCCGAAAGGCCTGGCTGGATGGGCTCAGCCCGAAGGAAAACCGAGAAATTCCACCGCTCGACTATGACCGAGTCCGGCGGCTGAAGTCGGAAAATCCGAGTCAATTCATCGGCTTGAACGGGGGAATTGAGAATCTGAATCAGGCTGAGGATGAAATGCTGAAACAGGGTGTCGAACTTGATGGCGTCATGCTGGGACGGGCCGCCTACCAGATGCCCGGCATCCTGCTGGAAGTCGACCGGCGTTTTCATGCGGAAGAGGCGTATACGGTCAACATGGATACCGTCATCGAAACGATGATGGCCTATGCGCATTCACATATATCGAAAGGCGGGCGGCTGCATCATGTCACCCGGCACATGATCGGCCTGTTTCACGGGCAGCCCGGCGCTCGTCGCTGGCGTCAGATACTGAGCAGTGAGGGCACTCGCGACGACGCTGACGAGCGCTTGATAAGGCGAGCTTATGTGGCGGTCGCAGGCGAGAAGCGCTCAGCAGCCTGATGCACAAAACAACCCGGAAATGAAATGCCTGATTATGGGGTGACCGGTCTTTCAATGGTGAAGGCAGGCCAGGCGGTCTTGGCCGGATCATCAAGGGCCACCTGAATGTTCGTGTGACTTCTGGCAAATCCGGTAAAGCCAATCGATACAACAAGCATGGCAACAAATGTGAAAGTCCAGCGATCCATAACGGTCTCCCATACCAAATGTGTAAGACTATAGTATAATGAGTTGGCAAGATTGTCTATCGCGTTTCCGGCAAGCTCAATCAGTATCGACCGTGGCTCTGCAAGTTGCGGAAAATCAGTCATTTCAGAGACATGCAGACCATCCCAAAAGGTTTGACGCAACGTCAGTCGCGCGATAGTGATTCTTGTGGGCACGAAATTTTGAAAGTTCAATGCAATGATAGACCGCCGTCGATTCACCACTATCCTGATTGGTGCTGCAGCCGCTTTCGCATCGGGTTCAGGGATGTCGCCAAGGTTGGCGCAGGCTGCGAAGAAGCCATTCCAGGTTAATCCCAAATATGCGCCTCAGCGGGTCTTCTACTCATCGAAACACAAGCGTGGCACCATCGTGATTGATACGAACAAACGCTTCCTCTATCTCGTTGAAACACCTGTTTCTGCAATACGATACGGGGTTGGCGTGGGCAGGGAGGCGCTTGCCTGGTCGGGTACGGCAGTTATTGGCGCGAAGAAGGAGTGGCCAGGCTGGCGGCCGACCGATGAAATGATCGAGCGCGAACCGGACAAATATGCCAAATACAAGGGCGGCATGCCCGGCGGTCCGACCAATCCGCTGGGCGCGCGGGCGCTCTATCTGTTCGACAGGGGGTATGACACGTTTTACCGCATTCACGGGACAACCGCGCCCGAGTCGATTGGCACGGCCTCGTCCAATGGCTGTATTCGCATGATAAATGAGCATGTTATCGATTTGTACAACCGGGTACCCATTGGCACGACCGTTGTGGTGATGTAAGCGCATAAGGCGGTTTCCCGACTTCTGCCCTTCTTCCCGATCGGATTCACCTTGGAATTATTGCCGCCCATTTCCGAACTGGCTCCATTTGTCGGAGCTATGCTGCTGGCTGCCATCGTTGCCGGTTTTCTTGCCGGGCTGTTTGGTATCGGCGGCGGGGCGGTGCTGGTTCCCGTATTCTACCAGATGCTGACGGCGCTTGGAGTTGATGAATCGTTGCGGATGCACCTTGCCGTCGGAACATCGCTGGCGATCATTGTTCCAACGTCCATTCAGAGTTTCAGAAAGCATCATGCCCGCGGGGCAGTGGACATGGATCTCTTGCGGTCCTTCAAATATTCAGTGCCGATTGGCGTTATTTGTGCTTCGGCCATTACTGCCTTTCTGTCCGGTGCCGGTTTGCGGGTCATCTTTGCCTGTATTGCTCTGGCAATTGCCCTTCGCTTGTTGCTTGCCAGGGATAACTGGAAGATTGGCAATGACATTCCCGGCAACCCGTTTCGTGCGATTGTCGGCTGGCTGATCGGCTTCTTTTCGACCTTCATGGGAATTGGCGGCGGCGTAATGAACAATACCTTCATGACCGCATATGGCAGGCCCATGCATCAGGCGGTCGCTACCTCGGCCGGAACAGGGGTGCTGATCTCGATCCCGGGGGCGATTGGATACATCATTGCCGGATGGGGTGTTGGCGGCATGCCGCCGTTCACCATCGGATATGTCAATCTGCTGGCATTTGTGATGGTGATCCCGATAACGCTCATCATGGCGCCGTTCGGCGTTCGGGCAGCGCATGCGCTGACAAAGCGCCAGTTGGAAGTCGGTTTCGGCATTTTCCTGATCATCGTTTCCATCCGCTTCTTCATCAGCCTCTGGTGATGGCTAGTCGGTGAGTATCAATCGGTCACCGCGGATTTCGAATGACCAGAGGGTGTTGAGAAAACTCATTCCCAAAAGGCTGACGCCAAGATTGCCGGGACGGGCGACCATTGCAGGCACACGCTGCCTTTCCAAATCGCCAATTGCGAGGGAACCAAGCGTAACGCGCGCAGCCGATGTCCTTCCATTGGCAGTTGAAACGGGGATGTCGTAGGACAGGCCCTGCACATCAATTCCGCTCCTGATCGCGTCTTCATGGGTCAGCACGACGGCGCTGGCGCCGGTATCAACCAGAAATTCGATACCTTCACCATTAACGCTGCCGGTTGCTGCAAACTGGCCATCGCGACCGCGGATGAGCATCACCTGGTTGCGACCGTCTACGCTCATGCTGGAAACCGGGCTTCCTGGAATGATACCCGCCGTCATGCGGGAGGCAACGTCCTGCAAGTCAAAACGGTAGACATAGCCCGCCATGAGAACAAGGATGATGCCGATCCATATGGCCGCATTTCGAGCTGCAGGCCCAAGGCCGCCCGCGCGCGGAATGATTGCCGCGCCGATGACAGTTGCCCAGATTCCGAGGAAAAGTGCGCTGGCGAACTGGTCATTGCGCATGCCCAAGAAACTGCCCTCGTCATGATTGACGATGAGCAGTATGAGACCTGCACCGATAACTCCCAATATGATCCAGAGTGCGCGCATATGCCGGATCAATGCTCCTTGATTGACATCGTGCGAAGGGGAACCTCTCCACGTTCGCGAGCCATGCGCTGGCGCCGGGTTTCACGCCTCGGCTTGCGCTCGACCGTTTCAAGCCGCGCGGCAAGTTCCGACATGATCGTAGACCGGTCATCGTCGGAATAGTTCATCCATCCCGCGATTTCGTCGCGTGTGCGGCCGCATCCAAAACACAAACCGGATACCATGTCGATGGAACAGACAAGGATGCAAGGGGAGGCAATTGTCATGGTGTAACCTTAAGGCAAGACTTTAACTCAGTTAGGATGTTGCCATGCCCGCTGCAAGACATGTGGTACGATTACGATGGATATTTCGGGATTTGCGGCAATGTCACTCCGTGCGGCTTGTCGACCGGGAACAAAGGCCTTACAGGGCGGTTAGCCAGTCGTCCCATTCAGTACACAAGGTGTCATAGCTTGTCTGTATCCGGCCTTCCATTTGATGATATTCGCGAACTTGTTGCCAATTTGCCGAGCGCCAATTCGATGATGGCCGACCATGCAGATGAGCGAAGCAGGGCCCTTCATGCTGCTTTCGGGCTTGGTGATGCAGAAAGCCGGATCGCCAATTGGCTCGCTACCTGGAGCGGAAAAAGCCCATCGGTTACACGCCCAATGATAGCGCTCTTTGCCGGGACCCATGGTGTACTGGAGCAGATTGACAATCCCCATGGAGAGGCAACGCTTGCCACAGTTACCCGGATGGCGGCTGGTGGTGCGCCTGTTAACCAGGTATGCGCAACCCACGACATTGGGCTGAAAGTATTTGATCTTGCGCTGCAATACCCCGTCGGAGACATTACCGGTTCGGACGCGCTGGATGAAAAGGGTTCGGCTGCAACAATTGGCTTTGGCATGGAAGCGATTGCCGGCGGCGTTGACCTGCTTGGATTGGCGGCATTCGGTCAGGGGGCGGAGGTCGCCAATGCAGTCATGCTGCATGCGCTTTACGACTGTGATCCAGGCGATTATTTGCAAGACCTGCCCGTGCCATCCACCACGCAATACGTGGATGCGGCGAGAAAAGCCACTGAACTACATGCCGCTATTCCATCCGATCCTCTTGAAATACTGCGCCGTTTCGGGGGCAGGGAGCATTCTGCTCTGATGGGAGGCATTCTCGCGGCAAGGGTCAACCATGTTCCGGTCGTGCTTGACGGGGACAGTGCAGTCGTGGTGGCTTGCTTGCTGTACCGGCTCGATGGACGTGCGCTCGATCACTGCCGGTTTGCAGCGCCTGCGTCCAACCCTGCGTTTGGGAAAATGCAGACCGGTCTGAATGTCCCTGTCCTGAATTCAGGCTGGAGCAGTAGCGAGGACGGCAGCGGCGCGGGGTATGCGATGGCTCTTTTAAAGTCAGTTGCGACGGTGCACAGCCAAAGCGTTATCGACTAAGGCAGCCGCGACTGGCAGTTTGCTTTTTCAGGATACGCGCTTCAGGTTGCCCTGGCGAGGCTTTGTCCGCCCTGTATTTTCCGTCTTCTCCATGATTTCCAGAACACGGCTGCGCGGGAAGCTGGCGGTCACCGTGGTTCCCTTGCGCAACTTGGACTTCAAATCGAATTTCCCTTCATGCATGTGCAGGAGCGCCTGAACGATCGGAAGGCCCAGGCCGGTGCCCTCTTCTGCGCTTTTTATGGCGATTGAACCCTGACCAAATGATGACAGGACGATTGGAATTTCCTCCTCAGGAATGCCCGGACCGGTATCGGTTACGGAAAAGTATTGGCCGCCGGACGAGGTCCATCCGATATTGATCGTGATCTGTCCCCCGGTCGGCGTGAACTTCAGCGCATTTGAAAGCAGGTTAAGTGCGATCTGCCGCACCGCCTTTTCATCCGCCCAGATGAGCGGCATTTGGTCTTCAGCATTCAGTGTAACCTTGACGTTCTTGGTTTTGGCCTTCAATTCGACCATGTGCTTGGCGTCCTCCACCACATGGGCGAGACGCAAGGCTTCTTCACGAAGGTCGTGACGGCCTGCCTCAATTCGGGACAGATCAAGGATTTCATTGATCAGGTTGAGAAGGTGGGCGCCTGATGAATTGATGTCGTCGACATAGCCCTTGTAGGTCTTGTTGCCGAGTGGTCCCAGGACCTCACCCTGCATTATTTCGGAAAAACCCAGGATCGCATTGAGAGGGGTGCGCAATTCATGGCTCATGGTTGCCAGAAAACGCGACTTTGCGAGGTTTGCCTCTTCGGCGCGACGCCTTGCTTCCTCCGATATTGCCTTTGCTGTTTCCAGTTCTGCAATAAGGTTCTCGCGCTCGGCCTTGTGCGCCAGCCCGGTCAGGAGAGATATCCGGAACCTGTTGGCTACAAAATAGAAAAAGACCTGCGCACATACCAGGATGCCACCCATCACGATCGAGGCGGGGTCTGCCGCCCAGATCAGCCGCGAGGCCAGAATGATGGTTGGTGGCGCCGAGGTGATCAACAGGCTGGCGCCAAGGCTGTAGGACAGCAACATCGTCACTGCCTGCAAAACCAGTATGGTGGAGAACTGGATGATTACATAGGTGTCAGCGATGTTGCAGGTTTGGCAGTGATAATAGGCGAGGATTGACCAACTGCCCGCAACAAGCATTTGGGCAAGCAGAAAAAGCCTGCGCCAATGGTTCAAATCGACGTCATCACCACTTGCCTTGAGGTAGCGATTGGAAAGCGAAAGCAGTACACCATATGCCAGTGCTGCAATGGCTGCCCAATAGATGCCAATCATCAGGCCGAGCCAGTTGGAGGTCACCATTGCAATCAGCAGAACAAAGGCGGGCAGTGCAATGCGGGCATTGACATGGTTTTCAGCGTAAATGCGTAGCCGGTCCACTTCGTAAGCCAAGGGCTGCAGATGTGAATTGGCCACGCTGGCCCGGCCTTCCCTGATCACGCGCGATGAAGCCGAGCGATGTTTTGTGCGGTCAACAATGATCTTGTCCGGGGAGGACGAAAACTTGGGCTTCATATGGTCGGACAGCCGGTTGCAACTGGGCGGAATGGAAGAGAAATCAGGCTTTTGAACCCGATTGCGGATCGGGGCTTGGTTTTGGTTTCCATTCCAAGTTGAAAGCTAGAGCGTATTGGTTAACATCCTGTTTAGATTCACATTGATGGCCGGCTGCAGAGCGGCTGACAAGCACCCTGCAAGTTCATGATCGAGGCCTATGAAACGCCGCCTGCGAAAGATTGCTGATTACTTCACAGCCGCCAGCTTTGTGCTGATTGTGATTCTGATGGCGGCATGGCTGGGGCGGGTGGGAGAAATGGAATATGCCGGCGAGTTCAGGGTAATGGACGGCGACAGCCTCGTCCTTGGCGAAACCCGTTTCCGCCTTGAGGGAATTGATGCGCCTGAGTACCGGCAGGACTGCACCCGCAATGGTTCGAGTTGGCCCTGCGGACGTGATGCCGCCCAATTCCTGCGCCGGCAGATGCGGGATGTGGCTGTGGTGTGCAGGGGACTGGGCAGGGACAAGTATGAACGCATTCTCGCGCGCTGTTATTCCGGCGGACGCGACATCAATCGCCAGATGGTCGAAAATGGCTGGGCGGTGGCTTTTGGCGATTATGAAGGAGCAGAGGCTTCTGCCCGATCAAGGCAGCGAGGGATATGGTCGGGCGATTTCATTCCACCGCGTGAATGGCGCGACCTGCATGCGTCGACTATCGAAGAGGCGTCCGGCCATGGGATTGTCACGCGTATCATGGCTTGGATCAGGGGATGGCTCTGACAGTTCATGGACGTTAAGAAGAGGCTGCAAGTATATGATACAGGAGAAATTTCATGAAGTTATATGATGGCGGCAGGGCGCCCAATCCGAGGCGGGTCCAGATATTCCTGAAGGAAAAGGGGATCGAAATCGAGCGCCAGCAGTTGAACATCAACGATCTGGAGCAGAAGTCCGATGATTTCTCGAGGATCAATCCAATGCAGAAGCTTCCCGTGCTTGAGCTTGATGATGGCACGGTGATTGCCGAGACTGTGGCCATTTGCCGGTACTTCGAGGAAATGCAGCCTCAGCCGGCCTTGATGGGCCGCACGCCGGTGGAAAAGGCAGTCATCGAGATGTGGCAACGACGCATGGAGCTGGAGTTTCTCCTGCCGGTCGCATTTTCGTTCCGGCACCTGCATCCGGGAGCAAAAACGATAGAGCCCGTACAGATCAGCGAATGGGGTCTGATGAACCAGGATAGGGCGGCACGTTTCATGACCTTCCTCAATGATGAACTCTCCAAGCGTTCTTATGTGGCAGGCGAAGAATTCTCCATTGCTGACATTACCGGCCTTGTGGCCTGCCAGTTCCTCAAGCCTGCCCGGCTCACAATACCAGTGGAACTGGATGCAATGCGCGAATGGTTCGAGCGCGTTGCCGCTCGCCCGAGTGCTGCCTTTGAGTGAAAGCGCTGCAAGACTTCTGAACGAGATCCGTGCTTGCCGAATTTGCAGGGACCAACCGCTGGGTACTCCACTACCCCATGAACCCAATCCGGTCGCGGTGCTTTCCGATACCGCGCGAATCGCGATTTGCGGTCAGGCTCCGGGAAATCGAGTGAACAAATCGGGTATTCCCTTTACTGATCCATCCGGCGACCGGCTGCGCAGTTGGCTGGGTGTTGACGAGGCGCAGTTTTATGATCCTGCCCGTTTTGCGATCGTTCCGATGGGTTTCTGTTTTCCCGGCAATGACCGGCACGGGGGAGACCTGCCGCCAAGGCGTGAATGTTCGGTTCACTGGCACCAACGGGTTTTTGCAGCCATGCCCTCGATCCGCATCAAATTGCTGATTGGCGGCAGTGCGCAGGTCTGGCATCTGGGTACCCGAAGGAAGAAGTCAGTGACCGAGACGGTCCGTCATTGGCGTGATTATGCCGGCAACAAGGGCGAAATCCAGGAATGGCCGTTGCCGCACCCCTCCTGGCGAAATACGGGCTGGCTCAAGAAAAACCCATGGTTTGACGAGGAGTTGCTGCCGGAACTTCGCAAAATGATTCATCTGGAACTGGAGGAAACCGGCTGAAATCAGTTATTGTGCGCAAAAATATGCCAAAAACGGCATTAGGAGAATTGACTTGCGCAAGATCATTCCCTCATTTGCCCCTGCAACAAAAGCCTGTTCCGAACCGAGCCAGCCATGGACCGCACCGACAAGAAAATACTCTCCATTCTCCAGGCAGATGCAACCCTGCCTGTTGCCGATATCGCCAAGAAGGTAGGTCTTTCCACGACCCCGTGCTGGCGGCGCATCCAGAAAATGGAGGAAGACAAGATCATCGAAAAGCGTGTGGCCGTTCTCAATCCGGCCAAGGTCAACCTTGGAGTTACGGTTTTCGTGTCCATCAAGACCGACAAGCACAATGCCGAATGGCTGAAACGGTTTTCCGAAGTTATTTCGAAAATGCCTGAAGTGGTCGGATTTTATCGCATGAGCGGGCAGGTGGACTATCTGTTGAAGGTGGTTGTTCCGGACATCGCTGCCTATGATGATGTCTACAAGCGGCTGGTTTCCGATATCGAGATCGAGGATGTCTCCTCTGCCTTTGCCATGGAACGGATCAAGGACACGCTGGAACTGCCGCTCGATTATCTGAAGCTCGAAAAGGCCTGAGTGTAACAGCCTTAGTCTGTAGCGATCGCGAGTTTTTCAAGCACTCTTGTACTTTCCAGTTCGCGGACTGCATCGCGGCCAATCCATTGCGCCGATTTGATGTTGGAGGCTTCCAGTTTGTGGGCCAGATCGAGTGCGGGGCCGTGCAGGCTGCGATGGCGTTTTCCGATCTGGCGTAGTGCCCAGTTTACGGCCTTCCTCACGAAGTTCCGGTTATCGTCCGCAGCTTCCTCGATCATCTCAAGATAGGGCAGGTAATTCTTGTGAGGCTCTTTCTTCAGGTGCACTGCGCGCCAGGCAATCATTGTGAAAGCCGCACGCTTGACGAATTCCCGCTTGTCCTCTCGCCAATCGGCGATTGCCTCATTGGCGCAGTCCAGCCTGTCGAAGAGATTGCCAGTAACCTGGTCGCACAGATCCCAGGAATTGAGGTCTGCAACCCATGCATCCATCTGTTTGCGTGTCACCCTGTAGGGCTCTTCCACCAGGGCAGCGAGTATGCGCGCTTCATGCAGGCCGCTTGCCCACAGGGATGATGCCAGTTGATGATCACGTTTGGCCGTTGCGGCAATACGCCTGATCTGCGGCATGGAAACACCCAGTGCCGAGGAAGTTTCGATTCCGAAGCGGCCCATGCCTGCAAGATTTTCACTTGTACCTGCACGGCGGAGTTCGTCGATCAGTTCAATAGCCGTTTTGGATGTGCGTGCCACCGAATGTCATCTGTTTTTGTGTTGCGATTGCGCAGGCGAAGCCTATTCTGACTTGCTCTGGCATGAAAGGGGGCAGCTCACATGAAACGATTTTTCAAATGGATTTTCCTGGGGCTCGCAACCCTGCTTGTTCTGGCGGCTGTCATTGCGGGTGGGCTTTTCCTGGTACTTCGTCAAACTGTCGCGCCTCTTGACGGGGAAAGCACGCTGGCGGGCCTTGAGGCAGGTGTATCCGTGATCAAGGATGATCACGGCATTCCCCACATCGAGGCAAAAAGCCGGGACGATGTCTTGCGGGCGCTTGGCTGGGTGCATGCAAGCGAACGGATGTGGCAAATGGAGGTGCTGCGCATGGCCGGGCAGGGCAGGCTGTCTGAACTGTTTGGTGAGCCGACAGTTTCGTCTGACCGGTTCCTGAAGACCCTCAATATTGCCGGCGCGGCACTAGCTTCCATGGATGCACTTCGTGACGACACCAGGCGATACCTTGCTGCCTATACAGAAGGGGTGAATGCATGGCTTGGACGTGACAAGGGAGTTATTGAACCGGGCCTGCCAGTGGAATTCATTATCCTGGGGCACCAACCCGAACCCTGGCAGCCCTGGCATTCTGCTCTGATACTCAAGGTGATGGCACTTACACTTGACGCGAACATGGAAGAGGAGATCGGCAGGCTTGCTCTGGCTGCAAAAGGTTTCAATCCAAGGCAGATCGAGGAAGTTTATGCAGCAGGGCCGCGGGATAATCCGCCCCCCTTGCCGGATCTGCGACCGATTTACGGCTTTGGCGTTAAAGGCAAGCAAATCAGCCCGGATCAAGAGGATCAGGCCGCTGCGGCTCCCGCCACCGCCCCATGGCAGTTGCAACTGCCTGCCTCCAATAACTGGGCCATCACCGGCGCAAAGACCGGCAGCGGCAAGGCGCTGCTGGCAAATGATCCGCATCTGGGCCTTACCGCTCCCTCCACCTTCTATCTCGCCCATTTGCGCTGGCCGGAGGGCGCGCAGACAAGGAACCTTGTGGGCGGAAGTCTCCCCGGCACGCCTTTCATCCTTTCCGGCCGCAATGACGATCTCGCCTGGGGCTTGACCACAACCTATCTGGATTCCCAGGACCTGTTCATCGAGCAGATCATGCCGGATAGTCCTGATCGCTATCGGATACCGGATGGCTCGGCTGCCTTTGAGATCGAAGAGGTGATCATCAAGGTAAAGGGCGGCGAGGATGTTCCTCTTGTTCGACGCAAAACCCGTAACGGACCAGTATTGCCTGACGGATACAGCAAGCTGAAGGACCGGTTGCCTGACGGTTATGTTGCCGCGCTTTCCTGGACAGCCCTCGCAGCAGATGACACCAGTGTTGATGCGGTATTTGATATTTCGGTTTCGCGCACAGTCAGCGAGTTCATTGCCAACACAAGGCGACTGGTCTCGCCCATGCAATCGATCGTGATTGCCGATACCATGGGCAATATCGCCATAACGGCGCCTGGCCGGGTACCAGTTCGATCCGCGACCAACCAGATTGCCGGCAGGGCACCCGTGCCCGGCTGGATCGACGACTATCGCTGGCAGGGTTACCTGTCCCACGCTCAATTGCCCCGTTCGGTCAACCCGGCAAATGGCGTTGTAGGGTCGGCTAATTCGAACTGGCTGGATCCGGCCTATTCCCATCACATCACCTATGACTGGGCCGAACCATTCCGCCAGGAGCGGATGGAGCAACTGTTTCACACCGCCAACCGGCCGCAAACCGTCGAGACAATGAAGGCCGGGCAGGGCGATACGCTCTCGCTGGCCATGATGCGGTTTCGTGATGTGGTAATGGCCGAAATGCCCCAGGGTGTACGGCTCAACGAAGCCATCCAGACCTCGCTTGCAAATTGGAACGGGCTCATGGAGCAGGGCCGCCCCGAACCCCTGATACTGGTTGCCTGGTACAGGCATCTCATTTCGCTGATGCTGAAAGATGACCTGGGCGATGACTTCGAACTGGTCGAGAAGGGACGCATGGTTCGCATGCTTGACATGATGCAAAGTGCAAGTGCACAAAACTGGTGCGACAAGGCTGGTACTCCTGCCGCCGAATCCTGCGGTGATATTGCCTATGAGGCTGGCGCTTTGGCCATCGAGGAACTGAGGGCGGCCTATGGCATGGATTGGACGAAATGGCGCTGGGGCGATGCCAATACAACGCTGCATGAGCACCGCCCCTTCACGCAGGTTGAGGCCCTGGCCGACTGGTTCACGATCCGCCAGGGGATGGACGGCGGCAAGTTCACGCTGTTGCGCAACTCGAATGACTTTTCAAAAGATCAGCCCTATGCCGGCAGGCATGGATCGGCCTTGCGAACGATCCACGATTTTTCCAATCTTGAAAACTCGCTCTACATGATTTCGAGCGGCCAGAGCGGCAATGTGTTTTCGCCCCACTACAAGGACCTTGCCCGCAAGTGGGGCAGGCTGGAATATGTTACGATTCCCACAGCGCCTGAAACGTACAAGGAGCGGGCTGCCGGGATTTATGTTCTGCAACCAGCCGGGCAATAGGATTGATCGAAAGGGATTGACGAGATGAGTGTCGTTGAACGCGAAAAGCAACTCAGGCTGCTGGTCGATGTGGCCTCGGGCCGAAAACCTGCCGACCTTTTCGTGCGAAACGGGCGCTGGGTGAATGTTCATTCGGGCGAAATCATCGAAGGCACTGACATTGCAATTGTTGGCGGGCGGTTTGCCTATTGCGGGCCGGATGCCGGCCATTGCATTGGCAAGAAGACAGAGGTTATCGAGGCTGATGGCCGCTATCTGGTTCCCGGCCTGTGCGACGCGCACATGCATGTTGAGAGTGGAATGCTGACGGTGACCGAGTTTGCCCGCGCGGTCATTCCCCATGGCACGACCTCGATGTTTGTCGATCCGCACGAGATCGCCAATGTGCTCGGGCTGAACGGCGTCCGACTGATGCATGATGAGGCCGCCGGACTGCCGGTCAATGTCTTCGTTCAGATGCCTAGTTGCGTTCCTTCCGCGCCCGGACTTGAAAACGCCGGTGCGGAACTTGGGCCTGCCGATGTTGCCGAGGCGATGGGCTGGCCCAACATCATCGGGCTTGGCGAAGTGATGAACTTTCCCGGTGTGGCATCGGGTGACAGGAAAATGCTTGGCGAGATTGCTGCCACCAACCTGGCGGGCAAGACCGTGGGCGGGCACTATGCCTCGCCTGATCTTGGCATTCCATTTCACGCCTATGTCGCGGGCGGTCCTGCCGACGATCACGAGGGAACGCGGGCGATCGATGCTGCTGCCCGGGTCCGCCAGGGAATCAAGGCGATGCTGCGCCTCGGCTCTGCCTGGTATGATGTTGCAGAGCAGGTCAAGGCAGTCACTGAAATGGGGCTTGATCCGCGGAACTTCATTCTTTGCACCGATGATTCTCATTCGGGCACGCTGGTCAATGACGGGCACATGAACCGCGTGGTGCGCCATGCCATTCAACAGGGCTTGAAGCCCATAACTGCCATCCAGATGGCAACTCTGAACACGGCAGAACATTTCGGGATGGAGCGCGAACTCGGCTCCATCACGCCGGGCAGGCGGGCGGATTTTCTGCTTGTTTCCAATCTTGCGGAACTGGCGATCGACGCCGTTTACGGGAGAGGAAAACTGCTGTGGGACAAGGGTGGGTTGAAGGCGCGCATGCCGAAATTTGTCTATCCCGACAATGCGCGGAACACGATCAACATGAAGCGGGACCTGACTGGCGGGGATTTCATCATCCGCGCCAAGAAGAAAAACGGGAAGACCAAGGCAAATGTGATCGGCGTCGTGGAGAACCAGGCACCGACGCGGGCGCTGGTGAAGGATGTTGCCATAAAGGATGGCGTTGCCCAGATGGATCGAGCCAAAGACATATGCCAGATCGCGCTGGTGGAACGTCACAGGGCAAAGGGAACCGTGACCAACGGGTTCGTTTCGGGCTTTGGTTACAACAAGGATTGCGCAGTTGCAGCCACGGTTGCGCATGACAGCCACCACATGATCGTGGTGGGCACCAATCATGTTGACATGGCGATGGCTGCCAATCGTCTTCGTGAGGTTGGCGGCGGTGTCTGTGTCTATCACAAGGGGCAGGAACTGGCGCTTGTGGAACTGCCGATTGCCGGGCTGATGAGCGATCAACCTGCCGAAACCGTTGCTGCCAAGGCCGACCGCATGGTTCAGGCGATGCAGGAGATGGGCTGCACGCTGAACAACGCCTATATGCAGCATTCACTGCTGGCGCTGGTCGTAATTCCCGAATTGCGCATCTCCGATATCGGTATTGTTGATGTCCGCAAGTTCGAGAAGATTGATCTTTTCGCCTAGCGGCCGCCCTTCACCGGGCGAACCATTCGCTGCATGATGCTGTCCCTGTCATACAGCAGGTGTTTTAGCGCACCGAGCACATGGAGGATCACAAGCGGGATGATGGCGTGTCCTGCAATGTCGTGTATTTCCTCCATTAATTCATGCAGGTCGCGCGAACCCTCCATGAAGGAGGGGATGGAGACGATACCGAACAGGTCAAGCGGCCGCCCCCCGCTCCATGGCAGAAGATAACCCGTGACTGTCACGATGACAATGGCCGCAAGCAAGCCCCACAATACGACCGCCGATACAAGGTTGAGTATTGCCGGCTGGTCGGGCTTTGCTGCAAAACCGCGTACCGGCCTGCGGGCGACGCGCCAAATCACTATCAGTCCCAGGATAGCGCCGCCACCGACGTGAAACATTTGCTGGGCGCTGCCGCGCTCGCCCTCATGGGTGAAGAAAAGTGCAACGACCGCAATCGCCGTGATCCAGTGAAGCGCAATTGAAAGGCGGGAATAGCCTGACAGAGCGATGCTCATGATTTGATTCTCCGAAAATGCCGATAATCGGAGTTTTCTGTTTTTGTTGCTGGTTGGCAATTTAAGCTTTTGTAACCTTGCGTTGCGGTTTCAGGGTCTTGACCTGATGCGAAATTGCATTGGCGTAATATTGCAGGAGAAGGTGCTCGCCGGGATTTGCCCGGTAAAGGCCATCCTCGTTGTTCTCCACGATATGGCGAAGCTTGAGCATCCTGATCCCAGTCTGGACCGTATAGTCGAGGTCTTCGTGGGGGATGTGGACATGATAACCCGCACTCTCAAGCCGCTGAACCAGGTCAAACACCTTCGCCTTGAGTTCCATGTCGCTGATCCAGTGATTTTCATTGGCGAGCAGTATGGTGGCCACCAGGGATACCGGCAGTGCCGGAATGATCGCGCCGATCTGTTCCAGTAGTGTGTCGCCCAATTTCTGCACGCCCGCGAACCGCTTGTCGCGTGTCAACTTTTCGACCGGATCGCCGGTTTCAATATAGCCTGAAAAATCGATTCCATGTTCGCGCGCGAAGCTGGTAAGTGAAAGCGGTTTGCCGAAACTGACGCAGGCATGGCCGTAGCGGTAGAGCCGCCCCTGAAACCGCAGCTTGATCAGGTTCCATACAAACCCGATGATCGTTGAGGGGTGGACCGAGAAATCCCGACCGGTTGTTTCGCGCTCGCTGCGGGCTGTCAGGACGCGGTCTTCGACGACGCGGTCATAATTGATCCCGACCGGGATGAAAACGACATCCCGACCACCATCTGCCTTGAACCCCGAGACCATGTAGGAGAGCAGACCGAGCTTCGGCTCGCCCAGCGTGCCATCGCGCGAAAGCCCGCCCTCGGGAAACACGGCCTGGGTTACTCCTTCACGCGTCGCCTTGCGCACATACGCGGCCAGGACACGGCGATAGAGCTGGTTCTTGGAATTGCGCCTGATGAAATAAGCACCCATCGAGCGAAACAGGGAGTGCAGGAAGATGACCTGCGCCCATTCTCCCACGGCATAGGAAAGAGTCGCCCTGCGGGAGGCGAGGTAGGTGACGAGCACATAGTCCATGTTGGAGCGGTGGTTCATGACGAAAACCACAGAGGCGTTTCTGGGCACCTCCCTGAATGCCTCGTCATCTGCATAGCCAAGGCGCACACGATAGACGAATTTTGAAATACGACGGGCAAGCCGCGTCCCTACGCCAAAATAGGTCAATGGCGAGAAAGAGGGGACGATCTCCTTTGCATATTTCTCGGCATCCTTCATGATTGCAGCGCGCGGCTTGCCACTTGCATGGTGCTCGAGATCGACGGCCGCTATAATGTCTGAATCAACCAGCAACTGATCGACAAGGCTTTGGCGACGGGTCAGTTTGAAGGGCTGAATGCCGAGGTCGAGGCGGCTGTTGAGTTCGTCGATTGCTTCATTCACCCGGCGGCGGAAGTACCAGCGTACGCCCGGCGCGAAAATCCTGTCCACAATGGCTATGGCAGCCAGGATGGCAAGGAGTATGACGAGCCAGATGGGCAGGCTGACGTCTTGCATGGATAAATGTCCCCCAGTGCGAAAAGAGCTTATTCGCTGGAAGGAAAAAGGGAAAGGCCGAAGCTAAAGACCGAATTCTCCCCACGGGATGAAATCGAGCAGCTCACCACGTGAAACCGATGTTGTCGCTTCGGCAATCTCAATCAGGCCATCGGCTTCCCGCAGACCGGAAATCAGGCCGGAGCCGTCTCTTGCGAATTTTTCAAGAAACGGGGTTCCGTCCTCAGCGCGACGCACCATGCCACGCCAGAACTCGCGGCGGTCGGGCTTCTTTCTGGGAATGTCGAAACCGGCAGGCAAGGGATAGCGGCGGGGCTCGGTCCAGTCAGCTCCGTTGAGGCGGAGGAGGGCGGGGCGAACATACAGGAGAAAACACACAAAGCAGGCGACCGGGTTGCCAGGCAAACCAAAGAATACCGTGTCGGAGATCTGACCGAATGTCATGGGTCTGCCTGGCTTGATGGCGAGTTGCCACAGATGCCGTTTTCCCAGTGCATCGAGTGCGCTGATGATGTGATCCTCTTCGCCGCGCGAAGCGCCGCCGCTGGCAAGGATAATATCGTGGTTTGTTGCCGCTTCGCCAATCCTGTCGCGGATGGTCTCGAATTCATCCGGCAGAATGCCAAGGTCGCTCACTTCGACCGGAAGCACCGACAGAAGAGATTTCAGGAGGTAACGGTTGGAATCATAGACTTCACCGGTGATGGCGGTTTCGCCGGGTTCCTTCAATTCCTCGCCACTTGAAAACAGCGCGATCTTCAGGCGCTGGTAGACCATGATCCGGTCCCTGCCTGTCGAGGCAATTGCAGCGATAGCGGGCGCATCAAGACTTTGGCCAGGACTTGCGACCACATCGCCCAAGCTGACATCTTCACCCGCCCTGCGGCGGTTGGCGCCAGTTTTCAGACCGGGCGGGATCGCTACAAATTTCGCGCCATCCTGCTCATGGGGATCGCAGTCCTCCTGCATCGCCACGGTGTCCGCACCCACGGGCATCACAGCGCCGGTGAATATCCGCACGGCTCCATTTCGCGGCAGTTCGACGATAGCCGTGTCGCCTGCTGCAATGCGCGCGATAATCGGGAAAAAGCCGCCATTGGCATCATAGTCTGCCGAATTGTAGGCATAGCCGTCGACAGCGGAATTGTCGGTCGAGGGGATGTTGCGGCTGGCGGAGATCTCTTCGGCAAGAATGCGCCCTGTTGCCTCTGCAAGCGGCAATTCGGCGGTTTCGCAAACGCCCTTCAGGTTTACCCGCAGGATCTCGAGCGCAGTATCATGGCGCAGGCGATCCCTGTCATGCAGGAAGCAGTCATCGAGCAGCTTGCGTTCAGCTGGTGGCATGTCCAGCCTCTCTTTGGGCTTCGGGCAGACCAAGATGGGCGGCAATGAAATCGGCAATGGCCCCAACCGCCTCAGGATCATAAACCGGGAGCGGGCAGCCGGGTTGGGCACCCGCACTGCCAATCAGCATGATCGTGTCATCCAGCGGCCAGAGCGGTTCGTCCCTGCGGGTTTCCTCGCGTATCATCTCTATCTTGGGGTGGCTCTCGCGCTTGAACCCCTCGATGATCACGAGATCACAGGGCGTCATCCGCTCAAAAATCTCGGCCATGGGTGGTTCATCCTCGCCTGTCAGTTCGTGCATCATGACCCAGCGATTGCGCGAAACCAGTGCAACCTCGCTCGCCCCGGCCTGGCGGTGTTGCCATGAGTCGGTTCCCTCGCGGTCAACATCGAAAGAATGATGAGCGTGTTTGATGGTCGATACCCGAAGGCCGCGTGCCGTGAATTCGCGCACAAGGGCAGCCACCATCCGGGTCTTGCCGGAGTTCTTCCAGCCGGTGACACCGAATACGGGCGTATGGAAGGTTCCGTTCACGATGCAAATTCCTCAATCAATGTTTCAGCGTGCGCAAAATCCTGCGGCGTATTGACGTTGAAGAAGGGATCTACCACCTCGCCGTTCCTCCCTATCATCGGGAAGTCGATCTTGTGGAGGTCATGGCGACCGGCAAAAAGCATCACCTTGCGATCGCCTGCGTGAAGAAAATCGGCAAGTTCATCCTTCAAGGCGATGGGCCAGAGGCCGAAGGTCGGATGGCGGTTTCCATTGCTATAGGCCAGGGCAATTGTTCGGCCTGCTGCATCAGGATTTAAAGGCAAGGCAGCGCCCAGGCGTTCGCAAAGATCAGCCGGAAAGAAGGGCGTATCGCCCGCAACCGTCAAGACGTATATTGCTTCCGGCGCGTTTTCACCGGCCCAGGCCATGCCCGCATGGACGCCGGCCAGCGGCCCTGCAAACCCCTCAATCATGTCCGACTGGACCGGCAAGCCGGTAAAGGCAAAACGCGAGGGATCCCCATTGGCATTGATGACAAGTGTTTCAACCTGCTCCGCCAGTCGGTTTGCAACATGGGTGACCATCGGCCTGCCAGCGAGTTGCATGAGCGTCTTTTCCGGCCCTTGCATCCGTGTTGAAAGGCCTCCAGCGAGGATGCAGCCGATGATGGATTCCGCCCTCATTCCTGACCGCCCTTGCTCTGGTCACCCTTGCGAAGATGGCGCTTGTCCTCATCGGCGATACTGGCGGGGTCCGTGTCGAATTCTATGCGTCCGGTGCCGGACAATGCGATGAACCGCTTTCCGCGTGCGCGACCGATCAATGTCAGCCCTGCCTTTCGCGCCAGTTCCACCCCCCAGGCGGTAAAGCCTGACCGTGAGACCAGTATTGGAATGCCCATCATTACCGTCTTGATCACCATTTCGGAGGTCAGGCGGCCTGTTGTGTAAAAGATCTTGTCGGATGGATCGATGCGGTTGCGGAACATCCATCCGGCCACCTTGTCGACGGCATTATGGCGGCCTACGTCCTCCATATAGACGAGCGGCCTGTCTTGTTGACAGAGTACACAGCCATGGATTGCGCCAGCTTTCAGATAGAGGCTGGGCTCGGTGTTGATTGCCCTGGTCAGTTCGTAAAGCCAGGATGTTTTCAGCCGCGCATCCGGGTTCAGCCTTATCGTGTCGAAAGCTTCGATCACATCGGCAAAAATCGTTCCCTGGGCGCAGCCGGAAGTGCGCACCTTCTTCTTCATCTTGTCTTCGAAATTTGTTGAATGAGCGGTACGCACCACCACCACTTCAAGATCATCGTCATATTCAACGCCGGTCACCTCGTCGCCGGGCTTTAGCATGTTCTGGTTGACGAGATAGCCAAGCGCCAGGAGTTCGGGCTGATCGCCGATAGTCATCATGGTCACGACTTCCTGCGCGTTGAGAAACAGCGTTAGCGGGCGCTCTGTAACGACACTGGTCGAGACGAGCGTGCCGGTGTGGTCCAGCCCCTCCACCTCGGTTGATAGGGCTGGATTTTCGGGATCAGGGCTGACAATCAGTCGCTTGTTCATGGACCAGACTTAGGCGGAACGATCCGCTTTTTCCATCTGCTTTGCGACGCGAGCTGTATAAATCGAGCAGAGAACGCCAATAATGCTGGTAATCAGCATCAGCCAGAGCAGGGGAAAGGGTCCAGACGTCGGTGTTAAAATGATACCCGCCAAAACGGACAGCGCCGCTCCTCCGCCAATCTGGATGGCGCCGCCAAGTCCTGCGGCAGAACCGGCGAGGCCCGGGCGCACACTTACCATGCCGGCCATGGCAGAGGGGAGGGTCAGGCCGTTGCCCATGCCAACAAAGAAGAGTGGTCCGAAGAAGCCGGCAGCATGTTCAAAGCCACCATAAAACCATGCCAGCGAGATGACCGTCCCGGCGCCGGCAAATACCCCGCCACTGATCATCATGGAGAAAATGCCAAAACGGGTTGCGTAGCGACCGGACAGGAAATTGCCGGTCATGTATCCGAGCGCGATACAGAGGAAATACAGGCCGAGTGTTGAAGGTGACAGGTCCAGATGGACGCGGGCAACATAGGGCGCGCCGCCAAGAAATGCAAAGAACGTGCCGGAGGCGAACAAGGCTGAGCAGCTGAAGCCCCAGAACCGGCGCGAGGCGAACAGTTCGGGATAGGAGCGGAACTGCTCTGCCATGCTAACGGATTTGTGGTGGTTGGTTTCCTGCAGGTCGAAGATGACCACGAAGAGCGTGCCGATGCCGACAATCCCGGTGAAGTAGAACACTGCCTGCCAGCCGTAAATCTCCTCCAGAAAGCCGCCAACTGCAGGGCCAATCATGGGAACCAGCGTCATTCCCATGGTGACATAACCGATCAGGCTGGCAGCCTGGTGAATTGGCACCATGTCCCGTACGATTGCCCGCGAAAGCGCTAGCCCAGTGACAACAGCTGCGGAGACGAGCCTGACGGCCAGGAACAATTCCACCGTCGGCATCAACGGTGCGATGAGTGTGCACACTATGAAAATCGAAATGCCGCCAATGATGACGGGTCGTCTGCCGTAGCGATCCGAAAGCGGGCCGGCAATTAATTGTAACACCGCAGTCATCGCAAGATAAGCCGAGACGGCCAGCTGAACGACGGCGTAGTCCGACCGATAATACTCGGCTATCGCCGGCAACGACGGCAGGAAAACGTTCATATTGAGCGCCGTCAGTCCGGCAATCAGGACGAGCGTGACAATATGGGGCGGCGTATCGCGGTTCAAGAAGCGGGAGAGGTGACGTGGCTCCATCCCTGTGCCGCTCATACGAGACTCAGCAGTCATGTCAGATGATCCTCGTCAGCGTTGCGGGGGAGGTGTGATGGCCTGACGCCTGACCCGGCGCTCTCGATACAGCGTATAGATGCCAGTTCCTACAATTAACGCGAAGCCGAGCAGCGTCAATGCGTCGGGCCTCTCGTTGAAAACGAAATAGCCGGCAATCATGGCAAACAGCAAGATCGAGTAACGATAAGGCGCCACGAATGCAATATCCCCAACCCGCATGGCATTGATGATGAAATAGTATCCAACGATCAGGAAAATCGAAGACGCCATCATCTTCAGAAGCTCCATGATGCCGACCGGGAGCCACTCCTGGAAAAGGGCGATAATGCCACCCATGATGGCAACCGCTACGGCAGTCGAAAAGGTAATCATCATACTTGGTATGGCCCTGTCTATTGCCCTCGTCGCGAGATCGCGGAGTACGCAGCCTGCAACCGATAAGAGTACAAGCAGGGAATATACAGTAAATCCATTCAGCCCGGGACGCACAACAATCAGAACCCCGACAAAGCCGATCAGGACCGACAATAGCCGTCGCCAACCTACTTTCTCGCGCAGGAATATCGCGGCAGCCGCCGTTAATGCAAGGGGGAGGGCCTGAAGGATCGCTGTGGCATTGCCGATGGGCATGTTGAAGATTGCGAAGACGAAAGTGGCGGTTGCAACGAGTTCGCCTACCAGGCGGATGCCGACCACCGGATTTACCAGCTTTGAAGGTGAGCGCCACTGGCCGAGCATGATCGCCAGGAAAAACACGAAAATCGAGGCAAAGATGCCCCTGATCATCAGGCTCTGGCCCAGTTGCAGCGTTTCGCCCACCGATTTGATGAAAGCATCGTTGACCGCAAATCCGGCCATGGCCAATACCATGAAAAGGCTTCCGCGGAGATTTTCCGCCGCGGTTGCAGGCGGCCGTGTCGTGGATGATGCTGAGCCGCTCATGAGGTGGAACCGGTCGGGTTGGTCAGAAGGCGAGCGTTACCAGATCGCTGGAGCTGCCGCATGCAATTTCTGTGGTGCTAGAAATGGAAAACCGCGACCGCAGGGGAAGATTGCGGTCGCGGCCGGGCCCCGGCAGTTTGAAACAGCCCGAGGGAGGAGCACTTGTCCAAACTGACAATCCGGAAGCAAGATGTACGCGTCACCTTGAATATTTCATCGAGGTTTCAATTCAGATATTTCGAAGCTTTCATTACGGTCAGCGAAACGGGCGCATCGCAGCTTTCAACATGGCATGAAAGGCCCTTGAGCGCTGAACTCTGCCGCGCCTGATTGCGGCATCCATTGTGGCGGGGTCAATCGTGTTGAATTGGTTAGGATAATTCATCTGTAAAATCCTTGTTTTGCGGATTGATCATCCGATGGACGGGAGGAGGTCTTTACGATGTGATCAGTATGAAGAACACAGACCCGCTCGACAAACGTGTTCTCTACATGTATCGGATTAGAAAAACTAAAGTGAAAAGATAATGATCCGCTTACCGCCACTTAACGCAATCAGGGCTTTTGAAGCTGCCAGTCGGCATTTGAGTTTTCAATCGGCTGCAGATGAGCTTGCGGTTACGCCTTCAGCCCTTTCCCATCAGATCAAGCTGCTGGAAGAGCATCTGCAAATCAGGCTGTTCCATCGACGAAACAGGGCAGTCGAGCTGACATCTGCCGGCGAACTCATCAGGGACAAGGTGAGTGCCGGATTTGACCAGTTGAGAGAAGCATTCATGATGCTGGCACCTGATCCGGGTGACCGAACACTTGTCGTCACAACCGGGCCGGCATTTTCAGCCAAATGGCTCGCGCCTCGGCTGCATACCTTTCTTGAGGACCATCCCGACATCGATTTCCGCCTGTCAGCGAATTTGGGTCTTGCCGATTTCATTGCTGACGGCATTCATGCGGGGATACGGTTCGGCGGCGGCGATTATGAGGGTCTGTACACGGAAAAGCTGTTCGACGAAGTTCTGATTCCTCTCGTATCGCCGCAATTGTGGAATGCGCGTGGTTTGAAGGCTGATGAGAGCGCATTCAATGACCTCGCAATTCTTCATGATGATTCGTCGATTTTTCTTACCGGCGCCAAATCCTGGAAAGACTGGTTTGCCATCATGAAAATGAACCCGCTTCGCGCCGAACGCGGAACGCATTTTTCCCATGCCGATCACGGCATAGAAGCTGCAGTCGACGGGGGTGGCATCGTTCTCGCGCGGCTGGGTCTCGCCTGGCGTGACATTGCCGCGGGAAGATTGATTGCGCCTTTTGACACCGCGCTTCGCGTACAAAGCGGGTTTTTCTTCGTTTGCCCGGAAAAGAACCTCGAACTGGACAAGGTGCTGGTGTTCCTTGCCTGGCTGCGCGATGAGGCTGACGAACAGCAACGCTCAGCCAGTGCATTTCTCAGGGACATGAAAATCCTCGGGCAACCGCTCGATCAACGAGCCATATAGAAGGCTAGCCGCCAGTCGTGCTCATGTGACGGCCCACAGAAGGTTTTGCCGAGCGGTCGATAATGAAATCATGACCCTTTGGCTTGCGGGATATGGCTTCGTCGATTGCCTGTGCGACCATTTCATTGCCCTCTGAGGCACGAAGTGGTGCCCGGAGGTCTGCCGCATCTTCCTGACCAAGGCACATGAACAGCGTTCCTGTGCAGGTCAGACGCACACGATTGCAGCTTTCGCAGAAATTGTGGGTCATAGGCGTGATAAAGCCAAGACGTCCGCCGGTTTGGTCGACTTCAACATAGCGGGCAGGGCCGCCGGTCTTGTAGGGTATGGGAAGAAGGTCATATTTCTTCGACAATCGTTCCCTTACGGTTGAAAGCGGCAAGTATTGATCGGTACGATCCTCATCGATTTCACCCAGCGGCATCGTTTCGATGAGCGTAAAATCATGCCCTTCGCCGTGCGCCCAGAGCATCATTTCCTCGATCTCGTATTCGTTGACATCCTTGAGTGCCACGGCGTTGATCTTGATCTTGAGTCCCGCCTTGCGGGCTGCTTCCAGCGAAGTAATGACCTGTTCCAGACGGCCCCAACGGGTAATCTTTGCGAACTTGTCGGCATCCAGCGTATCCAGCGAAACATTGATGCGACGAACGCCGCAATCGTAAAGTTCATCGGCAAAGCGATGTAGCTGTGAGCCATTGGTGGTAAGGGTCAATTCTTCCAGCGCGCCGCTATCGAGGTGCCGCCCGAGAGAGCGAACAAGGCTCATCACGCCCCTGCGAACCAGTGGCTCGCCACCGGTCAGGCGCAATTTGCGAACGCCTTTTTCAATGAAGACCGTACAAAGGCGATCAAGTTCCTCGAGCGTCAGAAGATCCTTCTTGGGCAGAAAGGTCATATCTTCCGCCATGCAGTAGACACAGCGAAAATCACAGCGATCGGTAACCGAAACGCGCAGGTACGAGACCATGCGGCCAAACGGATCGATCATCTCGCCGGCATTCGTGCCGGATTGCTCAAGAAGGATGGGGTCATTACTCATGGCCGGAAACTATTTGCCCCCGAAGTTTCGGTCAATCGAAAACCGCTGGAAACGTGCCGGAAAACGTGGCCGCGATGGTGCCGTTTGCCGGAAAAGCGCCGCATGAAGTGCCCTCGACCTTCATGGGGCAGAAACGCCGGTCAGTCAAAATCGAAGATTTCCTTCAGGAAACTCTTCGTCTTGTGTTTGCGCTTGCGATAATAGTCATCTGAACCATAGCGCTTTTCGTTGTCGTCTTTCTGTGGCCTGCTTTCAGGTCGCTCCCGGCTCGATGGCCTTTGTACTTTTTCCTGAAACCGGTTTTCTGCAGGCTGGAACCCGGCAGGATGGGTAACCCCGGCGCGCTCGATGATCTTGTCCAGTTCGCCGCGGTCGAGCCATACCCCCCTGCAGCGGGGACAGTAGTCTATCTCCACGCCTTCGCGGCTGGTCATCAAAAGGGTTTCACCATCGACTGGGCAGAGCATGTTTTCGAACCTCCATTATTTGCAGTGCAGATGGGGTCAAGCGTGTCTCAAATCAATGGGTTTCGGGTTTCAATCCGGCCTTTCTCAGCCTCTCCCTTCGGTTGCGGGCCATCATGTTGAGAATCTCCACGAAGACCGAGAACGCCATTGCTGCGTAAATATAGCCCTTTGGCACATGCACGCCGAAACCATCAGCTATCAGCACCGTGCCGATCATGAGGAGGAAGGCGAGGGCCAGCATCACGACCGATGGGTTCTTTGCCACGAAATCGGCCAATGGTCCGGCCGCAATCAGCATGACAGTTACTGCGATAACGACTGCCGCCACCATGATCGGCACATGTTCGGTCATGCCGACGGCGGTCAGGATCGAATCAATCGAGAAAACCATGTCGAGAAGGATGATTTGAACAATCGCACTTGTGAAGGTGAGGCTGGCTCGCCGCTTGTCCAGCAGGGTGTCGGAGACTTCCGTATCGATGGAATGGTGGATTTCGGTTGTAGCCTTCCAGACCAGGAATAGTCCGCCGGTGATCAGGATGATGTCGCGCCACGAAAAGGCGGTTTCGAAGGTGGGCTCCCCGTGAGGGCCCGGACTGCCTGCAAGGCCCAGGTCAATCACCGTAGCCGTCAGTCCAATGATCCATGCGATGGCCCCAAGAAGGCCAAGCCGCATGACAAGCGCAAGGCCAATACCCAGCCGGCGGGCAAAAGGCCTCTGTTCTTCCGGCAATTTGTTGGTAAGGATCGAGATGAACACAAGGTTGTCGATGCCCAGCACAATTTCCAACACCACCAGGGTGAGGAAGGCGGCCCATGCGGCCGGGTCGTAGAGAAGGGGGAGAATCGCTTCCATGGTCACTCCGATGCCGAGATTTTGCCCGATGAAGGCGCAAATGCGGGGATTAGGGTTCTGATTTCGGGTTCTTACTACCCACAGCGCCTGTGTTAAAGCCTTGTCGACACGATTATTTTGCATGTCTGGCATGCGGGCAAAAATAATCCTTGCGTTCCCTGCCAGAAAGCGTAGAAGCGCGCCCTACAGACGCCAACGCACGCGCCTCTGGCCTGCCCCGGAACCACGGTTTTGAAGGCAAGTGTTTACGTAGCGACGGTAACGTCTCCCTTGGAACTGAGCGGTCTTAATGTAGCGCATAATGCGCTCGCCATGGCCGGGTCTGATTGGAGATGACCATGAACGCATACGTAACCGGCCTGACCGGCGGCGAAGCCGTCTGCCATGCGCCCCTCGAAATTTCCCGTGTTGAAAGCTTCATCCGCAGCAATGTGTTTGATCGCCCGACACTTGTTCTCGACATGTCGATCGTTGCCGACAATTACCGCGCCCTTAAAGCCGGTCTTGGCCATGCAACCATCCATTATGCCGTCAAGGCGAACCCGCACCCTGCCATCCTCAAAGTGCTCGTCGAGGAAGGTTCGCATTTTGACGCGGCCTCACGCGGCGAAATCCAGATGTGCCTCGAAGCAGGTGCGACGCCCGAGGAAATTTCCTTCGGCAACACGATCAAGCGCGCATCCGACATAAGCTGGGCGTTCGCGAACGGCATCCGCCTTTTCGCCGCTGACGCCGAGGAGGAAATCGACAAGCTGGCTCAACATGCGCCGGGCGCCGAAGTCTATATCCGCCTGATCGTCGATGCATCCGAAGCCGACTGGCCGCTTTCACGCAAGTTCGGCTGCGCCCGTGACAAGGCGCTGGACCTTCTCGAACTGTCCCGACGACAGGGCCTCAATCCCGTCGGCTTTTCCTTCCATGTCGGCTCCCAGACCCGCAAGCCTGAAATGTGGGCGACCACGCTCGACCAGATTGCCGACATCTGGCACGCCGCCAAAAACGCCGGCTATGGCCTGACGCTCCTCAATATCGGCGGCGGTTTCCCCGCCTATTACGGCGAAGCCATCACCGGACCAACCGACTATGCCGCACAGGTCATGCGCCTCGTTGGCGAGCGCTTCGGCGACGTGCCGCATATCATGGCCGAGCCTGGCCGGGGCCTTGTCGCCGACAGCGGCATGATCGCAGCCGAAGTCATGCTGGTCTCACGCAAGTCCGAAAGCGACACCCATCGCTGGGTGTATCTTGATATCGGCAAGTTCTCAGGCCTTGCCGAGACCATTGACGAGGCGATCCGCTACCAGTTCATCACTGACCGCGACCATGAGGTGACCGGTCCGTGCGTACTGGCCGGGCCATCGTGCGACAGTGCCGACGTTCTTTACGAGAAACGTCCGGTGCAGCTGCCGCTCGGCCTCAAATCAGGTGACCGTTTCATCATCCGCAATTGCGGTGCATATACGTCCACCTATTCGTCCGTCGGTTTCAACGGCTTTCCGCCGCTGGATGTGGTTGTACTTTAATCTCCCGAATGTCTAATTGAAGGACGAAGAGCGGGCTGCCACCCGCTGGTTATGCGTCCCCATGTCCCCTCGGCATCCGCGCCGGAGGGGCATGTGGCCTGAATTGAGGAACTTGCATGTCTTACCCAGTATATGGCCGCATCGAGGGGCCGGTAGTGATCATCGGCTTCGGCTCCATCGGACGGGGCACCCTGCCGCTGATCGAACGCCATTTCGAATATGATGCCGACAATATCCATGTCGTTGCCCCCGAAGACGACAGGGCCAATTTCCTCAAACAGCGCGGTGTCCACTTTCACCAGATTGCGCTGACCCGCGAGAATTACCGTGACGTTCTGGACCGGCTGTTTCCGGAGCACGGCAAGGGCTTCTGCATCAACCTGTCTGTCGATGTCGGTTCGCTCGACATGATCAAGGCCTGCCGGGAAAAGGGCGTCCTTTATATCGACACCGTGGTCGAGCCATGGCCGGGCTTTTATTTCAACAAGGAAGCCGAGCCGGCCGACCAGACCAATTATGCGCTGCGCGAGACCGTGCGCCAGGAGAAGCTGGCCAATCCCGGCGGCACCACGGCCGTATCGTGCTGCGGCGCGAACCCCGGAATGGTTTCCTGGTTCGTCAAGGAGGCGCTTCTCAACATTGCGCGCGATACCGACCATCAGCATTCCAAACCCCAAACCCGCCATGACTGGGCCGCGCTGATGCGCGATCTTGGCGTCAAGGGCGTCCATATTGCCGAGCGCGACACGCAGGCACCCAGCTATCCCAAGCCTGCCGGCGTGTTCGTCAACACCTGGTCCGTCGAAGGCTTTCTTGCCGAGGGCTTCCAGCCGGCGGAACTGGGCTGGGGCAGCCATGAAAAATGGATGCCGGAAAATGCCGGTACCCATGAAAAGGGCTGCCAGGCGGCGATCTACATCAAGCATCCCGGCGCGCTGACCAGGGTGCACACCTGGTGCCCGACACTGGGCGCACAATACGGTTTCCTCGTGACCCATAATGAAGCGATCTCGATTGCCGACTATTACACCGTGGGAGAGGGCGCTACGCCGGAGTACCGTCCCACCTGCCATTATGCGTATCACCCGGCCAACATGGCGGTGCTTTCGCTGCATGAGTGCTTCGGCGCTTCGAAACCGCAGGAAAAGCACAAGATCCTCGATGAAAACGAGATCGTCGAGGGTATTGACGAGTTGGGCGTGCTGCTGTTCGGTCATGAAAAGAATGCCTATTGGTATGGTTCGCGCCTTTCCAATGCCGAGGCGCGCGACCTTGCGCCGTTCCAGAATGCGACCGGGTTGCAGGTGACCTCTGCTGTGCTGGCCGGCATGGTCTGGGCGCTGGAAAACCCGCAAGCCGGTATTGTCGAGACCGACGAGATGGACCATGAGCGCTGCCTTGAAGTGCAGCGGCAGTATCTTGGTCCCGTCGAGGGCCACTATACCGACTGGACGCCGATTGCTGCGCGCTGGGACCGCTTTTCCGAGGAGATCGACGAGAGTGACCCCTGGCAGTTCAAGAACGTGCTGGCGAGTTAGCAGGGGGCTTGTGCCCCGCGCAGCCGCCTGATCTTCCTTTCGTGTTTGTGGACGCAGTTGTGCGCACCCGGCATTTCGCTTTGCGAATTGCCTGTTGCGCTTTTTGCGAAAACTGCTGCGCAGTTGTTCGCCATGCAAACACGGGACCCGGACGCCATTCCTGGGGCCATGTGTGTACGACCCTTCCAGGTCCCGCGCGGAGATTTGCAGTGTCGTGAGGCTCTTCAGTACACCGTCCAGCACAACCTTCAAGCCGAGGCCACAAGGGAGTCGAACCCTCTCACCCCGGCGCTCCGCCGCTGCCTCTCCTTG
>CAZIPH010000038.1:0-29142 GCA_964541115.1 uncultured Salaquimonas sp.
AGGAAGCCGTAGCCGCCCATTTTCAGCAGGATGGCAGCAAGAACGACCGAGCCGGCCGTCGGCGCCTCAACGTGAGCATCCGGCAGCCAGGTATGCACCGGCCACATCGGCATCTTGACTGCGAATGAGGCAAAGAAGGCGAGCCACAACCAGGTCTGCATGGAAGCCGGGAAGGAATGGGTGAGCAGCGACGGGATATCCGTGGTTCCGGATTGCCAGAACATCGCCATCATCGCCAGCAGCATAAGTACGGAACCGAGCAGCGTGTAGAGGAAGAACTTGAAGCTGGCATATACCCGGCGTTTCCCACCCCAGATACCGATGATCAGGTACATCGGGATAAGGCCGGCCTCGAAGAATATGTAGAACAGCACCAGGTCGAGCGCGCAGAACACGCCAATCATGAATGTTTCCAGCACCAGGAAGGCGATCATGTATTCCTTGACGCGGTCCTGGACACTCTCCCAGCTGGCCAGAATGCAGAACGGCATAAGAAAGGTTGTCAGGATGACGAAGAGCATCGAGATGCCGTCGACGCCCATGTGATAGGACATGAAGCCACCAATCCAGTCGACCTTCTCCACCATCTGGAATCCGGCAACGGAATTGTCGAAATTGTACCAGATTGACAGGGAGAAGAAGAAGGTGGCGAGCGTCGTGATCAACGCCACGTTGCGCACATTGCGCTTGGCAACTTCGCCATCCATCGTAATTGGTGCGATCATCAGCGCGCCGACCAGCGGAAGGAAAGTGGTAATTGTGAGAATATTGAAGTCGAACATGATCAGCCAGCTCCGCCGAACATCGCCCAGGTTATGAGCGCGGCGATCCCGATAAGCATCGCAAATGCATAGTGATACAGATAACCGGTCTGGAGTTTGACCACCCGGTTGGTGACATCATTGACGCGGGCCGCGATACCATCTGGGCCAAGGCGGTCGATAACCCAGCCATCGCCGCGCTTCCACAGGAAGCGACCCAGCCACATGGCAGGGCGTACGAAAAGGAAATCGTATAATTCGTCGAAATACCACTTGTTGAGCAGGAACTTGTAAAGGCCGGGTTGCTGGCGCGCGAGTTCCTTCGGCAGGTACGGGCTGCGAATATAGAACAGCCAGGCTGTAAGGAAACCAACCGCCATCGCAACAAATGGTGACCATTTCACCCAGAGCGGGACAAGGGAGTATTCGGCAAGCACATTGTTTTCAGGCCCGGCAAACAGCGAAGTGCGCCAGAATTCATTGTACCAGACTTCGTGGTCACCCGCATGACCGTGACCCATGAACGCGCTGTAGAAGACGACACCCGCAAACAGGGCTCCAACTGCAAGAATGTAAAGTGGGACAAGCATGACATTTGGCGATTCATGGATATGGCTCATCACATCGGCAGAAGCTCGCGGCTTGCCGTGGAAGGTCATGAAGATCAGCCGCCAGGAATAGAAGCTGGTGAACAGTGCAGCCAATACAAGCATGCTGAAGGCAACGCCGGCAAAGGCATTCTGTCCCACATAGACGCTCTCGATGATCGCGTCCTTCGAGAAGAAACCAGCCGTTCCGATATAGGTACCGGGAATGCCGAGCCCGGTCAGCGCGATCGTGCCGATCACCATCATCCAGTAGGTGCGGGGTATATGCTTGCGCAGCCCGCCCATGCGGCGCATGTCCTGTTCGTCGGACACAGCGTGAATAACCGATCCTGCTCCAAGGAAGAGCAGTGCCTTGAAGAAGGCATGTGTGAACAGGTGGAAGATGGCGGCGCCGTATGCGCCTACACCCAGCGCCACGAACATGTAACCCAGCTGCGAACAGGTCGAATAGGCAATCACCCGCTTGATGTCGTTTTGTACAAGGCCGACAGTAGCGGCAAAGAACGCTGTCGTCGCTCCGATGATCGTGACGACCAGGAGCGCGGTTTGGGAATATTCGAATACCGGAGACATGCGCGCAACAAGGAACACACCGGCCGTCACCATGGTCGCGGCATGGATAAGCGCGGAAACCGGAGTAGGTCCTTCCATCGCATCCGGCAGCCAGGTGTGCAGCAGGAACTGCGCCGACTTGCCCATCGCGCCCATGAACAGCAGCAGGCAGACAATGGTGAGCGCCGCCTGGTTGTCCAGCTGGTAACCGAGGAAATTCATTGCGGCAGGCTGGACCGCGCCTTCGGCGGCAGGAGCCATGAAGCCTTCAACGCTGGCAAAGATCGCATCGAGTTCGATTGAACCGAACAGGTAGAACAGGCCGAAAATGCCGAGCACAAAGCCGAAATCCCCTACCCGGTTGACGATGAACGCTTTCATCGCGGCAGCATTCGCAGATGGTTTCTTGTACCAGAAGCCAATCAGAAGGTAGGAGGCAAGTCCCACACCCTCCCAGCCGAAGAACATCTGCAGCAGATTGTTGGAGGTCACCAGCATCAGCATGGCGAAAGTGAACAGCGAGAGGTAGGCAAAAAAACGCGGACGGTGCGGATCGTGGTGCATGTAGCCTATGGAATACAGGTGCACGAGTGCCGAAACCGTGTTCACCACAACCAGCATCACCACTGTGAGCGTGTCGATCCTCAGGGTCCAGTCAGCCGAGAAGCTGCCGGTATTCACCCAGCGCAGGACCTCGACAATCTGCGTTTCACCGCCACCAAGGCCGACCGTCACAAAGGCCACCCAGGAAAGGGCAGCCGAAATCATCAGGAAGCCGGTCGTGATATACTCGCAGCCCTTTACGCCAAGCGTTTTGGGAAACAGCCCGGCAAGCAGGAAGCCCAGAAGCGGCAGGAAGACAATAGCCTGATACATGGTGGTGCCCTCAGCCCTTCATCATGTTGACGTCTTCAACCGCGATTGAGCCGCGGTTGCGGAAGAAGACCATAAGGATTGCAAGGCCGATGGCAGCTTCTGCTGCAGCCACGGTCAACACGAACAGGGCAAAGACCTGACCCATCATGTCACCCAGGTGCTGGGAGAATGCCACAAAGTTCAGATTGACCGAGAGCAGGATGAGTTCGATGGACATCAGAATAATGATGACGTTCTTCCGGTTCAGGAAAATGCCAAGCATACCAATGGTGAAGAGCATCGCGCTCACTGCCAGAAAATGGGAAATACCGATTTCCATATCGTGTCCTTTTTCCGGCGGGATCAGATACCCCGGCCGGATTCGACCTTTTTGATTTCAATTGCGGTTTCAGGTGTGCGGGCAATCTGTTTTTCAATATTCTGGCGGCGTACATTCGGACGGTGCTGAAGCGTCAGAACAATTGCACCGATCATCGCCACCAGCAGGATCAGCCCCGCAACCTGGAAGAAGAATATGTACTTGGTGTAGAGGACGTTTCCGAGTGCCTCGATATTGGTGACCACTCCCAAGTTAGGCGTCGGCTCGGCGCCTCCTGCAACGGCCCCCGGCGCGAATACCCAGGCTCCAAGAACCATCAACAGTTCGGCCAGGACAATCAGGCCGACCAGCGCCCCGACCGGAAGATATTGCAGGAACCCTTCCCGCAATTCGGCAAAGTCCACATCGAGCATCATGACCACGAACAGGAAAAGCACGGCAACGGCACCGACATAGACAACGATCAGCAACAGGGCGAGGAACTCCGCGCCCGCAATCATGAACAGGCCGGCGGCGTTGACAAAAGCCAGAATGAGCCACAGCACGGCATGCACGGGATTTCGCGCGGAAATCACCATGAAGGCCGATGCAACGGTAATGGTGGCAAATAGATAGAAGAAGATCGCCGTCATGTCTGTTCCTGTCTCCCCTTACCGCACTTTCATGCGGCTGCCGCTGGCGGCGTTATCCTTGCTGCTTACCGGTAGGGCGCATCGAGCTTGATGTTGCGGGCAAGTTCCCGCTCCCAGCGCGCGCCGTTTTCCAAGAGCTTGTCCTTGTCGTAATAGAGTTCTTCGCGTGTCTCAGTCGCGAATTCGAAGTTCGGCCCTTCGACAATCGCGTCGACCGGGCAGGCTTCCTGGCAGAAACCGCAATAAATGCATTTCACCATGTCAATGTCGTAGCGCACCGTGCGGCGCGTTCCGTCATTGCGGCGCGGGCCGGCCTCGATGGTGATGGCCTGTGCCGGGCAGATCGCCTCGCACAACTTGCAGGCGATGCAGCGCTCTTCACCGTTCGGATATCGCCGCAGGGCGTGCTCACCGCGAAAACGCGGTGAAACGATGCCTTTTTCGAAGGGATAGTTGATCGTTGCCTTCTTGCCGAAGAGATATTTCAGCGAAAGGCCAAAGGCTTTCACGAACTCGATTAACAGAAGGGATTTTGCAGCCTGTGCGATCATGATCAGCTCCTTATGCCGCCCAGCCGGTGTATTGCAATACGGCAGCCACGATGACGACCATCGCCAGCGAAAGCGGAAGGAACACCTTCCAGCCCAGACGCATCAACTGGTCATAGCGGTAACGCGGAACAAATGCGCGCACCATGGCCATGCAGAAGAATACGAAGAATGCCTTCAGCGTGAACCAGACAATGCCGGGCACCCAATTGAGAACCGGTATGTCGATCAGAGGCAGCCATCCGCCAAGGAACAGGATGGTGACAAGGCAGCTCATCAGGATGATGGCAACAAATTCGCCAAGGAAGAAAAGCAGGAACAGTGTCGAGGAATACTCGACCATGTGTCCCGCCACCAGTTCCGACTCAGCTTCCGGTAGATCGAAGGGCGGGCGGTTGGTTTCAGCGATCGCCGAAATGAAGAACATGATGAATGCCGGGAAAAGCGGCAGCCAGTACCAGTCGAGGAAGGACGGCGGCAGTCCCATCATGGTGCCAAGACCATCGGTCTGGGACATCACAATACCCGTCAGATTGAGGGTTCCGGCACAAAGAAGCACGACAATCAGGATAAAGCCCATCGAGACTTCATATGATACCATCTGCGCGGCAGAGCGAAGCGAGGCGAGGAAGGCGTATTTGTTGTTGGAAGCCCAGCCGCCCATGATGATGCCGTACACTTCAAGCGAAGACACGGCAAAAATGAAAAGGAGGCCCAGATTGACATCGGCCACGACCCAGCCTTCCGCCACAGGCAATACCGCAAAGGCGGACATTGCCATGACGGCTGTAATCATCGGTGCAATCACGAAGACCGATTTCGAGGCTGTAGCCGGGATGATCGGTTCCTTGAGGACGAATTTCAGCAGGTCGGCAAACGACTGCAGTAACCCCCACGGGCCAACCACGTTCGGACCCCGGCGCATCTGAACAGCGGCAAAGATCTTGCGGTCTGCGTAGAGAATATAGGCAGTGATGACCAGCAGACAGACAAGCATGAGGACACTCTGGAAAATGATCCAGAGGCCTGGAATGACATAAGCTGCAATGAAAGCGTCCATCGTCATAGTCGTCGCCTACTCCGCGGCCTGCTTCAGCGCACCGGAGGCAAGCTGCGAACATTCGGCCATGATCTTTGAAGCGCGGGCAATCGGATTGGTCAGGTAAAAATCCGTCACCGGGCTGGAGAATGCGCTTTTCAGCACTTTCCCGGTTTTCTTTGCGATAGCCTTTACATCAGCGGCATTGCCGGGCGCAACCTCGCTGATGGCTGCCATGTGTGGATATTCGCCGTACAGCCGGGCCCGCAACTGGGACAGGCTGTCAAAGGGCAGTGCCTCGCCGAGAACGGCGGAAAGAGCGCGGAAAATTGCCCATTCCTCTTTGGCTTCCCCTGGCGCGAAATTGGCACGGTTGCCGAGCTGTACCCGGCCTTCTGTATTGACCCAGGTACCGGATTTCTCGGTGTAGCAGGCAGACGGCAGGATGATATCGGCCTTGTGCGCCCCTGCATCTCCATGTGAGCCGATATAGATAACCGTACCCTTGATGGCGTTCATGTCGAGTTCGTCAGCGCCCATCAGGAAGAGGACGTCCATGTCACCCAGCATTTCGCCGGATGCCTTGCCGCCCTTGCCGGGAACAAAGCCTATGTCGAGACCGCCAACTCTTGAGGCAGCCGTGTGAAGGATGTTGAAACCGTTCCAGTCAACACGCAGAGCACCCATGCTCTCGGCAGCCGCAGCAACCATGCCAAGCACGGTTGCACTGTCAGAACGGTTCAATGCGCCCTGCCCGATGATGAACATCGGGTTCTTCTTGTTGATTTTGCCATAGTCGGCAAACTGCCTGAGCGCATCCGGCCCCTCGCCCAGATAGGTGTATTCATAGCGAAGATCGGCCTTTTCACCGACCACGCCTATCAGGCAGTCGCCGGCGCGGTAGCGCTTTCGGATACGCGCATTGAGAACGGTTGCCTCGATACGCGGATTGGTGCCGATCAGCATGATCGCATCGGCTTCCTCAATTCCGTCAATCGTCGAGTTGAAGATGTAGGTCGCGCGGCCCTTGGATGGATCCAGCACGTTTCCGGGTTCGCGGCAGTCGATGTTTGGCGAACCGATCTGGCCCATCAGCGCTTTGAGGGCATACATGTCCTCTACGGAGGCGAGATCACCGGCAATAGCGCCAATCTTGCCGGGCTTTGTTGCCTTTACCTTTGCGGCAACCGCTGCCAGTGCCTCGGTCCAGGAAACCGGCTGCAGACGTCCGCCCTTGCGCATGTAGGGCCGATCCAGCCGCTGGGTCCGCAATCCGTCGAACACGAAGCGTGTCTTGTCGGAAATCCATTCCTCGTTCACATTGTCGTTCTGTACCGGAAGAATGCGCATCACCTCGCGTGAGCGGGTATCAACGCGAATGTTCGAGCCTACCGCATCCATGACATCGACGGTTTCGGTCTTGTTCAATTCCCACGGACGTGCCGTGTCCTGATAGGGTCTCGACGTCAGCGCGCCAACCGGGCAAAGGTCAATCACATTGCCCTGCAATTCGCTCGACATGGCCTGTTCGAGATAGGTGGTTATTTCGGCATCCTCGCCGCGGCCGATCAGGCCCAGTTCGGAAATCCCGGCAACCTCCGTCGTGAAACGCACACAACGCGTGCAGTGGATGCAGCGCGTCATCTTGGTGCGGACCAGCGGGCCGATATACTTGTCTTCGACAGCGCGCTTGTTTTCACTGTAGCGGTTCTTGTCGATACCATAGGCCATGGCCTGGTCTTGCAGGTCGCATTCGCCGCCCTGGTCGCAGATCGGGCAATCCAGCGGGTGGTTGATCAGCAGGAATTCCATGACGCCCTCGCGGGCCTTTTTCACCATGGGTGATTTGGTGGAGACTACTGGTGGCTCGCCATTGGGTCCCGGCCGCAAATCACGCACACCCAGCGCACAGGATGCCTGCGGCTTGGGCGGTCCGCCCTTCACTTCAACAAGGCACATGCGGCAATTGCCGGCAATCGAGAGGCGCTCGTGGAAACAGAACCGCGGCACTTCCGCGCCGGCCTCTTCGCACGCCTGCAGCACTGTATAGCTGTCAGGTACCTCAACCTCTTTGTCGTCGATGATCAGCTTAGCCATCGTGTCTTTCCGTTTAAGTGGCGAACCGGGGGCTTCTTATCCGGTTCGCCGCCATCTTTGAACCCCGTCAAACAGGTTCTTTTCCAAATACTTTCACATATTCCTCATGCCCGCCGGTTGCCAGCGCCTTTGCCTGGGCAATCCAGTTTTCGCGCGTTATGCGGCCGGAGAATCTGAGATGGTCATCCACCCAGATGACCTCGGCAGGAGTCCATTGGGCTATCTGGTCAAAATGGTAAATACCCAATTCGTGCAAGTTGCCCTCAATCTTCGGACCAACGCCCGAAATCAATTTCAGGTCATCGCCTTTTCCGCCGCGTGGCCCGGAAAGACTGGCAGGCTTCGCTTCGACTTGGTCTTCGGCGAGGCCTTCAACAGGCCTTTCAACCGGGGGTACGATGTCGAGGGCTGCGGTAACCGATTCAATTTTTGCTGGCTTGGACGAAGTTTCGGCTTTCTTGGCAACCGGCTTTGCCGCAACGGGCATTTCGAGCGGCGTGGCCGCTACTGCCTTATTAAGCGGCTTGGCCGCCGGCGCGCAGACAAAACCCTCGAGCATCATACGGGATGAGGACTTGCACAGGCCAAGCCAGAAGCCGAAAGCGGGGACCGGGCTGAACGCAGCCAGGCTGCCCGCCGCTGTTGCTGCACCAAAAGGTGCCATGGCAGGCGTATTCGTTAGTGACGCAAGCTGGTGGATGGCCTCGATGCCGGCCTTTGCTGGCTCGGGATCAAAGAACAGGTCAGGAAGTGAGAAAATCTGTGCAGTCATGGCAGTTTCCCTGTTTGTTTAGGAGTCGGAGGACATTTCTCGGTATCAAGGCGCAGCTTGTTCCCCATCACCCTCATGTGCAGTGCTGCTGCCGCCATGATCAGGCTGATTTCAGTGCCTCCGATGCAGCCTGGTGCGAACCTTTGACAAGGTGTTTCCAGGTAAAGGCGTATTCGCTCTCACCCTTGGCATCGAGATGATCGAGGCGCTCCTTCGCCTCAGCCATCGTGGGCCGGTGGCCCTCCTCCACCCACCACATTACAAGGTGGTGGCTATCCATCCTTCCGAACCATTCTTCCTTTCTTTCCCAAAATCGCTTGTGCAATGTCTTGAAGACAAAATGTTGCAGTTTTTCGCTGTTTTCCCACACTGACATCGTCAGCAGTGTTTCCGGTCCCCCGAAGACGGTATTGCCGTCCCCGTCCCTTTCTTCTTCCTCGAGCCGCCAGACAAATCCCTCCGAGCGTTCCGCCAGCGCATTGATCCGCTCAACATTGTCCAGAAACCCCCTTGAGGTTTCGTTGGTGTCCGGATCGTATTTCCAGACCGACAGGTTGAGCTCGGCGAGGTGCATTGACCTATTTGAACCTCCAGGTACCTGAGGCACCGCTGCAGGCGATCGTCTTATTGGATTTCAAAGTGCAAACATCAGTTCGTGTTCTGAATACCAAAGTCTTTGTATCGTGAGAAACAATCGGTGCCGGGCCGAAGCGCTTCTTTCCGTATCTCATCGTGTGTTCAAAAGCGCCAGTTGGTGTGCCAACCAAATCCATCACAATAACGGATTTGTCCGGGATGAGTTTGTCGGAGGCATGTAACGGATAGGCAGCAAATAGACTGAGGGTAATGGTTAGAAGCCCAAATTTTTTCGTCATTCTCGGCCACCGGGCCGAGAATCCAGTCAATGTACAAACCGGATTCTGGATCCTCGGGACGGTGCCCGAGGATGACGAACTTGGGGACATTACTCCGCAGCCTCCATGATCTGTTTTTCGCTCACCGCACCATGTGCGTCCGCATTGCGTGAATACTGGTCGATACGATCCTCGATCTCGTGGCGGAAGTGGCGGATTAGGCCCTGAACCGGCCAGGCAGCCGCGTCGCCAAGCGCGCAGATCGTGTGGCCTTCTACCTGTTTGGACACATCGAGCAGCATATCGATCTCTGTTTTCTGCGCCCGCCCCTCTGCCATGCGGGTGAGAACCCGCCACATCCAGCCGGTGCCCTCGCGGCAGGGCGTGCACTGGCCGCAGCTTTCATGCTTGTAGAAATAGGCCAGGCGCGCAATCGCACGGATCATGTCGGTGGACTTGTCCATCACGATGACGGCAGCCGTGCCGAGGCCCGATTGCAGACCGCGCAGCGTGTCAAAGTCCATCGGCGCGTCCATGATCTGCTCCGCCGGCACGCAAGGCACGGATGAGCCGCCCGGAATGACCGCCTTGAGATTGTCCCAGCCGCCGCGAATACCGCCGCAATGGGTGTCGATCAGCTGCTTGAAGGGAACCGACATCGCCTCTTCAAAGGTGCAGGGCTTGTTCACATGGCCTGAAACGCAGAAGAGTTTCGTGCCCTTGTTGTTTTCAGCGCCGAAGGATGAAAACCAGTCCGGGCCGCGGCGCAGGATGGTTGGGCAAACGGCAATCGATTCGACATTGTTGACGGTGGTCGGGCAGCCATAAAGGCCCACATTCGCAGGAAATGGTGGCTTGAGGCGCGGCTGGCCCTTCTTGCCTTCAAGCGATTCCAGCAGGGCCGTTTCCTCGCCGCAGATATAAGCACCCGCGCCGTGATGCAGGTAAAGCTCGAACGGCCAGCCATGCTTGTTGTTCTTGCCGATCAGCCCGGCATCATAGCACTCGTCAATCGCAGCCTGCAGGGCCTCACGCTCGCGAATGTACTCGCCGCGGATATAAATGTAGCAGACGTTCGCATTCATGGCGAAAGAGGCAATCAGGCAACCCTCGATCAGCGTGTGCGGATCGTGGCGCATGATGTCCCGGTCCTTGCAGGTGCCGGGTTCGGACTCGTCGGCATTCACCACCAGGTAGGATGGTCGACCATCGGATTTCTTCGGCATGAAGGACCACTTCAGCCCGGTCGGGAACCCTGCCCCGCCGCGACCACGAAGGCCGGAAGCCTTGATCTGGTTTATGATCCAGTCCTGGCCCTTGTCGATGAAGCCCTTGGTGCCTGACCAGTGGCCCCGCGCCATCGCGCCCTTCAGCGACTTGTCATAGGTGCCATAGATATTGGTGAAGATGCGGTCTTTGTCCTGAAGCATTCTATATCCTATCCGCGTCTGAAAGCAGTACCCTCTTGGTTTCTCCATTCTGAATTGAAACCGTTGTCGCAAGAGTGCTCCCTTGAGGAATATCGCTTACAATCCACCTTACTGTAGAGAACACAATCCAGTCACCTGAAGGAATATTGGCAAATGTAAAGTTACCTTGTGCATCACAGCGAGATTTTCTTACCACTTTTGCGTAAGTTGGGTCGGATACTGCAATTTGAGAAATACTTTTGGATTTATCTCCATTTGGAACAGGTCTTGTTCCAGACTTCGCTAATCGATATCCCTCCGTGAAAAACCCCTTGTCTGGAAACAAGAGAGCTTCCTCTCCTGCACATAACACCACACCACCACCTTGTTGTCGCAAGAAGGCTTGTCCTTCAATTGTTGAATCGCCTGACGCAGCATACGGATCAAAATCACCAATATATGCAACTCTAACATCTTGTGTAGGAATGGATAAACACCCACTAAGAAATACAAAAACAGCGACGAATAAATTGCGCCTAACTATGTTGGTAGTGCTTATCATCTCGGCTCCCTCCCGAACACTTTGACATATTCATCGCGCCCGCCCTTGGCCAGTGCCTTGGCCTGTCTTACCCAGTCGTCACGCTCGATGCGGCCCTTGAAGGAAAGTTCGTTGTCGACGATCGCTATGTCCTTCTTCGTCCATTTTGCGATCTGGCTGAAATGCCAGAAACCAAGATCGTTCAGCGTCTTTTCCAGTTTCGGCCCAACGCCGGAAATCATCTTGAGATCATCCGGCTTTCCTTCCGGCTTTTTCAGGCGGACCGGACCTGCCTTCTGGCTGCGGCCGGATGCGGTTGCCGCAACCTTCATCGTCGGATTGCCTTCGTTTACCTTGACGGGTGCAGGTTTTTTGGGCTGAACCCTGGCCGAGGTCTCGGCGATCTTCATGGTCGGCCCCATCCCGCTTGTCCTGCTTGTCGCGCTTTCCTTGGAATGCTTGACGTGACCAGGACCTTCGGCCTTGTCGGGCGATTTGATCTTGCGGCTGGTTTCCAGCGCGTCGGTTTTCGGCTTTGCGGCCATGGTCGGCGGTACAGGTGCCTTGGTCTTCTTCGCACCAGTACCTGAGGGGCGAATGCCGACAGCCTTTATTTCGCTCGTCAGTGTGAGTGGCCCGCCTTCGGGCGCAGAAAAGATCCGGTCAACCTGCGGGCCAGTGGTGACGCGCTCGCCCCTGCCCGCCTCGAATTCATCGATGATTTCGGCGAGGCGCTCAGGCGTAAGGTCCTCATAGGCATCCTTGAAGATCATCACCATGGGCGCATTAACGCAGGCACCCTGGCATTCGACCTCTTCCCAGGACAGCGTGCCATCGGCATTGGTGTGAAACTGTTCGGTATGGATCTTTTCCCGGCAAACCCTCATCAGGTCTTCCGATCCGCGCAACATGCATGGCGTCGTGCCGCAGACCTGCACATGGGCCCTGGTTCCAACCGGCTGCAGCATGAACTGGGTGTAGAACGTCGCCACTTCCAGAACGCGGATATAGGGCATTTCCAGCATTTGCGCGACATGCTCGATTGCCGCCTTGGTAACCCAACCCTCCTGCTCCTGCGCAATCATCAGAAGCGGTATGACTGCCGAGGCCTGGCGGCCGCTCGGATATTTCTTGATCCAGCCCTTTACCGTCGCACCATTGGAACGGTTGAAGGCAAAGGCCTTGGGTTGGACATGGTCTTCAGCTAGACGACGAACAGACATCAGTTCACTTTTCCGGTTTTCTTGTTTGTCTTGGTGGCGGAACCACTCGCGGGCTCTGCGCCAATCTTTTCCAGCCAGAACGGGCTGTTGGTGGCAAAGAAATCATAGCCGACACGGCTGTTCTTCTTGAGTGCCGAAAGAACGCTCAAGTCGGCAAATTCCTTCAGCAAATTTCCTCCGCTTTCATCGTGGAAAAGGCGCATGTCCATTTCTTCGGCAAAATGGCGGGAGATGGCATGGTCAGGGTCATTGCCATGCTCTTCATAGATAATCAGGCAGTCGCGCTTGAGCAATTCGCCTGCGCCCTTCATGGCCTCGATTTCGACGCCTTCGATGTCGAGTTTGAGAACGACAGGAAGGCCGCCCCGTCGGTCTACCCATTCAAGAACATCATCAAGCGCCAAAGTTGTCACCCTTCCGCGCACAACACCGCCGGCCTCGCCGTCAACAGTGAAAGCTTCATGTTTTGCGCCATAAAGGTCGATTTCTTCCCCGCTGCGCGAGAACACCGCATTGTGATGGCATTCAAAGCGCGAGCCGTTGATCTGCGAATTGCGGGTCAGATGAACGAAATTTCCCTCATCAGCCTCGATTGCAAAAGATGGCTTGTTGCCAAAGGTCTTGCTGGTAACCATCACCGACATGTAACCGAAATTGGCGCCGCAATCGACGAAGGCATAGGGAATGCCCGCCAGCGACTTGAGGAAAGTCTCGATGGGCGGATTGTAGGTCTTTCGGGTATCAAGCAGCGGTCCGTAATATCCGTCACCATAAGGATACTCGAACACGCAGTCGTCATCGTAGCGAATGCGCACATTGCGTTTGCTCGGCAAGACAGACCGCACGAGCTTCGCACCAAGCGAATAGCCCACGAAATCAAACCCCGATGACAGGCGCGCGCCGAGGCGGAACAATCCCATGCCAAGGCGCTCCACAGGCGTAGCATTGCCGATGCGGGCGCTGGCATGATCAAATGTGATGACGTTGTCGTCCACCACCAGTTGTCCTTGTTTTGCACACTGACCGAATTTCCGAAACAGGGGAAGTTCCGGCGGCAACGATCAGCGGTCCACCTCACCAAACACGATATCCAGTGATCCGAGAATGGCAGAGACGTCCGCCAGAAGATGACCCTTGCCCATATAATCGAGGGCTGCGAGATGCGCATAACCGGGAGCACGGATCTTGCAGCGATACGGACGGTTCGAACCATCCGAAACGAGGAAAACGCCAAATTCACCCTTCGGCGCTTCAACCGCTGCGTAAACCTCGCCAGCCGGCACGTGATAACCTTCGGTATAGAGCTTGAAGTGATGAATCAGTGCTTCCATCGACCGTTTCATTTCACCGCGCTTGGGCGGAACGATCTTGTTGTCGGAATGGGAGACAGGCCCCTTGCCTTCCGGCGAATTCAGAAGGGCCACGCACTGCTTCATGATTTTCGTGGACTGGCGCATCTCTTCCATGCGGATAAGGTAACGGTCGTAGCAATCGCCATTCTTGCCGACCGGAATATCGAAATCCAGCTCCTCATAGCACTCATAGGGCTGCGAGCGGCGAAGGTCCCATGCAGCGCCCGAACCGCGCACCATCACGCCGGAAAAACCGCGCACCCAGGCATCCTCGATGGAGATTACGCCGATATCGACGTTGCGCTGCTTGAAGATGCGATTGTCGGTCAGCAACCCGGAGATATCTTCGAGATAGCCAGGAAACTCGTCGCACCACTTGTCGATGTCATCAATCAGTTTCTGCGGCAGGTCCTGGTGCACACCGCCCGGCCGCACATAGGCCGAATGCATGCGCGCGCCACAGGCACGCTCATAGAACACCATGAGTTTCTCGCGCTCTTCAAAGCCCCACAGCGAGGGAGTGAAGGCACCCACATCAAGGGCCTGTGTCGTTACATTGAGAAGATGTGAAAGAATGCGTCCGATTTCGGAATATAGGACACGAATCAACTGGCCGCGGCGCGGAACCTCGATGCCCAAAAGTCGCTCGACAGCGAGCGAATAGGCATGCTCCTGGTTCATTGGCGCGACGTAGTCCAGACGGTCGAAATAGGGCAGAGCTTGTAGATACGTCTTGTATTCGATCAGCTTTTCCGTGCCGCGATGCAGCAGGCCGATATGCGGGTCAACCCGTTCGACGATCTCGCCGTCCAGTTCCAGTACAAGGCGCAAAACGCCATGCGCAGCAGGGTGTTGCGGGCCGAAGTTAAGGTTGAAATTGCGGACGACATGTTCGTTCATGACTTTTTCTCCGCGCCTACATCCTGGTTGGGCAATGCATATTCAGGGCCTTCCCATGGGCTTTCGAAATCGAAATCGCGAAACTCCTGGCGCAGCGTTACCGGCTCATAGACAACGCGCTTTACTTCATCGTCATAGCGCACCTCGACATAGCCGGTCAGCGGAAAGTCCTTGCGAAGCGGATGGCCCTCGAAACCGTAATCGGTCAGCAGCCGGCGCAGGTCAGGATGGCCCGTAAACAGGATGCCATACATGTCCCATGCCTCGCGCTCGAACCAGTCGGCACCGGGAAAAATGCTGGTAATGCTGGGAACCGGCGTATCTTCATCAGTTGAGAGCTTGACCCGCAGGCGCGCATTCAAGCGCGGTGACAGCAGATGATAGACGACGTCGAAACGCTCGCTGCGCCCGGGATAATCAACACCACAAAGATCAATGATGTTCCAGAACAGGGTCTGGCTGTCATCGCGCAGGAAACGCATGACCTCTACAATTTCTTCGCGCCTCACAGTGATGGCCAGTTCGCCATAGGCGTATTCTGTCTTTATGAGCGAAGAGGCAATTCCCGAAGCAATCGCATCATTGATCTCGGCCAGCGTTTCGTCAGCAATTTGCGGCATTTTGTGTTCCCCGGCCTTATCGCTCGATCGTGCCCGTGCGGCGGATTTTCTTCTGCAACAGCATCACGCCATACAGGAGCGCCTCTGCTGTGGGCGGACAGCCCGGCACATAGATATCCACTGGTACGACGCGGTCACAGCCGCGCACGACAGAATAGGAATAGTGATAATAGCCGCCGCCATTGGCACATGAACCCATGGAAATGACGTAGCGCGGTTCGGGCATCTGGTCATAGACCTTGCGAAGCGCCGGTGCCATCTTGTTCGTCAGGGTTCCCGCGACGATCATGACATCAGACTGGCGCGGGGAGGCACGCGGGGCGAATCCGAAACGCTCGGAATCATAGCGCGGCATTGACATCTGCATCATTTCGACTGCGCAGCATGCCAGGCCAAAGGTCATCCACATGAGCGAACCCGTGCGCGCCCAGGTGATCAATTCGTCGGTCGAGGTTACCAGGAACCCCTTGTCCGCAAGTTCATTGTTGATTTCGCCGAAAAACGCATCGTCCGATCCCACCGGCTTGCCGGTATTGGGATCGATAATGCCCCTTGGCTGTGGGGCGATCAGGGTCGTTGAACCGTCACTCATTTGATTGCCTTGTTCTTTGCGAATCGATGGGCTGTGCTGCGGAATTCCCCGTGGATCAATCCCACTCCAGCGCGCCCTTCTTCCACTCATAGATGAAGCCGATTGTCAGGACGCCAAGAAATACCATCATCGACCAGAAACCGAACCAGCCAAGATCACCGAATGTCACGGCCCATGGAAACAGGAACGCGACTTCAAGGTCAAAAATGATGAATAATATCGCGACCAGATAGTAGCGAACATCGAATTTCATCCGCGCATCATCAAAGGCGTTGAAACCGCACTCATAGGCCGATAGTTTTTCAGAGTCAGGTGCGCGATAGGCTACAATGAAGGGTGCAATCGCCAGCGCCACCGCAATGGCCAGCGCAATGCCGAAAAACACGATTACCGGGAGATAGGATGCAAGCAGGTCCTGCATGGAAAAGCCCTGTCAATTGGTGCTCATACTCACTTGGCCCGTGGGTAAACCAGCATCGCTTGCAAGGCAAGTGTTTTGGCTGCCAAATGAAAGGGCATTTCGTAGCATCAGATGCAATGCACATGTGTTTCGGTGGCGAAAAACCGTGCCGGAAGGGATCAGGGTTGCCGGTTCGCAATGAGTGCATTCATGGCCAAGGCACATGAATCCGCGGAAACAGCAATCAGGATGCTGAAGAAAACAGAAATGGTGGGTGATGACGGGATCGAACCGCCGACCTACTCGGTGTAAACGAGTTGCTCTCCCAGCTGAGCTAATCACCCGTCCAGTTGACAGAAACCCATTCTATCAGGACATGACCGATTGAGGAAGATGGCGCGAGTGACGAGGCTCGAACTCGCGACCTCCGGCGTGACAGGCCGGCACTCTAACCAACTGAGCTACACCCGCACATCTTCATCAACGGCAACGAAGCGTTGCCTCGGATGAGCGGTGAATTACGGCCTTCGGTTTTGTAAGTCAAGCTTTGAAAACCGCTTGTGCGAATTTTATCCCTTGCCTCGCTTCAGGGCCTACAAACTGCTTTCAAAGTCGGCACTTGCCGCTAAGATGCTGCTTGCTGGAAAGTTTGCTGTCTTGTGTCCAACTCACGCTCGGCAATGCCGTTTTGTCATGAAGATCGGGCAGAAACCGCAAATCCCTCCTCCGGCGTGTTATCCGGTCGCGCAAATCCGATAAACGGGCAGTTCTGCCCGATCTTCGACAACATACAGGTTGGTTCAAAATGAGCATCAAGGGTATCCTTTTTGACAAGGACGGCACACTGATTGACGTGGAAAAGACCCATGGCCCCTCCTCCGTCGAGGTGGTCAATGCCCTTGCCAGCGGCAATGAGGTGACGCGCCGCGCTCTTGCGGCGGCAATCGAACTCGACCTCGAAACTGCGCGATTTGGCCCGACATCAATCGTGATAGCCGGCACAGCGGACGATATAGCCCGCGCATTCGGCCAACACCTGTCCGATAGCAATCATGAAACGCTCAAACTGACGATCGAACGCCTGTATGACGATGTGACAGTCAAGCATGTCTCGCCATTTGACGACCTGAACGAAACGATTGCCACGCTTGTCGAGTTCGGCCTGCCGCTGGGAATTGCCACCAATGATACGCTGGAAAGTGCGAATCGCCATATTGATGCACTGGGTCACAGGAATGCCTTCGGTTTCCTGGCAGGATATAATTCGGGTCATGGGCCCAAGCCCGGTCCGGGCATGGTTCTGGCCTTTGCAGACTATCTGGGCTGCCAGCCGCACGAGGTCATGATGGTGGGTGACAGCCTGCACGATCTGCACGCCGGCAATGCTGCAGGTGCGTTGACAGTTGGAATTACAACCGGTCTGGCAGACCGGCAGGCTCTCGAACCTCATGCCGACCATGTAGTGGCTAGTCTTTTCGAACTCGTCGCGCTGATCCGCACCCGGCTTTGAAACTTGCAATTCCGAAAGTTTCTTTTGGTGCAGAAGCGAACGCCACTTGTCGCACGCAAACGTTGATCTATCTGCCACAGCCACTATATTGGACTTGCCGGAGCAATCCGGAAGTCTGGTCACCGTGCCGGAGGCGGGTCTGCAAGACCAATCGCCGAAAGCCCCGGAACCCGGCCAAAGCCAGGTTAGAGCGCGTTCACCGCTCCTGTCGGCTGCGACTGGTCCGTTGATGACTGATCACTGGCATGACGAAGCTCATGTCGATCGTAGCTGAGGGAATATCATCTTGCGGGAGCTAAACATGGACGCGATTCTTGAAGATTTCAAACTCAAGGGCGGCAGGAAGCTGCTGGATCCATCTGAACGTCCAACTCAGGAGGAAGCAGAGGACGCTGTTCGCACGCTCCTGAGATGGATGGGCGAGGATGTTGATCGCGAAGGCCTTGTCGACACGCCAAAGCGCGTGGCCAAGGCCTATGGCGAATTGTTCTCGGGTTACGACGAGGATCCGGCTGAAGCGCTGGGGCGGACCTTCGAAGAGGTTGGCGGTTATGACGACATGGTCCTCGTAAAGGACATCAGTTTTCATTCGCATTGCGAACACCACATGGTGCCGATCATCGGCAAGGCGCATGTTGCCTATCTGCCGGACGGCAAGGTCCTCGGCCTGTCGAAGATTGCCCGCACGGTGGAGATCTTCGCCCGTCGCCTCCAGACCCAGGAAAATCTGACCGCACAGATCGCTTTCACGATTGACGATGCGCTGGCTCCGCGCGGCGTCGCCGTGATGATTGAGGCCGAGCACATGTGTATGGCCATGCGCGGGGTCAGGAAACAGGGATCGACCACGACCACCACCTGCTTTACCGGACAGTTCCGCAATGATCCCGCCGAACAGGTGAATTTCATGACACTGCTGCGCCTGAGCCGTGACTGAGCAGAATTCTGCAGGCCATCTCCTATCGCAATGCGCCTCGAGGAACGGTTAATGAGTATTTTTCAGCCAGCCGGCAAAGGTGACGAGCAGGAGGAAGGCACTGAATTCCGCCCAAAATTCGACGAGAATGGCCTGGTCACTGCAGTTGCCTGTGATGCAAGCAGCGGCGAGGTGCTCATGCTTGCTCACATGAACGCCGAAGCCCTTCAACGCTCGATCGATACCGGCCAGGCTCACTACTGGAGCCGCTCACGCAAGGCAATCTGGCTGAAGGGCGAGACGTCCGGCAATGTGCAGACAATCTGCGAAATCCGTACCGATTGCGATCAGGATGCAATCGTGTTGATGGTGGAAGTGGGTGGTGCCGATGCTTCCTGTCATACCGGACGGATCTCGTGTTTTTACCGCACTATTGAAAAGGACGCCGCTGGCAATTACGCTCTGCACATCGATGAGCGCGAGCGAAAATTCGATCCTGACAAGGTGTATGACAAGTGAAGAAGACGCCCGTGCGTCGAAATTTTGCCACACGGCAACTGCAACCTTTGAGATTGTCCGCCGTTGTCTCGGCATCCACCTGGTGCCAGCCTGTTCCGCCTTGTGCAGCGCCCAAAAAATTAACCCGAATGTGTTTAAGTTAATCCATGTTGTGGTTTTCAAATCCCAGAAAGCGCAGCGGCGCTGTCGATGAAGTCCCGAAAGAAGCAGATGCTTCAGGGTCTTGCTCTCCAATATTGAATTCGGACGAACTTTCTCATGATGCGTTTTCCGGGCTGGCTGTTAATGACAGCCTCCCGCAGTACATGACCAGTGACATGCCCAATGCTGCTGCCGGAGAAAAAGGCAAGCCGGCTCCTGCTTCACGAGAAATTCCGGAACTTGGCGAAGTCCCTCCTCTGCCTCACAATTTGAACCGCGAATTTGCCCGCAACCGGCCGGCCGGTCGCCGACACAGCGGCGGTGTCGCCCTCGCGCTTGGCGGCGGCGTGGCGAAGGGCTGGGCACATATCGGGGCATTGCGCGCTGCAGACGAATTCGGCCTGCCCGTTTCCATGATTGCGGGAACCTCCATTGGCGCACTTGTCGGCGGCTGCTACCTGGCAGGCAAGCTCGATGAACTCGAGGCCTTCGCCCGGTCCTTCACCAAGGCGAACATGGTCCGCTATATGGATTTCACCCTTCGCGGCAGCGGGTTGATTGCCGGCGGGCGCCTTGCGCGCCGGATGGAAGAGCACATGTCCGATGTACGCATCGAGGATCTGCCAAAGCCTTTTGTGGCCGTCGCGACAGAAATCAGCAGCGGCCATGAAGTCTGGCTGGGCGACGGACCCATCGTGCCGGCCCTGCGCGCCTCCTATGCGCTTCCCGGTGTCTTCACGCCGGTCAGGCATGGCGGCAGGCTTCTGGTCGATGGTGCGCTGGTCAACCCGGTTCCCGTTTCGGTTTGCCGAGCTTATGAACCGGATGTCGTCATAGCAATCAACCTCAACTCTGAGACATTCGGCAGGGCAACGGTGATACGCCCTGCCCTCCACGACCCGATAGAGGAAGCCATCACTCATGACGAGAACTCACAGGCAGCCTCCTGGTTCTCTTTCATGCACCAACGTGAAAAGATCACCGAGACAAAGAACAGGCTTGGTGTCACATCGGTGATGGTGGAAGCCTTCAATATCATTCAGGACCGAATTGCGCGCGCGAGGCTTGCCGGCGATCCACCCGATTTCACCATACGTCCCAAGCTTCGTTCCGTCGGCCTGATAGAGTTTCACAAGGCAGACCAGGCCATCGACCTGGGCTATCGCGAAATGATCACCCGCCTGACGGAACTGCAGGATCAGGGCGCATTCGAGCGACTGGAAGGCTTTGATACTGAAAGCGCATGAACCGTTGGGTGGTTTGGCACAAGCCAAAGCGTTTTGAACCCCGGATTATCCTGCAATATATTGTTTGAGTTCAGCCGCCTCGCGTTCGGCCTGTTCGATCTTGCGCTTTACCACATCGCCTATCGAGATGATGCCTTCAAGCTTGCCGTCACGCATCACCGGCAAATGGCGAAACTTGTTGGTGTTCATGATCCCCATGACTTCATTAACGGTGGAATCGGGCGAACAGGAGATCACCTTTTTCGTCATGCAGGAGGAGACAGGCTGTGTCAGCGCATTCGCGCCATGTGCAGCGATCTGGCGCACGATGTCTCGTTCCGATGCAATGCCGCACACCCTGCCGTCGCTTTCGAGAATGAGCAGCGCACCAATCCTCTTGGATGCCAGAATTGCGGAGACCTGCTCCAGGGTATCGGTCGGGCTGCCGGTAAGCACTTCACCGCCCTTTTCAGAAAGAATGCTGGCAACTGACATCTTGTCCTCCTTCAATCCTGACAATCACGTAATCCGCCGCAGCAGTTCACAGCGGACAATCTTCATATCACGCCCAAAATCGGTACAAATCAAGACTGGCGGGGCGCTTGGCGTGGATCAAAAGGGGAAAACAGCAGCACACCGGCGAGGAAACCGCCTACATGGGCCTGCCAGGCAATTCCAGCCTCGGCCTGTCCCATGGGCACGATTCCACTCCCGGCCGCGAAGTTTATTACCAGCCAGACAAGTGAAAAGGTCAGGAACTGGGGGTTTGAAAAACTCTCTACAAGTCCGAGCGCGGGTCCGTTGGCATCCAGCCCCCGCGATCTCGACATGTTGTTGAATGCAAAGCGTCCTGCCGCGCCCATGTAACCGGAAACCGCTCCCGAAGCGCCAATTACCGGTACGAATTCACCCGGATAGGAAACAAAGTGGAACAGCGCACCCGCCGCCATGCAAACGCCAGTGAATACAACAAAGCGCAGCGCACCGATCCGTTTTGCCAGCGGCGAGCCGAAGGCAGCCATCCAGAACGAGTTCATGGCCAGGTGGATCGCGTCGCCGTGCAGAAAACCGTGGGTGATTGGTGACCAGTAACCCGATGAAGGAAGGGGCAACTGGTTCGCGAGATCGGAATAGGAAGCCGGAATGAAGGCGAAGGCGGCAATAACCAACGCATTTGCCTGTGCGTCCAGAAAATAGGCACGCACCAGATGAGCCAGGCAGAAAATGCCGATCAGGATGACAATGATGCGCGGCAGATTGAAGATCGGTTGATTATTACCTGTGTGCCCGGCGCCCGCGCCGTTTCCCCCTGAATGAGCGCCACCTTCTTGCTTGTGGCGGTCTTCAGTATCACGTCGGCTATCTGCTTCATTGTTGTCCACGGAGTGCTTTCACTGTCCTGAGGTCGATTACCCCTTGATACGACCAAAGCCTGGTAGCCCAAAGTACCGATTAGCCGCAGGCAGTTAAAAAAAACCGCCCGGCATTTCTGCCGGACGGTTGGTCATGTCCCGTATTCCCGTCCCACAACGAGCTTGAGAAAACCTTGAGTTACGCGACCGTTCGTTGAAAAAGTGCGGCCACGTGGATCGCCTTCCTGATCCCACAGTCGGCCAGGGAACGCAAATGAAACCATTTGTTAACCTTAATGACGACGGCCTTTCGAATGCGTTGCACTATCCACAAGCAAGAAGTCCCGCCGCCTTTCATTGGTTGTTCGCGGGCGTATTCTCCGCAGGCAATTCAGTGCGGACAACCCATGAAAATCTGCCTTTGAGCCGTCAGTGGCATGTTCCCTGCAACGCCACCTCCAGAAGGGGTACGCAGATCGCAAATGCATCGGGGGTTGTGTCGTTCCGGCGCACAAACAGAGCCCAGGTGTCCAGGCGATACCCGTACCGGGGACAGAAAAGAAAGTGTGTACAGGTATGAGACAGAAGAGTTCACAACGGTTGTTCGACTACTGGAACAATATTCGCGGAAAACGCGCGGCGCCACGCCGGGAGGAAGTCGAGCCCAGCGACATCCGTGAACTGCTCGCGGACACCTTCATCCTGGAAGTGTCAGGTTCTATGCGTACAGTCAGCTACCGCCTTGCCGGAACTCGCCTTTGTGCTGCCTTTGGACGCGAACTGAAAGGATACGGCTTCCTCGGGCACTGGAACGAGGAAGACTGTTTCGACGTGGCGAAGCTGCTGGCACGCGTTTACCGGGATATGGAGCCACTTATCGCGGTGATGCGCGGCCATACCCAGTCCGGCAAGACGGTCGACTACGAATTTGTTCTGCTGCCTCTCGAACCCATGATTGACGGAACAGCGCGGATCCTCGGCGTTGCCACACCCTCAAAGGATTTCTACTGGCTGGGTGCCGAGCCCATTACCGACTGCCGACTGCGTTCGGCGCGCGTCGTCGAGCGTGAAGCCAGTATTGTTTCCAACGCTCCGCCCCTGTCTCCTTCGCTTCAATCTGTCAGCGAATTGCCGGGCGAAGGCGTTCCTGTTTCCGATCGGGATTTGCCCTCTCACACAACGAGGCGCGTTGCACATCTGGTAGTGCATGACGGCGGCCGGGATTGAATCCCACTGCGGCCGTCTGGTTGTCGTTGATCGCGTCGCGACGCAGGGCGGTGCTATTAAAAGAAATCGCCCAATAGCAGGCCGCTGGAGGGTGATCCTTACCAATCATTAACCAGCATGGTTCAAATTACAGACCAGAATCATTTTTCCGCGCTGCCCACGCGCCAATCCTGTCTGAAAAACCATGGCTGCTTTTGCGAAAAAAGAAGTAACAGACCTGCTGACTGATACCGAACGGGAATTCTCCCGTGTGGACCTCACCCTGTTCGGGCGGTACATGCTGGAAAATCATCAGGAGTTTCCCTGCCAGGTACTCGACATGTCGCCGGGCAGCGCCGCACTCGTAACGCCGGTCTCGGGATATATCGGCGAACGCGTCATAGCCTATGTCGACCATTTGGGTCGCCTGGAAGGTCACATACTGCGTCTGTTTGACGGCGGCTTCGCAATGAGCGTCAAGGCAACCGAGCGCAAGCGGGACAAGATGGCTGCAAAGCTTACCTGGCTTGCAAACCGGCACGAACTCAACCTGCCCGAAGACCGCCGCCACGAGCGTATTGCGCCGCGCAATCCGGCCGCAATCATCAAACTGGAAGACGGCAGGGTTTACCAGGCCCGCATCATCGACCTGTCCTTGTCTGGTGCTGCCATCGAGTTGTCAGTTCGCCCGGCGATCGGAACTGTCTTGTGGCTCGGCAACATGCGCGGTCGCGTGGTTCGCCATTTCGATGAAGGCGTCGCGATCGAATTTGCAATCGTGCAGACACGCAATTCCCTGGAAGATTTCCTCGAGCACTAAGCCGGTCTTGCAGAAATTGGCGCACCAATCAGCGCCTTTCTTGAATAGAATTTTAGCTAAATTTGCCGAAAATTTACATGGCATTTGAAGCCAATCTGGTTCAAATGCCAAGGCCAAACTTTGCGGTAAGTAAAAACAGCTGTGTCATGTTGTCCTCGTTAACGGGGAAATTAACATGCACAAGAACAAGACCATCAAGGCGATTTTGGCATCTTTTATCATCACAGGTTCCGGCCTTGCCGCTACTCCTGTGATGGCCGGCGAGCCAATCATGGTAACAGGCGGCCTGACTTCACAACCCATCGGCCATTTTGAATATTGCAAACGTGAAGCCCGCGATTGCAACATTCGCGCGCGCTCACACCAGCCTGTAAAGCTGACACGCGCCCGCTGGGCAGAAATGGTCGAGGCAAATGCCAGGGCCAACAGCACTGTCAGGCCTGTAACGGATCTTGAATACTATGGCACCGAGGAATTCTGGGTAATGCCAGATGAGGCAGGTGACTGCGAGGATTTTGCCCTGATGAAGCGCGCCGAACTCATGCGGAAGGGTTGGCCTGCCTCAGCCCTGCTCATAACCGTGGTTCGCCAGAACAATGGCGACGGTCACGCAGTTCTGACAGTCCGCACGGATCGCGGGGACTACATTCTGGACAATCTCAATAGCCGTATCCTTCCCTGGAATGAGACCGAATACAGCTATTTGAAACGCGTATCTGTTGCCCACTCCGGCCAATGGGAAAAGATCATTGATTCAAGAACACTGGTAGGTGCCGTCAGGTAGCTGCCAAATCCAATTCCACGGACGACCATCCTGTGGAACAGAATTGACCCGGTTGTGTCCCACCTTCCCCGTCCCAACGACCGGGTCACGGAGCCGCCAACTGCTTGCAGTTGGCGGCTTCTTTTTTCCGGGCGGCAGTTTTCAGACCTCGCGTAGCCCTCTTGCAAATCGCTTCGCATTTGCAACATAGGCATCTGCCGACAGTTTGAGCCTTGCAATAGCTGCCTCATCAAGTTGCCGGATCACTCTTCCGGGCATACCCACTACCAGGGAATTATCCGGGATTTCCTTGTATTCGGGAACAAGGGCACCGGCGCCAATCAGGCAGTTATTACCGATCTTCGCACCATTGAGTACCATGGCACCCATTCCGATCAGGGAATTGTCACCGATAGTGCATCCATGGATGATTGCCTTGTGGCCGATGGTACAGCCCTCGCCGATTGTCGCAGGGCAGCCTGGATCTGTATGCACTACCGCATTTTCCTGGATATTCGTGCGGCTGCCAACACGGATCACCTCATTGTCGCCGCGCAGGACTGCGCCAAACCAGATACCCACATCCGTTCCAAAGACGACATTTCCAACAACAACAGCACTTGGTGCAACCCAGGAAAAGCCGAATGTACGATCAGGCTCGATACCGTCAAGTGAGTAAACCGTCATGATTCTTGCCCTCGAATTGCTCTTTGCGGGATGGCTATCACCAAGTTGACATCTACGCAAAGAGACTGAACCCGGCGCAGCCGTTAATCCCCAATCAAGTCCTCGAAAACACCCGTGGAAATGCGATCAAAGGCGCAAAAGCGCCAGCGTGACCTCGACGATGAACACCCCGGAGCAAAAACTCCAAACAAGCGAGAGTATCCCGCAAACCGCCAGACCATAAGGCGGCAGAACATTGAGCCGCCAGAAATATATGCCATTGGCCAGGACAAGATAGGGGCCGGCGAAGGTGCAAATCAAGATCGACCAGAGCGTTGCAGGCAATGTGTCGAAGTACAGAACCATGGGCCGCTCCGGCTCATCGGTATCCACCCAGACCGCATAACGGTGAAATGCATTCAGCAACCCGGCGGCAACAAACCCCGAAGCAAGCACAAGCAGCATCATTATCAGCTGATTTTCCACGCGATTTACCCTTCCTTTACCACGAATTCAGCAAGGTTGTTGCAAGAGGCATGCCGTGATTCCTGCATCATAACGGGACGCATGCAACACACACATCAGGAACGGATATTCTGGGGCAATGGCAAATACGGTTGATCATACGGCGCAACTGCTGGGGCGCAATCACGACATACGCTTTGATCGTCTCATGCCGGGCTATCATGACCGGCTGCAGGAAAGCAGGAACGGCTCAAGACCGACCTCCGTCAGTCGTGATTTTCGCAATCTGGTTTTCAGGATTTGTGCTTTCCTGGCAATTGCTACAAGCCTCATCTATATCGCCGCTTCCTTTTACGGGTCGCTGATTGCCCGCGGCAGCAACTCCCCAAGCAACACGCCCCACCAGATTGTGGTTGGAAGCGACGTTGTAACGGTTCCCGAAAACATGATCAGGTTCCGGAGCCAGCGCGCCTCAGTGGAGCTGGCACGCCTTGACCTCCATGCCCATTGGCCAAGCATGAACGGATACAGCGAAACCCTGTCGGAAGCTTTCAATTCAACCGATCCGGCCACACCCATTCTCTATGTCGCTCTCGAGCCTCGCGACATGGCAAAGGATATGTCCGGACGCATTGGTACAATTTACGAGAAGTTCTTTTCAGGACCGCCGGTCGAGGCTGGAAACGGCCTTGTAAGGCGCGCTTTTTCAACTGAAAGTGCCTATTTTTCCGAAGACCTCTACTATGAGGCGGGAAGTCCCTACCCGTTCGCAGCCCGCTGTATACGCGAAAGCGACCAACTGGCAGGCCCGTTCTGCATTCGCGACATCCATATCGGCCGCGACATGATGCTTACCTACCGTTTCCACAGCTCGCTGTTGAAAGACTGGATGGCAATGGACAGGGCAGTTCGCGAGACTTTTGGCAGTATGGTGGCCAGATAATTCCTGTGCGGCATTAAGTGCCGCACCAGTCTATTCCAGGTCTATATCGAGGATCGCCATGGAGAAATTGTAGTCTCCATCATCCTCATCCTTGTAAATGACGCCAAGGAACTCGTCGCCCATGTAGACTTCGCAGGAATCATCCTTTTTCGGGCGCGCCTTCACCTCAAGCATGTTATTGCCAAAAATTCGCTTGAAATACGCGTCGAGTTTTTTGATTTCTTCCGGCTTCACCACATCGCTCCAATAATTTTTCACTGGCTGCAAATCGCCAAGTGTCGGGGCGTTTCTGGCATGCCTGCAATGCGGTTGTAAACCGGCGAGAGGAAATGTCCTTTGAATCTTGAACTTGAACCTGGGCGAAATCCGGTTTTCCATCATGATCTGCGGACAATCTGATGTACAAGCTGACGGCCCGTATCCGACTGTGATTATCCGGATTGGGCATACCGGATAATGGCAGCCTCGATCGTCAAGCTGTCGTCCAAATCGATGGGATCAACGGCTTCACCGCAAATTTCGGTCCGCATTGCGTCTCCTGCCGCTCCTTCAGCGGCCATATCGCACATCGCCACAATCCGCTCCAATTCGGCATTTGTTCTCAGCGGAAGCACGAACTCGTTTCCGGTTCTTGATTCTTTTTCCGCGCTTTGGAGCGCAGCAACGATTGATGCCGTCACTGCAGCAAGGTCGATTTCCTCTGCCTTGCTGATTGACGAATATGAAGATGCACCGGCAACCAATGATGCGAAAAGCACCAGATGGGCAATGCGGGGCTTGAGGTTTGGCATCGGTTTGCTCCTTGTTTGGGACCAACCGGACCATAAACCTTCTTTCAGTAACACGTTCGCAAATGTGGGGAACGCTTTCGTGAGTGAAGCGTTACGTCGCCGTGAGCGGCTATCACCATTCAGAGCAAACAGTGTCCGGCAACCGATTGGGAGAAAGGCGGCCCGATGGACCGCCTTGCTGATTATCGCCTTTGAAAAGGGTATTTGGCTTGCCGGATATCGGCTCCCGCCATGTCGCACTTAGCTCGCACTAGATCGCAAGATACTCATGGCGCAGTTTCTCGTTGTCGAGGACTTCCTTGGCAGTTCCGTCAAAGACAACTGTTCCGGTATCGAGAATCACTGCCCTGTCGGCCAGCTTCAGCGCTGCCACGGCGTTTTGCTCGACGATTATCGTGGTCATGCCCTGTTCGCGAATGTGTTGCAGGGTTTTCTCGATTTCATGGACGATAACCGGTGCCAGCCCTTCATAAGGTTCATCCAGCAAAAGCAGCTTGATGTCCCTGGCCAGCGCACGGCCAATGGATAGCATCTGTTGCTCACCGCCGGAAAGCGTCGTCCCCTCCTGCTTGCGGCGCTCGCCGAGACGGGGGAACAGATCGTAAATGCGTTCCAGTGACCAGCCGATTGGCTTTTCGATCTGCGCCAACTGCAGGTTTTCTTCGACTGTAAGGCCCTGGATGATCCGGCGATCTTCGGGAACCAACCCAACTCCGCACTTGGACGCTTCATGGCTGGCCATGGTGTGTAGCGGTTGATGATCGAGCCAGATTTCGCCGTGAGTGACCGCCGGGCTGTCGAGCCGCGCAATTGCCCGAAGCGTCGAAGTCTTTCCAGCACCATTGCGCCCCAGCAAGGCAAGGATTTCGCCCTCGTGTATATTCAGGCTGACACCCTGAACAATATAACTCTCGCCATAATATGCGTGAATGTCCCACGCAGAAAAATAGGCCGGAGCGTTTTTCGCATGGCTGGCATTCATGTTGGATACTTGCGCGTCCATTAGTGTGCTCCTCCAAGATAGGCTTCCTGGACTTTCGGATTACCCTTGATGTTCTCGGGTATGTCCTCGACAATGGGCGTGCCCTGGGCAAGCACTGTAATCTTTTCGGCCAGCGAAAACACCACATGCATGTCATGCTCGATGATTGCCATGGTGATCCCCAGTTTCTTCTGGATCTGCTTCAGCAGATCGATCGTGTTGTTTGTATCTGCCCGCGCCATTCCGGCGGTAGGTTCGTCAAGCAACAGCAGCTTGGGTTTCTGGGAAAGACACATAGCCATTTCCAGGCGCCGCTTGTCACCGCGTGAAAGCGATGAAGCGGTTTCATTGCGCTTGTCGATCATGTTCACATCGATCAGCATCTGCTCGGCTTGCTCGCGGATGTCCACCTGGCTCATGACACTACGAATCGGGTTCAATTCGAACGACCCGTCCCGCTTTGCAAAACAGGGGATCAGCACGTTCTCGAACACTGTCAGGTCACCGAAAATTTCCGGTGTCTGGAAAACCCGGCTCACACCCATCTGGTTGATCTCGTGCGCCTTGCGGCCAAGCAGTGACTTGCCCTCGAATTCAACCGTTCCAGTATCAGGTATAAGCTTTCCGATCAGGCAGTTCAGAAAGGTGGACTTTCCCGCGCCATTGGGGCCGATGATTGCGTGGACAGTACCTGACCTGAGACCCGTTTCTTCATCCATTTTTGGGTAGAATTCGTCCCTTACAAGG
>CAZIPH010000039.1:0-11899 GCA_964541115.1 uncultured Salaquimonas sp.
GATATTTCAGCAGGCCACCTGCAAAATCTCCCATGTCGAGCAGTGCCTCGAGCGGTAAATCATACAGTGACCGGGCGAATTCCTCCGAGGTTGACCCGGTTGCTGCGATAGCGTGTGTCAGGCCGTTCGCCCGGCAGACATCCACCCCGCGCATGATCGAATGGATCCAGGCCGAGCACGAAAACGGATGAACAATGCCCGTTGTTCCAAGGATGGAGATACCGCCCACAATGCCAAGGCGCGGGTTCCAGGTATGTTTGGCAATTTCCGCCCCGCCGGGCACCGATAGGGTGACCTCGATATCGGGCGGATGGCCGTGCCTTGAACAGACCGCCTCGACTTCGCTTGTGATCATCTGGCGCGGCACGGGGTTGATGGCAGGTTCGCCCGCAGCAATTGGCAGGCCGGGCTTGGTAACCATGCCAACGCCCTCCCCCGCTTTGAACACAATGCCGTAACCCGCAGGCAGCTTTCTCACCGTCGACACGATCATCGCCCCATGGGTAACATCGGGATCATCCCCTGCATCCTTTATAATGCCGGCCATGGCGAAATCCGGTCCCAACTCCTCGCGCGCCAGTGCAAAGGCGGGTTTTTCGCCTTTTGGCAGGACAATTTCCACCGGATCGGGAAACTCTCCCCCCAGCAGCGCGCCAAGTGCTGCCTTTGTTGCCGCCGTTGCGCAGGCACCAGTGGTCCAGCCGCGCCGCAGCGGAGTGGCGGTATTATTATCAGGCTTGTCTGTGCGCTCAACCTTGCTCATAAACGCCTTATAGGCGACGCGATTGCGAAGGCCAATCAAGATGATCTATGGTGAAACCTGATGGATCATTTTTACCAGGGAGCGCCTTCATTGGGCAACAGGGCCGACACGGTTGCAGAAGCAACACTGGCTAGGCGGGACGAGTTTCTCGCCGGAAGCGTCTGGCTGGTTGGTGCCGGCCCCGGCGACCCCGGCCTGCTGACCGTTCTTGCGGCCAGGGCAATCAGCCAGGCCGATGTGATTGTCTATGACGCACTGGTCAATGACGCCATCCTTGATGGCGCACGGCCCGATGCCGAACTTCGCTATGCGGGAAAGCGCGGCGGCAAGCCGTCCCCCAGGCAGCGCGACATTTCGCTGACACTGGTTGAACTGGCCCGCCAGGGCAAGAAGGTGCTGCGCCTCAAGGGCGGTGACCCGTTCGTCTTCGGGCGCGGCGGCGAGGAAGCGCTGACCCTTGTCGAAAATTCGATCCCGTTTCGCATCGTGCCCGGCATTTCCGCGGGCATTGGCGGCCTCGCCTATGCCGGCATTCCCGTCACTCACCGCGATGTGAACCACAACGTCACCTTCGTCACCGGCCATGATGCCAGCGGCCTGGTGCCCGACGCGGTGGACTGGGAGAGTATTGCCAGGGGTTCGCCAGTGATCGTCATGTACATGGCGATGAAACACTGGGAGAATATTTCGGCACGGCTGATTGCCGCCGGGCGCCATCCCTCGACGCCGGTCGCCTTTGTCTGCAACGCGACAACCAGCCAGCAGACCGTCCTTGTCTCCTCACTGGAAACCTCGATGGCGGATTTGGAGCGTGAGGGCCTTTCGCCGCCTGCCATTATCGTGGTCGGTGATGCAGTTCGACTGCGCCCGGGTCTTGATTGGCTGGGTGCCCTGGAGGGCCGGGTCCTGACCACCGATCCGCTCGGCGTTCGAATGCAGCAGGATGCGGGATAATGCAGGGTGAGACCCGGCCAGGGGGCCTGCTGATCGCCGCACCCTCATCGGGCAGCGGCAAGACGGTGCTCACCCTTGCCCTGTTGCGGGCGCTTTCCAATACCGGTCATGACGTCAGCGGCGCCAAGGCTGGGCCCGACTTTATCGATCCGGCCTTCCATGCGCTGGCAAGCGGCAGGCCTGCCGTCAACCTCGATCCCTGGGCGATGCAGCCTGAACAGATCCGGGCGCTGGCCAATAGCTCCGATACCGGTCTCCTGCTTATCGAGGGCATGATGGGCCTCTTCGATGGTGCAGCCGACGGGACCGGATCGGCGGCAGACCTCGCAATGCTGCTTGGCGTGCCCGTGGTTCTCATCGTGGATACAGCAAAGCAATCCCATTCTGTCGCCGCGCTGGTGCGCGGCTTTCGCGACCACCGGCCCGGCCTTGCCCTTGCCGGTGTCATCCTCAACAAGGTCGGCAGCGCCCGCCACGAGGCGTTGCTGCGCCAGGCCCTTGGTGAACTGGACATGCCGGTGCTGGGTGCCGTCCACCGGAATTCGGGCCTCGAACTGCCCGAACGCCATCTCGGCCTTGTCCAGGCTGGTGAAACCCTCGGCCTTGAAGCCTTTATCCGAAACGCCGCGCAACTGGTCGCCAACCAGTGCGATCTGGCTACGCTTGCAGGCCTGTTCTCACCCCTCAGCGCTGCACTGGCAGCAGCAGACGCAACGGACACGCTCGTCCTGCCCGGTATTGCGCCCCTTGGCCAGCGCATTGCCATAGCGAGCGACGAAGCATTCTCCTTCCTCTACCCCCATCTTGTTGCAGGCTGGCAAAGCGCAGGCGCTGAACTTTCCTTTTTCTCGCCGCTGGCCAACGAAGCTCCTGAGCTGAATGCCGATGCGATATTCCTGCCTGGCGGTTATCCCGAACTGCATGGCGGGAAACTGTCGGCAGCAAGCAATTTTCAGAGCGCCTTGCGAACAGCCAGCAAGGCTGGCACGCTGATTTATGGTGAGTGCGGCGGCTACATGGCAATGGGCGAAGCAATCATCGACCGGGACGGCACAGCCCATGCGATGGCCGGTCTGCTGCCGCTCGTTACCAGCTTCGAAAAGCGCAAGCTTCACCTCGGTTACCGGCAGATTTCACCGCTTGGCAACTCACCTTTCCCGCAAGGAATGCGCGGCCATGAGTTTCACTATACAAGCGTGGTGAGGGAGGACGGCGAGCCCCTGTTTGCTGCCCGCGATGCCCTCGGAGCAGATCTTGGCTGTTGCGGATTGCGCCGGGATAATGTCATGGGTTCCTACCTGCATCTCATCGCAAGCGAGGCACAGTGAGCGCAAGTATTGTACATGGCGGCGGGTTGGATGCGGCCATTGCCCGTTTCGGCGGCCGGCGCGAGGATTGGCTTGACCTTTCGACCGGCATCAATCCTATTGCCTGGCCTTTGCCTTCCCTTTCCGCCAATGCATGGCAGGCCCTGCCCGACAAGGGTGCGACCGCCGACCTTCTCGATGCAGCCAGAAACGCCTATCGTGTGAGTGCCGAGTTGGGCATTGTCGCTGCAAACGGCACGCAGGCCCTGATTGAACTCCTGCCCAGGGTATTTTCCTGCGACCGCATTGCTATCAAGGGGCCAACCTATCAGGAACACGAACTCTGCTGGACCAAGGCCGGGCGCCACGCGGACCGCATCTCGGCGAGTGACCCGCTACCCCTCCTTGCCAATGCAGCCGTTGTCGTCAATCCGAACAATCCTGACGGCCATGTTTATCCGCGCGAGGAACTGGTGGCGCTGGCAGATCAACTCGCCCTGCGCCATGGCTGGCTCATCGTCGATGAGGCTTTCGCCGACTGTGATCCCGAGGCAAGCATCATTCCGGTCATGGGTGATGCCGGCATGCCCGAAAACATCATCGTGCTGCGCTCCTTTGGCAAGTTCTTCGGCCTTGCCGGCATTCGCCTCGGCTTCGCCATCGCGCCTCATTCGGTCACGGTGCAACTGGAACATCTGATGGGCCCATGGGCCGTCAGCGGCCCCGCTCTCGAGATCGGCCGCGTGGCGCTTGCCGACAATCCCTGGATCGAGGCAACCAGACAGCAACTGAAGGCACGGGCCGCAAGCCTCAACGACGTACTCAACCGGAACGGCTTCAGGATTGAGGGTGGAACCGATCTCTTCACCCTTGCTTCCCAGGAAGCTGCTTTCACCATCCATGAGGGCCTGTGCCGCGAGCACATCCTCACGCGGCAATTTCCCGAACATCCGAACTGGTTGAGGTTCGGCCTTTGCCCGGGCGATCATGAACTCGAACGCCTCGAGCGGGCGCTTCGACTTGTCATGCCATGAGCGCCTGGCTGATCCTTTTCGTTGCAATCCTGCTCGACCGGCGATTTGGTGAACCAGATCTCTTGTGGTCCCGCCTGCCCCATCCAATTGTCCTGTTCGGCAAGGCTGTCGGTTGGACAGACAGGACGACCAATCTTGAGGGGGACAGCGATGCCCTGCGCTACCGCAAGGGTGCCCTGGCAATCACCGCGCTGATTATCCTGGCCGTCGCAACCGGCCTGCTGCTGGAAGCAGCGTTTTCTATGCTGGGGCCTTTTCATTTCGTTGGCGAAATATTTATCGTCTTCGTCCTGCTGGCTCAGAAGAGCCTGCTCGACCATGTCAGTGCCGTGGCGGTAGGCCTTCGCTCGAACGGCATAGCGGGCGGACGGCAGGCGGTCGCAATGATCGTTGGCCGCAACCCTGCCAGTCTTGACCGCAAAGGCGTAAGCCGCGCGGCTATCGAGACGCTGGGGGAGAATTTTTCAGATGGCGTCGTCGCCCCTGCCTTCTGGTATATCGTTTTCGGACTGCCCGGCATCCTTGCCTACAAGATGATCAACACGGCAGACTCGATGATCGCCTACCGCACTCCCCGCCATGAACATTTCGGCAAGACGGCCGCCTGGATCGACGATCTCGCCAACTGGCTCCCCGCCCGCCTCTCGGCAGTGATGATTGCCGCTGGCGCATGGGTATGCGAGGGGATGACGGCTGCAAGACGCAGCCTGGTGATTGCCTTTCGGGATGCGGGCCTGCACCGCTCACCCAATGCCGGATGGCCGGAGGCAGCCCTGGCCGGGGCATGCAATGTCGCCCTTGGCGGGCCACGCATCTATCCCGGCGAAACCGTTGCCCAGTCACATCTCAATGCGGCAGGCAGGCTGGATCTCGACGCCGGTGACATTGACCATGCGATACGTGTCATTGCCGCCGCAGGCTGGGTCCTGGCCGGATTCGTGCTTGCCGGATTTGTGTTCGCTGACGCGATATTCTTCTGATTGTTGCCCCGCTCAGTCGAGGCTGCTGATATTCATTTCCTTTGGCCAGCTGACTTCATAGCCAAACTCGATCGCCCAGGTTTCGCCGGCTGAAACCATCTGGCGCCATTGCAGAATACCACGCCTGTCATCGACGTCACGCGCATCCGGCGTTGTGGTCTGGTCGGTCAGGCGGATTCTTATATCCTCCCGGTTGGAGACCGGCATGCGGTCCCGCAACACGACCGGCATTTCAAAATCATGCTGGTTGATGACCGTCATCTTCCAGCTCCGGCGATCCGTGCTGACGGCTGAAATGAACCCGCTTTCACCCTTCTCCTTGTCTGTCTCGGTTCGCGTGACAAGGATCTGGTCATCCACTCCGAAGCCCATTTCGTGGCTTTGTCCCGGGGCCAGCATTGGCAGTGTGCCGCTGCCGATAAAGGCACCATCGCGCGACAGGGAAATCTTGCCGGGCAGGAGCGGCGTTTCCCCCTCATGGGTAAAGGACGCCATCAGATAGGCGGAGAGATCGTGACGCGGAACCACGAGGGCATGAAGGTCTGCTTCATGCTTGAAGCTGTCAATCGTGACTGTTTTCGTTTCGCCTGTATTCTCGACAGTGTTGCGGCCAGGTATGCGGAAGATCGCCTGGAAACCGGCAAGTTCGGCAACAACTTCCGGCGCAGCGGCAATCACGGCATCAGCAGCAGGGGCGGAAAGTATCCCAACGCCACCTGCACCCTCCTTGCGGAGAACGCGGTGCTGGACGGCAGACTCTTGCAAACCCACCGGTGGGCGCAATTCATCGATTTCCTGTGAGTTCAATTCAGGCGGTGTGGTGGAAAGGTTCGGCCGCGCTGTGGATAGAGCGAGTTCCACCCCGTTCCAGCTTTCGCCCGTTTGCTGGAAAACCGAAGCGCGGCGAACCAGTTCCAGCCGTGACCCATCGCCCGTCTGACCAAGCTCCAGCCGCGCATCGTAAACCGGGCGCCAGCCTGCCTCATTCACCTTGTATTCGATCTCGAACGCCGAATTGGCATCAGCCTCTGCCGACACGTTTACTCGCACCACGGTCTGCATCTTGTTCTGCGGTGCCAGTTCGTTGAGGGAAACCTGCAGCGCCTGCATTTCACGGGCAATTTCGCCCTGACGCTTGCGGGTGACCGCCTCTTCGGCAAGGAGCGTTGCAAGACGGTTGGCGGCGCTGTCGAGGATCCCGGTCAAACCCTCGGCAGAAAGGCTGGCGCCGGTATCGGTGCCTGAACGGGTCAGTGCCCGACTGGCAAGCGAGGCGAGCAGGTCGCGCTGCAAGTCCACGTCGGCGAGTTTGCGCTCGATGCTGAGCTGTTCACGCTGCAGGGCTTCGATCGCATCTTCAATGCGCTTGCGCTCCTGCGGCCTTGCCTCCTGCTGAACCGCCAACTGGCGCACGTCCACGGAAGACTGGACCAGCTGCCCGTCAGACATTCCGCGAACGCGGATCGAATCGGCCAGCACATTGCCCGGCAGATCATCAACGATGATCACGTGATCGCCGGCCGGAACCGTGCCATTGGCAATGCGGGTCACCTGGGCCGAGCCGGGAAACACCATCACCTTGGAGACGCTGGACCCGAAGTCGAGTTCTGCTGCGTTAACCCCCGTAAGGCTCGTTGAAATGAAAAGGGCAGTGGCAAAGAGGCGGATCATGACAGTCTCCCGAGGTTGATCATCAAATCCCCATAGGCAGCGAACTTGTCCGCAATGGGGTTGCGTGATGTCAACAATAGGGTGGAACACAAGGTCCGTCTTTGGGGTTAACACCCCAAATTCGCTCTGGGTCAGCCCGCCTTCTTCTTTCCCTTGTTACGCAGCACATGGGCATAGTCGGGATTGTAAAGATCGCTGTCCCTGAAATCGACATCGCCCAGAACCTTGCCAACCAGCACCAGCGCCGTGCGCGTGATCTTGTTTTGGCGCACCTCTTCCTTCATCCCGGCAAGCGTCGTCTTGATGTAGAGTTCGTCTGGCCAGGTCGCGCGATAGGCAATCACCACCGGGCAATCCTCGCCGTAATACGGCTCAAGCGCCCGGCGGATATAATCAAGATTTCGAATCGAAAGGTGGATGGCGAGCGTGGCGCGTGATCGGCCAAGCACTTCCAGCGTTTCATTCTCGGGCATGGACGACGCCTTCATGCCGGTCCGGGTGATGATCACCGTCTGGGCAATTTCCGGCAGGGTCAGTTCCGTTTTCAGCTTGGCCGCAGCCCCGGCAAAGGCCGGAACGCCCGGCACGACTTCATAGTCGATATCCAGCTTGTCGAGCCTGCGCATCTGTTCGGCGGTCGCGCCATAGATCGCCGGATCGCCCGAATGCACCCGGGCAACGTCCTCGCCCTTTTCATGCGCCTTGACCATCTCCGCAATGATGTCGTCAAGATGCATGGGCGCGGTATCCATCACCAGCGCGCCGGAAGGCGCAGCTGCGACAATCTCCTCCGGCACAAGCGACCCGGCATAAAGGCAGACCGGGCAGCGCTCAACCAGTCTCAACCCGCGAACGGTGATGAGATCAGGCGCGCCCGGACCTGCGCCAATGAAATAGACGGTCATGATGGCGCTCCAATGCGGGTGCCCTGTTTGGCCGAATAGCCGCGCGGCGTGTAGACCCATGTCGTGCCGTCACCGGTCTTGACGGTCTGGGTTTCCGAGGAACCGACAACGACGACTGTCAGCATGTCAACGTCATCCACTTCAAGGTCCTTTAGCGGAATGATCCGCACCTTCTCGGCTGGCCTGCCAAGATCGGTTGCCAGAATGACCGGTGTATCCTGCGGGCGGTGCTGCAGCAGCACCTCCTTGGCATGGGCAAGTTGCGTGCGGCGGCGGCGGGAAACCGGATTGTAGAAGGCAATGACAAAATCACCCTCTGCTGCCGCCTTGATGCGCATCTGGATCGCTTCCCAGGGCGTCAGGAGATCGGAAAGTGAAATCGTGCAGAAGTCATGGCCAAGGGGCGCACCCGCCCGTGCGGCCGCTGCCTGCAGGGCGGAAATGCCGGGCGACACCGCAATCGAAATACGCTTGGCAGCTTCGCTGAGCCCGCCATCCTTTAGGAGTTCGAAGACCAGCGTTGCCATGGCATAGATGCCCGCATCGCCTGAACAGACCAGCGCGACTTCCCTGCCCTCCCCCGCCAGTTCCATGGCGTGGCGCACCCGGTCCTCTTCCTTGCCGAGATCGAAATCATGGCGTTTCTTGCCTTCGGAAATGTCGGCGATGAGATCAAGATAGAGCGAATAGCCCACAAGGTCGCTCGACTTGCCGATCATCCGTGTGACTTCCGGTGAGCGCCATGCCTCCTGTCCGGGGCCGATCCCGACCACGAACAAACTGCCGCGTCCTGTTCCTGTGTTCATCAGGGTCTCTTTCGTTAGTGGGGCGGGCGAGCGCGCGATTGCAGCCGTCACCCGTCTTGACTTGATCTTTTCAGCGATCAGCCTGCCTTGAGCACCGGCAGTCGCCAGCGCAGCCGCCTCGGCAACGCCATGACAGCCGACTTCGCCAAAGACGACCTTTGAGGGATTGGCAAGGCGCGGCGTTTCTTTCTCAAGCGTTGAGGCATCAAAAAACCGCGCTGGAATGCCATAGTGATTGGCGACCGCATGGATGGCGGCTTCGTCAGCCTTGACGTCAATCGAGACAATTGCGGCAAGCGATAGGGTTGAAATGTCATTGTCGGCCAGAACCCGCGCGGCAAGCTCGATCGCCTCTTCTGCGCTGGCGCCGCGCTCGCAGCCCATGCCAAGCACGTTGACGCGCGGGACAAAGACGAGATCGCTCTTCCCCACTTCCGACATGCTGCCAGTGGAAGCGATCAGGCGGACCTCGCCATCTTCCGCGATTGGCAAATCCGAATTCATGATCCAGTCAGCAAGATCGCTGGCATCGCCTTCAAGTCGGGCAGTCTTCCCGGCCAGCAGATCCGCCATCACGGATTTCGCGTTTTGCGGATTGGCAAGTGTCCAGCCTTCAGGTGGCTCGTCCAGCGCAATGCCGAAACGAAGATCGCCCGCAGTGGTGATCGCCGCATTCCCGCCCAGTATCACTGCGATCTCGCGCGCAAGATCATTGGCTCCATGATGACCACCAAGGAGCGGCACAACCGATGAACCATCTTCCGACACCGACAGGACCGGCGGCTCAGAGCGCTTGTTTTCAAGGAGCGGCGCGAGGATGCGGATCAGGGCGCCCGACGCCATTACGGCGAGGATGGGTTGACCATTGCTGAAGGCTTCGCGGATCGCCTCGGCAATTGAATCCGTTTGCCTGTCGGCATCGACCGCCCGGCCCTTTGGCACGGTAACTTCGCCGCCAATGCGGGAGGCGATCCGGCGCGCCAGCGCGACGCTCGTCTGCGACAGGGCAAAAATGGCCGGGGTTTCACGCATCGATTACACCTGCGGGAACCGGCGCATTCGCCACCCAGTTTTCCGCACCCTTGTAGATCAGGATGATCGAGAAATACGGCGCCTTGCCGCCTTCTGCATCGGCCAGCGACATGACCTTCTGGTTGTCGAGCGTCACCCTTTCCAGATAGCCGGCATTGCAGGTCAGCCCCGCCTCTTCGATCACGCTGCGGATCCGCTCGAAATGCCGGCCCACCTTGATGATCGCGGCGGCCTGGCAGGACTGAAGCTGCGCCAGCATGGCCCCGCTTTCCAGCGGACCGGGAATGATGGTCAGGACGTCATTGCGGGCCGCGAGCGGGCGTTGCAGCGCCGCCGCAGATGCCATCAGCGAGGAGATGCCCGGAACGATTTCGGTCTTGAAGCGTCCTGAAAGGCGCTCAAACAGGTACATGAACGACCCGTAGAAAAACGGGTCACCCTCACAAAGGACAACCACGTCCATACCGCTCGCAAGATGCTCGGCCAGTTGCCCGGCAGCTTCATCGTAAATGTCCTGCGCGGGAAAGCGCTCGACGCGCATGGGAATGATGATCGGGATTTCCTGCTGGTCCGGCGTCAGGTACTGCTCGACGATGGAACGGGCAAAACTTTCGCCATTATCGGGCGCAGGATAGGAAATGATCTTCGCGCCGCACAGGATGCGATGCGCCTTGAGCGTCAGCAATTCGGGATCACCCGGGCCAACGCCAATGCCGTACAGCATGCCCTTCCTGTTGCGGCACTTCATCGGCGTTTTCCTGTCGAAGCTTTTGTCTTGCCTGTTTTTCCCTTGCCAGCCTTGCCGCTCTGGCCGCGCTTTTCCAGCGACCATTGCAGCACCGTCATCGAAGGCTTGTAGCCATGCCACGGCCCGACGGGTTCGGCTGTCTCAACACCAATGCGCATCAATTCGCCGCCATGTCTGGCAAAGGCGGCTTCGAGTACCTGGGCACTTTCCAGCGTCACTGCATGGGCGACCAGACGGCCAGGTTCGCGCAGCCTTGCAAGGGAGGTCTCGATGGCTTTCAATGAAATCCCGCCGCCTATGAAAACCGCATCAGGATCAGGCAGGTCTGCCAATCCTTCTGGTGCCTGCGCATCGACAAGCTTCAGCTTGGGAACTCCAAGCTTCCGCGCGTTCTCCTCTGCCATATTGCGCCGCTTCGCCAACGGTTCGAGACCATAGGCAATCGCTTCGGGTGCACCGCGCATCCACTCGATGGCAATCGACCCGCAGCCGCAGCCGATATCCCAGAGCACCTGTCCGCGAACCGGCACCAACTTGGCAAGCGCCAGCGCCCGCACCACGCGCTTCGTCATCTTGCCATCATGCACAAAGGCATCATCGGGAAGTCCGGTGCGCGGCAGCAATTCGGCATCTGCCGAGGCAATGCATTCAACCGCCAGCGTATGAAAGTTCGGCGCCTTGCGCCGCCATGTCCGCGCCACGCCTTCAAGGCGTTTTTCTTTCGGCCCGCCTAGCGCGGCCAGCACGGTCATGGTGCTTTCGCTGTAACCGCGATCCTTGAGCAGCTTGGCCACTTCGCGCGGGCTGTCCCCGTCACGGGTCAGGATCAGCATCCTGATACCCGGCGCAATATAGGGCACAATCTGCTCCGCATCGCGCCCGTGCACCGTCAGCGTTTCAATATCGGCAAGGCTCCAGCCCATGCGCGCTGCCGCCCACTGGAAGGCGGAGAGCTGGGGATGGTAGCGAATTTCGTCAGGAGCTATATGCCGCTGAAGCAGAGCGCCCGCCGAATACCACAGCGGATCGCCCGTCACGAGGATGGCAACGCGCCTGCCGCGATAGGAAAGAATGCGCTCGATGGAATGCTTGAACGGGCTCGGCCAGGCAACCCGCTCGCCTTGAAGGTCGGGCATCAATCTGTGGTGGCGGTCACCGCCAATGATCACATCGGCCGAACGCAAGGCTTCCAGCGCATCGTTACCAAGCCCGGCTGCGCCATCCTCGCCAATACCGATCACATCGAGCCAGACTAGTCCACTTTTGGGCATGATCACGACTTGCCCCCTGCGAGAAATGCCAGCGCATTGACCATCGATGAAGCCATGGCGCTGCCGCCCCGGCGACCACGCACGGTGACATAGTCACTGCCGCGCGGATTATCCGCCAGTTCGGCTTTCGATTCTGCCGCGCCGATAAAGCCGACCGGAATGGCGATAATCAGCGCCGGCTTGTCAGCGCCCTCATCAAGCCGCTCCAGCAGGCGGAAAAGTGCCGTTGGCGCATTGCCGATCACGCAGATCGATCCGCCAAGATCATCCCAGAAATCTACCGCCGCCGCGCTTCTTGTATTGTTCGTTTCGCGTCCGTGATGGCTGGCGCGCCGGTCATTCAATGTGCAGACCAGCCTTGTGGGCGAAGGCAGGTTGCGCTCGATGATCCCGGCCTTGACCATTTCGACGTCGCAATAAACCGCGCA
>CAZIPH010000039.1:11999-27549 GCA_964541115.1 uncultured Salaquimonas sp.
GGGCAGTTTTCCAGCCCGCCGCCAATGCCTTCCACATGATGGTGATGGCTTTCCTGGGCAAGACCGACTTCCGCCTCGAAGCCGAGCACCTGTTCACGGTACTTGCACATCTGGCAGTTCATCAACGCCTTGCCATCAAGGATTTCCTGCAGCCTGTCCTCGAACGTGTCGAGCACCAGCTTGTGGTCGGACAGATAGCCTGCCTTGAGGAATTCGATATCGCGATGGCGTTCGGCCACCTGGTCCGTATAGCTGTAGATGCGCTTGACCAGCACACCGGTGAAAAGGAAGTACGGGAAGACAATGATCCGCTTGTAGCCGAGCTTGGCAGCGTGTTCGAGCCCGGGCTCGACCAGCGGAAAGGTCACTCCGGAATAGCAGGTCTCGGCCCAGCCAAAGCCCATCCCTTCCCAAAGCATGCGCATGACCTTGGTCACGTTCGAATTGGCGTCAGGATCAGACGAGCCGCGCCCCACCACCATGAGCAGCGTTTCATGGCGGTCCACATTCGTTCCTGCTGCCGCGATGGCTTCCTCGATCCGTTCGGCGGCAGCGCGGATCATCTTCAGGTCAACACCAAGTTCGCGGCCATATTCGATCATCATGCCCGGATTCTGCGCAGCATAGGTGTTCAGGACGGAGGGAATGTCATTCTTGGCATGGCCGGCGGCAAACAGCATTCCCGGTACTGCCAGCACGCGCTTGACACCGCGCGCCTTCAGCGCATCAAGGCCCGAATGGATCACCGGGTTGCAGAATTCGAGATAGCCATATTCGATCGGCGCATCCGGGTAGCGTGCCTTCAGCCCTTCGGAAAGGGTGGCGAATTCGCGGGCTGCATTCTGGTTGCGGCTGCCATGGCCGCAAATCATGATGCCGGTTTCTTCAGGCAGGTTTGAAAGTGTCATCGCTCATGCTCCTGCCGGGCGGTATGCGGCCTTGACTTCGCCTTCAAGCTCACCCTCGCCATCAATTGCGGCTTCTTCTCCATTGGCGTCTCCCTCGTCTTTCAGCCGGTCCTTGCCAAGCCAGACGGCAAGCGCAGTGGCGACAACGCCGGCACCGAGGGCGATCCAGTGGCTGTGCCCGGCAACATCGCCCAGATGGCCCAGATGGGCATGGGCGAGTGAGGGAATTGCGGACAGGAACAGAAATAGGGCAAACGAACGCATGGCAGTCTCCAGTGTGGAAACGGCACCGGCCAAAGTCACCAAAACCAAAGGAAAAGCAAATGGCGCGACAAGTTTCGCCCATCCCTTACCTGACAGCTCCGGACTTGGTCCCCTGATTGGGTCAACCGCACCGGAATCGGTCTCAGCCCCTTGAAATACCGCGTGGCGGCAAGGCACCGTCAATCGTGCGCCAACCTAGTTGGCATGGCTGATCGGGTCAAACGGATTCCCGACTTCCACAAGGCAAAAACCGACATCGTGCAGATTTGTTGTCTCTTTCAGCGCCCTTGGCCAGGACGCTTGCCGTTCAGGCTCCTGTTTTGGAAGCGCCCCTTGTCGAGGCAATATCCTTGGCGCTGAGGCCCAGCACGGCCGCCGTCTTGCGGATCAGCTCAATCTCGCTGATATCGAGATTGTTGTCGGCCTTGGCGACATTGAGCAAATGCACCAGCAATTCCTTCTTGCGGTCGGTACTGCGCTCCTTGAACATCTGCGCGGCATCCCAGGCCGTTGTCTCGTAGCCGAATTCCTTCAGGTATTCGAGAATGCCGGGAATATCCTCTTCTTTCAGGCCAAAAGCTTCCTTGCACAGGCGCTTGAACATGGCCATTTCCTCTGGCTTCAGCTCGCCATCGGCAAACATCATGCGCACCAGCAGGATGAGTTCGGAAGTCAGTTGCAAATCGTCAGCCACTTTCGTGAGCGACGGATTACCGCCCAGGAACCGGCTGAACTTGTCTAATGCGGATTCTGCCATGGTGTTTCCCTCGTCCTTGCTCCTGGTGTTGTCGCGGCCAAACCCTAAAACTCAATTCCCTTCTGCGCCTTCACGCCGGAGCGGAAAGGATGTTTCACCATTTCCATCTCGGTAACAAGGTCCGCAAAGTCGATCAGCTCTTCCTTGGCGTTGCGGCCCGTAATGATGACATGTTTCATTTCCGGCTTGGTCTTGAGGAAGTCGACCACATCATTCACATCAAGATAGTCATAGCGCAGCACGATGTTGAGTTCATCGAGCAGCACAAGATCCAGCTTCTCATCCATGATCATCGACTTGGCCTTTTCCCATGCGCCGGTCGCCGCCTCGATGTCGCGCTGGCGGTCCTGTGTCTCCCATGTAAAGCCCTCACCCATGGTGGCAAATTCGACCTGGTCGGGGAAAGCCTCCAGCACCTTGCGCTCGCCGGTTTCCCACTTGCCCTTGACGAATTGCACGATGCCGACCCGCATGCCATTGCCGATGCAGCGGAAAACCACGCCAAAGGCTGCCGTCGACTTGCCCTTGCCCTTTCCGGTATGGACCATCACCAGGCCCTTTTCGATGGTCTTGGTGGCGATGATCTTGTCGCGCGCAGCCTTCTTCTTCTTCATCTTGTCGGCGTGGCGGGCGTTGAGCTCTTCCTCGCTCATATTCTTCAGGCGTTCGGATTTTTCAGCCATTCTTTTCCCCGGAGGTTTCAACAATCTCGTTAAGCATGAACTTCGCCGAATTGGAGCGCGGTGTCCACAAGCCGCGTTCCTCTGCTTCCATGAAGCGCCCGGCCATTTCCTTCAACGCAGCAGGGTTTTTCTCCCGCAGGAATTCGAGCACCTGCTCATCGGCCAGATACGCATCATAGACAAGGTCGAAATGATGGTTGCGCACCGCGCCGGTCGTTGCCGAAAAGGCAAAGAGATAGTCGACCGTCGCCGCCATCTCGAAGGCGCCCTTGTAGCCGTGGCGCATCACGCCCTCGATCCATTTCGGATTGACGACCCGCGCACGGACGACACGGGCAATCTCTTCCTCAAGCGCCCGCACCACCGGCTTTTCCGGCCGTGAGTGATCATTGTGATAAACCTTCGGGCGCGCGCCTGAAACATGCTCGATGGCCGCCGTCATCCCGCCTTCGAACTGGTAATAGTCATCGCTGTCGAGGAGGTCATGTTCGCGATTGTCCTGGTTGTGGATCACCGCTTCAACGCCTTTGAGCCGTTTGACAAAGGTCTCGCGCTCTTCACTGCCCTCTTCCTTTGCGCCATATGCATAGCCGCCCCAGGCAAGATAGGCCTCGGCAAGGTCGCCGGTCTTTTCCCAGCCCTTTTCATCGATCAGCGCCTGTAGACCGGCACCATATGCACCCGGCTTCGACCCGAAAATGCGGAGCCCCGCCCGGCGCACCGCGCCTTCGCTGTTGACGCCCTCAGCCAGCAGCCGCGCCTTTTCCCCCTGCATGCGGGCCGCAACCGGATTGTCACGCGCTTCCTCGTCCAGTGCGCCAATCGCCCGGATAGCCCTGTCGAACAATTCGATCTGCGCGGGGAACGCATCGCGAAAGAAGCCTGAAATCCGCAGCGTCACATCGACCCTCGGCCTGCCGAGTTCTGCAAGGGTGATGATCTCGTATCCGCTGACACGGCGTGAAAAACTGTCCCAGACGGGCTTTGCGCCAATCAGTGCCAGCGCCTGGGCAATATCATCCCCGCCGGTACGCATGTTCGAGGTTCCCCAGGCCGAAAGACCGAAGGAGGTCGGCCATTCGCCATTGTCCTGACGGTAGCGGGTGATCAGCAGTTCGGCAGATTTGCGGCCCAGCGCCCATGCCGCAGGCGTCGGCACTGCCCGGCTGTCGACGGAGAAGAAATTGCGCCCGGTCGGCAGAACGTCATTGCGCCCGCGTGTCGGCGCACCCGATGGCCCTGGCGCAACGAAACGCCCGGCAAGCCCGGCGAGCAGGCCGTTGATCTCGCTTTTGCCGCAGGCCATGACATCGGGCAGCAGGCGCGTGCGGACCATCTCCATCACCGCGCCGGTCTCGACCCAAGCCTCCTCAACTTCGGCTTCGCCGCTCACCAGCCGGCCGCAGAGAAGCTCGATGCGTTCGACTGTATCGCCATTGGTCCGCCATGGATCGGCTGTCAGCCCGGCAAGCACCAACGGCTTTTCTCCCTGCCAGGGCGCAGCCATGTCGCAATCCAGCGGATCAAGGTCTAGCGCAAGGTCATTGGCGATTGCCCGTTGCAGACTGTTGTCGCCGCCTTCCGCTTGCCCGCGCGGAACCCGCGCCAACGCGACGACGAGATCGGTCAGCAGACGGCCCTGCGGCGCAACACCAAACACATGCAATCCGTCACGGATCTGCATTTCCTTGAGTTCGCAAAGATAGCCGTCGAGCTTTTCGAGTTTCTCGCTTTCGCTGTCGCCCGCACCAATCCCTGCATCCTGGTCAAGACCGATATCGACAATCAGTTCAAGTATCTGCTTTTTAAGATAAACCAGGCGGCGCGGATCATTGCCGCTCGCTTCGTAATACTCATCGACCAGCGCTTCGAGATCGCGCAGCGGGCCATAGCTTTCCGCCCGGGTCAGTGGCGGTGTCAGGTGATCAATGATGACCGCCGATGTGCGCCGCTTGGCCTGGCTGCCCTCGCCCGGATCATTGACGATGAACGGGTAGAGATGGGGAACCGGCCCCAGTATCGCTTCGGGATAACAGGTCTCGCTGAGCGCCAGCGCCTTGCCAGGCAGCCATTCCAGATTACCATGCTTGCCCATGTGGATGATGGCATGGGAGTGGTAGACCTCCCTCAGCCAGGCGTAAAAGGCGATGTAGCCATGCGGCGGCACGAGATCGGGTGAGTGATAGGTCTCGGTCGGATCGATATTGTAGCCGCGCGCAGGCTGGATGCCGATGCACACATTGCCGAATTCAGCGATAGGCAGGGCAAAGGAACCCTCGACAAGATACGGATCGCCCTGCGGCCCTCCCCAGCGCTCGGTCATTTCCTCGCGCAATTTTACCGGCAGCGTGTCGAAAAACCGCTGATAGGTTTCAAGCGTCAGCCTTACCCGGATGATCCGCCCGTCATTGCCCGCATTGGTTGGCCCTTCCTGCAGATGGCGCATCAGCGCGTCGCCATCTGCAGGAAACTCGTGCAGGCGGTAGCCTTCAGTGCGCAATGCCTTGAGGACTTCGATCGTGCCCGCCGGTGTATCAAGTCCCACACCATTGCCAAGCCTCCCGTCCCGATTGGGATAATTCGCCATGACAAGCGCGACCTTGCGCGCATTTGGTTTTGTTGCCCGCAGCTTCGCCCAGTTGGCGGCAAGGTCGGCAATGAAGGCGGTGCGGCCGGGATCGGCAACATGGCGCACGATATTGGCCTCGACCCTTTCATCGAACGTATCGGCATTCTTGAAGGCAAGCGCCCGCGTCAGCACCCGGCCATCGACTTCCGGCAGCGCTACATTCATCGCGAGGTCCCGGGAAGACAGGCCCTGCGGGGAGGCTTCCCATGCCTGCCTGCTGCCACCGGCCAGCACCATCTGCAGGACGACAGCCCCGTTCTCATCCAGCACCGTCCCGCTAGACTGGCTAGTTGGCGAGGAAACCGCAAATCCGGTTGTGTTGAGCACTATCGAAGGCGGCGCTTCGGCGAACAGCGCGCGTAGCGTTTCGATGCTGACAGGGTCCTTCAGCGAGGAAAGGAAAACCGGCAGCGCATTGATTCCAAGTTCGGCAAGCGCAAAAACCATTGCCTCGATCGGTTGCAAACCGGCAGACTGCACCAGTGCCCTGTAAAAGCTGATCGCAGCAACCGGCGCGCCCTCTTTCCAGTGGTGCCGGACGCGATCCAGCCCGCAAATCCCCTCGCCGGGATACCAAAGCCCGGCCTTCAGCAGCGGCGTTGCCTCTGCCGGGCGTTCCACATCATTCTGTAGGCCTGTCAGGTAATTGCAGTAGGAAAGGAACGCGGCCGAATTTTCCGGCCCGCCTTCCAGCAGGTAGTGCCACAAGCGGCTGCAATCTTCGCCACCTACCGTGGAATATTGCTGAAGCACAGGGTCGGGCTTGTCGTCGCCGGGAAGAAAGGCGAGCTTCACGCCCTTTTCAACGGCAAGCGCATGCAGCGTCTCGACGCCATAGTCCCAATAGGCCTTGCCGCCGAGAAGGCGCACAATGACAAGCTTCGCTTTTGCCACCATGTCTTGCGCATACACGTCAATCGACATGGGATGGGTGAGCTGCATTAAATTGGCGATGCGCAGGCCGGGCGCCTCGCTTCCCATGGCCCGCATGGCGTCGGACAGGCTGGCCAGTTCGGTATCGGCAGCTGACAGGAAAAGGACATCCGCAGGGCTCTGGCCCAGATCGACTGCTTCATCGCCTTGCGAGATTTCGCCTTTTTGAGCAAGAAGCAGGTGCATGAATTCCCAGCCTACACCGCCGCGCGAATGGCGGCAGTGATTTCAGCCTGTTTGAGACCGTCAAGCCCGATCACGACAAGGCGCGAAGTTGGCGCTTCGCCTTTTGCCCAGTCCCGGTCGAAATGATGGTCAATCCTGTTACCCACGGCCTGGACGACGAGGCGCATCGGCTTGCCGGCAATCGCGATAAAGCCCTTGAGCCGCAAGATGTCATGATCCTCGATCACGCGGTGCAGCGCCGAGACGAAATCCTTGCGATTGCTGATCGGCCCGAGCTTGACGACGAAACTCTCGAATTCATCATGGTCGTGTTCGTGTTCGGCATCATCGCCATGCTCGGCATGAAAGGCATCATGGTGCATTTCATGGTGAGACTTGCGCTCATGCACGAGGCCCTCTGTTGCCGATTCAAGGCCAAGCAGGACGGAGGCCGGAAGCGAACCATTGGCGGCGCGCACGACCTTGACCGCCCGCTTGATCTCAGCCTCGACATCCTTCTGGATCTGGTCGAGCTTCGCATCGTCCACGAGGTCGGACTTGTTGAGAACGATCATGTCGGCGCAATTGATCTGGTCCTCGAAGAGTTCCTCGAGCGGGCTTTCATGATCGAGTGCCGCGTCAGCCGCGCGCTGTGCGTTCACCTTGCCCGTGTCATGGGCAAAACGGCCATCGGCAACCGCCCGGCTGTCAACCACCGTCACAACGCCGTCAACGGTTACCCGTTCGCGGATTTCCGGCCAGTTGAAGGCATTTACCAGCGGCTGCGGCAGCGCCAGGCCCGAGGTTTCGATAACGATGTGGTCCGGGCGGTTTTCGCGGTCCAGCAGTGCCTTCATGGTCGGCACGAAATCATCTGCAACGGTGCAGCAGATGCAGCCATTGGTGAGTTCGATGATGTCATCCTCGCTGCAGGTCGCCTCACCGCAGCCCTTCAGCACATCGCCGTCAACGCCGAGATCTCCGAACTCGTTGATGATCAGCGCAATGCGCTTGCTATTGGCAGTCTGCAGAAGGTTGCGGATCAGCGTGGTCTTGCCCGCACCCAGAAATCCCGTGATGACGGTTGCAGGAATCTTGGCGACATTGGCCTCGGACATTTGTTTTCTCTCGGATAGATCATCATTCGCGATGGATTTAGGTTTGAAATGGGCAGACTGTTTCAGGCGGTTTATTTCAGGCGGTTTGTTTGAGGACCAGCGGCAATCCTGCTGCGATGAACCAGGCCCGCTGCGAGGCGATGGCAATGCGCTGGTTGACAGTGCCCGCCAGATCGCGGAACTCGCGCGCCATCGGATTGTCGGGAACGATGCCGAGGCCGACCTCATTGGTGACGAATACCACCGGGGCCTTCAATTGCGGCAGCACGGAAATCACTTCCTCGCATTCGCGCATGACATCTGCTTCTGCCATCATGAGATTGGTGACCCACAATGTCAGGCAGTCGACCAGCACCGCACGGCCCGAAATCGCCGTTTGCTGCAGTGTATCGGCCAGCGCCAGCGGCTCTTCCACCGTTTCCCATGCCTTGCCGCGCTTGTCCTGGTGTATGGATATCCGCTCGCTCATTTCTTCATCGAACGCACGGCCGGTGGCGATGTAGACGGGCTTCAGCCCGCTATCGAGCACCAGGCGTTCGGCAAAGGCAGTCTTGCCCGAACGGGCACCGCCCAGAACCAGTGATACAGCTTCCAGCCGGTTTGCTTCGCTCATGAGCCTGCCTCGTCCCTGCGCAGATTGCGTTCAAACAGCCAGCCCAGCAAGGCGCCGAGAAACAGCCAGAAAAGCGCCGAGGAGACAATGCTCGCCGACACGAATTCGGCTGCAAGGTTCGCAGGCACCAGCGATTCATGTTCGATCGGCTGTGGCGCACCCCACACATGCGGCGCGACGATCAGCACAAGGCCAAGAGCCATGAACGGCAGGCTGCGCTTGAAGGCAAAGAGCCCCAGCGCAATTGCCGTCAGCGCCGCAGTCGCCAGCCACCAGAGCTGACGCGCCATCAGGTCACCTGCCGGCATTCCCGGCAGTTCAGGCGGCAGGCCGAGATTGGGAGCCAGCGCAAACGTCACGAAACCCGCCATACCCCAGACCATGCCCGAAACGAGAGTCAGCGACTGGTTGAGGAGCAGGATCGCAGCCGTCAGCATCAGCGAAAAGCCGACACCGACCACCACATTTGCAAGGCCGGTAAAGAAGGTGCGCTCGAAACCGTCCTGCGGTCCCCAGGCTTCCTCGCCTTCGGCAACGGCGATTTCCTCACCATTGGCCCCCTGAGCATTCCCATGCGTATGAACACCCGCGCCATCATCCACATCCTCGTAGCGTTCAGCTTCGAGAATCAGCGGAACAACGCGCCATGACTGGACAGCCGTTGCGAAAATGCCAGCGACCGCCCCCGCGAAGATCGCGAGAAGCAAAATCCGGATAAACATTGGATCAGCTTAGTGGCAGGGCGCGACGATGGCGTGGCGCGTGTCGTGCGCTGCATTGTGCAGCACATCGGCATTTGCAAAGGCGGCCACGTAAAAAAGCATGAAACCGAAAATTCCGGCAAAGGCAGCAGTCGCAATGCGCTGCGAAGGGCTCAGCGAAAAAGCCGCTGACTGGGATTTTAATGCGAGCATGACAACCTCCGTGTTGCTCAAGGATCCATTCCGGTGTCTGCGGACATCCGCATTACCGTATCGACTGGCAGGTCTCCTGGCTCACGGCTCGAATGGCGTTTTTCCCTTCCCGGGCCTCAATAAAAGCCCAGTGGTAATGAAAAACGCCTCGCCGCACTACAGTCGCGGGGTCGGCCAGGTCCAAAACGCCCTGTATGGGTCCGTTTCGCCCTGTTCCCTTTTGATCCCGTGGCCTTTGGCCATGCCGGGAACCAATCAATGGGCGTTTGTAGCCTGTTGGCGCTGAAAACGTCAATCGAATTGCGACAGTTGGGCGACGGATTTGCACCGCTCATGCGGGCTTTCAGACCACGCTCAGACTCACCTAACCGATGCCTGACGGCTGGCTGGCAAGTGCGAGCAATCCATCGACGTCAAGATGCGCCTCAATGTGATCGGCCAGTTCATCGAGCGCCGCCTCGACCGATGCCCTGAACCTCCCCCTTGAACTGCCCCTGAGGCTCGTTTCGCCTGTTCCGGATCTGGCGCCCGTGGCGCCTAGTCCCGCCAGCAGGTGCGCGCGAAAGGCGTCCGCCTCGAACAATCCGTGCAGGTAGCAGCCCCGGACCTTGCCATCGGCAGAAACTGCGCCGTCTGGCCCATTGTCGCTGATGATTACGGGCCGCGCACAATCGGGCCCGCTGGTTCGGCCCATGTGGATTTCATAGCCCGCCAGTGCAAGGCCGCCATCAAAGCTGCGCGGATGGGTGTTCCTTGTGATCTTCTCGCCTTCGAGGATCGTTTCGATATCAAGGAGGCCAAGCCCCTCGCATTCGCGTATCTCGCCCTCAATGCCTTGCGGATCGCGGATCCTCCTGCCCAGCATCTGGTAGCCGCCGCAAATGCCGATCACCTCTCCGCCCCTTGCCACATGCTCGTGCAATTGCCGGTCCCAGCCATTGGCCTTCAGTTCGAGGCAGTCTGCGATGGTCGATTTCGAGCCGGGCAGGATCACGAGTGCCGCATCTTCCGGCAGGCAATCGCCCTTCTTCACAAAGATGAGGTCGACGTCTTCCTCCTGGCGCAGCGGGTCGAGATCATCAAAATTGGCGATCTTGCCCATTACCGGCACGGCAATCTTCACCGCCCCCCCTTTACCGGTTCTTGCGCTTCCCATCAGCCGGTCGAGCGCCACCGAATCCTCCGCCGGCAGGCGGCCAACCGCCTCAAGATGCGGCAGGACGCCGAAGGACGGCCAGCCGGTAAAACCGGTAATCGCAGTCAGCCCCTCATCGAACAGCGAGACATCGCCCCTGAACTTGTTGATGAGGTAGCCGCGTATCAGGTCCCGGTCTTTGTCCGGCAGGATGGTGTGCGTGCCAACAATCGAGGCGATCACCCCGCCCCGGTCAATGTCACCAACCAGGACAACCGGAACCCCGGCCCGCTCGGCAAACCCCATATTGGCAATGTCGCCCGCCCGAAGGTTGATCTCGGAAGGCGAACCGGCGCCTTCAACAAGCACTATGTCAGCACGCTCTGCTACATGCCGGTAACTCTCCATGACCTTGTCGAGAAGCAGCGGCTTGAGTGCGAAATACTCCCGTGCACGCGCCGAGCCCTGCACCTTTCCCTGCACGATGACCTGGCTTCCGGTCTGCGATTGCGGCTTTAGCAGTACCGGGTTCATGTGCACCGAAGGTGCCGTTCGGCAGGCCAGCGCCTGTAGCCATTGGGCCCGCCCCATTTCTCCACCGCCAGACCCATCGGCCTCGGGATCGGCGACTGCCGCATTGTTCGACATGTTCTGCGGCTTGAACGGCAATACACGAATACCGCGATTGGCGAGCAGCCTGCACAATCCCGCAACAAGTACCGTTTTTCCCACATCGGATCCGGTACCCTGAAACATCAGCGCTTTGGATTGGGTGGCCAACGCGTCACCAACCCGGCGTAAAGAGCTTCCGGATCACGGCCGCAGCCTCGCCTTCCAGCGGAAAGGAAAGCATGCCCATTACCGAATAGCCAAGCAGCCAGGGCATCAGGTAGAAGCGGGCCATGTAGAAGAACCAGGCAACATAGAGCGGCCTGAGGACCTCGACGAGGAATGACGGCGTGATCGGCGCAAAGAGCCGGATAAGCGGATTGGTCGCCTTGACGAAAATCCTGTTGAAGAAGAACGGATTGTCTTCCGCCATGAACAGGCGGAACGCGGCACGCCCGATCAACGTCCACATGGTCAGGCCGAGCACATAGTCGAGGATCACGGCCCATAGCGGCAGGGCATCAATCGGAAAGGTGTTCAAGCGTATCTCCGGGTTGGCTTGGCAATGCGCCTAGCAAAGTTTGCGGTGTCTGTCATCTTCGCCAAATCAGCCTGCCTGGGCGCAAAGAAAAAGGCGGGGCTTAAGCCCCGCCTTCGATTTCCTGAACAATAACTCAGCTACTGCCGAGAATTGTCTTGCCCGTCGGGATGCGGGTTTCATCGACCATGTCCTGGATCTCTTTCGAGGGCGCAGGAGTCATCAGCGAAACCACGACCATGGCGACCAGGCTGACCGGCATGCCGATCAGGCTGAAGCGCAGGCCGTCAAGATCCCACCAGGGTGCCATGCCGCCGAACTGGACCATGTACAGGTACAAGGACCCGGCACCAAAGCCAAGGACCATGCCTGCGACCGCACCAGCCGAATTGGCACGCTTCCACCACACGCCAAGGACGAGCGGGAAGAAGAGGCCTGAGGCTGCGAAGCAGAACGCCCAGGCGACAGCGCCCAGAATACCCGTAAGCTGCGCAGCAGCCATGTAGGCAGCCGCGGCGCCGATAACTACCAGCAGGACGCGGGCAACGATCAGGCGCTTGCGGGAATCCGCTTTCGGGTCGATGACCTTGAAGTACAGGTCATGCGACAGCGCGTTCGCCATTGCCAGCAGCAGGCCGTCAGCGGTCGACAGTGCGGCTGCAAGGCCACCCGCAGCCACAAGTCCGGAGATAACCGCAGGCAGGCCCGCAATTTCCGGCGTGGCTAGGACGACGATGTCAGCCTTCATGAAGAACTCGTTCAACTGAACAATGCCGTCGCCGTTCTGGTCGGCAACCGCGACCATTCCGACTTCCGCCCAGTTCTTCACCCATGACAGGTTGGCGACTTCCTCGATGGACTTGCCGATAATCGAAGTCGGGAGTGCCGGGTCGAGAAGGTTCAGCTTGGTCAATGTCGCCAGAGCCGGTGCTGAAAGGTACAGCAGCAGGATGAAGAACAGTGACCAGGCCACCGAATGCCGCGCCGCCCGAACGGAAGGCGTGGTGAAGTAGCGCATCAGGATGTGCGGCAGGGATGCAGTACCGGTCATCATCGCGATGGCCAGCGTGATCATCTTCCATTCGCCGCCTGCAGGCGCATTCTGCGGCGTGGTGAGGACCGAAACACCCGCGATCGGCTCCAGCGCCTTGTTGAGGCCGTACTGCGCCTCGAGCTCGGCAATCTTGGTAACACCTTCGCCGAAGCTGAAGTGCGGGATGAGCCCGTAACCAAGTTTGTTCGACATCCAGATGATCGGCAGCAGGTACGCGATGATCAGGACGATGTACTGCGCAACCTGGGTCCAGGTCACGCCGCGCATGCCACCGAGCATCGAGCAGATGAAGATGCCGAGCAGTCCGATCCAGACGCCCAGCTCGAACGGAATGCGAAGCGTCTGGGCGGCAATCGTTCCGGTTGCCGTGATCTGCGCCGTCACATAGGTGAACGATGCCACGACAAGGATGATGACCGCGAACGTGCGTGCGAGGTTTCCGCCATAACGGGTACCGATGAAGTCGGGAACCGTATAGCAGCCAAACTTGCGCAGGTATGGCGCCATCAGCGAGTTGACGAGCACATAACCGCCGGTCCAGCCGACAACGAACCCGAGATAGGGATAGCCACCGAAATAGACACCACCGGCCAGCGCGACGAAGGATGCGCCGGACATCCAGTCCGAAGCTGTCGCCATGCCGTTATAAAGCGAGGGCACTTCGCGCCCTGCCACGTAGTATGCGTCGACCTGGGTCGTACGCGAAAGAAATCCGATCAGCGCATAGACGCCGATCGTGAACAGCACAAAGCCGATGCCGATCACCCGGGCGCTGAAGCCCATTAGTTCGAGCACCCACATGAGCAGGAAGAATCCAAGGAAGCCCAATGTATAAAGGGCATAGACCTTGCCAAGGTTCTGCGTGAAGCTAGAACCACCAGTTGCAGTTGCCATTGTTCCCTCCCTACTCGCCGACGCCGAATTCGTCGTCGATTTTGTCCTGACGCCAGTTCTGGAAAATGATCATGCCCAGAAATGCTATTAACGAGCCTTGAACACAGAACCAGTATCCGAGCGGAAAGCTCAAAAAGCTGAATGAATTCAAGGGTACGACGAAGTATGGAATAACAATGCCGAAAATGGCCCACAAGACCATGACGATGATCGTCAGGTTTCTGGTTTTCCCCCAATGCTGTTCCATCGCTTCTTGCGATAGCTTAGCCAATGTAACCTCCTCTGTGTGAAGCGGCACCACTCTCCTTGTGGAACTGCGCTTCGGTTGATATTCGCTCTTGCCATGAGCGATCGATGTGGATTCCCGACGGGTCTCGCAATCGGCGGAAAAAGTTGCATAGATTAACAAATAGTTCAAGAAAACGTTCGTCTAATACTGGTGGTTATACATGGTCCGCATTCCCGAAGAAATAATGACGATCCTGCGCCATTTGAGCCCGTTCCGGCGCCAGCCGCCTATCGCGGATACAGGTGTCTATGTGGAATTCCTGGCCAGCCGTTCTTCCTATGTCGCCCAGAAGAAATTGCTGGAATATGTCAAGGGGCGCATGGGCGCTTCCTATCCAACGCATTTCGAGAATGACGAATTCATTGCTTCCCTGAGGATTGCGCAATGGCACGTCTATGCCGCCTGCCTTTCCGACTTGTCGTTGTGGATGTCTGCACAGTTGATGAACAGCGGTGCCAGCCCAGATGAAGCGTGCGCCATAGCCGGTTCAAGCCATCGCAGCGTTATCGACGACCGGTTCGCGGACGAATCATTCGGCGGTGACCGCCATGTGTTTCAGGATGATTTCGAGGCCCGCGCCGCGCTTTCCGACTGGCAGAAAATGGCAGGGTCCAATTTCGATGTCTTCGAGCGTTCCTCGCAGGAACTGGTGCGCTGGGCGCCCATCGCTGATCAACTCAAGCGATTTGACCGTGAAATCGTCTTCAATTCCCTGCGTTTTGCCTGGATGGACGTAAGGGAACAGTACCGCAGCAAGCTCGATGGCGCACAGACCCTGGCGGAATGGCGTCGGGAACTAGGGGGCAGTGGCCACGATTCCGCAAAGGTCAATTAGACCGCAAAAAACGGTTGCTACGATCCGTTAGTGGGCAGAACGTGTGTTTGCCGGGTCGCGGCTCTGGCCGGCTGCCTCGAGTTCGGCCTCATAGTCCGCCCATTCCGCCTCGCGCCGCTCGCCCAATTCGTGCAGGAACTCCCAGGAGAAAATGCCGGTATTGTGCATGTCGTCAAACTCGATGCGTATGGCGTAATTGCCAATCGGGTGGATCTTCATGATCCCCACCTCGCGCTTGCCATGGATCAGCTTGCGTTGGGCAGCCGAATGGCCCTGCACCTCGGCAGAGGGCGAGCGCACGCGCAGGAGTTCGGCCTCGAGCGCGAAGGTCTTGCCATCACCAAAGGCGATCGTGATGATCTTCCTGTCGGGTGAAACGCGTATCTCGGTTGGTTTGATCATCTTGCCCTGCCGGCCTTCAGCCATCTCTTGTGTCATTTTTTGATATGGCACCTTGCACCGCCAGGCAATAAGGAGTTGAACCACGGCACAAGGCATTGGACGATTTCGAAAAGAGGGATTCATGGCTCAAAAGGTTGTCATTATCGGAGCGGGTCAGGCGGCGATAGCCTTTGCGGCCAAGCTGCGCGAACTCGACGCAGATGCCAGGATCACCCTGATCGGTGATGAACCGAGCCTGCCCTATCAGCGCCCGCCCCTTTCCAAGAAATACATGATCGGCGAAATGGAGGCTGAGCGCCTGCTGCTGCGCCCCGATGACTGGTACAGCGAAAACAACGTCACCTGCCTGACCGGCAAACCGGTCCACTCGATTGACCTGTCAGCCAAACAGGTCATCCTCGAAAGCGGCCCGGTCGATTTCGACAAGCTGCTGATTGCCACCGGCTCAACGCCGCGCCGCCTGCCGGACGCAATTGGCGGCAATCTGAAAAACGTCTTCACCCTGCGCGATCTGGCCGATGCCGACGCCATCGCCGCGCACATGATCGAGGGTAATCAGGCGCTCATCATCGGCGGCGGCTATATCGGCCTTGAAGCGGCAGCTGTGCTTGCCAAAAAGGGCATGAAGGTGCGTGTGGTGGAAATGGCCGAGCGCATCCTACAGCGCGTTGCCGCTGCTGAAACCTCAAATTTCGTGCGCGCCGAACATCAGCGCCATGGCGTCGAAATCGCCGAAGGCGTCTCCCTCGTTTCCCTGCAGGGCGACGAGACAGGCGCAGTCACGAAGGCGGTCTTCGAACAGGGCCCTGC
>CAZIPH010000040.1:0-26675 GCA_964541115.1 uncultured Salaquimonas sp.
TGGTTTCCGGCTTCTTGATCTCGCCGAATGACCAGGAAAGGATCTTTTCCGGCGACGCGATCGAGATCCGGATGGAATCGAAGTTCTGCGTTGCGGCCGGATTGTTGAAGAGATTCATGACCTCTTGGTTCATGTGTCTGCTCCTTTGGGCTCTTGCCCGTTGGGTTCCCGTATCGGGAAGCGTGTCGATGAAGCCGTATCAGCTGCCTGCGGGCGGTTTCAGGGACACCAGAATTGATGACAAGCTTGTTTGGTTGAAAGCGGGAGACGGCAAGTGGACGCCTCCCATGTTCGTTATTCGGCTGCGTCCGGCAGGGCTTCTGTCTCACCAGCCGCGTCATTATCAACCTTGGTGTTTTCCAGTTCGACGTTAAGGCCGAGCGAGCGCATCTCCTTGACGAGAACGTTGAAGCTTTCAGGGATGCCGGCTTCAAACGTGTCATCACCGCGAACAATGGACTCGTAAACCTTGGTACGACCGGCCACGTCATCAGACTTGATGGTGAGCATCTCCTGGAGCGTATAGGCAGCGCCATATGCCTCCAGAGCCCAGACTTCCATCTCCCCAAAGCGTTGGCCACCGAACTGTGCCTTGCCGCCCAGTGGCTGCTGGGTAACGAGGGAGTACGGTCCGATCGAACGGGCGTGGATCTTGTCGTCGACCAGGTGGTGAAGCTTGAGCATGTAGATGTAGCCCATGGTCACCTTGCGATCGAAGGCCTCACCGGTCCTGCCGTCATAAACGGTCGACTGGCCAGACGAATGGAACCCTGCGTCTTCCAGCATTTCCACAATGTCCGGCTCGTGGGCACCATCGAAAACCGGCGTCGCGATGGACACGCCGCGCCTCAACTGATCGGCAAGGCGCAGGACGGAATCATCGTCGAAGTCCTTGACAGGCTCGTTGCGGTCATTGTCGCCGTAGATCTTTTCCAGCGTCTTGCGCAGCGGCTTGATGTCCGCCTTCTCATGATACTGGTCGATCAATTCGCCGATCTTGTGACCCATACCTGCGCAAGCCCATCCGAGATGGGTTTCGAGGATCTGGCCCACATTCATACGCGAAGGCACGCCAAGCGGGTTGAGCACGATATCAGCATGGGTACCGTTCTCAAGGAACGGCATGTCCTCGACAGGAACGATACGCGAAACCACACCCTTGTTGCCGTGACGGCCGGCCATCTTGTCGCCTGGCTGGATCTTGCGCTTCACAGCGACAAAGACCTTCACCATTTTCATGACGCCAGGCAGCAATTCGTCGCCACGCTGCAGTTTCTCAACCTTGTCCATGAAGCGGCCTTCCAGCAGCTTCTTGGAGTCGTCGTACTGGTTACGCAGGGCTTCGACCCTTGCCTGCACCTTGTCGTCACCGACGGCAAACTGCCACCACTGTGAACGCGGAAACTCTTCCATGACTTCAAGGGTGAGCTTGGTGCCCTTCTTGAAGCCTTTTGGTCCGGCAACCGCTTCCTTGTTTTTCAACATGTCGACGAGGCGACCATAGACGTTGCGGTCCAAAATGGCCTGCTCGTCATCACGGTCCTTTGCCAGGGTTTCAATCTCCTCGCGCTCGATCGCCATTGCGCGCTCGTCCTTCTCCACACCATGGCGGTTGAAGACACGAACTTCCACTACGGTACCGAAGGAACCAGGTGACATGCGAAGCGAGGTGTCGCGAACGTCGGAAGCCTTTTCGCCAAAGATGGCGCGCAGGAGTTTTTCTTCCGGCGTCATCGGGCTTTCACCCTTGGGCGTAATCTTGCCAACCAGAATGTCGCCCGGTCCCACCTCGGCACCAATATAAGTAATGCCAGCCTCGTCAAGGTTCTTGAGAGCCTCTTCGGAAACGTTGGGAATGTCGCGAGTGATCTCTTCCGGTCCCAGCTTCGTGTCGCGGGCCATGACTTCGAATTCCTCGATATGGATCGAGGTAAAGACATCATCGCGAACGATACGCTCGGACAGGAGGATGGAGTCCTCATAGTTGTAGCCATTCCAGGGCATGAACGCGACCAGCACGTTGCGGCCCAGTGCCAGATCGCCCAGATCTGTGGAAGGGCCATCAGCGATGATGTCACCCTTCTCGATCTGGTCGCCCATGCGGACCAGCGGACGCTGGTTGATGCAGGTTGACTGGTTGGAGCGCTGAAACTTCTGCAGGCGGTAGATGTCAACGCCGGACTTGGACGGGTCCAGGTCCTCGGTGGCGCGGATAACGATACGGGTCGCATCGACCTGGTCGACAACGCCTGTGCGCTTGGCAACGATTGCCGCGCCGGAGTCACGAGCCACAACAGGTTCCATTCCGGTACCGACATATGGAGCCTCGGCACGTACCAGCGGTACGGCCTGACGCATCATGTTCGACCCCATCAGCGCGCGGTTGGCGTCATCGTTTTCCAGGAACGGAATGAGCGATGAGGCAACCGATACCAGCTGCTTGGGAGAAACGTCCATCAGGTCCACCTGATCGGCGGGAACCAGCATGACATCACCGGCATGACGGCAGACCACGAATTCCTCGGTGAACTTGCCGTTCTTGTCGAGGTCCGCATTTGCCTGTGCCACATGGTGACGGGCTTCTTCCATCGCAGACAGATAGATCACCTCTTCGGTAACCTTGCCGCCTGCAACCTTGCGGTACGGGCTCTCGATGAAGCCGTACTTGTTGACACGGGCAAAGGTTGCCAACGAGTTGATCAGACCGATGTTCGGGCCTTCCGGCGTTTCAATAGGGCATATGCGGCCGTAATGGGTCGGATGCACGTCGCGGACTTCGAAGCCGGCCCGCTCGCGGGTAAGACCACCCGGTCCCAACGCTGAAAGGCGCCGCTTGTGGGTGATCTCGGAGAGCGGGTTGGTTTGGTCCATGAACTGGGAAAGCTGCGAGGAACCGAAGAATTCGCGAACTGCGGCAGCAGCCGGTTTCGCATTGATCAGGTCCTGCGGCATAACCGTGTCGATCTCGATGGAAGACATGCGCTCCTTGATGGCACGTTCCATGCGCAGGAGGCCGATACGGTACTGGTTTTCCATCAATTCGCCGACTGAGCGCACACGGCGGTTGCCCAGGTTGTCGATGTCGTCGATTTCGCCCTTGCCGTCACGAAGATCGACAAGCGTCTGGACGATCGCAAGGATGTCTTCCTTGCGCAGGACGCGGACAGTGTCCTCGACGTCGAGGCCAAGGCGCATGTTCATTTTCACGCGGCCAACGGCTGACAAGTCGTAGCGTTCTGAGTCAAAGAACAGCGACTGGAACATGGCTTCCGCCGTGTCCATTGTCGGCGGCTCGCCCGGACGCATCACGCGATAAATATCGAACAAGGCTTCCTGGCGATTCTCGTTCTTGTCGACCATCAGCGAGTTGCGGATGTAGGCGCCAATGTTGACGTGGTCGATGTCGAGGATCGGCAGTTCCGTAATGCCGGCTTCGACCAGATCGATCAGCGAACCTTCAAGATGGCCATTCTTCTGATTGACTTCCGCGGTCAGCTCATGGCCGGCCTCAATGAAGATCTCACCGGTTTTCATGTTGACGATGTCTTCGGCAACGTATGAGCCGTGGACCTGGCTGTGATCGATCTTGATCGCCTTCAGGCCTTTCTCTTCAAGTTGCTTGAGCAGGCGCGGGGTAAGTTTCTTGCCCATTTCCACGACGACCTTGCCGGTATCGGCGTCGATCAGGTCGTAAGTTGGCTTGGTGCCCTTCAGAGTGTCGGAATTGAACGGCATGCGCCATCCATCCTTCTCCCATTTCAGCTTAGTTGAAGTGTAGAAGGTGCCGAGGATTTCCTCAGGATCAAGGCCAAGCGCCATGAGCAGCGTCGTCACCGGCAGTTTGCGGCGGCGGTCGATACGCGCATAGACAATGTCCTTGGCGTCGAATTCGATGTCGAGCCAGGAGCCGCGATAGGGAATGATGCGGGTCGCGAACAGCAATTTGCCGGAAGAATGGCTCTTGCCCTTGTCGTGATCGAAGAACACGCCAGGTGAGCGGTGCATCTGGGAAACGATGACACGCTCGGTACCGTTGATGATGAACGTACCATTGCCGGTCATCAGCGGCATGTCGCCCATATAGACGTCCTGCTCCTTGATGTCCTTGATCGACTTGGCACCAGTGTCCTCGTCAATATCAAAAACGATCAGTCGAAGGGTGACCTTGAGCGGTGCAGCGAAAGTCATGTCTCGCTGGCGGCACTCTTCCACATCGTATTTCGGCTGTTCAAACTCGTATTTCACGAATTCGAGCATTGCAGCACCGGAGAAGTCGGTGATCGGGAAAACCGACTTGAAGACGGATTGAAGACCCTCGTCTCCCCTGCCACCTTCGGGTTCGTCCATCATGAGGAACTGGTCATAGGATGCCTTTTGAACCTCAATGAGGTTCGGCATTTCCGCAACTTCCCTGATGTGACCGAAAAATTTCCTTACTCGTTTGCGTCCGTTGAAAGTGACTGCCTGAGCCATTTCTACTCCTTAGATCAGGTTCGCGGCAGCAATAGGGCCTGCGCATGGCGCCACATTACTGCCAAAACGTCAAAATGCGGCTGCCCGCCTGATACATGGCTGAAGAACCCATCCAATCGGTTCTTTAGGCATGATCAGCGGCTCACCGCTCAAATTTTCCGGCGGCATACCGGTACTTGTACTTGCCTGGAGAATCGCCATCCCGTCGCGACACTCTCCTACTTATGTGTGTATTCCGGAAAATCCAAGTCCCCTGAGCAATTAAGTTCCAGGCGTAATGTTCCAAGCTGAAAACTCAAGTCGGGGAGCCTGTTGAATTTCGGGCAAAAGGCCCCGGAAAGAAATTTCCTTCCCGGAGCCTGTTTCGCTTGATCCCCATTGACATCGAAAGGCGGCCAAGGGGGAAGAAACCTACTTGAGCTCGACCTTTGCGCCAGCAGCTTCCAGTTTCTTCTTGATATCCTCGGCTTCTGCCTTGGCAGCAGCTTCCTTGACAGTCTTTGGCGCGCCTTCGACCAGGTCCTTGGCTTCTTTCAGACCAAGGCCGGTGATTGCACGTACTTCCTTGATGACGTTGATTTTCTGTGCGCCGGCATCGGTCAGAACGACGTCGAATTCGTCCTTTTCCTCAACAACTTCAGCGACAGCAGCACCGCCAGCAGCAGCAACAGCTACTGGAGCAGCGGCAGAAACGCCCCATTTTTCTTCGAGCATCTTTGAAAGCTCAGCAGCTTCCAGGACGGTCAGTGCGGACAGGTCGTCCACAATTTTAGCCAGATCAGCCATTTCATTTTTCCTTTGTTCAGTTCGAACTTTTCGTTACGCGAATAACGGCCTTACGCCGCTTCGTCCTTCTGGGAATAGGCCCCGAACACGCGGGCAAGCTGGCCTGCCGGTGCGTTGATAACCTGCGCAATACGGGTAGCCGGTGTTGAAATCATACCGACCAGTTTTGCACGCAGTTCATCAAGTGACGGCAGTTCGGCAAGTGCCTTGACACCGTTCACATCGAGGTTGGTGGTGCCCATCGCGCCGCCAAGGATAACGAGCTTGTCGTTAGTCTTGGCGAAATCGACGGACGCCTTTGGAGCAGATACCGGATCCGGAGACATGACGATGAGCGTCTGCCCCTCGAACAATCCGGAGATGTGATCTACTTCCGTACCCTGAAGAGCGAGCTTGGCGAGGCGGTTTTTCGCAACTTTGACTTGACCACCAGCATCCTTGACCTTTGACCTGAAGTCGCTGATCTCGGAAACCGTAAGGCCGGAATAGTGAGCCACAACCACGGCACCCGCATTCGAAAATGCTTCGTTCATGGAAGCGACAAACTCGCGTTTCTCCGCTCTTTCCACAGTCTCTCTCCGTTTTAGTTCTGACTGCCTGTTTCCAGGCCATCCAGAACCGGTTGACATTGCCGCTCCGCTTCCAGCCTTGCCTTCCGGCAATGCGGAAGGAACACGACCAGCGCCGGAACGACGCTTCGAGGTCCTGTCCCCTGATGGCTGTTTCCTGCTGACTTGACAGAAGGAAACCTCACAAGGTCAACGAGTTCGAACCGAAGCTTGCCGGTTTCCCGGCGAAAATCCGCTTCTCACTCCCATCTCATGCAGGCAGGCAAACCAATTGTGCGATTTGCCGGATTAAGGACCATCCCGAAGGATGCACCGCCCACAATCTCGGACAGGAACTGTTGAATAATCAATTGTCTCCAACGATTACTTCAACAGCCGCTTCAGGCAATTTGCCTGAAGGCTTTACCGGAGAGGCGGGATTCCGCCCCTCCGAATTCTTTCAATTGCAAGCACGGCCGATTATCCCTCGGAAAGGCTTGCAACTTCAACTTTCACGCCCGGACCCATGGTCGAGGAAACGGCGATGCGCTTGAGATATGTGCCTTTCGCGCCGGCAGGTTTTGCCTTGTTCACTGCATCGGCAAATGCGCGGATATTCTCCACCAGTGCCTTTGCGTCAAACGAGGCCTTGCCAATGCCTGCATGAATGATGCCGGCCTTTTCAACGCGGAATTCGACAGCGCCACCCTTTGCAGAGGCAACAGCAGCTGCCACATCAGGAGTAACTGTGCCAACGCGCGGGTTTGGCATCAGGCCGCGTGGTCCAAGGACCTTGCCCAGACGGCCAACGAGGCCCATCATGTCCGGTGTCGCAATGCAGCGATCGAAGTTGATTTCACCGGCCTGGACCTTTTCGACAAGGTCTTCGGCGCCAACGATATCGGCTCCGGCCTTTTTCGCTTCCTCGGCCTTGTCACCCTTGGCAAACACGGCAACGCGAACGTCGCGGCCGGTACCATTTGGCAGTTCAACCACACCACGGACCATCTGGTCGGCATGGCGGGGGTCAACACCAAGGTTCAAGGCTACTTCGATGGTCTCGTCGAACTTTGCCGAAGCACGTTCCTTAACCATGTTGATTGCCTCTGAGAGGTTGTACAATTTCTTGCGGTCAATGCCTTCAGCGGCATTTCTGATACGTTTACCAGCCATTATTGCGATACCTCGATACCCATTGAACGAGCGGAGCCTTCAACCATTTTCATGGCGGCTTCTACGGTATCCGCGTTCAGATCCTTCATTTTTGATTCTGCAATTTCGCGAACCTGTTTCTGAGACAATGTCGCAACCGATACCTTGCCAGGCTCCTTCGAACCGGACTTCAGATTGGCTGCCTTCTTGATGAGGTAGGACATTGGCGCCTGTTTCATCGCGAAGGTGAACGACTTGTCGCCGAAAATGGTAATGATAACGGGAACCGGAGCGCCCTTTTCCATTTCCTGGGTCTTTGCGTTGAAAGCCTTGCAAAATTCCATGATATTGAGGCCGCGCTGACCCAGCGCAGGACCGATTGGCGGTGACGGCGTAGCGCTACCGGCCGGCACCTGCAGTTTCAGGTAGCCTGTTATTTTCTTGGCCATTTTTCTGCCTTTTCAAATGCCGCGACTTTGCGGCGGTTGAGTTTTTGCCCGACTTTACGTCGTGCGGTGCAGTTCGTGGTGCGGTTTGCACAAGCGGCCAGCCTGCCTCCCCTTCCACGAAGTCTGTGAAAATCTTGCGTTTCGTTCGCCTGCGGCTCACTCAACGTGCGATTTTCATTCGGTCAGAGTTTTTCAACCTGACCATATTCCAGATCGACAGGGGTTGCCCTGCCAAAGATGGAAACTTCAACTTTCAGGCGGGCGCGCTCTTCGTCGACCTCCTGAACGATGCCATTGAACGAGGCAAATGGCCCGTCGGAAACGCGAACCTGCTCGCCAATATCATAGGAAACAGAAGGCTTGGGACGCTCCACGCCCTCCTGTACCTGATTCAAAATGCGATTGGCTTCCGCCTCGGTAATTGGCGCCGGCTTGTTGTCCGAACCCAGGAAACCGGAAACCTTTGGCGTGTTCTTGATCAGCGAGAACGCCTCGTCGGTAAGCTCCATCTTGACCAGCACATAGCCGGGGAAGAACTTGCGCTCTGCATCGACCTTGCGGCCCCTGCGAACCTCTACAACCTTTTCGGTTGGCACCATCACTGCCTCGAACAGGTCCTCAAGGCCTTTTTGTCTTGCCTGTTCCTGTATGGATTCAGCTACCTTTTTCTCGAAATTCGAATAGGCGTGAACTATGTACCAACGCTTTGCCATGACCCTTCAGTATTCCCTCGTGGGACCCTTTTCGGGTCCAACCTGTTATCCGCTTCGCCGCTCAACTGCCGATATTCAACAGCGCCCCGATGATGAGGCTCAAAATCTGATCCACCGCAAGGAAGAAGAAAGCCGCAACGATGATCATGATGAACACCATGATCGTTGTAACAATTGTTTCGCGCCTGGTTGGCCAGGTGACCTTTGCGATCTCCTGACGGACCTGTTGAAAAAACGTGAAAGGATTGGTTCTGGAAGCCATTTCCCGGTGCTTTTCCTGTGTCCTGGCGCGGGTCGAACCAGCGCGATCTATCCAATTTCCTGCAATGATCGGCCATGCCGCGCGTTAACATGCCTGAAGAGGCGAGATAAGACTCGGATGGCCACACTTCAACAAAAAACTGAAAAGCCTTTGTTTCCATGTATTTAAGCGCGCAAAGCCTTGCTGCAGCCTAGCGCGCTCGTTCATTTCTCTGCGGGGTAAATAAACGCCAAGAAAACAAAGCGCAAGTGCCTGATTTGAGAATCTTTCCCCACTTTTCGCCTCTCCCGGCAGCCTGCAGGCGCCGCAAGATGCTGAACTCCGGCTTCATGAGCGGCGTCAAGGAAGTCTTTTCCGCCATGACGGATTGAGGATGATCAATGGACGCTTCCAGCATGTAGGTACAGGCGAATAGTTGCCCCTGCCCCTTCCAGATATCCGATCAATCATGCCTTCAGGCAATTGGTGGCGGTGAGAATGCCGTAAGCCAGATTGCCGTGAAGAATGCACCGGTTCCTGCTACAACAAAGGAGTGCCAGACCGCATAGCGAAAGCTTTGCTCCTTGCGGGCGTAGAAGAAGGTGCCTGCCGTATAGATCAAGCCACCGGCTATTGCAGCAATGCTGGCAGATGCCGGCAGGGATGAATGAAATTCCGGCATAGCAAGCGCACCGATCCAGCCCAGACCCAGATAGGAATAGAGCGACCAACGCGGCTCAATCTCGGTTGCCAACATCTTGAAAAGCATTGCCGGAACCGCCAGTGCCCACACACCTGCCAGAATGACCAGGCTCCAGGTGGAGCCGATAAAGACCAGTAGTGGCGTGAAAGTGCCTGCAATCAGGGCGTATATGGCAGCATGGTCGAGCCTGCGCAGCAGCGGGCGCCAGTGATTGTGTGGCAGAAGGTGATAGAATGCGGAGGCAAGCTTCGAAGCCAGCATTGTCAGCGCATACAAGACGCAAGCAAGGGTCACGGAAATATCGAGCTGCATGGCGGCAAACGTCACCAACGACGCGCCTGCTATCAAGGCGCCGAAAACACCAAGGACATGTACAACCGCATCGGCGCGGCGCTCATGTTTCAACTGGCTTGGAAAATGCATGTGGCTTGAGGACTCTCAGAAAGATTGGGGTGCTGGCGAAGCACAGTTTGCGGAATGAACCGTGTATGAAATGTTTACGACAGGATTATGCAAGTCACTTTCCCTTTCGCAGCCTTTCTGCACCGTCCGGGCCGGGGAACCCCCTCAGTGGCTCCGCGTTGAACCACCATGACCGAGCTACCCAATACAGGTCCCCTACCCGCCGAGCCGTTTGATGAAGCCCCCTCCCGGGAGGCAGAACTGGCAGAACTTGACTGGATCGCCCATCAACTGGATACGCAATTCAGTCTGCTCGGATTTCGCTTTGGTTGGGACGGCATTCTGGGCCTGATACCAGGCATTGGTGACGTGGCAACTTTTCTGCCTTCGGCCTGGCTGGTCTATCGCGGCTATTTAATGGGTGCTCGAAAACGCGTTCTGGCACGAATGGCCGTCAATACCGGCCTTGATTTCATAGTTGGCGGCATACCGGTCATCGGTGACCTGTTCGACGTTGTGTACAAGGCGAACCGGCGCAATATCGGTTTGCTGAAAGCGGAAATCAGAAGGGACGCTGTCCAGAAGCCTCGCACAGGACGTTCATCGACCTGAACTCCTGATTCCGCTCCTTTAGCCAAAACACTGATTTCAGAGTCAAAAAGGGCCATCGTTCTCGATGGCCCTGATTGCCTTGTCCCAGTAGGCGCGCCTAATCAGGCAGCGTCGAACTGGTTCATCGTGTTGTCTTCACCGGCAGCTTTCAGCGCTGCCTCTCCGGCAAAGTATTCCTTGTGATCATCGCCCATGTCGGAGCCAGCCATGTTCTGGTGCTTGACGCATGCGATGCCCTGACGAATTTCCTCGCGCTGTACCTGTTTGACATAGCCCAGCATGGCCTCGTCTCCAAAGTAACGCTTTGCGAGATTGTCAGTGGACAGTGCTGCGGTGTGGTAGGTCGGCAGGGTGATAAGGTGATGGAAGATACCGGCTTCGCGGGCGCCATCGGCCTGGAAGGTGCGGATCTTTTCATCAGCCACACGGCCGAGTTCAGTATCATCATAGTCGGAGCTCATCAGCCTGGCCTTGTCGTAGGAAGAGACATCCGTGCCGGCCCTGACCATTTCCTCATAAACCTGTTCGCGGAATTTCAGCGTCCAGTTAAAGGATGGCGAGTTGTTGTAGACGAGTTTGGCATTTGGCATCACTTCGCGGATGCGGCGGACCATGCCACCGATCTGGCCCACATGAGGCTTCTCGGTCTCGATCCACAAGAGGTCCGCACCATTCTGCAGCGAAGTAATGCAGTCGAGGACGCAACGGTCTTCACCGGTGCCTTCGCGGAACTGGAACAGGTTTGATGGCAGGCGCCTTGGACGCATCAGCTTGCCGTCGCGCTTGATAACCACGTCGGAAGACTGAAGCTGATCGGCCGTCACCTCCTCACAATCGAGGAAGGAATTGTATTGGTCGCCAAGGTCGCCCGCCTGGGTTGAATAGGCAATCTGCTTGGTCAAACCCGCGCCCAGTGAGTCTGTACGCGTAACGATGATACCGTCCTCGACACCCATTTCCATGAACGCATAGCGGCAGGCGCGAACCTTCTGGAGGAAGTCTTCATGGGGTACAGTAACCTTGCCGTCCTGGTGACCGCACTGCTTTTCATCGGAAACCTGGTTTTCGATCTGCAAGGCGCAGGCACCTGCCTCAATCATCTTCTTTGCAAGGAGGTACGTTGCTTCCGCATTGCCGAAACCGGCATCGATATCGGCAATGATCGGAACAACATGGGTCTGGTAGTTGTCGATCTGGTTCTGGATGTTCCTGGCAGAAACCTCATCGCCACTTTCGCGCGCCTTGTCGAGGCTGCGGAAAAGGCCGCCCAGTTCGCGGGCATCAGCCTGGCGGAGGAAGGTGTAGAGCTCCTCGATCAGCGCAGGCACAGAGGTTTTCTCATGCATGGACTGGTCCGGCAGCGGGCCGAACTCTGAACGCAGGGCTGCGACCATCCAGCCTGACAGATAAAGGTAACGGCGTTTGGTTGTGCCGAAATGCTTCTTGATGGAGATCATCTTCTGCTGGCCGATGAAGCCGTGCCAGCAACCGAGCGACTGGGTGTAATTGGCGGTATCTGCATCATAGGCAGCCATGTCTTCGCGCATGATCTTCGCCGTGTACTTCGCAATATCAAGGCCGGTCTTGAAGCGGTTCTGCAGGCGCATGCGCGCCACGGACTCAGGATCGATCGCTTTCCAGGTCTGGCCCTGCGCGTCAATGGTTGCCTTGGCGGCGGCGATTTCTTTTTCGTAGGACATCATGCCCTCCTAATCTGTTGACTTGATCTGTTGGTCTGATTGCCGCAAAGCTCGTTCGGAACCTGCCTGCGAATTCTTTGACAGCTTTTACAAGAAGAATCCGAAAAGTCAGCTAAACTATGGTCGAGACTGCTGAAATTCGTGTTGGTTTGTGAAATTCGAGTCTGGGTAGGTTAGTAACTTTGTAAAAATTTTACACCGTAAGAAATGCGGCTATTTCATCGGTAACCCATCACAATCGGATTTTGCATCCTGACGTTGTTTCTGCCATAAATCCAGTGGGGCCCACCACGATCGGCAGCATTCAGCACGGAGATGGTTCCATGCCTCCAGAACACTCTGAAGACAATAGTTCCGCCAGCAGTGCCCCCAAACCCGAGCAGCGCAGCGCCGCAGAGCGGGTCGGCAGTTTCAACTGGATTGCCGCGGTCCTTCTCCTTTTCATTGGCTATCAGGTCTATTCGGGCGTTTATTTGCAGGAAGTCGGTATTCCGCCCTTTGTGTTGAAGTTCGATACGGGGCGTTCCAGTGTCCCGGCTTCCGAGGCCAAGACGGAAAAAACTGAACTCACGCGCGACTATATTGTCGGCCGATGGCAGACAAGCATTCAGGTTGGCCAATCCGGAGGCGACTCCATGACAGAGTATTTCGAGGACGGAACATTCAGTTCCACCGCTTCAGAGTTTTATGGATCACAGGGCGCGAGACAACAATTTGGTGGTACCTGGGACTTCCTGCCGCTTTCCAGTACGCGCTTCAGGCTTCAAATGTGGGATGATGAGGGCGACCCTTGGGAAGGCGTTTTTGAGGTACTCGGTCCAAACCGGGTACAGAACACGTCGCAGAATTACGTATCCAACCGTCTCTCACAATAGGCGCGACCAGAACCAGTCAGACGTTCCGGAACCCTTTGGGCAGGTTGACGTTGCACCCACAACGCCAATCAATGCACTGGAGACAATATGGCCCGGACCATCACGACCATCAATCCATACACCGAAGAGCCTATCGAGGAACACGAGATGATGGACGACAGGCAGGTGGCCGACCTTGTCGGCGACTGCCACGAGGCATTCCGCCACTGGCGGCGCGTTTCGCTGGAAGACCGTACGCAGGTCATTGCCGAAATTGGTCAAAAACTGCGGGAAAGAAAATCCGAACTTGCAAAACTGATGACAACCGAAATGGGCAAGCTGCTGAGGCAGAGCGAGGACGAAATCGATCTTTGTGCCGCGATCTGCGATTGGACTGCCAAACGCGGGCCGGAGGAACTTGCCGGGACGGAGCGCGAATTGCTGCAAGGGCGAACCGGCAGGATCGTTCATTCACCGCTTGGCGTGATCTACGGGATCCAGCCCTGGAATTACCCGGCCTACCAGGTTGTCCGCTACTCCATCGCCAATTTGATGGCAGGTAATGGCGTTCTCCTGAAACACGCGGCTAATGTCACCGGCTCTGGCAAGATGCTTGAAGCGATTTATCTTGATGCGGGATTGCCACAGAATCTGTTTGTAACGCTGGTGATCGATCATGACCAATCGGACAAGGTGATCGCAAACGATCTTGTGCGCGGCGTCACAATCACAGGCAGTCCCGAGGCTGGTAGGCATGTCGGTCAGAAAGCGGCAGCAGAACTGAAGAAAACCGTGCTCGAACTGGGTTCCAATGACGCCTATATCGTGCTTGGAGACGCCGACATAGAGCGGGCGGCACAGATCTGCACAATGGGGCGTATCTACAACAACGGGGAAACCTGCATCGCCGCCAAGCGGTTTATCGTTGTTGACCCCATTTATGACGAGTTTCGCGAAGCCTTCGTGGATGCAATGCGGGAAATAGAGTTCGGCGACCCAACCCATGGTCATGTGGACATGGGACCGTTGGCACGGAAGGACCTGCGCGATGACCTGCATGAACAGGTCGAGAAGAGCGTCCAGTACGGCGCGACGATCGCTTGCGGCGGTGAAAAACCGAGCCGCAGGGGCTTCTTCTATCCCGGAACCGTTCTGGAAAACGTCCAACCCGGGCAGCCAGCCTATGATGATGAACTGTTCGGGCCGGTTGCCTCGCTCATCCGTGCCAGGGACGAGGACAGCGCAATGGGTATCGCAAACGACAGCCGCTTTGGCCTTGGCGGCGGCATTATCAGCTCCAACACTGATTATGCCGTTGATCTGGCAAGCGAATACTTCGACACCGGGATGGTGTTCATCAACGGATTTGGCCTGGCCGTTCCCAATATGCCCTTCGGCGGTGTGAAGAATTCAGGCTATGGTCGCGAACATGGCGGGTTCGGTATGAAGGAATTCGTCAACGCCAAGGCTATACACATCAATGGATAGAGCTTTTGCTTGACAGCAGCTTCATGAAAGAAAAAAGGGCCGCCCTTCGGACGGCCCCTGCGAGTTTCAGACGCGAGGTCCCGATCAGAAGAGCTTGTAGCTCAAGCCTACGCGAACCGTATGAGTGGACGGTGTGAGTTCAAATATACCATTGGTATCGAAGTCCACGGAATCGTATTCAGAGTAGCGGTATTCGATTTTCGCTGTCCAGCGCGAGGAGACTGCGGTTTCGATACCCGCGCCAACTGTCCAGCCGTGAGAACTCCAGCTTTCATCTTCAAGTGCGTCGATAAGGGCTGGCGAAAGGATTGCAGAATTGGCGTCGATTTCGAAATGCTGCCAAGAAAGGCCGGCTAGGCCATAAACCAGGGTAGCCTCATTGGCCTTGTAGCCAAGACGCCCCCAGACATCATAACCATGATCTGCGGTAACCGAGAGATCACCAAGGATGCTGAGGTCAACATCCGTTGCAATATTGCCCATTCGGTAGTCCGCACCCGCACCAATCACCCAGTTTGGCGCCAATGCAAAGTCATACACCATGCCGATTTCGCCGAACATGCCTTCACCGCCAATGCCGTTGAAGGTGGCATCGACGAAGGGTGAAAGATCCAGGCCCACCTCGTGAACCACAGCGCCAAATCCACCTGCTGCGGTGAGCTTCAAGCCTGTGAAGTCATAGACGACGGGAGCGAATGTGGCCCCGCCGCCAGTTGCCTTGCCACCGAAGCGATAATTGATGCCGGCATGAAACGTATGAGCTGACGGCGTGACTTCGAGCAGGCCGAACGGATCAACCTCCTGATCGCCATACTGGCTGTACCTGTACTCGGCCTTTGCGGTCCAATTTCCCGCAAGTACCGTTTCGATACCTGCGCCGGCGAAATAGCCATCGGCATCCCATTCATATCCGATCCCGAAATCGGAATCGGCCGAGAAATTCTGATGGGTATAGCCGCCAGCAAGGTAGGCCAGCGAATTGGGTGCAATCGCAAACCCGAGCCGGCCACCGAGGTCATAACCGTGGTCCATTACCATTTCATAGTCAAAACCGAAGCCAAGAATGTTTCCGTTTAGCGTTGTGGCGATATTGCCCATGCGATAGGACGCAAACGCACCGATCAGCATGCGATCGGAAATCATGTGATCATAGCCGGCGGTAATTTCGCCGAACATGCCCTCTCCGCCAATTCCATTGAGAAGGTCGATGCCAATCACATTGACATTGTGAACCACGGCACCGGCGCCGCCGCCGAAGCCGACATAAAAACCGCTCCAGTCATATGCTGAAGCAGCAGGCGCAGCAACGGGATCAGTTATCACTGCAAGATCGGCAGCCAAAGCAGGGCCTGCCACAAGGGCGCAGGCTGCTGCGCCGAAAAACATTGAACGGGTGTGGGTCAATTGATGCCTCCTGGCAAGTGGCGATAAACGCCATGTTCCGCTATCTTAGCGATCTGTTAATCAAATGCTGTAGCGGCGTTGCAACAGCCCGTGAAACATCCGATTCCAAGGACAAAAATCTTTATAAACTACTGATTTTTATTGGTTTTCATTGCTTACAGGGCTGCCTCTGTTAGACGGGATGAACGAGATCACCGATCTGCGCGCGAGTTCCGTTCAGGCAGTTTTCAACCAGGAGAAGGTCCAGTTGCAACCAAGGGCAGAACCTGGAAAAAAAGACAATTCGATCATGTTGCTCGCGCCAAACCTGCGAAACAACGACTTCATGGACTCACACGCAATTACCTTGGATTGATGGTGCCTATCTACCGGCTGACCGCGATCGTCTAGCAGTGACGGTTGACCAGATTCTCCAGATATTCCTGACGTCCGGATCTTGGTGCCGGATTGATATCGCTGTTCTCCACCCACTGGGCGATCTGCTCAAGGGTGCGGCTGCCGTCAAGCATTGCCAAGGCACCATCCTGCTGCCAGCCTGCATAACGCTCCTCGACAAAGCCTGACAATGCCCCCTCCCCGATCATTGCTGCTGCAGCCTTCAGGCCGCGGGCGCAGCAATCCATGCCGCCAATATGTGCAATCAGCAGGTCTTGTGGATCGATGGATTGGCGGCGCAGCTTGGCATCGAAATTGGTACCGCCAGTGGTGAACCCGCCGCCCTGCAGGATCTGGTAATAGGCGAGCGCCATTTCAGGCACATTGTTGGGGAACTGGTCGGTGTCCCAGCCGGACTGGTAGTCATTGCGATTCATGTCGATGGAACCGAAAATTCCAAGGGCATTGGCCATCGCCAATTCGTGCTCGAAAGAATGGCCTGCCAGGATAGCGTGGCCCTGTTCGATATTGACCTTTACCTCGTTTTCAAGCCCGTGGCGCTTGAGGAATCCATACACGGTCGCCACGTCGTAATCATACTGGTGCTTGGTGGGTTCCTGGGGCTTGGGCTCGATAAGGATCGTGCCCGTAAAACCGATCTTGTGCTTGTACTCGACTACAAGATTGAGGAACCGCCCGAATTGCTGATCCTCCCGGGCGAGATCGGTATTCAGAAGGGTCTCATATCCCTCGCGCCCGCCCCACAATACGTAATTCTCGCCACCCAATCTGTGTGTCGCGTCAATGCAGGTTTTCACCGTTGCCGCTGCAAAGGCGAATACTTCCGGATCTGGATTAGTGGCGGCGCCGGCCATGTAGCGGCGGTGGGAGAACAGGTTCGCCGTGCCCCAAAGCAGTTTCATGCCGGTATCGGCCTGCTTCTGCGCAAAATAGTCGACGATTTCCTGAAGGTTCCTCGTATTCTCGGCAAAGTTCCCGCCTTCGGGGCGTACATCTGCATCATGGAAGCAGTAAAACGGCACGCCAAGGGCGGTGAACATCTCGAACGCCACATCGGCCTTGAGCTTGGCAGCCTCCATCGTGTCGCCCATGCTGTCGGCAAACCAGGGCCGCTCGAACGTCTGTCCGCCAAACGGGTCATTACCGGGCCAGCAGAAATTGTGCCAGTAGCAAACGGCAAAGCGCAGGTGATCCTCCATGCGCTTTCCCATGACGACTTCATCAGGGTTGTAGTGGCGGAAGGCCAGCGAATTCGTGCTCTGCGGACCTTCGAAGGGAATGGAAGTGATGTCGCCAAAAAAGCCGGTCGTCATTGCATTGCCTCGTTCAGTGTCGTGATAGGATTCCCGGTCAACTGCAAAAATCAGCTGACCATTGCGCCCGGCCCAGGGATTGCGCCTGCGGGGCATTTGCCGAGGATGATCATACCTAGCACTTCATCCTTGGTCACATCCGAGGTGCGAGCATGGCCGACCATCTTGCCGTTCTTCATGACTGCCACCCGGTCTGCCAGATCGAAGACATCATGTATGTCGTGGCTGATCAGAAATATGCCGATGCCTTCCTTCTTGAGCTGCTTGATCAATTGGCCGACCTGCTCGGTTTCCTGCGGCCCCAGGGCGGCTGTCGGCTCGTCCATGATGAGGATACGGGCATTGAACAGAATTGCGCGGGCAATCGCCACGGATTGCCGCTGGCCACCCGAAAGCTTGCTCACGGGATCCTTGAAACGCTGGAAGTTCGGATTAAGGCGGCCCATCACCTCGCGCGCCTGCGCTTCCATGGCCACATCATCGAGCGTGCCCCATGCGGTGCGCAGTTCGCGGCCGAGATAGAGATTTGCGGCCGCGTCAACATTGTCGGCAACTGCAAGCGTCTGGTAGATCGTCTCGATACCGTAATCCTTTGCATCACGCGGATTGGCAATATCCGCCTTTTCCCCGTTGATGTAGATCTCTCCGCCATCACGTCTATAGGCACCGGATAGTATCTTGATCAGTGTCGACTTGCCCGCTCCATTGTGGCCGAGCAAGCCTACAACTTCGCCAGGGTAGAGATCGACCGATGCATGGTCCACGGCCTTGATGCCGCCAAAGGCGATCGAGATATCCCGCATCTCGACCAGTGGAACGGATTTTTGTTCGTCTGCCATGTCCGCTCTCCTATTTCGACCGCTTGCGATAGATGGTGTCCAGCCAGACCGCGATAACGAGGACGCTACCCACCACCATTTGCTGGATGGCGGCATCGAAACCGATAAGCACCATGCCTGTCTGGAGTGACTGCATGACAACGGCACCCAGGATTGCCCCGTAGATCGTGCCGATTCCGCCGGAAAAAGAGGTCCCCCCGATGACGGCTGCCGCGATCACGTATAGCTCGTCCAGCGTGCCCAGATTGTTGGTTGCCGAATTGAGACGGGCGCTGGCGATGATCGCGGACAGGCCGCAGAGGAAACCCATCAGGGCGAAAATCTTGACAGTAACCCACCGCGTATTGATACCCGCCAGCTCCGCCGCCTCGGGATTGCCGCCGATAGCAAAAACATAGCGGCCAAACCGCGTGCGCGAAGTCAGGAATGTCATGAAGATACCGACCGCAATCAGGATAAGGACCGGGATGGCGAAGCCATGCGAAATGACGATTTCTTCAATCGGTGTCTGGATATTGTTGGCGGCGACATACTGGCGGACGATGCCGACTGGCCAAAGATAGGAGTTCACCAGCAGAACAAAGCCAATCACCAATCCGCAACCTACAACCCCCAGAAAGGATTCAGCCCACATCGGGCGCAAGGGAAACTTGAAGCGTTTGCGCTGCCGCCTTCCCATGACAAGCATGGCGATGATGCCGATACAGGCGAGAATGCCGACGATCCAGCTGCCCGTGGCACCTATTGAACCATAAGGCCCACCACCCAGCAGGGCAAAGTTTGTATCAACCGGCGAGATTGTCTCGCCCCTGGCAAGCAGGAACGCCGCTCCACGCCAGACCAGAAGGCCACCAAGGGTGACAATGAATGCCGGAATGCCGAGATAGGCAACCAGGTAGCCGTGAAAGGCACCGACAAGAGTGCCGATAAGGAGGCCGGCAAGACAGGCAAGAAGCCATATGGCCGGATGGCCCAGGCCAATCAGGTCAGGAAGCCACCAGACCTGGACAATTGCCATGGACATGGCGCAAAGCCCGAGGATCGAACCGACTGACAGGTCAATATGGCGGGTAACAATTACCAGCACCATGCCTGTCGCCATCACGCCGATGGAAGCGGTCTGTACTGACAGGTTCCACAAGTTGCGCGGGGTAAGGAACGCGCCGAACCCGTTGACGAAATATCCATAAAGATGGAAGCCGACCCAGATGAGCAGCAGCGCGGCAATCATGCCCAGCAGGCGCGCGTCAATCTCGGTGGCTCTGAGAAACTTTGTAAATGCGCCTTCGTTTTCTGCCTTCTCGGCACCGTAGCTTTGTTGATCGCTCACTTTTTCACCCCCAATAGGCGCAAGACCGAAACCTGCCCGCCGCGTCCGGCGCAGATCTCAATCCCGAATTTCCTGAAAATGGCTGCGCCGCAACACGGCGCAGCCCAATTCGCAAGACCTGAAGGTCAGCAGCCGGTAACACCCTCCATGGCGCCTTCGCATACCTTGTCTTTCTCGATATGGCCTGCCTCGATCACCGCGTTGATATTGTCCTTGGTGATTGGCGTTGGCTGCAGGAAGATCGCGTTCATTTCAACGCCTTTCGCACCACCGGACCATTTGACTGCATCGGGGATTTCAGTCATCGACTTGCCTTCAGCAAGCATGCCGGCAATGTTTCCTGCGGCATTGCCAAGCTGGCGCGCATCTTTCCAGACTGACACAGTCTGGGTACCGCGAGCCACACGGTTAAGCGCGGCATGATCACCATCCTGGCCACCGACCGGAACAGCAAGACCCTGGGCAGTGAGAGCAGCGATCGCGCCGCCGGCCATGCCGTCATTCTGGGCCAGCACAGCATCAACATTGTTGTTGTTGGCAGTCAGGATTTGCTCCATGTTTTTCTGCGCATTGTCCGGTTTCCAGCCATCGGTGAAGGCTTCGCCAACAATCTTGATCTTGCCGGAAGCAACATCATCGCCAATGACTTCCATCATGCCTTCAAACAGGAACGTTGCATTCGGATCTCCCTTGTCGCCCTTGATAATGGCAAAGTTGCCTTCGGGCTGAACAGTAGTGACCGACTCCGCAATAATCCTGCCAACGCCCTTGTTGTCAAAGGTCAGGTAGAAAGCGCGATCGTCTTCGATGAGCCGGTCGTAGCCAAGCACCGGAATGCCTTCAGCGGCGGCCTTGTCGACAGCAGCGCCAACGGACCCGGAATCCACTGAAAGAATGACCAGAGCATTTGCTCCCTGGGCAATCAGGCTCTCAACATCGGAGAGCTGCTTCGAGGCAGAAAGCTGCGCATCAGCAGAAATGTACTTGTCACCATTGGCTTCGATAGCAGCCTTCATTGCCGCTTCATCGGTTTTCCAGCGCTCTTCCTGGAAGTTCGACCAGGAAACGCCAATGATCTTGTCTTTGGCCAACGCAACGGAATTTGCTGCGATGGACACGGCAGCGGTGGTCAGCAGAACGCTGAGAAGTCTCTTCATGGATAGTCCTCCTCCCAAGAGAATCGAGCAAGCGCAAAAGTGCGCGAAATTGCCAGTAAAAAGGTGACCAGCGATATTTTTCTCGACAGTCAAGAAAATAGTTGCCAGAGTTGCAGGAAGGAGTCAACACGCTTTGAACAAACCAGATTACCCGGATGGGGAGAAAGCGGTTTCATGCTGACGGTCGCCGGCAGCGCAAGCTTGAGGCAACAGAACAGGTCGCTGGTTCTGGCGGCCTTGCGCGAGCGAGGTCCGCTGGCTCATACTGATATTGCCGAATGGTCTGGCCTGAGTTCTGCAACCGTATCGGCCATAACGACCGACCTTCTTGCTGAAGACATCATCCGCAAATCCGAATCCCCCTCGCCTTCAGGCCGTGGACGCCCCCGCGTACTGCTTGCCCAGAATCCCGAAGCCGCCTACATCGCGACTATCCGCATCACATCGGAAGCGCTGGAGTATTCCCTCGCCGATTATGCCGGCACACTAAAAGACCGGTTTTCTGAAAAGCGGCCGGCAGGGGAAACCGACACCACGCTTTTTGCGCAACGTCTGTATAACGGCATGGAACGCCTGCAGGCACGCTCGCAACTCGTGCGCGACAAGATCAGAATCATTTCCATCACCAGCAAGGGGCTGGTATCGCCCGGCCGCGCTGTCCTTTTGTGGTCGCCTGTTTTTGGGGGGCAACAGATCGACTTTGAAGCGCTGCTTACACCACACTGGCCAGCTCGTATCACGTTGACGAATGAGACCCATTTCGTTGCACTTGCCCTTGCCATCAAGCGCAGGATAGCAGATCCGCAATACGGGATCCGGCTCTCGGCAACACTTTCCCTGGGGCACAATATCGGATTGGGCATCGCGACGGAGACACCCGGAAGAGTGATCAGTGTTGCGACACCGGCGTTTGGCCACATGAACCATATGCCTGACGGACCGCTTTGCCGGTGCGGTGCGCGTGGCTGCATTGAGGCGTATGCGGGATTTTACGGAATTCTGCGCAGTGCCTTCGAAATGCCGGAACAGACCATTCCGGCAAATTTCGTACCCCTTGTGGAAATCGACAAGATTGCCAACAATGCTAGGGCTGGCAACCGCATGGCTGAATTTGCCTTTCGCCGGGCCGGGGAAACCCTTGGCACCGGTGTATCACGACTAATGTCGCTTTATGGCCCGATGCCGCTGGCGATCACTGGCCCTGGACTGAAGAATTTTGATCTCATGTACAAGGGTTTCGAGGAACCCATGCGCTCAAACCTCATGGTACGATTCGGCAAAATGCCCGAAATTTCGATGCACGAGGATGAATCGACTTTGGTGTTCGAAGGTAATGTGGAAGGTGCATTGTCGTACCTGGATTCAAACTATCCTGCGGCAGGCAGAATGGGAGGATGAGTTGAGTAGGGCTGGAATGGCACTGGGGCTGATGGCCGCTGGCGGAATCCTGTTCCTGCCGGGCGGCGGCGCCATGGCTCAGTCCGAGCCTTGGAGCGAGAACGTTATTGAACGCTCATCAGATACGCCATCGCCTTCCGGCAGGCTGAACAGGTTTCAGCTGGAAGAACTCGTAAAAAAGGGCGAGCGTCTCTTCACCGGAAAATTCACCAAGGCTGATGGAGCGGGCCGCCCTTTCGCCACTCAGGCCATCCTGCCGACCCGCCAGCGCCACCCCTCAAGGTCCAACTTCCAGCGAATGCCCGGCCCTGATGCCACCGCGTGTTCCAGTTGCCACAATGAACCGGTGATTGGCGGCGCAGGCGACGTGACTGCGAACGTCTTTGTGTCGGAGGGCTTTACCAATGCGGACTTCGATACCAGCGATCCGCAGTTTTCCAATGAGCGCAACACGAACCATCTGATGGGATCGGGCCTTGTCGAACTGCTTGCGCGCGAAATGACGAGCGATCTGATCGCCCTGCGCCGGGCGGCCCTTGAAGAAGCAAGAATGACGGGCAAGGCGGTCACCGTGGAATTGCAAACCAAGTCGGTCGGATTTGGAAGCATAACCGCCCATCCCGATGGCATTATCGACTTTGACAAGCTGGAAGGGATCGATACGGACCTCAATGTGCGCCCCTTCAGCCAGAAGGGCGTCTTCACCTCACTGCGGCAATTCTCGATCAATGCCATGAACCATCATCATGGCATGCAGGCAACCGAACGTTTTGGAACGCGTTGGACAGGCGATGAAGATTTCGATGGCGATGGCAAGAGCGATGAACTGCTTGAAGATGAAATCACGGCGCTTGTTGCCTGGCAGGCGACTCGGCCTGTACCCGGGCGCTTGGTGCCCGAGAATACCCATTGGCAGGAGATGGCGAAAAAGGGGGAAGAGTTGTTTTCCGCAATCGGCTGCGGCGATTGCCACCGTACCGCCCTTCCGCTCAAATCTACCGTATTCTTTGACCCTGCACCGTTTGATGCGGCGGGAACCCTGCGTCCGGGAGAAGGTGGCAGCGCGGTCGAATATGACCTTGGTGAACTGGACTGGGTCAAAGCCCTTGCGCGCAATGAAAACGGCGACTTTCTCGTGCCATTGTTTTCGGACCTCAAGCGCCACAAGATCTCCGACCAGCGCCGGTCTCATTTCGGCAATGAATTGCTGGCCCAGCGCTTTGTCGAACGCGACCAGTTCCAGACCACGGAATTATGGGGCATTGCATCGACCGCACCCTATGGCCATCGCGGTGACCTGACCACGCTCGATGAAACCATTCGCGCCCATGGCGGAGACGCAGGTGACGCGGTAACTGCGTATGACGAATTGTCGGAAGCCGAGCGCTCTTCGATCATTGCCTTCCTCAGAACCCTGGTGATCACACCGTGAGACGCCTCTCCAACCGCTCAATTCCCGTTTTGGCCACGCTGATCATTTCGCTTGGATATTCGACCAGTCTGAGCCGTGCACAAGAAAATCCGGTCTCGCTAGCCGACATTCCGGTCTATGTCGAACAAGCCCAAGCGGCGGGTATCAACCATCGCTATACAGGCCCGTGGGAATATTATGTCGGCGGCGGCGGAGCCGCACTCGACTGCAATGGCGACCGCTTTCCCGATCTCGTTCTTGCCGGCGGTGCCGGACCATCCGGACTTTATGTCAACAAGAGCCAGCCTGGCGAGGCGATAGAATTCGAGCTTTTACCCGACTCCCTTCCTGCAGCACTCCAAACCGGCGTTACCGGCTTTTATCCGATTGATCTCAACAATGACGGGCATAAGGATCTCGTTGCCTTGCGGGTAGGTGAAAACCTGCTGCTCGAGGGTGATGGCAAATGTGGTTTCCAGATTGCCAATCGCAGTCACGGTCTTGATGGCGGACGCGAATGGACGACAGCCTTTTCTGCGGTTTTCGAAGAGGGCCAGACCATGCCCACACTCGCCTTTGGCAACTACGTCGACCGTTCAGCGCCCGGCTCGCCATGGGGCACGTGCCATGACAATTACCTCTTCCGACCATCGGCAATATCGGGCGAAACCTATTCAACACCACAGGTCCTGGCACCTGGCTATTGCAGCCTGTCGCTCACCTTTACAGACTGGTCCCGGTCCGGCCGCCCGGATCTGCGGATCACCAATGACCGGCAGTACTACCGGGGCGGCGAGGAACAACTTTGGCGGATGGAGGCGGGTCGACCTGCCCGTGAATTCCGCTCGGGCGATGGCTGGCAGAAGGTGCTGATCTGGGGGATGGGTATTGCCGAGACCGATATCGACGGTGACGGCCTGCCGGAGTATGCCCTTACCTCGATGGGTGATACGAAGCTGCAGAAACTCGACAGTGAGGAGGATCCACCACGACCAACCTATCGGGACATTGCCTTTGAACTGGGGGCAACCGCACATCGGCCATATATCGGCGAGGAGATCAAGCCTTCCACCGGCTGGCATTCGGAATTCGCCGATTTCAACAATGACGGCCGCACTGACCTGTTCATTGCCAAGGGCAATGTCGAGGCCATGCCGGATTTTGCCTCCTTCGATCCTGACAACCTCTTGTTGATGCAGGCAGACGGGAGATTTGTCGAGACGGGCGCGGAAGCGGGACTTGCCCTCCCCACCAAGGGACGGGGCGGGCTGATCACAGATCTCAACATGGACGGAATGCTCGACATTGTCGTGATCAACCGGGGACAGCCAGCTAGCCTGTTCCGTAATACGGGTGCCAGTTTCGGTTCATCTCCCAACCTGACCACGCGGCCCATGGGTAACTGGGTTGCAATAGAATTACGGCAGGACGGGCCAAACCGGGACGCAATCGGAGCCACCATTTCAGTGAAAACCGGCAATCATGTCCAAACAAGGAAAATCCAGATCGGCGGCGGGCATGCCTCAGATCATCTTGGTTTTGTCCATGTCGGGCTGGGTGTTGCCGAGCGGGCCACGATCAGGATCAAATGGCCCGACGGGGACTGGAGCCATGAGTACCGGGCCTTTGCCAACAATTTTGTAGTGATAGAACGCAATCGCGAAATCCCGCGCTACTGGTATCCTGTCCGCTAACCCCGCCTAAATCCCGGACTCAAAAGGGATCGGTGGCAAGGAGTTGATCATAGCCGAGTAGCGACTGCGGCGGCTTCGGATTCGTCAGGTTCATCGCAACCTCCGAAAGCTGGCCGGTAATGCGATCCCGCACAACTGGCGAGGCGCTTATCGCGATATGGTTTTCGCGCACCCTGAATTGCTGGCGGATGGTTGACTTGTTGCCCCAGGCCAGCGGCACCTTCTGCCCGATGCAACCAAAGTGCCTGCAATAGAAATTGTCCACCCGATGGACATTGGCCGTGATGGCAACGGGCGCCGGGGCATCAATCACCGCAAGGTAATTGACCGGTATTTTTCTCAGGTGCAGCTGCTGCGCGATCAGGGTTGCAATGTTTCCGCCATAGCTGACGCCGATCAGGTTGATCTTCGCGCGCGGGTTCGCCCTCAGGCGCTTGTTGATGTCCGCGATCACGGAAATCTGTACAGGAACAGTGCTTTCAACCGGCGTCACGTATGCATAGTGCCGGCCCCGAAGCTCATCACTGAGATCGCGCAGGGCATATCCAACCGAAGGAATTGCGCTGGCGAGTCCGTTGATGAAGTAGGAATGGTGATTCTCGTCGGGACCGGTAAAACGGGTGACTGACACCTGCTCGGCGAAAGCCGGAAGTGTCGTTGCCAACGCGAACAAGGCAACAATAGCGGTAAGTAATTTCGATGCATGATGTGTCATGTAAGGAGCAATACGCCTTGAGTGCAGCAGAATTTTGACGAAACGACCGAAAGCCAGCATCGGGCAAAGCATCAGGGACCCTGCCCCACTCACTCCAACGGCGCGCGTGCAAAATGTACCTGGTTACAGGTCGCCGGAATCCGCAACTGGCACTTCGGCAACTCCGGCCCCACAGCGCAATCGGCAACAAGCCGCCGATATCGCTGATGAAAGGCTCTTCGGCGGCGGTCGGCATTTGAGCCACACACCCCGGAAATTCCAGTTCGGGGCGATCCAAAAAAGGGGAGCACTTCAGTTGCCTTCGCCTACTTTCATGCGGGAAATTCGATAGTCCTGAACGGCACCGGCTGTTACTTCAGATAGCGGCATGTTGTCAAAAAAAACGGGTTCAGATGCAGCCTAATGCGCCTGAAATGGACTTGTACCCACCGTTCATTGCGCTCTCCACCAGTCAGAATCTCATACTCATCCGTGAACCGCTGCGCTGCTTGCCCGAAGGTTTTTTCCTCGTTCAGCGTGCCATCACGCACCTTACCCCGCAAACTGAGGTACCAATCCCCTGCAAACTCTTTTGCCTTAGATGAACTATCAGTCTTGGTAGATGTACGCCGGTTCTTCCCTGAAAGATAACTCGAGCACTGCCATTTTGGGCTACCTTCGCGCTGATAAATATGGACTTTTCCGCCCAGAATCGTCTGCTTTCCCATCGCCTCTCACCCTCACTGAAATTGCGTGTGAATTTGTGTAGGCTTTGTGAAAGGCTATTTGAAGAATTTGCACTCGTCAAATTTGACGGTAGGATTCTGTTTTTGTTGGATTTTTTGGCAGGGGCAGCAGGATTTGAACCCGCGACCTACGGTTTTGGAGACCGTCGCTCTACCAACTGAGCTATACCCC
>CAZIPH010000041.1:0-26138 GCA_964541115.1 uncultured Salaquimonas sp.
CAGTCTCGGAAACTCAATGCGAATGAACAACCTCTTTAGAATTCACAGCTAGGGTCAGGACCCTAAACGCTTTCCAGCTTCCCCTTAATCATCAGCAGATCATGCCAGGCCAGCCGCTTTTGCGCTGGCTGGCGCAGTAGATAGGCAGGGTGCAGCGTGGCAATGGAGTCGACCTTGCGCCCGGAAATCTCGATCTGCTGCCATTTCCCGCGCAGGCGCAAAATGCCTTCGCTGGTCTGCAGCATCATCTTGGCTGAAGATCCGCCCACCATAACGACGAGATCGGGCGCGACGAGTTCAAGGTGCCGGTCGATGAAGGGCCGGCATATCTCGACCTCAGCGGGCGTCGGCGTACGGTTGCCCGGCGGCCGCCAGGGGATCACATTGGTGATGTAGACACTTGTCCGGTCAAGACCTATGGCTGAGAGCATCCGGTCAAGCAACTGGCCGGACCTGCCGACGAAAGGCAGCCCCTGCAGGTCCTCGTCCCGGCCGGGCGCTTCACCGACCAGCATGATCTTCGCTTCGGGATTGCCATCGGCAAATACGAGGTTCTTTGCGGTAAGGCGCAAATTGCATCCCTTGAACCCGGCCATGACCGCCTTGAGTTCTTCGAGCGAATTCGCGCTGTCTGCAAGTTCACGGGCCGACTGGATCACCGTTTCGTCCGGCAGGGTGGCTTCCTCGCGCGCTTCGGGCCTCGCTATAGGCAGGTTTCGAGCTTTCAGGGCCTCTACGCGTTCCTGCAGGCTGGCTTTACCCAGTGCTGAATGGGCTTGCGCTGAATGGGCTTGGGAAGAGCTGTCATCGCCAGCCTTGCCCGCTTTTGCCTTATAGGCCCGGATTTTCAGCGATGCGCTCTCGGCAAATCGGTCAACGGGCATCTCCGCGAGGGGGACATCATCGCCCATCTCGTTCAGCCATTGCATGATTTCCAGCGCCTGCCTGTCCATGCACTCATCCTAGCGGCTAAAGGCTGGTTTTCCCAAGCCAAATTCACTGCCAGACCTGCTGCCACGGCGGCAATTCACCGCAAATAGATGTGATTTCGTTCGGTTTCGAGCCTTTGCGCATGTGTGACTTTTGGCTATGTTCATCCGAACAGGATTTTCGGGAGCCATACATGTCTGAAGAAGTTGAAACCACCATCGAGGTAAACGCGCCGGAGGAAGCTCTGCCAGAGCGCGAAAGCATGCCGTTCGACGTGGTGATTGTAGGGGCGGGTCCCGCAGGCCTGTCGGCAGCCATCCGGCTCAAGCAGATCAATGCCGATCTTCAGATCGTCGTCCTGGAAAAGGGCCCGGAAGTCGGCGCCCATATTCTTTCAGGTGCCGTGATTGACCCGATTGCTGTCAACAAGCTGATCCCGGACTGGAAGGAGGATGACGACCACCCCTTCAAGGTGCCTGTCACCGATGACCAGTTCTTCTTCCTGACCAAGGGCGGCAAGTTCAGGCTCCCCAATTTCGGCATGCCGCCGCTGATGAACAATCATGGCAATTATATCGTCTCCCTCGGCAATGTCTGCCGCTGGCTTGCGGGCAAGGCCGAGGCACTGGGCGTGGAAATCTATCCGGGCTTTGCCGCAGCCGAAGTTCTCTACAATGAAAAGGGCGAGGTCTACGGAGTTGCCACCGGTGACATGGGAATTGGCAAGGATGGCAAGCCGGGTCCCAATTTCGAGCGTGGCATGGAACTGCATGGCAAGTATGTGCTCATCGGCGAGGGCGTGCGCGGATCGCTGGCAAAGCAGCTAATCAACAAGTTCGAACTCGACAAGGCTTGCGAACCCCAGAAGTTCGGGATTGGCCTCAAGGAGCTTTGGGAAGTCGATCCCTCCAAACACAGGGAAGGCCTTGTCCAGCATGCATTCGGCTGGCCGCTCGACAAGAATACCGGCGGCGGCTCCTTCCTCTACCACCTCGAAAACAACCAGGTCGTGGTCGGTTATGTCGTCCACCTCAACTACAAGAACCCGTATCTCTTCCCGTTTGCCGAGTTCCAGCGTTTCAAGACCCATCCGGCAGTTGCACCGACCTTTGAGGGCGGCAAGCGCCTTGCCTATGGTTCGCGGGCGATTACCGAGGGCGGCTGGCAGTCCGTGCCGAAACTGTGCTTCCCTGGCGGCGCGCTGATCGGTTGTTCTGCCGGATTCGTCAACGTGCCGCGCATCAAGGGTTCACACAATGCAATGCTGTCGGGCATGCTGGCAGCAGAGAAGGTTTCCGAGGCGATTGCCGCAGGCCGCGAGCAGGACGAACTGGACGAATATGACCTTGCATGGCGCGAGAGCGAGATCGGCAAGGATCTCAAGAAGGTTCGCAATGCCAAGCCGCTCTGGTCGAAATACGGAACCCCGTTCGGCATCATGCTGGGCGGCATCGACATGTGGCTCAATACGCTGTTCGGATGGTCGCCCTTTGGCACAATGAAGCACGGCAAGTCCGATTACGAGGCGCTGGAGCCGGCGGACCGTCACCGGAAGATCGATTATCCCAAGCCCGATGGCAAGCTCACCTTCGACCGCCTGTCATCCGTGTTCCTGTCCAACACGAACCATGCCGAGGAACAGCCTGCGCACCTGCAGGTCAAGAACATGGAGCTTCAGCACGATTCCGAACTGATGAAATATGCGGGGCCTTCAAGCCGTTATTGCCCGGCCGGGGTCTATGAATGGGTCGACAGCAATGGCGACACCATCCTCAACGGCGAGGGCAAGCTGGAGGGGGCGAAATTCGTCGTGAACTTCCAGAACTGCGTTCACTGCAAGACGTGTGATATCAAGGACCCGAACCAGAACATCAACTGGGTCCCGCCACAAGGCGGCGAAGGGCCGGTTTACCCGAACATGTAATGTTGGGGTGAGGCCCGTCCATTGTCGCCGCCGTGAAGAAGATGTCGCCGAAGGACAGGTGTATTCGAACATGTCGGCATTTGACCCGGCCGTGTGTCGGGGCGGGCAATCTGGCAGCAGGCCTCAGGCCCTGTTTTCAGGTGATGGCTCCGCCTTGCAGGCGCCACATGCCGATACCGGGCTTGTAGTTGCGTACATCCCGAAAGCCTGCCGAACGCAGTGCCTGCTGCGCCATGCCGGAGCGGGCACCGCTCATGCAGTAAACCACCACCGGCTTGTTGGTGGGTATTCGACCCGGATCAAAGACCGACAAGGGTGCGTTGATGGCTCCGGCGATGGCACCGGTCATGAATTCTCCGGCTTCGCGTACATCGACGACAGTGACTGAATTGCTGGCAATGGCTTCCACCAGTTCATCGTGGCCGATGCTATCTGCGGTATCACCCCGAAACTGATGAACAAGATTTGCAAACATGCTTTGATTCTCTCGCGAACGGGCCGGGCGGCCCCTGTTGATCTGCTTGCCTTATATATAAATAATCGTTGATATATAGTCAAGCAGGTTCAGGCTGAAAGGCAGGGAATTCCGACAACGCAGAAATCACTTTCTCGACAGCGACCTTCCCGCGAATATTGTCTGCAACTTCCAGGACAAGACGCCGTTCGAGTTGCAGCCGGTCTCCAAAGGGCGCCACCAGTTCTCCGCGTTCGACAAGCGGGACGACCAATGCGTGATGTGCGATAAGAACACCTGCACTGTTGCGTGCTTCCTCGACAGCAAGCGCATAGAGTGAATGAGACGGACCTTCCGGATCGATTGCCTGCGCTAACCCAACATGGTCAAGCCAGGTTTGCCAGTCGTCCTTCCAGGTGCTGTCATGGAGGAACTTCTGGCTCTTGAGATCGGGATATTCTTTGAGGCCCTTGGCAATCTCGGGTGAACAAACAGGATATATGACGTCTGCTCCCAGATCGATCATGCCCGGCTCCATTTCGTTTTCATGCATGAAGAAAATGGACAGGTCGTACATTTCGCGTTCGAGGTTCGGTTTCATTTCCAGTGCAGTAACCGAGATTGATGCTTGATCGGATACCGAGCGGACGCGGGGAAGGCGTGGCGAAAGCCATAATTGCGCAATGCTCGGCAGGGCTGCAATTCTCACTTCGCCAGGTGCGCCATTGCGGCGCAGTTTTTGGGAAACAACGCCGATGAGGTCAAATGCCTCGTTCAGGCTGGGTGAGACTGCCCGACCGGACGCGGTAAGCCGAACGCCTCTGGCATGGCGCTCGAACAATCTAATGCCTGCCCACTCCTCCAATTGTCTTATCTGTTGGGCGACTGCGGCCTGGGTGACGCACAACTCTCTTGCAGCAGAAGAAAAGCCGCCAAGGCGTGCCGCCGACTCGAAGGCTCTCAGTGCGTTGAGAGGTGGCGGTTTGGGTCTTGGCGGCTGTACACTCATCACATGCTCCGTATTGTAAGAAAAACTAGCCCTAGAATATAGAAATACTCGTTTGCCGCAATCGGCTGCTCAATGCAGACTGCGCTACCTGATATCGTTTGGAAGGTTTGCCAAAATGACATCGCTCAAGCGCCGTGACTGGGTCCCTGCTCATTGTGAAGATCAAGTTGTGAAGTTTGCCCAAGGCACGGCTGCCATGGATGGTGAGGCAGCTATCCGCCGCATCGAAGCTCTTGCAGCGGAAAACAGCGTTATTCATGAAAAGCAATGCTTCAACCTCAACCCTGCGACGAATGTGATGAACCCGCGCGCGGAAGCGCTGCTTGCCGCCGGGATCGGTTCCAGGCCCTCGCTTGGCTATCCCGGTGACAAGTATGAGATGGGTCTGGAGGCGATAGAGGAAATCGAAGTCATCTGCGCAGAACTTGCTGCGGAGATTTTCGATGCCGAGTATGCCGAAATCCGCGTCCCCTCTGGTGCCATTGCCAACCTTTACGGCTTCATGGCGCTGTGCAAGCCCGGCGACACGATCATCGCGCCACCTGCATCCATCGGGGGGCATGTCACGCATCATGATGCCGGATGTGCAGGTCTGTACGGCCTCGTCATTCATCAGGCGCCGGTTAACGCGGATGGCTATACGGTAGACCTGGAAGGCTTGCGTGAACTGGCCATGACGGCGCGGCCGAAACTCATCACCATAGGGGGTAGTCTGAACCTGTTCGAACATCCCGTCGCACAGATCAGGGAAATTGCCGATGAGACCGGCGCCAAGGTTCTTTTCGATGCTGCGCACCAATGCGGCGTGATTGCAGGAAAGGCCTGGAAAAACCCGTTGGCGGAAGGTGCCCACCTGATGACCATGAGCACATACAAGAGCCTCGGTGGCCCGGCTGGTGGACTGATTGTAACCAATGATGCAGCTATCGCCGAACGCCTTGATCGCATTGCATTTCCGGGCATGACGGCTAACTTCGATGCGGCGAAAGCGGCAGCTCTTGGCGTTACCATGGCCGACTGGCGCGTCCATGGCAAGGCCTATGCGCGCGAGATGGTGGAACTCTCCATTTCCCTTGCACGGCATCTTGAAGCGGAAGGATTGCCCGTATTCTCGATAGCTGGTGAACATACACGCTCCCACCAGTTTGCCATCGAAGCGAAACCTTTTGGAGGCGGACAGGCTGCTTCGAGGAAGCTGAGAAAGGCCGGCTTCCTCGCCTGTGGTATCGGCTTGCCGGTAGCGCCCGTTGCGGGCGACGTGAACGGCTTGCGGATTGGAACTCCCGAACTGGCGCGTTGGGGAATGCAGTTGGACGACATGCCCCGGCTTGCCGCGTTGATAGCGCGCGCACTTCGCTCCAATGAGGAGGCGGCAGTGGCAGTTGAGGTCGCCAAATGGCGACCGCATTTCAACCGGGTCCATTTTGTAAACAGCTAATGACAAGGAGTAACCGGTCTTTTCGCCTTTTGACCGGATTACAGCAAGCTTTCCCTTCAAACCGGTATTCCCATCCTCTAGGGTGGATTCACTGGAAATGAGGGTTGTGCGAATTGGAAGAAACTGTCGAAGAAGCCATCGAATTGACGACTGGCATTGTCCAGGAAACAGCCCAGGCGCTTACCGAGTCCGCGGCCTCCGGCGCTCACAGTACGATGGCTGATATCGGTAACATAGCGGCGGTCGCTACCCTTGCAGTCGTCCTCGGCCTTTTGTTTGTGCGCCTGCGCCAGCCTCCGATTGTCGGTTATATCGTGGCGGGGATCGTGCTCGGGCCAACCGGCTTGGGCGTTGTCCAGCAATCGGACTCAATCACGCTTTTGGCCGAACTGGGGGTGTTGCTGCTGCTGTTTCTCATTGGCATGGAACTTTCCATAAGGGCATTCGTGATGGTTCTGGTGCCGGCGGTGCTGGTCGCCACCGGGCAGTTGGCTGCTGGTATGGGGGTGTCGCTCCTGTTTGGCTGGCTGTTGGACTGGGACTGGCCGCAAACGCTCCTTATCGGGTTTATCATCGCGGTCTCATCGACGGCGGTTGCCATCAAGGTGCTGGATGATATCGGCGAATTGCGATCGGAAACAGGACGCATCACTGTTGGCGTGATGATCGCCCAGGACATTGCGATCGTCCCCATGCTGATCATAGCAGAAAGCTTTTCCCCCACCGGCGAGGGAGGTTCGCTGATGCGCACCTCCGGGCTGATCCTGCTTGCGATCAGCGTACTGGCAGGCCTGATCTGGTACCTCAACAGGCCGGGCAAGATCACGTTACCCTTTACCCGTTATTTCAGCGGCAAGCCTGATCTTACAACCCTTGCCATGTTGGCGTTCTGTTTCTTCGTTGCCACCATATCTAGCCTTTTCGGCCTGTCTGCGGTTTACGGCGCATTCGTTGCCGGACTGATCGTCGCCAACTCCACCCTGCGCTCGGAAGCCATCCAGTTGACCTATCCGGTTCAGTCGATCTTGGTATTCGTGTTTTTTCTTTCAGTCGGCTTGCTGATCGATCTTGAATACGTCATGGCAAACTGGCAGGTCGTCCTCGGTTTTGTCCTCATGGTAACCGCCGCCAAATCGCTGCTCAATGTGATGCTTATCCGAAGGGTGGGCTTCAGTTGGGAGGTGGCATTGCCTGCTGGCCTTGCCATGGCGCAAATTGGCGAATTCTCGTTTATCCTTGCAGCAGTCGGCGTTTCCAACCGTGTGCTGGACGGCGATGCCTACCGCCTCGTTCTGGCAGTAATCGCGATTTCGCTGATGATCTCGCCCATCTGGATGGTGGCCATCAGAAGGTTTCATGCTGAAACCACAGAAGGGATTTCCACAATGCGTGAAGCGCTGGCACTTGCCTATGCTTCAGAACTGCAGGGTGTGCAGAAGGGCAGGGACGCGATCTGGAATGCCCGCATGCGCGCCAGGGTCTATCGCAGAGCCACCCGCATGGCAGCGAGCAAGCGCCGAATGACGCGGGAACTCGAAAAGGCGGCGCGCCGCAAGGTGCAGGCCGAGACCCCCGATCCCGGCGCAGATGTCGATGCGCTTCGCGAAAAGGAGTAGCCTCGTCAGTTTCCGAGAAGTTCGTGGAGAATTTCGGGCAATTTGCCATTGATATCGCCAGCAATCAGGCCGGGCCCGATTCTGCGGCCCGCTTCCCCGTGTATCCACACAGCCGCGCAAGCCGCCTCGTATTCATCCATGCCCTGTGCCACCAGTCCGGCAATCATGCCCGCCAGAACATCTCCAGTGCCTGCCTTGGCAAGCCACTTGCTGGCATGTGAATTGTGGGTTTTCCGACCGTCCGGTGCGACTATCTCGGTTTCCTGCCCCTTGAGCACAATGATTGCGCCGCTTTTCCTTGCGGCCCTCATCGCTCTATCTGTCCTGCTTCCCTCTAGCTCGGGAAAGGCCGAGGCAAATTCCCCCTCATGCGGCGTAAGGATGGTGCGTGCGTCCAGCGCACTGAAATCGCCATTTGCCGGAATGGCATTGGCATCGAGGACACGCGCGGCTTGCCAGCGGTTTTCCAGTATCTGCTCCTGCTGGATCCGGCTCGCGCCACCCGGTCCTGCAACCACAACGCTGGACTTGCGCGGCAGGGCATCAGCCTCATCAACCACCATGATGTCAGGATCGAGCGATATGCGGTAAATATCGCCGCGCACTTCAGCGATAACACTGACAAGACCTGCCCCCATGCGCGAACAGGCCGTCGCGCATAGCCGCGTTGCGCCCGTGAGTTCATTGGCCGCCAGAATGACCGCGTGGCCCCTGTCATATTTGTGACCGGCCTCCTGCGGTCGGGGAAGGCGCTCGCGCCATAAATCGGGATGGTTGGTTCGTGCCTGCATTCCTGCAGCTTATTCGCTCACCCGCAATCTTGCCAAGAGAGGAAGATGATCAGATCCCGTATCGGGTAGGGTTTCCAGCGTGAGGAGCCGCACTTTGCCTTTGGTCATCAAATTGTCGATCGGGAAACCGAGAAACGGGGCAAGGGATGTCGGCAACCATTCATGCATCCAGGTACCGCCGAATCCGCGCGCTACAGTCATCTGTGAGTTGCGCGCAAAATCCTGGACGGCGTTGCTCCACACAGTTGCATTGAAATCACCCGCCACCAGCGCGTCGGGGCCTACTTCGCGAAGTCTGGGCTTTATCTCGCGCAATTGCCGAGGGCCAGATGCCGGCCATGGCCAGCGCAAATGCACCGTTCCCAACTCGATCCATTTGCCATGAACAAGAACCTCGGTAAGGCCGATGGCGGCATAGGCGTGGCAGAAATCCCGGTCCTGGCGCAACGGGAATTTCGAAAAGATCATGGATCCACCGATCTCCCGCCACTCGGGGCAGTGAAAGCGGTTCGGCCATGTATCGAACAGTTCTTCAAGCTTCAAATTCCAGTCCTTTGAAGTCTCGTTTAGAACCAGCAGATCCGGGTTGTAGCGACGCAGCATGGCAATAACATCGTCCTTGCGCGAATTGTCGAAACGCAGGTTGAACTGGAGCAAGCTGAACTCGTTCGTCGCAGTTGTGTCCGATGCAAGGGCCGAAGCGTTGCCGATCCGGTTGCCGGCACCACTTTGCCAAACGCCGATCAGGGCGAAAATCATCAGGATGAAAGGTGCTTGGCGGATTTTCAGCGCCAGCCCGATCAGCGTCATGGCAAGCAGGGCAAGGGCAAGGTGCCAGCGGAAATGCGCCAGCGTATCAAACGCCGGATGGAGCGCACCCAGGAAGCCAACAGCCATTCCCGCCAACAGCAAGACCGCAAGCAATGCGAAGATCAGTCGTACCACGCTGGTGATATCCTATTGAAACGCGGTCTCGTTGAAGGAGCGCAGCTTCCTTGAATGCAGGCGTTCGCTCGGCATGTCGCGCAGTTTCTCCAGCGCCTTGATGCCAATGGTCAGATGCTGCGCAACCTGCTTGTTGTAGAACTCGGTTGCCATGCCGGGCAACTTCAATTCGCCGTGCAGGGGTTTGTCGGAGATGCACAACAGCGTTCCATAGGGTACCCTGAAGCGATAGCCATTGGCCGCAATTGTTGCCGATTCCATATCGAGGCCAATGGCACGTGACTGCGACAGGCGCTGTACCGGACCGCGCTGGTCACGCAGTTCCCAGTTACGGTTGTCAATCGTCGCAACGGTACCCGTGCGCATGATCTTTTTCAGGTCATACCCGGCAAGGCCCGTCACCTCGGCAACCGCACTTTCCATGGCGATCTGCACTTCGGCGAGCGCCGGGATCGGGACCCAGGTCGGCAAGTCTTCGTCGAGAACATTGTCTTCGCGGACATAGGCATGGGCAAGTACATAGTCGCCCAGCGACTGGGTGTTGCGCAGTCCGGCGCAGTGACCGAGCATCAGCCATGTATCTGGCCGAAGCACGGCCACATGGTCGGTGATCGTCTTGGCATTGGACGGACCAACGCCGATATTGATCATGGTGATGCCTTTGTGGCCCGGACGCTTTAGGTGATATGCAGGCATTTGTGGCAGCCGGTCAGGCCGAACGCCCTCGGGTTCCACCTTGGTGCCCCGGCTGATCACATTGCCCGGTTCCACCAGTTCGGTGTAGCCGCTGTCAGGATCATCCAGCATGATGTGGGCGTAACGTACGAACTCGTCCATGTAGAACTGGTAGTTGGTGAAAAGCACATAGTTCTGGAAATGGGCGGCACTCGTTGCCGTGTAATGGGAAAGCCTGTGCAACGAATAGTCGATGCGCGGGGCGGTGAAAGGCGCCAGCGGCTGCGGCCCGTCTACGAAATCGTCGAACAGGCCATTTGCGATCTTGTCATCCGTCAACGCCAGATCCGGTGCATCGAAAATGTCGCGCAGTGGCCGGTCGAGCACCTGGTGGATTTTTGAATCCACATGCGCGCCTTCGCCAATTGCAAAATGAATGGGAATGGCGATGTTCGAAATACCGATGGTAACGGGCACGCCATGATTGGCGGTCAGGAGACCGATCTGCTTGGAAAGATAGCTGTCGAAAAGATCGGGCCGGGTAATGGTGGTGAAATATTCGCCGGGCCCGGCCACATGGCCATAGGCAAGGCGCGAATCGACATTGGCATAGCTGGATGTCTTGAAGCTGATCAGCGGATAAAAGGCGCGAAAACGGCAATCGATCTGCTTGCCGTCAATCATTGCCTTGAAGTTGTCGCGCAGGAAACGCGTGGAAATCTCATAAACTTCCTGCAATCGTTGAAGGGCCGCTTTCGTATCCATGAAAGCCTGTGGCTCTGGATATTTTGGCGTCCTGATGGGAAGTTGGTCGGTCGATTTTGATGCTTTGTTCTTCATCCCAGATGAATAATAGCAAACGTTTCAAACTGCGAGTGCAAAATCCTGTTTTTCGCTATTGGAGTGGCAGAATTTGGTATTGGCCTGTTTCAGGCCCTGAATGCCCTGCCATTGACGTAGGCTACCGGAAGGAGCCCGCAGAACTTCATTCCCTGGCACTTGCCGCTTGATGCAGGCAATGACTGCTGGATGAAGTCGATCCGGTCGGAACGGGCCGTACGGGTTTCCTGTATCAGATTGGCTGTCATGACACCCATGGTCGCGATAATGGCAACTACCAGTGCGAAGCGGCGGTAAAGAATATCCATTCTGGTCCCCGTTAATGTCCCTTTTGAAAACCCCGGAAGCGCTCTCTCCTTCGCTTCCGGGCATCGCTCTCTCCAGGCGATGGAAAAAGACTAGACCAATCCCCTTGAACCCTTTCTGAGCGGTGTATTCATCTGGCGTTCAGGAAAAAGTGGCGGCGCATTTGCCCTGACAGCGAAAATCAGCCCTCAAAGCCCGCGCAAAAAAATAAGGGAAGCATTGCTGCTTCCCTTTCCAGGACCAAGACCGGCCGCGGTTTGGATCGGCCGGATCCGGGATCCGTTGCTCATTTGCCGTTACTGGCGGGTTAGGGATTCCGTCTTGCAGATCATGCCGCCCATGACACAGCCTGAAAGGGTCATCTTCGTCTGGTTTGCGGTTGCCTTGCCTGAATAGGTCTTGCCTTCATCAAGCTTGTTGACTTCGCCTTTGTACTTGCCACCCGTGCCTGACATGCAACCAATCGACTGGCCCTTGTATTCGCCGGACATGACCGTCCCGCAATACTTCTCGCCGCCGGTTGAGGCATATTTCAGGATGGTTCCGTTGGCGCGTTTCCAGTTGCCAACGATGGGTTCGGCTGCAAAAGCGGGTGCAGTCATCCCGGCGGCCAGCAGGCCGGCGATCAGGATACGATTCATGATTCCCTCCAAAAGTGCCGCACTGGAGCTGCGGCTTCGCCCTTTAAATGCCGATCATCGCCATTACGGCCTGCGGAACGCTCCAACCGGCTCATGCCCGTCCCGTTTTCGACAAATGTTTACCTAAACGTAAACGGAAGAAAAAGCAATATACCAGTTTTCTACTGGTGAATTGAATCCAATTTTAGGCAAATCCGGTTTGCCTTTGTCGGGCACGGTTACCCAAACCTTGATTTTCAAACCTGAATCAACGGTAAAATTCCTTTTAACCAATTGATTTCATTGAAAGACGACAGTGAATCAATTGTGAAGTTTACCTTTCGTTTTTTCCTTGTTCGCAGCCCGTTAAGCATTCGATTTAGCAATTCATTGAAGCGAAGCTGGCAAGTTCACCTCAACAACGAAGCGGGACCAACCTGCCGCAGACAAGAGTGACAAGGCGCTTTGAAGCGTTGACAGGGACAAACGACATAGCCGGAAAACGGCAACTGAAAAACACACACGCAGGGGAAGAAAATGGCTAGATATGATTTCCGCAAGACTGATTTTGCAGGCATGGCTTCAACGGGCAATGCCGAGACACTGTTCGAACTGGGTCTGATGTATGCAACCGGCCGCAATGGCGAGGTTGATGTTATTGCCGCCCACAAATGGCTGAACATTGCCGCATTCCGCGGGCTCGATGTGGCCAAGGCGCGCCGCGAGGAACTGGCTGCGGAAATGACCCGCGAACAGATTGCCCAGGCACAGCGCGAAGCCCGCGACTGGATCACCAGGCACTAACGGTAAACAGTAAATGGGAACCGGCGTGTTTTGGGGACACTTGTACCAGTCGGATTGCGGGGAGCGTTACCCCGCCAGGAAAAGCCTGTGGGGGGGCCAATAGCGATCAGGACCAAAAGAGTGTGAAAAGCACCATGGCAGCATCGCCAATAACAAGAAGCGGGAAACCCGCCATCGCCAAACAGGCGAAGATTGCAGGGGCTGTTTGTTTCCACCCGCCGGGAAACCGGAATTGGGGCGTGTGTGTTGGGAACAAACAGCCCTTGTTCGTTTTGCGGACTTATCCCGCGCAAGTTTTCGATCTATGGTGCCCGCAAACAAGCGGAGCGGCCGATGCAATTTGCAGAAATCAACAATATCACCCTTCACTATCAGGTCTTGAACGCACCCGTCGGAAAGCCGGTAATGGTGTTCGTCAATTCGCTGGGCACGGATTTTCGTATCTGGCGTGATGTGATTGTCGATCTGGCCGGTGAATTCGCCATGATTGCCTATGACAAGCGCGGCCACGGTCTTTCCAGCACGGGCAAGTCTCCCTATTCGATGGATGATCATGTTGCAGATCTCGAGGCCCTGCTCGCTCATCTTGATGTCAGGCAAGCGATTATCTGCGGCGTTTCAGTGGGCGGAATGATTGCGCAAGGATTGGCGGCAAAGCGGCCTGACCTCGTTTCCGCGCTCGTCCTTTGTGATACCGGCCACAAGATCGGTACGTCGAAAATGTGGGACGACCGCATCGAGGCGATCGGGGAATGCGGCATCGAGGAACTGGCCGACGGCATTCTCGAACGATGGTTCTCGCCCGATTTCCACGAAAACCAGCCTGCAGCACTGATGGGCTATCACAACATGCTGGTCCGCCAGACCGTGGAAGGATATACCGGAACCTGCGCGGCCATCCGCGATGCGGACCTTACGGATGCTGCCCGCTCGATCAGGGTGCCGACCCTTTGTGTTGTGGGCGACCAGGACGGTTCTACACCACCGGAACTGGTTCGTGAGTTGTCGCGGCTGATCGAGGGTTCCGAGTTCGAAATAATCGAGGGGGCAGGGCACCTGCCATCCATCGAACAGCCTGACGCGCTCTGCGCCCTTATTCGCAAATTCGTGGGAAAAATGATGATGGCGTCCAGCCGGGACCGCGACAGTAAGAGCCTGCACTAGGCGTTGTTCTCCTGCGCTTTCTCATTTAACACCAGAGACGCTTCACGCACCTGCTGTATGACACAGCCTTGCGGTGTAACCTGTGCGATTGCATCGCGCATTTCCTGGTAAGCAGCGTTGAATTGTTCACGCCCGCGTTTCCATTCAAGGAATCCCATCTTCGGCAGCCGTGGAATTTCCAGCAACACGTCATCCTGGAAGTCGGTTTCCTCCAGCAGGCGCCTTGCATTGATGACCATTGCCCTCAATAAAACCGAAGGGATGGAAGGGAAACGCTGGTCGCTCTTGCGCCTGAAGAGCACACGCCGTGCAGCCTCGACCCGGCCCGGCATCCGCTCATATTGCGAGTTCACACGCCATGGCTCTGCCTGTTTGAAGTTGAGCACGATATTGGGGCCGGCTTTCAGGCTGCGCATGATATTGATGGGCACATTGTCAATCAGCGCGCCATCGACAAGTACTTCGCCATCCTCCTTGATGAAGGGGGGAAAGACCGCGGGAATGGAACTGGATGCGCGCACGGCCTTCCACAATTCGCCATCCCTGATGATATGAATATCGTTTCGCGTGAGGCTTGTTGCCACCGCGAAAAAGTTGACCGGCAAATTCTCCACCAGGTGGTCATTGTAATGTTTCTTGATCTGGGCATCAAAACCCTTGTGGTCGAGCACGCTATGGAGCGGGAACGAGATACGGCTCATCGCCTTTGAACGAACGAAGATTTCCTCGCACAGGTCGAGCACTTCATCGGGTGTCATGCCTGTGGCCAGTGCCGCTGCCATTGCCGCACCCACACTGGTTCCGCCATACATGTCGATGGGGATCCCGGCCTCCTGAAGCGCCTTGATCGCTCCCAGATGCGCTGTGCCAAATGCACCTCCGCCGCACATCACGATGCCCAGTGCCCGGCCTTTCATGAACCGTGCAAGACGGGCAAAATCTGCTTCATTGTTCAGCGCCAGATGATGATGCAGGTGGGACTTTCGTCCCTGCAACCAGTTGGATGTATTGCGGATGGCTCGGTCATTGCGATCACGCCAGATGACCAGATGGATGCGCGGCGCAAGTGCATCAGTTGCAATTCGCCGTTCAAGTGCCGATACAGCCACAGGTCCATTGCGGGCGGACGCTTTTTCGCATGCCAGGTACAAGGTATCGGCATTGCTGGTAATGGTTCTGTTCCAAAGGGTGTCTGCGCCATTGTCGCCCACCAAGACCACCTGCTGGCTGCCTGCTTCCTGACCCGCCAGCCATTTCGAAAGCCTGCGCTCATCTGCCATTGCCGTTTTGGGGCAGTGAGACCGCTCGACGATCTTGAGGCCGACATCCGCCTTGCCGGTCAAATTCAAGATGGCATTCTTCAATTTGTCGAGAAACTCCGCAGGCAAGGTCCCGTTACCAGCAGGCACAAGGGCAATTGTCTTTCCGGGCCTAGGCAAGAGAGCCGGCGATTTGGGTGCTTTTTCAGCAAGCCTTTCGGCCATCACCGCCATGATTTGTCTGGCAAGGCCGGGATAAGCTGCAACGACCGCATCATATGCTTCCCGCGAAAGCTCCATGACTTCGCCATCGCGTGTGGCAAGCACATCGGCAGTCCGCTTCCGGTCAGCAAAGAAACCCAGTTCTCCGACTGGTTCGCCAGGTCCGATTTCAGCAATCGTCTTTTCGCCTGCTTGCACGACAAAGTGCCCGCGCAGGATGATATAGAGCTTATCCGAAACATCGCCAGCCTGTATCAGCCGGGCTGTTCGCCGAACTGTTTTTATCAGTGCATGTTGGGCAAGAGCGGTGAGTTCGGTTTCGCTGGCGCGTGAAAAAAGGGAGATTTTGCGCAGCGTATTCATTGCGGCCGAAAAATCTTCGCCGTCGGCCAAAGGTCTAACCAACAAGAAATTACCTCGTTTGTACAGTAACTTGGCGCCCAGCGGAATAAGAACATTTCCATTACGCCTCGTAAAGGAAAAACATGAAATTTAATCGCTACATTAGAATTATTCTAAACTATTGTTTTTATTGAATAATTATTGACATTATCACTCCCGCCGAATAGATAGCACTTGTCCGAAACCTGATTACTCCGCCTTTAACGGTGTGAATTGGAGACCAAAATGAACCCTGTGAAACTGCCGGTAATCGCCGGCATGGCTGCGTTGTTCGCAGCCGGTGCAACCCCTTCTCTCGCTTCTGACGAAGTCAATATTTACTCCTATCGTCAGCCTGAACTCATCCAGCCATTGATGGACGCCTTTACAAAGGAAACCGGGGTGAAGACCAATGTGGTCTTCCTCGACAAGGGTCTCGTGGAGCGCATTTCCCTTGAAGGTGAGAATTCGCCCGCTGATGTGATCCTGACTGTCGATATCGGTCGCTTGCAAAGCGCAGAAGATGCCGGTGTCACCCAGTCGCTGGAAAATGAAACGATCAACGCCAACATACCTGCCCAGTATCGCGACACGGACAATAACTGGTTCGGTCTGACCGTGCGCGGCCGCGTGGTTTATGCCTCAAAGGACCGCGTCGGGCAGGACGCTATCACTTATGAGGAGCTCGCTGATCCGAAGTGGAAAGGCAAAATCTGCATCCGCGATGCCCAGCACGACTATAATATCGGCTTGTTTGCCTCGCTTGTTGCCCATCTGGGTGAACAAAAGACCGAGGAATGGCTTGCCGGTTTCAGGGACAACCTTGCTCGCAAGCCTGCTGGCAATGACCGTGCGCAGGCAAAATCCGTATATTCCGGCGAATGCGATATCGGCCTTGGAAACACCTACTATCTTGGCCTGATGAAGAACAACGACCAGGAACCTGAACAGAAGGATTGGTTCAACTCCCTCAAGGTCCTGTTCCCCAACGCTGATGAACGTGGCACCCATGTCAACATTTCCGGAATGGCGCTCGCAAAGAATGCGCCAAACCGTGAAAATGCAGTCAGGCTGATGGAATTCCTTGCAAGCCCCAAGGCGCAGGAAATCTATGCCGAGCAGGTGTACGAGTATCCGGTTGCCCCTGGTGCCGAACCATCTGCTGATGTTGCAGGTTTCGGTACACTGAATGCAGACAAACTGCCGCTATCGGAAATCGCGGCCAATCGCAAGAAAGCCTCTGAACTGGTCGACAAGGTAGGCATCAACGAAGGCCCGCAAGGCTGAATACATTGAGCCGGAAGAAGAGGGCTGGTCACGATCAGACTGAACAAAAATGAAGGAAGCCCGGTTCGCCGGGCTTTCTTTTTGCCTTGAGCAAGATGCGGTCCCGGGGATTTGGGTGCTGGACCTTCATTCAGATGTAGGGGCAGTGCCTTTTGATTCGGCGGCAGTTGACGCGAAAAAATTCTCCCACCTGCGGAAAATATGAAATGATATGGCAAGCTATCGCTGGCTTGCGGCCCTATCTTGGGAAAAATTCCTCAACACGGGCCGCAGCATGCGTTATTACCCTGTCTTTATGGATCTGGAAGGCCGCAAGGTTGTTTTCTCCGGCGCAGGTGATCACGCGGCGGCAAAGATCCGCCTTCTGCTCAAGACCACTGCAAATATTCATGTCTTCGGTACGTCGCCTGGCGTCGACGTCGAGACATGGGCGGCAGAGGGCCGTTTGACCCTTCACCACCGCGACCTCGACTGGGAAGATGTCACCGATGCGCGCCTGGTATACGGGGCCAATGACGACCTCGAGGCAGACCGCCGGGCCGCCGAACTGGGCCGCTGGGCCGGTGCTCTCACCAATATCGTCGATAATCTTGATGAAAGCGAATTCCTCACACCTGCGCTGGTCGACCGCGATCCGGTGACCATTGCCATTGGCACCGAGGGCACAGCCCCGGTACTCGCGCGCAAGATCAAGGCAGAGATCGAGGAGAGCCTGCCAGCCTTCACCGGCCTCCTGGCGCGCATTGCCAATGGGTTCCGCCACAAGGCAACGCGCCTTGGTGGCAATGAAAAGCGCCGCGAATTCTGGAGCCGCTATTTCTTCGCCGATGGCCCGCGGGCCCTTGCCGAATCCGGCGAACAGGGCGTGAAGAAGCGCCTTGAAACCCTGTTTGATGAAGTGCTTGCACAGAGAGAAACGGCCGGTTCGGTCAGTTTCGTGGGCAGCGGACCCGGCGATCCCGAGCTGTTGACGCTCAAGGCCCGGCGCAAGCTGCATGAAGCCGATGTGGTCCTTTATGACAACCTGGTAACGCCCGAAATTCTCGAACTTGCCCGGCGCGAGGCCGTCCTGGTCAATGTGGGCAAGAAGGGCTTTGGCAAATCCGCAAGTCAGGCCGATATAAATGCGCTTCTGGTGGAACATGCTGCTGGTGGCGCGAGGATCGTTCGCCTCAAATCCGGCGACCCGGCAGTTTATGGCCGACTTGATGAGGAAATCGATGCGCTGGACGAAGCCGGCATCGATTGGGAAATCGTCCCCGGTATAACCGCTGCTTCTGCCGCCGCGAGCGATGCGGGCATTTCGATGACCCGCCGTGGGCGCAATTCTTCACTGCGGTTCCTCACCGGCCATGACGTGGACGGCTTTGCCGAACAGGACTGGAAAGGCCTTGCCGAACCTGGCGCCACCGCCGCCATCTATATGGGGCTTAAAGCGTCCACCTTTATTCGCGGCCGCCTTCTGATGCACGGAGCCCAGGCCGATACGTCCGTGACGGTAGTCTCCAATGCTTCGCGCCATGATCGCAAGGTGATTACGACGACGCTGGCTGACCTGCCCGAAGCAATCCGGGCTGCCGACATGGGCGCACCTGCCATCCTGTTTCTGGGCATCCGCTCTCGCCGTGAAGGTGCCGAACTTGCCGGCTATGTCGAGCGCCGCGCCACACATCAACAGGGAGTTGCCTGATGGCACGCGAATACAAGCCACAAATCGTTACTGCAAATGACCTGCTCGAAGGCGATGTCATCTACCTGACCCGGCAGGGCAAGTGGTCCCGGGATCACGTGGATGCCCATGTGGCCAACTCGGCTGATCAGGCACAGACCATGCTCAGCCATGCAAAAGCCCAGCAGGACAGGATCGTTGGAGCCTACCTCGCCGAAGTTGTTCTCGATGAGGAAGGCGCGCCACAACCGGCGCACTTCCGCGAAGCTTTCCGCACGCGCGGTCCCTCGAATTATTTCCACGGCAAGCAGGCCAAACATCAGATCAGGCAGCAGGCCGCTCCCGCTGACAGGGCAAATTGAACCATGTATGTCTACAATGATTTTGATGAGCAGTTCGTCCGTGAACGGGTTCGCCAGTTCCGCGGCCAGGTGGAAAAGCGCCTTGACGGCTCGCTGACCGAAGACGAGTTCAAACCACTCCGCTTGATGAACGGCCTCTACCTGCAATTGCATGCCTACATGCTTCGGGTAGCCATTCCCTATGGCTCGCTCGATTCAGCAAGGATGCGCCAGCTCGCCATGATCGCCGACAAGTGGGACAAGGGCTACGGCCATTTCACGACCCGCCAGAACATCCAGTTCAACTGGCCGGTGCTGAAGGATGTGCCGGATATTCTCGAGGCGCTTGCTGATGTGGGAATGCACGCGATCCAGACTTCGGGAAACTGCGTGCGCAATGTGACGGCGGACCATTTTGCCGGCGCAGCCGCCGACGAGATTGCCGACCCGCGCCCGACCGCCGAATTGATCCGCCAGTGGTCGACTGATCATCCCGAATTCCAGTTCCTGCCGCGCAAGTTCAAGATCGCCATCACCGGCTCCCCCAATGACCGGGCGGTCACCAAGGCGCACGATATCGGTATCAGAATGGTACGCAACGAGGACGGCGAACCCGGTTATGAAATTATCGCCGGCGGCGGTCTCGGCCGCTCTCCCTTCATAGGCAAGGTACTGAGCGATTTTCTGCCGGTTGACGAATTGCTGCCCTATCTGGAAGCGACGTTGCAGGTCTACAACCTGCGTGGCCGCCGCGACAACAAATACAAGGCACGCATAAAGATACTGGTCCACGAAGCGGGTCTGGAAGACATCCGGCGCGACGTCGAAGAAACCTTCGAACGCATCCGCCACGACTTCAAGCAACCCTCGAGCGTGCTGATTCAGAAAATCAATGCCGGCTTCCAGCTGCCTGATTTGATTCAGGAAAATTCTGCAGAGGGAGATGCGGTAATCGAGGCGCGCGCCAAGACCGACCCGGTTTTTCGCTCCTTCGTGGAAACCAACCTGGCGCGCCATCACAGCAACGCCTACACGATTGTCATTATCTCGACCAAGCCAATCGGCGGCACGCCCGGAGACGTGACGTCGGAGCAGATGCGCATGATCGCCGATCTTGCAGAGCGCTACGGTCATGATGAGATTCGCATCAGCCACGAGCAGAATGCCGTCCTTCCCCATGTCCGCAAGAAAGATCTGCCGGCGGTCTATGATGCGCTGCGGCAGGCCGGACTCTCAACTGCCAACATAGGTCTGATCTCTGACATCATTGCCTGTCCGGGCATGGACTATTGCGCGCTTGCAACGGCCCGTTCTATCCCGGTTGCACAGGAGATTTCGACCCGTTTCAACGAGCTTCAACTCGAGCATGAAATTGGCGAAATGAAGATCAAGATATCCGGCTGCATCAATGCCTGCGGTCATCACCATGTCGGCCACATCGGCATTCTCGGCCTCGACAAGGCAGGGGTCGAAAACTACCAGATCACGCTTGGCGGCGATGGCACCGAGAAGATGAGCCTTGGCGAAAGGGCAGGGCCTGGCTTTGCGGCAGACGAATTGCTGCCTGCGCTCGAGCGCCTCATCGATGCTTACCTGAAGCTGCGCAAGGAACCTTCCGAAACCTTTCTTGAGGCCTATCGCCGATTGGGTGCGCAACCCTTCCAGGCGGTCCTTTATCCGGAAGTAGAAAAATATGTTGCATGAGCCTGTCGACATTGCCGAGAGGGTCAGCGGGGAATGGCTGGAGGAAACCTCGCTTGTTCTTTTACGCCGTGTCCTGTTGGACCGGGTTGCCGGAAAGCCAGCGCTGGTCTCCTCCTTCGGGGCCGAGTCTGCCGTATTGCTCCATCTTGCTGCCCGGGTAGATCCCTCGGTTCCGGTCCTTTTTCTCGATACACAGATGATGTTCCGCGAAACCCTTGAATATCAGCTCAGCCTGTCAAATGCGTTTGGCCTTGCCGATGTGCGCCTTGTCCGTCCGGACCCTGCCGATCTGGCAGAACGTGATCCAGATGGCACGCTGCATCGCACTGACCCAGACGCATGTTGCCATGTCCGCAAGACTCTTCCGCTCGATCATGCCCTGAAGGGGTTTGATGTGTGGATCAACGGCCGCAAGCGTCACCAGACCAGCACGCGTGCAACGATCCGTCCGCTGGAAACTGGCGCAGACGGGCTAATGCGCATCAATCCTCTGCTGCACTGGATGAGCGATGATGTTGCAGCCTATTTCGAGCGTCACAGCCTGCCGCGCCATCCGCTGGTAAGCCAGGGTTATACCTCGATTGGCTGCGCGCCATGTACAGCGCGGAGTGAAGTCGGTTCTGATCCACGCAGCGGCCGCTGGGCCGGAACCTCCAAGGACGAATGCGGCATTCACATCGAAAACGGCAAAGTGGTCCGGTCGGCCACGACCAGGTCCAACTGAAAGGAAACAGCCATGCCTGTCATCATCAGGGACGGAAAATTCACTGAAGACGGCTTTATCGGCTCAGGTGGCGGTTTCATCCAGCTCGATGAGTTCTCCCTTTCCGTCCACCACCATGACGTCGCCATTACCGGGCTCGACGTGCCTAACGATACCCAGCCACAGGCGCTCGCCGGGCTGTTGAACGCCGTCGCGGCCATCCGCATTCCCTTTTCCTCCCATGCAGACGGGCGTGGATTTTCAATTGCCAGAAGGTTACGGCAGATGGGTTTCGGCGGCCTTTTGCGCGCCCAGGGTCATGTTTTGGCGGATCAGTATCCGCTGGCCCTTCGCTCGGGTTTCGACGAGATCGAAATCTACAATGACCTGGCTGGGCGAATGCCGCAGAGCCAGTGGCTCGATAGTTTCAACCGGGTCAGCAACAATTATCTCGACCGGCTTCGCCTTGGTGAAAGCGGCAAGGCAGCCTGACCGGTCCACCCATCGATTGGAAACCATTAACATGAACAAGATCGCAACGCCTGCCGCGCTGGAAGCAGCAAAATCCCTGCATCCCGAAGCCCAGATTGTCACTTCGGTAAAGCACTGGACGGACACGCTGTTTTCCTTCCGCGTGACACGGCCCCGCAGCCTCCGTTTCCGCTCTGGCGAGTTCGTGATGATCGGGCTGCAGACAGAAAGTGGCAAGCCGCTCCTGCGTGCCTATTCCATTGCATCGCCCGCTTGGGATGACGAACTGGAATTTTATTCTATCAAGGTGGCCGATGGCCCGCTCACCTCGCGCTTGCAGCAGATCAGACCCGGCGACAGTGTGATTGTCCGACCCAGGCCAACAGGAACACTGGTGCTCGATGCCCTCATTTCCGGCAGGCGCATCTGGCTCGTGGCGTCGGGCACGGGGCTCGCGCCCTTCGCCTCGCTGATCCGCGACCCGGGCCTCTATGAGGCCTGTGAAGAGATCATCCTGACCCATACCTGCCGCACGTTGGCCGAACTCGATTATGGTGCAAACATTGTTTCCAACCTGGCCGAGGACCCGCTGGTTGGCGAGGAAGCCTGGAAGAAACTGAAATACTACCCCACCACGACGCGCCAGACTTCACAGTATGAAGGCCGCATTACCGACCTTTTGCGCTCGGGGAGGGTCTACCGGGATCTCGAGACTGCACCGCTGGGCTTTGATGACCGCGTCATGATATGCGGATCGATGGGGCTTAATCTGGAGGTCAAGGAGATCTGCGAGGCTGCGGGTCTGGAAGAGGGCTCAAACTCCAAGCCTGGCGGTTTTGTACTGGAAAAGGCTTTTGTTGGCTGAAGGGTTGTTGGCTAACGCTTTTTGACCAACTGGCGTCATTCTGTCGTTCAAACGCCATTGCAGGCAGCCTCCCTTGCGCCTAGTTTGCCGCAAGGGAGGTTGCATGGCGCGCGTACTGATCGACAATCTGCAATATGTGAACTGGTCGGAAAAAACCTTCCGCCAGTTGCGCGAAGGCGGCGTTGACGCCATTCACGTCACGATTGCCTATCATGAAACCTTCCGCGAAGTGATCCACAATCTGGAGCAGTGGAACCGCTGGTTCGAGCAATATCGCGATCTGCTGATACGTGGCCTTTGGGCAAGCGATGTGGAACGGGCCAGCGAAAGCGGCCGCACGGCGGTTTTCTTCGGCTTCCAGAACCCTTCGCCGATTGGCGAAGATATCGGCCTCATCGAGATATGCCACCAGCTTGGCGTGCGTTTCATGCAACTTACCTACAACAACCAGTCGCTGCTGGCGACGGGCTGTTATGAGGATGAGGATACCGGCCTGACCCGCTTTGGCAGGCAGGCGGTGGCCGAGATGAACCGCGTCGGCATGGTGATCGACATGAGCCATTCGGGTGAGCGGTCGACAATGGAAGCCATTGAACACTCATCCCGCCCCATCGCCATCACCCATGCCAATCCGCACTGGTGGCATCCTGACCTTCGCAACAAGTCCGACATGGTGCTCAAGGCCCTGACCGGGGCAGGGGGTATGCTGGGCTTTTCCATGTATCCCCATCACTTGAAGGACGGTACGAACTGCACGCTTGCTTCCTTCTGCGGCATGATCGCGGAAGCTGCCTCGCGATATGGCGCTGAAAACCTTGGTATCGGTTCGGACCTTTGCCAGGACCAGCCCGACAGCGTGGTGACATGGATGCGCAATGGCCGCTGGTCACGACGGACGGATTTTGGCGAAGGCTCGGCTGTGATACCCGGTTTCCCCGATCAGCCTGAATGGTTCCGCGACAATCGGGATTTCGCCAATATCCGCAAGGGCCTTGAGGATGCGGGCTTTTCCAACGATGAAATGAACGGCTTGATGGGCGGCAACTGGTTGCGCTTTTACGACGCATCGTTCACGCCGCAAGGCGGGTGAGAAGAGGCAATGGCAATAGCAGAGCACACCGAAACGGTATTGCCCCAGTCAGAACTACGTTCACCGGACGAGGTGATGAAACTCGAGCGCATGGGGTCCTTTTTCCCTACGCGCCTTTCCTTCATGCGGACGACCATCCGGCGTCTGGCCGTAGAAAAAGCGATTGTCACCCGGCCGGTCTGGGAGATTAATCCCGAAGGCTTTGGCCGCGCGGTCTATAGCCTCGAACTTGGCGGGCACACCTATTCGCTGGTGGCCTTTTCAACACGCATCCCCGACGAGATGCGAACCGACCGGGTAATCGCCGAGGTATGGGATTCAAGCTATGTCCTGTATGACGGCATTCCCGATGCGAAAGAACTCGACCGGCTTGAGGCCAATGCGCCCCGCCAGGAGGCTGGTCGTTTTCTGCCCTGTGATCTTGTACTCAGCCGGGCCAACAAGTCGCTGCGCCTCTTCGAGCATGTCGCGTCCCGTCTTGCCGCCGGTAACCAGCCGGATGCGGCACTGATCAGTGAGATTGGCTATCTCATGCGCACAACGGCGGTCTATGGCAATGGCAAGTTCGGCATAGCCGACCGTGTGCGCATTGTTGGTCGGCAGGGGCTTTCGGGACCCTTCCAGGCAGAAATGTTGACCGTCTGGCTGATCCGCACCTTTACCCATGACCTTGTTGAGCATGTCGCCAAAATGCGCGCGCCCGAAACAGCCGTGCCGCTGGCGCCCCACCTCAAGCGTCATCTTGGAATTGGCAACTCCACCGGCCTCGGCATGGCACCTTTCCTTGTCAGCCATCCGATTCTTCTCAACAACTGGATGATGGCGCGCGAAGTGGCACTGGCGCGGGCACGCGCAGTCGGGCCGTTGAACCCCGCCAAAAAGGCGCGTTTTGTTGAACTGGCTGGCCGCGTTACCCGGCATCTGGACCAGTGGAACGTCTCCGATACGCGCCAGGATGAGCGTATTGCCACACTGCGGCGGGAATGGGCCGAAATAGCCCCGGCTATCCCGGCTGCCATTGAAGGCCAGGAGCCGGTCGAGACACTTCTCGCATTGGGCAGGAACCGCTCCTGCGAGTGCGGCGAACTCCTCCTCGCCCTTGCGATCGAACCGTTCGGTAAACTGGTCGATGGCCTCGAGGAATGCATGGCATCCGTCCGCGAGCCGCGAATTGAACCGGCAATGCCGGTGGGTAGCTTGCTCGACCTGGTCACCACCCAATATCAGTGGGCACTTGGCCTTGACGTCAGCGCAAGGGAGCAGTGCCGCCTGTTCTGGTATGTTTCTGAAGAAAAGCTGGAGCCGCGCCTCGGCGACCGGTTCGCCGAAGAGGGCGAGGAGCGGGAACTGCCCCATGACATCGCAAGGCGTGTACAGGCCCTCCTGCATGACCTTCAAACCGCCGATCCCAAAGAAACCACTGCCCGATTCCTCATGCACCATCCCCAGCATCGCTACATGGTAAAAAGGGTGCAGACTCTTGCCCATTGTCCCTATGGAGAAATCCGCGACAATCTTGTGGGCGAGAACTGCCTGCCGATCGACATGCTGCGCTGCAAACTCTCCTTTTTCGGCGCCTCGAAATTTGATCCCAAGTCCGATCGCTGGACGCGTATCACACTCTATCAGGGTGCGCCGCTCGCGAGCGAAATCGCCGACCCGAAAAGGGATGCCGACGACTGGTGGCTGCCGGTTCCCGATGTAGCCGGCCAATGAAGCGATCCGTCAACGAGATCACCGGCGAGTACCGCAAGGCGCTGACGGGTGCCGGATACCCCCTTGGCATTGCCCAGGACGGAGCAATGGCCGCCGCCTGTCTGCAACTGGCAGGCCTCGACAGTGCCGCAGCCATTGCCGAAGCCTTGCCCGCTTCGGCCAGCGACCCGCTCTCGCAAACCCTGCCACTCCTGCCGTCGCTTTATGAATGTGTCCTGGCAGGCGAGGGCGAAATGTCGCTTGAGGCGGTGGATGTTCCCCTGCTTGCCATCGGCATGGGCATTCACCTTGCCGGGCAGCATGAATGCGCCTTCAACATCGCTCTCGGCGGCCTGCACCTTGTTGCAACATCTTCCGGCATTGTGGGTGATACAGTGGCTGATAATGTCTCACTGGATACTGCAAGCCTCCGCCTGGCTGTTTCCCTCGCAACGGACAGTGCTGCCGCAGACGCGGTCAAGATCCAGCGCGCGACAGAAGAAGGAGTGGAGATCAATGAAGCCCACTGGCCGCTGATCAACTGCTGGGCCCATGAAACCTATGTACCTGCCAGCGAGCAGTCCCGCCTTGCCGGGGCAGGTGCCGGCTTGAATGACAATGATTGAATGGCGGTAGGGGAATTGTGGGAACCGGCACATCGCGCGGGGGGGCAACCGGCTCAAAACAATCTGCAGGATGATGCCTTGACAAGGATAATCTGCAACCGGCCAGATTTGCAGATGCAAGTGCGGGATTTGTGCTTGATTTCCGAAGGACGGACGCATATTCACGGCGGTGGACAGGTGGCCGAGTGGTCGAAGGCGCGCCCCTGCTAAGGGCGTAGGCGGGTAACCGTCTCGAGGGTTCGAATCCCTTCCTGTCCGCCACAAGAATCAACGCTCGCACGCATCTCATGTCGAAAAAGGTTTCTTGAC
>CAZIPH010000042.1:0-26084 GCA_964541115.1 uncultured Salaquimonas sp.
AACGGCGTGGCGCCCGGCCCAATATGGACCCCGCTTATCCCTGCGTCCTTCCCGCCTGAAAAGGTCGAGGGCTTCGGAATGGACGCCCCCCTTGGAAGGCCCGGACAGCCCAATGAGGTCGCGCCCTCATTCCTGTTTCTGGCATGCAAGGACGCGTCTTACATGACGGGGCAGGTGCTCCATCCCAATGGAGGCGACCCGGTTTCATCATGAAATTGCGGATCCGATGCAACCGGCAGCGAGGGGTAAGCATTGTGAAACGGAAACGGTGCCGGCGTGACAATCAGACGAGATGGAGGGGATTTGCAGGGCGGTTTTTCTGATTTCCCGTTCCGGGTCGAAAGGCCAGAATGTTCCTATCCATCCGCGGGTGCCGTTTCCGCATCGACCGCGCCAGAGAGGCTCGCAGGGTCGGTATCTCGCGAGACTTTCCTGTCGATTCATGGCATGCCGTGTCTCTCGGTTTTCGGCAGTCTTGACGTGGTGGCGTGCTGGTTCGGTTTCAGGCCCAACTTTCAAAAGAAGCAAGACAGATCAGGCTTGCGCAGGGCCGGGACGAAATGATGTGATGCAAGTCGTCATCGGAGTGAATTATGGACAAAAAGGATCTTGAATATCTGAGGCAATGGATAGGGCGTAGCGAAACTGCCGAAGACATGATCACGCCCGGCCTGGTGCGACGGTTCCAGGCCATGCTTTCGGGCAAGGTGGTGATGGCTGATGCCATGCCGCCACCCTGTCTCCACTGGTGCCTCGGTCCACCCGCCGTGCCTGAGGAAGAAACAGGGCCGGATGGACACCCGACGCGCGGAGGGTTCCTGCCACCTGTTCCGCTGGAACGCCGCCTTTGGGGCGGTGGCAACATCGAATTTGTTTCCCCACTTGAAACCGGGGATCACGTGCACCGCAAATCGACGATTGCCTCTGTAGATGTCAAGCAGGGCAAGAGCGGGGAGTTTGTTGTTGTAGGTATCGACCATGTTCACGAAACGTCTCGCGGAATTGCGATCAGGGAACGTCAGGATATAATTTACAGCGAAATGAAGGAGAAAAAGGACGAGAGGCAGGCTGAAAACGGCAAGGTTGCAAGCGCAGCTGCCCACAGCAATTCCCTCGAAGCGACTACATTGTTCATGTTCCGCTATTCGGCCCTGACCTTCAACGGGCACCGCATTCACTACGACCGCAAGCATGCGATGGAGAGGGAAGGCTATCCCGGCCTGGTGTTTCACGGGCCACTGCAGGCAACGCTGCTTGCCATTTTCGCATCGCACACGGCCGGTCTCCTCCTGAAGCAGTTTTCCTATCGCGGTGTGGCGCCTCTTTTTGGCGGCGATACATTTACCATCAACGCCCAAGACATTGATGAGCAGGGAAAGATGGAATTGTGGTGCGCAAATTCCCAGGGCAGGCAGACCATGCTGGCGATTGCATCCTTCCGGTAGACGCCGCAATGATACCTTCAGATCAAAAGCCGTGCGGTTTCCCGGACGGATTGACCAGTTGGTCATATCTTTGAAGGATGTGGGCAAAATCGCTGTAACAGCTTTCCTGCAGGCCGAATGCTGGCTATTGTGCGCCCGCAGCGCAAGGTCGGCTGCAAAAACGGGAGGGGTTGTCGGATGGCGGACCGGTTTGCAAAGGGCATGATGACACGGCGCGAGGTTCTGGGCGATGCCCATGTTGATCGGGCCGAGGCAGCAAAGAGCGAACTCGACGAGCCTTTCCAAACCCTTATAACCGAAGGCGCATGGGGTACGGTCTGGGGATCGGACGCGATCACGCGTCGGGAGCGTTCAATGCTGACGCTTGCACTTCTGGCGGCAACCGGCAATTTTGAGGAAATCCCCATGCACATCCGCGCTACTGTACATACCGGTGCGAGCAAAACCGATGTGATGGAAGCGTTCCAGCATGTTGCGATCTATGCCGGCGTGCCGCGCGCCAATCATGCAATCAAGCTCGCAAAGAAAACCTACCTTGAAATGGAGCAGGAAAATGGCTGACACGAAGCCCCTGATGCCACGGCGCAGGGAGGTTCATCCCCAGCCATACTGGCCCGATTACAAGACCTCCGTCAGCCGTTCTCCCGCACTTCCGCTGTTGTCGATGGAATCAACGCCAAGCGAGGAAACCGGGCCAAGGTTCGGCCATTCCCTGATCGGGCCGCTGGACAATAATCTGATTGTCAACTTCACACAGGGAAAGGCCCCGGCGGTTGGCGAGCGGATCAGGGTTCATGGTCGCGTTCTCGATGAAAATGGCCGCCCTGTGCCGCAGACGCTCGTGGAGATATGGCAGGCCAATGCGGGCGGGCGATACCGTCACGTGAAGGACACCTATTTTGCGCCGCTCGATCCCAATTTTGGCGGGTGCGGGCGTACGCTGACTGACGACAATGGATATTACGAATTCATGACCATTCGCCCGGGTGCCTATCCCTGGCCGAACAGGGCCAATGATTGGCGACCCATGCATATCCATTTTTCCATTTTCGGCCATGCATTTGGCCAGCGCCTGATCAGCCAGATGTATTTTGAAGGCGACCCGTTGATCGGCCTGTGCCCGATTGCTGCAACGATCCGTGATCGCGGCCAGCTTGACCGGCTGGTGGCTCCGCTCGATCTGCAGAACTCGCGGCCGCTCGATTATCTCGCCTACAAGTTCGATATCGTCTTGCGCGGCCGTCGCCAGACCATGTTCGAAAACCGGCAGGAAGGGATGTAGGCCATGACGCAAAAGCTGGACACCCTGGTGGAAACGCCAAGCCAGACCGCAGGACCCTATGTACATATCGGCTGCATACCCTCCTTTGCCGGAGTGGTGGGCATATATCCTGAGGATCTCGGTCTTTCTCCCGTCAGCGTTGGCGCAAGGGGCGAACAGATCACGATTTCCGGTTCAGTATATGACGGAACAGGCTGGGCAATGCGCGATGCGATGATCGAAAGCTGGCAGGCTGACGCAGCGGGACATTATCCAGGGCAAGCGGGCGCGGATCCGAATGTATCGGGATTCTGCCGGTTTGCAGCAGACAAGAATAGCGGGGAATTCACGCTGAAAACCATCAAGCCCGGAGCGGTTACGCGCAGGGACGGAAAGGTGATGGCCCCTCACATTTCGCTGTGGGTGGTCGCGCGCGGTATCAATATCGGACTGAACACGCGTATCTATTTCGCCGATGAGGACAATTCGGGTGACCCGCTGCTGGCAAGAATTGAACAACGTCACCGCGTTGACACACTGATAGCGAAAAAGACAAGTGAAGCGGCTTACCGCTTCGATATTCGCCTGCAGGGAGATGGTGAAACCGTTTTCCTGGATATGTGAGACTCCAGAACATTCAATAGGTATCGATTGATGCACGAGGGATTGGAAAACCCGACGGGCCAGGGTCTGCCGGTAAAGGCCGTTGTTTTCGACTGGGCGGGAACGATGATCGATTTCGGTTCATTTGCGCCCATGGGGGCGTTCGTTAAAGCGTTCGGTGAATTCGGGATCGAAGTCAGCATTGACGAAGCCCGCGGACCGATGGGCATGCCGAAATGGCAACATATCGAGGCCATGATGGCCATGCCGCGCATCAATGCCGCCTGGAATGAGAAATTCGGCAAGGAACCCGGCAAGTCGGAAATTGACCGCGTCTACGAGGTTTTCGTACCCATGAACGAGAAGGTCGTCGCAGATTATGCCGATCTTGTGCCTGGCGCGCTGGACATGCTTGCCTATCTGGACAAACACCAAATCAAGGTTGGTTCCACCACTGGCTACACGCGCTCAATCATGGCGAACGTGCTGCCGGTTGCAGCAGCCCAGGGATATTCACCCCTATGCGTTGTCTGTTCGGACGACATTATCGAAGGGCGGCCCGGCCCGCTTGGAATGTACAAGTGCATGGTCGAACTGGGGGTTTATCCACCGGGATCAGTAATCAAGGTCGATGACACGGAGCCCGGCATAGGGGAGGGAGTCTCTGCCGGATGCATTACCGTTGGCGTAAGCATGTCGGGCAATTATTTTGGCAAGACCGCAAGGGAACTTGCAGCGATGGATGAGGCGCAAATTGCTCCGCTGCGGCAGGCGGCAAGTGAAAAGCTGTTTGCGGCAGGGGCCCAATACGTAATTGACACGGTCGCGGAGCTTCCAGAATTGATCGACGCATTGATGAAGGGCGATCCGCGGTGTGAGCAAATCATTGCCTGATCGTTGATTCATTTCAGGGACTTGCGCAGGATTTGTGAAAAACTGATTCAGGCTTCGAGCGGGTTGCCGGCAGGTTGCTTCTGCACCTTTTCAGGTTCGATCGGCTGATAGGGCGCGCGTGTCAGATCATTGCCGACATGTGCGATCTTGATGGAAAGCCGGATGAACTCGCGTTTTTCCTGCTCGTTGAGGCCAGCCAGGATTTCGTTTTGCAAATCGATTACAACCGGCATCAGCTTCTCGAGAATTGCCTGGCCTTCTGCGGTGAGACGCAGGCTCTTTGCTCGCCGGTCATCACGATTGGTTGTGCGCCCGACAAAGCCCTTCTTGCAAAGCCGTGCCACCACACCGCCAATGGTGGGCCGATCATGGGCGATCAGTCCGGCAAGGGTTGCCTGGTCGATATCGGGATATTTCGCCAGCGCGGCCAATGCTGCGAACTGGGGCGATGTAAGGTCAATTCCGGCGCATTTCATTCGGGTCGCGAAGACCGAAGACGAAATCTGCTGCATTCGTCGAATCAGGTGGCCGGGCATTTCAAGGATCTCTGTCATGAGGACAGCATATGAAGCACCGGTCATTTTGCAAGTGGACCAATCAGCCAGGCACGCAGAATTGCTACTTCGAGGCAATTGCAGCGAGGGCCAATCAGGTATAGTAAATTAGTGACAAGCCACAAAAATTATGGCATATATCTATATTGCTAAGTACGCTAACTATCTTGATCAGTTGGCTCGGGAGTTTGGCTTGGCACCTGCATCGGGCAACGAACGTGCCCATTAACGGTCTATGGGAGGACTAAATGACTATTCGTAAAACTCTTCTGTCTGCTCTTGGTGGCGTCGCGCTTGGCGCGCTTGCTGCTTCGTCTGCCTTCGCACAGGAAGTAACCATTAAACTGCACCAGTTTCTGCCAGCTCAGGCAAACGTTCCAAAGCTGGTCCTGGATGTGTGGGCAGACAATGTTGAGAAGGATTCCGGCGGCCGCATCAAGGTTGACCGCTTTCCTTCCATGCAGCTCGGCGGCAAGCCACCAGAACTGATGGACCAGGCAATCAATGGCGTTGCGGATGTGGTCTGGACCGTGGTTGGCTACACACCCGGCCGTTTTCCTTCCACTGAAGTCTTTGAAATGCCGTTCATGATGAAGGACGCACGTTCGCTGTCATGTGCGTACTGGAAAATGTTCGAGAAGCACATGAAGGACACCGAGTTCAAGGATGTTCATATCCTTGGCACCTGGGTACACGGTCCTGGCATGATTCACACAAAGGATGTTGTCGAGAAGCCTTCAGACCTTCAGGGAATGAAAATCCGCGGTGGCTCACGCACTGTGAACCAGCTGCTGGAACTGGTCGGCGCCACTCCCGTCGGCATGCCTGTTCCAGCAGTGACAGAGGGCCTGTCCAAAGGCGTTATCGATGGTACCACCATTCCATGGGAAGTGACGTCTGCGCTGAAAGTGTCCGAACTTGTTGAAAACCACACCGAGTTCGATGGCGTGGCCCTCTATACGCTTACCTTCGTGCTTGCCATGAACAAGGCAAAGTATGACAGCCTGCCTGATGACTTGAAAGCGGTCGTGGACAAGAATTCCGGCCTGGAATTCTCCGTGTTTGCCGGTGGCACACAGGCTGATGCTGATGGTCCTGCCCGCCAGATCGCTGTCGACAATGGCAACAACATTATTACCGTTTCAGGTGATGGCATTGCCGAATGGCAGCAGGCAGTGCAGCCCGTATACGACTCATGGGTTGCTGACATGAAGACCAAGGGCATTGACGGTCAGGCGCTGATCGATGAGGCCCGCGCTACTCAGGATGAGTGCGCCGCAATGGCCAACTAGGCCCACTTGCGATTGTTAACCGTGGCGGCCTGCCGCCACGGTTTTTCCATTCATGATTTCTCGGGGAGGGGGAAGTGGAACGCTTCGTATCACGGCTGGCCCATGCGATGGCCTATGTCGGCGGGTTGGTGCTGCTTGCGCTCGTCATCCTGACATGCCTGTCGGTAATCGGGCGGTCCCTGAACGGCCTGATGCATGGTGACTTCATGCAGTCCTTTCTTCCCGGCTTTGCGGATTGGGTTATCGCGATCGGTGTCGGACCGATCAATGGTGACTACGAACTGGTAGAGGCCGGGATGGCTTTCGCCATTTTTGCCTTCCTGCCACTTTGTCATATTCATCTTGCGCACGCCTCGGTGGACATTTTCACCGCCATGCTGCCAGCCGGGCTGGTTCGGTTTCTGGTATGGATTTCTGAAGTGGTGTTTGCGCTCGTGCTGATCCTTATCGCCTATCAGCTTTTCCTTGGCCTCACTGACAAGTTCAACAGTGGTGAAACAACGCTGCTTCTGGAATTCCCAATCTGGTGGGCATACGCGCTGAGTCTTGTGGGCGGGATACTGGCGGCGCTTGCGGGCGTCTACATGGCAAGCCTTAGAACTGTCGAACTGACCACCGGCAAGACCATCATCGCCGAAGGCACGGGAGCAGAACATTGACCGCGACAATGATCGGGGTGCTGTCATTCCCCTGCCTGCTGCTGATGATCTTCCTGCGGGTGCCAATAGGATTGTCCATGTTCGTGACCGGGCTGGTCGGACTTGTTCTTGTCACGGGTGATACTTCAGTCGCGTTTGGCAGGCTGCGCCACGAGACGTTCGGAACGTTTTCCAATTATTCGCTCTCCATTGTTCCGATGTTCCTGCTGATGGGGCACTTTGCGACCCTTGGCGGCATGAGCCAGGCCCTGTTCAAGGCAGCCGAGGCGTGGCTGGGACACCGAAAAGGTGGCGTTGCCATGGCAGCGATTGGGGCGTGTGCCGGCTTCGGCGCCATCTGTGGATCCTCGCTGGCGACTGCCGCAACAATGAGCCGTGTCGCCCTGCCTGAACTCAAGCGCTATGGCTATGCTGGCGGTTTTTCGACAGCAACGCTGGCAGCGGGGGGAACGCTCGGCATCCTGATTCCTCCGTCAGTGGTCCTGGTCATCTATGCAATCCTGACCGAACAAAACATTGCCAAACTGTTCCTTGCAGCTTTCATTCCAGGAGCCATGGCCGCGCTTGGCTATGTGATTGTGGTGTCGATTTACGTCCGGCTATATCCTGAGTCAGCCGGGGTCAAGGAACGCCTGCCCTATGGCGAGCGGTTCCGGGCAATGGTCGATGTCTGGCCTGTCCTGGTGGTCTTTTTTCTGGTCGTGGGCGGCATTTATCTGGGCTGGTTTACTCCTACCGAAGGAGCGGCGGTCGGGGCACTTGGTACGGGTCTGATTGCGCTGGCCAATGGCGGATTGAATCGCAACACCCTGGGAGAGAGCTTTTTCGTCACCGCACGCGCCACCGCGATGATCTTCTTTATCGTCCTGGGAGCGGCATTCTACAACGGGTTCCTGGCACTCACACAGGTGCCGCAGGAAATTGCGGCCTTTGTGGCAGAGCAGGGTTTCAGCCCCTGGTTCGTGCTCATTCTGATCCTGGTCTTTTACCTGTTGCTTGGGTGCGTCATGGATTCGCTTTCGATGATCCTGTTGACCATCCCGATTTTCTGGCCCGTGATGATGGAACTGGACTTCAACTTTATCACGCTTGCCGAGTTGCATGCGTCAAAAGCACTCGAGGCAATCGCCCTGGGGGTGGAAGTCGCGCCGGAAATGATGGAGAGCATCAAGGGCAATCTTGCTGCTGGGCTGGAACTGACCCGGGAGCAGATTAGGGCACTTGAGTTGCGTGGCGCAACTCAGGGTGCGCTCAACCGGATCAATGTTGAACTCGTCGCGATCTGGTTCGGCATCCTCGTACTTATTGTGGTGGAAGTCGGTCTCATCACTCCTCCGGTCGGCATGAACCTCTTCATCATCAATGCGATGGATCGAAAGACGCCGATGGTCGAGACATACAAGGCTGTCCTGTTTTTTGTGGCGTCAGATCTGGTGCGTGTTGTGATCCTCCTTGCGTTTCCGATCATTACGCTTGTTTTCCTCATGCCGTAACGAGACAGATGACGGGAAATGGCGCATGCAAGATGTAACTATTATACTGCATAACCTTGAAACGGGTTCGAACCATGGAGATTGACGGTCAGGTAGCCCTGGTAACAGGAGGCGCAAGCGGCCTGGGTGAGGCGACAGCGAGATATCTGGCCGCAAAGGGTGCAGACGTTGTAATTCTGGATACTGATGGCGAGAGGGCTGCGCAGGTCGCGGCCGAGATTTCCGGTTATTCACAGCAGTGCGACGTCTCCGAATGGGAGGCCGCCGCGACGGGGGTGTCTTCAGCATTGGCCCGCTTTGGTCAGGCACCCAGGATCATTGTGAATTGCGCGGGCATTGGGATGGCAGCGCGGATTGTGGGCAAGGAGGGCAAGACCTCGATTCCGATCTTCCAGCGTGTCCTCGCTATCAATCTGATGGGTACTTACAACATTATGAGCTATGGGGCGCAGGCAATGATGGATATTCCCGTTCTTGACACCGGCGAACGCGGCGTGATCATCAACACTTCTTCTGCCGCTTATGAAGATGGCCAGGTGGGACAGGCGGCCTATGCCGCTTCGAAGGGCGCGATCGCCTCGATGTGTTTGCCTGCCGCTCGCGAACTTGCGCATCTGGGTATCCGCGTAATGACCATTGCGCCTGGGCTGTTCCGCACGCCCATGATGGAGAAACTGCCTTTAGATACGGTCGACTCGATTACCCGGAATATTCCTTTTCCAAGTCGTCTCGGTGAACCTGTGGAGTTCGCCCGGCTCGCCGCAGACATTATTGAAAACCCCTATCTGAACGGCACGGTCATTCGCCTTGATGGTTCCGTGCGCTTGCCGGTGAGGTGACCGGATGCCCTTTATCGACACCATAGCATGCGGTGACGTCCCGATGATTCTGGCGAAAGCCCCGCAAGCGTCGGGATGTATCGGTGGCATTTTGAAAGTGAATGATGCTTTTGCTGCGGGTCCTTGCCGGGCGTTTTGGCTTACGGCGGGCGATACGTACAACGGGCTCTGTAACCCGCCTGAAAACCCCGAACCACGGTTACGCTGATGCCTGCAACCGACGAAAAACTGCGTGAATTGACGGGCTACGTGTTGCGGCGGGCCACGATACCTGTCTTTGCAGCAGCCAACCATGTCCTGCTGCCCTTCGGTCTGCGTCGTACCACTTTTTCAGCGCTGACACTCATAACGAGACATTCGGGATTGCGGCAGGGCCAGTTGGCCGAGTTGCTTGCCATGGAAAAGCCCAATGTCGTGCAACTGATAGACGATCTTGAAAAGGCAGGTTTCGTCAAGCGTCAACGCGCGGAAGATGACAGGCGGGCGTTGGCACTGTGTTCCACCGAACTGGGCCGGAAAACATGCATTGCCGCCTTTGACGCCATCAAGGAGTTCGATGCCCAACTGACCAGGGATTTCACTATCGAGGAGTTGAAACTCCTGCACAAGGCGCTGCTTCGTATCGAGCACAATGCAATCGGAAAAGGAATGCGGGATGAGTGAAAAGTATCGCGCTCACGATGTTGATTGCGAAAAGCGAGAGGACGGAACGATCCTTCTGAAGGCAAGGGCGACACTTGGCCCGGTCGCTGATCGTACCACGGACTGGCTGGACGACTGGGCCAACAGAACGCCTGAAGCGGTATTTCTTGCCGAACGCTCGGGCGAGGGCTGGCGCGAAGTGACCTACAGCCAGGCGAAGGACAAGGCCCGCGCAATTGCAGCCGGATTGCTCGAACTTGGGCTGGACGCTTCCACCCCTATTCTCATACTTTCCGGTAACAGCGTCGATCACGGCCTGCTCTGTCTTGCTGCTCAATATGTCGGCATTCCGGTGGTGCCGATTGCCGAACAATATGCGCTGATACCGCCCGCCCGCACCCAGATTGACTTCATAGCCAGGCTTGTGAAGCCGGGAATGGTCTTTGCCGAAGACGGGGATATGCTGGCCGAGGTGCTGGATCGCGAGGTTTTTGACAGCATCGAGAAACTCGCCAGCCGCGGCGGCCCCAAGGGTACGCACCAGCTTGAAGAACTTGCACGACGCGGCGGCGACATCTCTGCTGCCCATGACCTTGTTGGTCCGCAAACCATTGCAAAAATCCTTATGACTTCGGGGTCAACCTCGGCTCCAAAAGGGGTTCCAACAAGCCACCGGATGATGTGTGTCAACCAGACCCAGATTGCCTACGGCCTGCCTTTTCTGTCCGAGCGCCCGCCGCTGATCCTCGACTGGCTGCCATGGAACCATGTCTTTGGCGGCTCGCACAATTTCAACATGATGCTCGCCAATGGCGGCGCGCTTTATGTCGACGGTGGAAAGCCGACACCGCAACTGATCGGGCGTACGCTTGAAAACATGCGCATGAAGGCTGGCACGATGAGTTTCAACGTTCCTGCCGGCTTTGCCATGGTGCGGGATGAATTGCGCAAGGATGCCGATTTGCGGCGGCGCTATTTCGAAGAGCTCGACATGCTGTTTTACGCCGGTGCGAGCCTGCCCCAGGGCGTGTGGAGCGATCTTGAGGACATGGCACGGGAAGTGCGCGGCGATGTTCCGCTTTTCACCTCGTCATGGGGACTGACCGAAACCGCGCCTGCCGTGCTGCTACAGACCCAGCCGATAGACCAGTCAGGGGTGATTGGCATTCCGCTGCCCGGACAGGAAGTCAAACTGCTGCCTGACGAGGACATGCGCTGCGAGGTGCGGGTTCGCGGGCCGAACATCTTTGTAGGCTATCTCGACAATCCCGAAGTAACCGCCGAGGTCTTTGACGAGGAGGGTTTCTTCAAGACCGGTGACGCGATGGTTTTTGTCGATCCTGAGGAACCGAACAAGGGTCTCAAGTTTGATGGCCGCATTTCAGAGGAATTCAAGCTGCAAACCGGAACCTGGGTACGGGCTGCGACTCTCAGGTTGATGGTGCTGGGAGCGCTCGGCGATTGCGCGTCGGACGTCGTGATTACCGGTGCAGACCGTTCGGAAATCGGCCTTTTCATTATTCCGTCTGCGGCAACAGCAGGTGCGGGCGATGCGAGAGTGGTAGAAGGTGCGCTGATTGTGCAATCAGTCGCCGAAGTCATCCGATCCAGACTGGCGGAAATTGGCAGTTCCAGTTCAACGCGGATTGCGCGGGCCATCATCCTCGCAGAACCGCCCTCCATCGGGGAGGGGGAGATTACGGCCAAGGGCAGCCTCAATTCGCGCAGGATACTGACCCGTCGTGCGGACCTGCTCGCGCGGCTCTATACAGATACTGACCAGGCAGTCATCCGTTTCACCTGATTTGGGAAACATAACGCATTGACGCATTTAACGCTCTGGCGGAGCCAGAACCGGTTTTGGAGGAAATCAATGAATGGTAACGCAGCTTTATGGTTCGTTGACCGGCATGTATCTGAAGGACGAGCTGACAAGGTAGCCTTTCGTGAGGCCGATGGCGGCAAGCGAAGCCTGACATACGGACAGCTTGCAGAAGAAGCGGGACGATTTGCCGGCGCGCTTTACCGCCATGGCGTTCGCCGTGAAGAGCGCATTGCCATGATCGTCCAGGACCAGATCGAGTTTCCGGTGATCTTCTGGGGCGCGATAAAGGCCGGAGCCATACCGGTGCCGATCAACACGCTTCTGTCTTCGTCAGTCTATGAAACGATCCTGACAGACAGCCGTGCCTCCATTCTCGTTGTTTCAGAAAAGCTCTGGGAAACCGCCAAGCCTGCCATCGATGGCAACCGGTTCCTGCGAGCGGTCCTGGTAATCGGCGATGCGCCGGAAGGAACCGAAAGCTACCAGCAATTCGTGGACGGTGCGCCTGTCGAGGAGACTGTTGATGCCAGCGAGGATGAAATGGCTTTCTGGCTGTATTCATCAGGGTCCACCGGTCTGCCGAAAGGTGTGCGGCATGTACATTCAAGCTTGAAGGCGACGGCAGACACGTTTGGTTCTCAGGTGGCGGGAATTCGCGAGGATGACGTGGTCTACTCGGCCGCAAAAATGTTCTTTGCCTATGGGCTCGGCAATGCGATTTCCTTTCCCATGGCGGCGGGGGCAACGACGATCCTGTGGAGTGGGCGGCCGACACCGGATGCTGCCTTTGACATTTTCACCAATGAGAAGCCGACCATATTCTGTGGTGTACCCACCCTTTATGCTGCGCTGAACGCTGCAATCGACAAGTCCGGAAAGGCTCCGGACACATCCTTGCGCCTCTGCGTATCTGCGGGCGAAGCCCTGCCGCGGGAAGTTGGCGAAAAATGGCAAAAGCTGATCGGCGCAGAAATTGTCGATGGGGTCGGTTCAACCGAGATGCTGCACATCTTCCTTTCCAACCGACCAGGCGATATCGTCTACGGCACGTCCGGAAAGGCTGTGCCCGGCTATGAAGTGCGGCTGGTTGACGAGCATGACGAGGATGTTGCGGACGGGGATGTCGGTGAATTGCTGGTGCGCGGTCCGTCTGCCGCAGATGGTTACTGGAACCGCAGGGACAAGTCGCGCTCGACTTTTGAGGGGCACTGGACACGTACGGGTGACAAGTATGAACGCACGGCAGACGGGCGCTACGTCTATTGCGGACGTACCGATGACATGTTCAAGGTCTCGGGCATATGGGTCAGTCCTTTCGAGGTTGAGCAGACACTGATGGAGCATCCGGCCGTGCTAGAGGCAGCCGTAGTCGCCTGGGCTGACGACAAGGGGCTAGACAAGCCAAAAGCATTTGTCGTGCTGAAGGATGGTCAGGATCCTGATGCAATTGGTGACCTGAAAGAGTTCGTCAAGGAACGTATCGGCATGTGGAAGTATCCACGCTGGGTGGACATTCTTGATGAATTGCCAAAAACGGCTACGGGCAAGATCCAGCGTTTCAAGCTCAGGGATGGCGCATGAACTCGGGCTGGGTTGCTTCAGGCCATTTGACCGCAAATGGCAAGTCGCTTGAATATGCTTGTCACGGACCAGGGCCAGGGGAGGCACCGACCATTGTTCTTTTGCATGAAGGACTTGGCTGTGTCTCGCTTTGGCGAAACTTTCCGCAATTACTGCAGGCGGCAACCGGTTTCGGGGTAATGGTCTATTCAAGGGCCGGCTATGGCCAGTCGGACCCTGCTGATCTGCCCCGGCCGGTCGACTACATGACGCGCGAGGCGCAGGACGTGCTTCCCGAGGTTCTCGATGCAATCGGTTTTCAAAGGGGCGTACTAGTCGGCCATAGCGACGGCGCGACGATTGCAGCTATCCATGCCGGGACATGCGGTGATCACAGGGTGCGCGCAATCGTGTTGATGGCGCCGCATTTCTTCACCGAGGAGATGGGGCTGGCGGAAATTGCCAAAGCAAGCACGGCCTATGAGACGACGGACATGCGCAGCCGTATGGCGAAGTATCACCGCAACCCGGACAACACCTTCAGGGGCTGGAATGACAGCTGGCTCAACCCGGAATTTCGCGACTGGAATGTCGAGGACGTGATCGAACACATTCGCGTTCCGATCCTGGCGATCCAGGGGCGCGAAGACCAGTATGGCACGCTGGCCCAGATCGACGTGCTGGATGAACGAGCCTATGCGCCGGTCGAACGGCTGATCCTCGATAACTGCCGCCATTCGCCATTTCTCGACAAGGAAGCCGAGGTCGTTTCCAACATCGTCGATTTCTGCCAACGGTTGGAGCGCATTGAAGCGGAGTCACCTCTGGCGAGATGAGTATTTCCGGGGATTTCAGGCCGAAATTTGCCCATGTTCCCGGCCGCAATGCCCGCCATGAAGTGGGTGCATTCGATTCGATCCGCGAAACTGCGAAAGCAGGCATGAGCGCTGAAGCGCTAGCTGAAAGCGCAGCGTTTCGCCTTGGTCTGATATTTCTCGAGGAAGGTTATTTCTGGGAAGCGCATGAGGTTCTGGAGCCGGTCTGGATGGTGTTGCCACAGGGCAGTGTCGAGCGGGATTTTGTGCAGGGACTGATCCAGCTTGCCAATGGTTGCCTCAAACTTGCGATGGCGCGCCCCAAGGCAGCGCTACGGCTTTGCGATATCGCGAAGGAACTGATCGGTGCAGGAAACGAAGAGCAGGTAATGGGCCTAAGCCGGCCAGAGATCGTTGAGAGGATCGAAGAATTACGCGCTACAGCAAAATGTGCAATATAATACATAAATCTAGATCAATATGGCCAAAATATGCGAGTAACCTCATCATTTTCAGCAAAAAGTGGCTATATCATGCATAATTCAGTTTACTTGTCTCATCAGGCAGGGTAAAAGACTCCCAGTTCTTACCCGGGAGGGACCCATGACAAAATTGATTGATTTCCGCACTGATCCATCGCGTTACCGTCACTGGCGCGTCGAATATGACGGCCCTGTTGCAAAGCTTTTCATGGATGTTGATGAAAATGGCGGACTGTTCGACGGTTACCAGCTCAAACTGAATTCCTATGACCTGGGTGTGGATATCGAACTGAACGATGTCATTCAGCGCATGCGGTTCGAGCATCCCGAGGTCAAGGTCGTGGTGATGCAGTCCGGCAAGCAGGGTGTTTTCTGCGCCGGTGCCAATATCCGCATGCTGGGCGGTGCCGCGCACAGCCACAAGGTCAATTTCTGCAAGTTCACCAATGAAACCCGCAATACCTATGAAGCGGCGGAAGAAGATAGCGGGCAGCAATATATAGCAGCCGTGAAGGGTGCATGCGCCGGCGGTGGATATGAACTGGCCCTTGCCTGCAATTACATCATGCTCACGGATGACAGCACGTCTGCCGTGGGCCTTCCCGAAGTACCGCTGCTGGCCGTTCTTCCCGGTACAGGGGGCCTGACCCGCGTAACCGACAAACGCAAGGTGCGCCGTGACCTGGCAGACATTTTCTGCTCGATCGAGGAGGGTGTGAAGGGCAAGCGTGCCAAGGATTGGCGTCTTGTAGACGAAGTTGTGCCCAATTCGAAATTCGACGAGACTGTCGAGGAACGTGCCCGCGAATTTGCTGCCAACTCCAAAAAGGCGGATGTCTCCGGCGGTATCAGGTTTGACCCGATCGAACGCAAGATTGGCGAAGATGGTTCAATTACCTATTCACTTGTTGAAGTTGAAGTCGACCGCGAGGGGCGCAAGGCTTTCATCACGCTGAACGGCCCGAAAGATTACGCACCCGCCGACATGGATGCGTTCCAGGCCCAGGGCGACCAGGCCTATATGCTGAAACTGTGCCGTGAACTGGAAGACGCCATCCTCCATCTGCGCCTCAACGAGATGGCGGTTGGCCTGTGGGTGTTCCGTTCGCAGGGCGACGCCCGGAAGTTGCTCGCACACGAGGCGCTGCTGGCAGATAATGCCGATCACTGGCTGGCCAATGAAGTGCGCCAGTACTGGAAGCGCGTGCTCAAGCGTGTCGATGTGACATCGCGTTCGCTGGCTGCCTTTGTCGAGAACGGGTCGTGTTTTGCAGGCGTCCTTGCCGAACTGCTCTTCGCAGCGGATCGCTCCTACATGATGGAAGGCGAGTTCGAGGGCGATAACCGTCCCGAGGCAACCATTACGCTTTCCGATGCCAATTTTGGTCCCTATCCGATGGGAAACGGGCTGACGCGGCTGGAAACCCGTTTCCTTGGAGAACCTGAAAAGGTTGCCGAAGCGCGGGAACAGGCTGGCGAGCCGCTTGATGCGGAAGCTGCCGATGAGTTGGGCCTCGTTACCATGATCCTTGATGATATCGACTGGGAAGACGAGGTTCGCATCTTCATGGAGGAGCGGGCCTCCTTCAGCCCGGACGCCATGACGGGTATGGAAGCTAACCTGCGGTTTGCCGGACCCGAGACCATGGAAACCCGCATTTTTGGCAGACTGACCGCCTGGCAGAACTGGATCTTCAATCGGCCCAACGCGGTCGGCAAGGATGGTGCGCTGCAACGCTATGGAACCGGCGTGCGCGGCGACTACGACATGGACCGGGTCTGACCCCGACACACTTCACTTTGATACGGGCGGCATTCACCGCCCGAGCGTGACCGCAAGGAGGAAATCATGCTTGATAACATGAACGTCAGTTACGATACGCGCATTCCCAACAATGTGGGTCTGAGCGAGGACCGCAAGGTGCTCAAGGCGCTGGAAAAATGGCATCCCGGCTACCTTGACTGGTGGAACCGGCTGATCCCCCAGAACTTCCAGGAATCGATGGTCTACCTGCGCACTGCTGTCAGCGTCGATCCCAAGGGCTGGGCGAAGTTCGATTATGTGAAAATGCCTGATTACCGCTGGGGTGTCCTGCTCGCCCCACAAGTGGACAATCGCATCATTCCCTGCGGCGAGCACAAGGGCCAGCCAGCATGGCAGGAAGTACCCGGTGAGTACCGCAACCTGCTCAAGCGCCTGATCGTCATCCAGGGTGACACGGAACCGGGTTCAGTTGAGCAGCAACGCTTTCTTGGACTGACGGCACCCTCACTTTACGACATGCGCAATCTGTTCCAGGTAAACGTCGAAGAAGGCCGCCACCTTTGGGCGATGGTCTATCTCCTGCAGAAATATTTCGGGAAGGACGGACGTGAGGAAGCCGATGATCTTTTGCGTCGGTCCTCCGGTTCGGAAGAAGCACCGCGCATGCTCGGCGCCTTCAATGAGGAAACGCCGGACTGGTTGTCCTTCTTCATGTTCACTTATTTCACGGACCGCGATGGCAAGATGCAGCTTGAAAGCCTGGCGCAGTCCGGCTTTGACCCGCTCAGCCGTACCTGTCGCTTCATGCTGACCGAGGAAGCTCACCACATGTTCGTGGGCGAGACGGGAGTTGGCCGCGTTGTCCAGCGTACAGCCGAAGCCATGAAGGAAGCCGGGATCTCGGATCCATACGACGTTGGCAAGGTACGCGATCTTGGTGTGATCGATCTGCCGACGGTGCAGAAGAAACTCAATCTGCACTATACGCTTTCGCTTGATCTGTTCGGACAGGAAGTCTCCACCAATGCTGCCAATGCCTTCAATGCTGGCATCAAGGGCCGCTATATGGAGCATCGCATCGACGATGATCATCAGTTGCAGTCAGATACCTACAAGGTTCTTGACCTCGTAGACGGCAAGCTGGTCGAACGCGATGTTCCTGCGCTGACAGCAATCAACATGCGTCTGCGCGATGACTACATTCGCGATGCCTCCGGCGGCATCGCCCGCTGGAACAAGATCATCCAGAAGGCCGGGGTCGAGTTCGAACTGAAATTGCCGCACCAGGCTTTCAACCGCAAGATCGGTGTGTTTGCCGGACATAATTTCGATCCCGAAGGCAATCTGGTTTCCGGCGAAGCTTATGATCAGGGTCTGCCGAATTGGCTGCCGACCCATGCCGATGGCGATTTTATTCAGTCCCTGATGGTCCCATGTTATGAAGCAGGCAAATATGCAGGCTGGATTGCGCCGCCCAAGGTTGGTATCGACAACAAGCCAGGCGACTTCGAATACGTCAAACTGCATATGGCCTGACAAAATGGTTCGGGGCGGTGAAGGCCGCCCCGCATGCCAAGGCCCTCCAACAGAGCGATACAAGGCGGAGATGCAAAGATGAATGCACCCATGACCGAAACGAATGAAGATGCAAAAGCGGTTGACTTGAACCGGCAGCATCTTATCGATCCGGAAATCTGCATCCGCTGTTATACGTGCGAAATGACCTGCCCGATCGGGGCTATCGAGCATGACGACAACAATGTCGTGGTGGATTATTCCAAGTGCAATTTCTGCCTCGACTGCATTCCCGTCTGCCCCACGGGATCGATCGATGAATGGCGGATGGTTGCAACGCCCTATTCGCTGGAAGAACAATTTGGCTGGATGGAACTGCCGGACCAGGAGGATATTCCCGCCGGGGGCAGTGATGACCAGCAGGGCGATGAAAAGGCGGAAGAGGATCCCATCGCGGCCCTTCTTGCCGAAGCGCACAAAGGTGCGGGCGGCAGGGCGAGGGCGCCTGCATCAGCCTCCAGGCCAACGATCAACCTCTACAATCTTGGCAATCCTGTCGAAGCGGTCGTGCAGGGCAATTTTCGCCTGACGAGTGAAGAGTCCGGCTCAGACGTGCGCCATATCATTCTCGATTTCCAGGGCAAGCCCTTTCCAGCGCTTGAAGGCCAGTCGCTTGGCATCATTGCGCCTGGAGCGGATGCCAATGGCAAGGCGTATCTGCCGCGTCTGTACTCAGTATCCAGCCCTCGGGACGGCGAGCGGCCCGGCTATCACAATGTCTCCCTTACCGTGAAACGTGAAGAGAACGGCGTCTGTTCGAACTATATCTGTGATCTGCAGAAGGGCGACACTGTGAAGGTAACGGGTCCGTTCGGTGCGACCTTCCTGCTGCCATTCGATCCCGACGCGCGCCTGCTGATGATCTGTACGGGAACCGGTTCAGCGCCGATGCGCGCCTTTACCATGGCCCGCCAGCGCAATGTCGGCAACAAGAATGGCGGCATGGTGATGTTCTTTGGCGCGCGGACCCCTGACAGCCTTCCCTATTTCGGACCGCTCAACAAGGTTCCCTCCAGCCTTTTGCAGAAGCATCTTGTCTTCAGCCGGATGCCGGGTCAGGACAAGGAATATGTCCAGGACCGCATGAAGATCGAGGAAGATATGGTTGCCGAGATGCTTGAGGATCCCAGGACACATGTCTACATCTGCGGATTGAAGGAAATGGAAGAGGGCGTTGAACTGGCCTTCACCAACATCGCCGAGTCCATCGGCCAGCAATGGCAGAACCTTCGCGACGTGATGCGCGAAGAGGGCCGCTACCACGTAGAGACCTATTGAGATGGAAACCAGGCCAGCCAACGCCCACCGGCATTCGATTCGCGTGACATGGGGCGACTGTGATCCTGCCCGCATAGCCTATACGGGCCGGTTGCCGTGGTTCGCGCTGGACGCAATCAATGGCTGGTGGGAAGCTCATCTCGAAGGCGATGGCTGGTTCCAGATGGAACTGGACCGCCATCTGGGAACACCATTCGTACGGCTCGAAATGGATTTCCGAAAGCCCGTGACCCCGCGACATGAACTGGTCTGTTATGTGTGGCCGGAAAGGCTGGGCGATACTTCAATCACCTTCCGCGTTGACGGCGAACAGGACGGAGAGATCTGCTTCTCCTCCCGTACAGTCAGTGTATTCATCGCGGCCCCGGAATTTCGCAAGCAGCCTCCACCCCTTGATATTCGCCGGATGATCGAGCTTGAAATATCCGGTCAGGAGCAAGAGGCCGCAGAGTGACCTTGCCTGGAACGACCCGAATTGGCGAAGAACAGGATTTGACGGTGTCAGAAAGCCTCCTTGCCACAGACGAAACAGATACAGCCTACCTCGGAGGAAGTGGAAAAGACCTTCTGGCAAAAGTCGGGGACCGTGTGCGCTGCATCCGCAGGCAAAAAGGTCATTCGAGGCGCGAACTATCTGAAATGTCAGGCGTATCCGTACGTTACCTCGCCCAATTGGAGGGCGGGGAAGGCAATATCTCGATAGCACTCCTCAACAAGGTTGCCCTTGCTCTTGAAACGCCACTGCAGCTTATTTTCGCTGAAAGTGACGTGTTGTCAGATGATGTGGGTGAATTCGTTACACTATTCCAAAAGGCTGACCCTGCCACGAGAATGAAGGCGATGCGCATTCTCGACACCAGTATGATCAGGGAGCAGAAGGCGGAGCGCATTTGCCTGATTGGCTTGCGCGGAGCGGGAAAATCGACCCTTGGCGACCTGATTGGCCGTGAACTGGGCATTCGTTTCATAGAGCTCAACAAGGAAGTCGAAAAGGCCGCAGGAATGGCGCTCGCCGAAGTGATCGCGCTGTATGGCCAGGTAGGCTATCGCAGGCTCGAAGCTGAAACGCTGGTCGAGATCATTGCTACAAAACAGCCCATCGTGATGGCTGTGGCTGGCGGGATCGTCGATGATCCGGAAAGCTTCGAGCGCCTGCTTGCCGGTTTTCATACCATATGGGTCAAGGCCTCCCCCAATGAGCACATGGAACGGGTCCGCTCGCAAGGCGACCTGCGCCCAATGGCGGGTAACCCGGAGGCGATGGCCCAATTGCGTGACATGCTGAAAGAGCGCGAGAGCAAGTACCTGCGCGCCGATTACCAGTTGGACACGGGCGGCAAGAGCATCGACCAGTCTGTCGCCGAACTGCGCGCCCTGATCATCAATCAATCCATGCTGGAGCAGTCCACCCTTGGAAACACCAGTCACAAATAAACACCTACAGTATCAGGCGGGAGAAGCAGGTTGAGTGTTACAAGGCGCCGCGAAGGCAATATCGGATATGTCGAACTCGATAACCCGCCGGTTAATGCCATTGGCCTGTCCATGCGCCAAGGCCTTCTGGATGCAGTGCGCTGGGCGGAAAGCCAAATGCTCGACAGGGTGATCCTTTCCGGCAAGGGGCGGGCCTTTGCCGCGGGCGCGGATGTGCGCGAATTCGATCTGCCGCCTGCCAAACCGCATTTGCCCGATACGCTCAATGCGATTGACGAGAGCTTCGTGCCATGGGTGGCGGCAATCAATGGCGTTGCCCTTGGCGGTGGTGCCGAACTCGCCATGGCCTGCCGCATGCGGATCATGGCGCCCGGTGCACAGATCGGCCTGCCGGAAGTAACGCTTGGCGTAATTCCGGGGGCCGGTGGAACCCAGCGCCTGCCGCGGCTGGTCGGGCTTGACAAGGCGTTGGAGATCATCACGACCGGCAGGCCGCTCGACGCTGCCGCCGCGCTGGAGGCGGGACTGGTTCATGCTGTCGAGGCCGACCCTGTCGAAGCCGCGTTCATGATCAATACCGAGGAACTGGGCTGTGTGGTGCCCACATGGGAACTGCCGGCCCCTGAAATTGATGAAGCAGTTATTGCCGGATTTGCCCAAAGGCTGCAGGAAAAATCGCCCGGACAGATTGCCCCGGTTCGTGCACTTCAAGTTGCCAAGGAAGGGGTTTCACTTCCCTTTCATGAAGGGGTATCCCTTGAAAGAAAGACGTTTTTGGAACTGCGGGGTTCCGATCAGGCAAAGGCGCTGCGCCACATATTCTTTGCCGAGCGTACGGCCAGGGCGCCGGACTGGCTTGATGCCGAACCTGTTCCCCTCGAGCACATTGCAGTGGTGGGCGGAGGCACCATGGGCGCAGGGATTGCCTATGCGCTCTTCAACGCTGGCTTTCGGGTCACGATCCTTGAAACGGATGAAGAAGGAGGCGAGCGCGCAAGGGCAAATGTCGAGAAGATCATTGCTGCCAGTCTCAAACGGGGCCTGATTGACGAGGCGGGTGCAGAGGAGCGACGTTCGCGCTTCGAAGCGACATCCGATTATGGACGGGTGGGTGATGCAATGCTCGCAATCGAGGCGGCTTTCGAGAGTATGGAAGTCAAGAAGCGGGTGTTTGCAAGGCTTGAGGATGCCATGCCTGAAGAGGCAGTTCTGTCGACCAACACCTCCTATCTCGACATAAATGAGATTGCGCGTTCCGTGTCTGATCCGCGCCGGGTAATCGGTCTTCACTTCTTCGCACCTGCCCATATCATGAAACTGATCGAGATAGTGCGGGGCGAAAAGACCAGCGACATTGCGTTGGCAACCGGATTTGCGCTGGCCAAAAAACTGCGAAAGATTCCGGTCCTTGCCAATGTTTGCGATGGCTTTATCGGCAATCGTATCCTCGCGCGATATCGCGAGGCGGCCGACGCGGTGTTCATGGATGGTTCGACTCCCTGGGAGGTCGATGAGGCCATGGTGGAATTCGGATATGCGATGGGTCCCTATGAAGCACAGGATCTGTCGGGCCTCGACATCGCCCATGCCAACAGGCGCAGGCAGGACGCAACCCGCGACCCGAACCGGCGCTATGTGCCGATTGCAGACCGGATGGTGCAACTGGGCAAGCTTGGCCGCAAGGCCGGCGCGGGCTGGTACCGCTATCCCGGCGGCGGGGGCAAGGTGGAAGACCCTATTGTGGCGGACCTCGCCATCGAGGAGGCGCATCTGGCTGGGATTACACGCACCGATTACCCGGCCGAGGAGATCCGAGAACGGCTGGTATTGGCAATGATCAACGAGGCTGCAGACATCCTGCACGAAGGTATTGCCCAGAGCGCGATGGATATCGATCTGGTGACGGTCTTTGGCTATGGTTTTCCGCGCTGGCGCGGCGGCCTGATGCACCATGCGGACACAATTGGCGCGAAGGCAATCGTGGGGAAGCTTGAAGAACTCGCGAAGGAAGATCCCGTCGCCTGGAAGATCAACCCCTTGCTGGTCAACTGCGCGCAGAACGATATTCCGCTTGGCAAGGCAAGTCCTGCCGCCTGAGCCGGTTCCGCGGTCGCGCTTTATACAGCCAGCAGAAAGGTGAGGACGGCAGTTACCGTGACAGCGCCGGCGAGCGTCGTCACGAAGATGGCTGAAGCACCAACTTCACCCACGCCGAATTTGCTGCAGAACACCACATAAGAGGCAAAGACCGGGATCGAGGCGAAGAACAGCGCATCACGGGTGATCTGGCTGTGCCATCCGAAGACAAGAACAAAGGCCAGCGTCACCATGGCCGGATGAACAAAAAGCTTTGAGATGCTGATGGCAATCACCCTAGGGCCGGCGTGGGTGAGCCGGACCTCCAGTAACAGCCCGCCGATGAGAAACAGGGCGATGAACGGAGCGGCCTGGGTAATCGAGCGGACAACCCGGTCTATGGGCCCTGGAAGAACCAGCCCAGTGGCCACGAATGCAATACCGGCGGCAAGGCCGATCGTGACCGGGCTCATTAGCAGCGAACGGGCAATCCTTTTCATGACCCCGCCACCGGAGCTGCCCTGCGAAAATTCCGCAATTGTTATCATGACGGGGATGATGAACAGGACTTCACCCAGCACAACCCATGAAAAGGCGAACTCTGCGCGATCAGGGATCACTGCCAGGGCGATGGGAAAGCCCAGAAACACGGTGTTGGCAGAACCGCCCGCCATGGCGAGGATGGAAGCTTGCGGCATGGGCTCATGTAGGACGAGGCGCAGGTAAGCCAGCAGAATGAATGCCGAACACAATGATGCAGCGGCAAACAGGGCGGCATTGGAAAAAGCCAGCATGTTCAGCCCGCCACCATTGGCCACAGCCGAAAACAGCAAAACCGGAATACAGGCATTCATGACGAAGCGATTGAGAATGGGCAGGCCGGATGCTGGAAACCAGCCAACCCGGACGAACAATGCTCCAATGCCGATCATGAGGAAGATCGGCATCATCAAGGTGACTACTTCAAGCACGGCCCGGTCCTAGTTTGCTTGCCACTTTCAATGCAAAAGCTCCAATGGCGTATCGGCAGCTTCCGCCTGCTGCAAGCGGGGTCTGGCTGTTATTGGCCATTGTGACCGATCATGAATCCACCGAAAAAACCGGCGAGTTCGACATGGCCGTTTAGGGGCAGGACATTTGCCACATACTGGTCCGGCCGCACGATCACGAGGCAGCCTGATTTCCGGTCAATCCCGCGCAGGTCGAATATGTCCGGGCTGTTCTTCAGATCCGGGCAAAACATCTTTTCATAGTCGATTAGGCCGTATTGCCCCTTTTGCGGTTTCAGGAATGACGGTAGCGCTGCAAGGTCGAGCTCGTGCATACCCTGCTGGAAAATGGCGCGCAGGTCGAAGCATGAATCGACGTCCTCCCCCAACTTTGTATATCGGCGTATTGGTGAAACGGCATCACTATCGAGAAACCCGCAAAGGCGGGCGATGGCGGACTGCTCGCCAGCCGGGTCTTCGTCGGGACAAAAGGCAAACAGCCGCCAGCGTGCGTCGGCCTCGATGATATCGCCCAATTCCTGGTGCCTGGCATCGGCGAGCCGGATGACAGGTGCCGAATGAAATCGTGTTCCTATCTGGAACCCGGTTGCCAATGATTGCCAGCGGTCATTCCCCGTCAATGGCGATGGCCGGTAGGTGACTGACATTCCCGCCGTATAGCGGCCACTCTGTATGAAGTAGCGCTGGAATTTGGGCATTTCATCGAGATCACCAGATTCAGATGGCGGGCGTTCGCTCATGATGCGCGCCCATTCGCGGTCGAAATCAATCAGGTCTTGCGCCACCGCCTGGCGCTCCTGCGAGTAGCTGTAGAGGATATCTGGCGGACAGCGTCCCTGTAGTACCGAGACCAGCTTCCAGCCCAGATTGAATGCATCGCCCATGGAGACATTCATGCCCTGGCCAGCCTTCGGGCTGTGGGTGTGGCAGGCATCTCCGCAGATGAATACATGTGGCGGGGTGCCGCCGGTTTCCTCACCCTGAATATCATCGAACCTGTCCGTAATGCGCTGGCCGATCTCGTAAACGGACCACCATGCGACTTCGTGGACATCGAGGGAGTAGGGGACAATGATGCGTTTTGCCGTTTCGACCAATTGATCGACCGTGATCTTGCGGTCCGCCACGCGCTCGCCCGGCTTCAGTTTGTCGAGTTCTATGTAGAGACGGAACAGGTATCCGCCCTCGCGCGGGATTATCAGGATATTGCCCTCGCCGGAAGACTGGATGAGTGTCTTGCAGCGAACATCGGGAAAATCCGTTGTCGCCAGAATGTCCATGACACCCCAGGCCTGGTTTGCGGAGTCGCCGGAAAGTTCACGGCCGATAGCCTTGCGCACCTTGCTGCGGGCACCGTCACAGCCGACAACATAGCGGGCACGAACCTTGACAGTTTGCCTCTCCCGGCTGGGGTCATCTCGCCTTAGCGTGGCTGTGACCGGATAGTCACCGAGCGATCGTTCGATCTGCAAGTCTTCGAGTTCCAGCGAGTAATCGGGAACAATGCGGGACGGTGAGTTCTCCATCACATCGAGATACATGTCATGCACGCGCGCCTGGTTGAGGATGATATGGGGCATGTGTGAAAGGCCGTCCTCGACATCCTGGACCCTTCCGACGCGGTTGATGTTTTGCGGGTTTTGCGGATCGGGCTTCCAAAAGGTCGTTTCGTTGACCCAATAGCCCTGTTCCATGATGCGGCCGGCAAATCCGAAGGCATTGAACATTTCCATGGAGCGGCAGGAAATACCGTCCGCCTGACCCTTTTCCATCCGCTCCGCCCTGCGCTCGACGATGCGGGTACGTATATCGGGAAAGGCGCTCAACTGGGCTGCAAGGGTAAGGCCTGCCGGGCCGCTGCCGATGATGAGGACATCCACAGGTTCACAGAAATCGGGATCAACCAGTGGCCTGCCAGGCGCTGCGTCCCTTATAGCCGGATCGCCCGGTCGAAAGCCGTTCAAATGGTATTGCATTGCAGCCTCCCGTCAAATTAGTAAGTCTACTTACTATAATTTCAAGCAGGATACAATGTCACGTTTCATGGCGTTGTCGGCCACATGGTCAGCACCCGATGCTGGCAGGGAGGAACTGCGATAAATTTGGTGAATGCGTGCGCTATTGTGCGCTAAACCCCCAGGGCATTAATTGCCTGCCCATAGCTTTCAGCCGGCCTTGTAACGTCGAACCAGACAGTCTGCATGCCTGCCTGTTTACCGCCCTTTATGTTGCGATGCTGGTCATCGACAAATACACAGGCTTGTGGCGGCAGGTCGAGCGCGTCGGTCACCGCCTCATAGGCTCGCGGGTCTGGCTTCAGGATGCCGGTATGGGTCGCATCCACGATCACGTCAAAACCTGCCAGAAAAGGCAGCTTGTCGCGAAAGTCCTCGCCGTAGAAGAGGTCGAGTTCGTTCGACAGGATCGCCAGGCGGCAGCCCGCATTGGTAGCCTTATCAATGGCCTCAATTGCTTCGGGCCGGATGACGGCCTGCGGATCAGCGCCGCGAACCCGCCTGATGAATTGCGGAAACTCGGTCCATTCTTCTCCGACAAGCCTCCCGGTTTCCTGCATCCTTAGG
>CAZIPH010000043.1:0-20954 GCA_964541115.1 uncultured Salaquimonas sp.
GCTAGGGCCCGCACAAGCGCCAGTATTGCACCCTTGGTGGAAGAATAGTCGATCAGCAAATCCTGTCCGCGATAGGCGGTTACCGACAGGGTGCAAATGATCGAGGACCCCTCCTTCAAATGAGGCAATGCCGACTGGATCATGAAGAACTGGCCAAACACGTTGGTCCTGAAGGTTCGTTCGATCTGGTCCTCGGGAATGTCCACGACATCTTCGACTGCATGCTGTTCGGCCGCGTTGCAGATCAGCACATCCACTCCTCCGAACGCATCAATGGTTTTGTCGACAATCTTTTTGCAGTTCGCCTTGTTGCCAACATCTCCAGCCATCGCAATTGCCTTGCTTCCCTCCTTCTCGACAAGACGGATGGTTTCCTGTGCGTCCTCGTGCTCATTCAAATATAAAAATGCGATATTGGCACCTTCGCGCGCGAAAAGGAGGACGACAGCACGGCCGATGCCGGAATCGCCACCGGTTAAAAGCACGGTCTTGCCCCTTAGGCGACCGGAGCCGGGATAGCGGGGAGCGTATTCCGGCTCCCGTTCCATGGCGCTTTCACCGCCGGGTTGTTGTTGTTCAGCTTTCATCATCGTCCGCCTTTTCAGGTAGTCCCTCGCGGTCCGTGGAAGCGAATTCCTCCAATTGTTCTTCGCTCATTGAATCGTACATATCCTTTGATGCGCCCTGGAGTTCGGAAACTTCCGTCTCGCCGCGTTTGGCAGACAGGGCTGCGCCAGCGGCCATTTGCTGGGCTTTCGATTTGGCCGGCATGATGTTCTCCTCGCTGTAGTTACAGACAGGAGTTCAACGCCCGCAATCGTAACAGGTTCCCGCACAACGCAAGATCGCCCACTTGGGAATTGGTCAGACAAAATGGACCGCCAAATTGCGGGTTTTATCAGCTGAAGAGGGAGTTGTAGGTATCACGCAGGGCGTTTTTCTGGACCTTGCCCATCGTGTTGCGCGGCAGTTCATCCACGAAACGGATCGCCCTTGGCTGCTTGAACCTTGCCAGCTTGGCTGACACGACTTCCATAACCCGGCCCTCATCAACCGCGTCTTCGGACTTGCGGACAATTACTGCGACCACGCCTTCGCCGAAATCTGCATGCGGAACGCCGATGACGGCGCTTTCGATTACGCCGTCAATATCGTCGATCACCCCTTCGATCTCCTTGGGATAGATGTTCAACCCGCCGGAAATGATCAGGTCCTTGGAACGGCCCACGATATGGACATATCCGTCAGCGTCGATTTTACCCAGATCACCAGTGATGAAAAAGCCGTTCTCGCGCAATTCCTCCGCCGTTTTTTCCGGCATCTGCCAATAGCCCGAAAACACATTGGGTCCCCGCACTTCCAGAACGCCCACCTCGCCCTGACGAAGGATATCGCCGGTTTCCGGATTGGTCACTACCACCTCGACCCCTGGCAGAGGGAAACCCACGGTCCCTGCCCTTCGGTCTCCCTCATATGGATTGGAGGTGTTCATGTTGGTTTCAGTCATGCCGTAGCGCTCGAGGATGGCGTGCCCGGTGACCTCGCGCCAGCGGTCATGGGTTTCCGCCAACAGGGGTGCGGAACCCGAAACAAACAGCCGCATGTCCCGGGAGGCTTCCGCCAGCCCGTCCATCTGCAAAAGTCTCGTATAGAATGTGGGCACGCCCATTAGTGCGGTTGCCTGGCCCATTCGTTCGAGAATGGCCTTTGCATCAAACCCTTGCATGAAAATGCAACTGCCGCCTGCCATCATCGTGACATTGGTGGCGACAAACAGCCCATGGGTGTGAAAGATCGGCAAGGCATGGATCAGCACGTCATCTGACGTGAACCGCCAGTACCCGGTCAGCGTCTCGGCGTTGGAGACAAGTGCCCCGTGCGAGAGCATGGCGCCTTTCGAGCGGCCTGTCGTTCCTGACGTGTAGAGGATGGCAGCAAGATCATCTCCTTTGCGTCCTACCGCTGCGAACCCTGGCTGCTGAGCGTTCCGGGCAGCACAAAGCGTCCCGCTTTCATCCGCCAGAATGGTCAGAACCTGTGAAACGCCGCACATGTCGGCAACCGGTTTCATGCGTTCAAGCTCGGCACCGTCGCAAACAAAGGTGTGAGGCCTTGCATCACCCAGAAAATACTCGATCTCGGCTGGCGTATAGGCGGTATTGAGCGGCAGAAAGACCCCGCCTGCCAGTATCGTGCCCACATAGAGTTCCAGCATGGCCAGCGTTTTGGGCGCCTGAACGGCAACGCGGTCACCAGGCTGAAGCCCGGCTGCCACAAGTGCTGCCGCCATTCGCTCGGCATTGGCGAAGAAGGCATCATAGCTGATCTTCTCCCCAGTGTGATGATGGTCAATAAAAAGCAAGGAGCCGTCGGAAAGACTTGCCTGCCGCAGCTTTTGCCCAAGATAATTGCCCTGATACATTTTTCCTCCCGGGATTCCCGAATTTCCTCAGGCCGCAACAACTACCGGATCAATCGGGACAAGCGGCCCGCCACACGCAACCTCCACTGCCCTCGCCGCCGCCAGAAGACCGGCTTCACCGCGCGGCTTTCCGATCAGCTGCATGCCTACAGGCAGACCGCGGGGCCCGATGCCCACCGGAACGGAAATGGCAGGCAGGCCCGTCGTCGTCGCCAGGAAGGCGAAGCGCAGCCAGTCCATGTAGTGGCCATAAGTCTGGCCACCCACTTGCCTGACCCATTCCTCCGACTGGGGATGGGGCATGCAGCCGACAGTCGGACAGGCCAGTACATCGAATTCTTCGAACAGGCCAAGCATCGAGTTGAAGATTGCAGTGCGCGTGTTCTCAGCTGCCGCGATCTCGTCAACCGTAAGCTGTCGCCCGAATTCGAGGTTCTCGGCAAGCGTTGCCTTGAAGTGCCGTGTAAGTTCGTGAGGCGCATTGCGAAAACTCGAAACCCACATGAGACCCCTAAGCGTATAATAGGCCACGCCCAATCCCGTGATATCAGGGCAAGTCTCTTCTACGACTGCTCCGCCGCCTTCCATCGTCTTCAACGCAGCGCGCAAATGATCCTCCATCTCGCGGTCGACAGAGGCAAAACCGCCGAGGTCAGGTGTAAAGGCGATACGAATGCTTCCATCGGCCTGCTCGACTGCATTCTGGTAAGGTGTTGGCGGCGCAGGATGTGAAATCGGAGAACGAGGCTCGAAGCCGGCCATCGCGTCGAGAAACAGAGCACAATCGCGAACGCTGCGGGCCATCGGTCCCTGCGCACCTTCCCGCATGAAACCGGTTTCCTTGCCGCCGCCTCCTGCAACTCCCGGACTGGGGCGAAGGCCGACTATGCCGCAATAGGCTGCAGGCGTCCTGAGGCTGCCGCCATGATCTGAACCATGCGACAGCCAGACTTCACCCGTCGCCAGCGAGGCAGCTGCCCCGCCAGATGAACCGCCTGCATTCAGACCCGTATTCCAGGGATTGTAGGTCGCCCCAAGGACATCGTTGAACGTATTGCCACCAGCGCCGAATTCGGGCGTGTTGGTCTTGCCCATGACGATGCCTCCACGCACTTCCAGCCGTTCGACCAGCGGATCGCTCGCATCGGGGATAAAATCCGCCATCGCCCTGGTTCCAAAAGTCGTTAGCACGCCTTTGACCGGGGTAAGGTCCTTTATCGCAATCGGCAGGCCGGCGAGCCACCCGGGATGGGTTTCATTTCCCTGGGGCAGGTTTTCGGCAGCAGTCCTTGCCCGATCCGGACAAAGGGTAGGCATGGCATTGATCGCTGGCTCCACCGCCTCAATGCGCCTGATCGATGCTTCAATCAGTTCAGCGGGCGAGATTTCACCCTTCTTCAGCAGCGAAACCACCTCGTGAGCCTGCATCCGGCAAACATCCGGCCCGGTAAAACCGGGCATGTGTTGTTGCCCTTTCCCCTGCATTGCGTTCCTCCCGAAAACATCAGCATTAATCACTGCTTGGGCCAATTTGCAGAATCACTATTGCAACGCGCCGCCACCATGCACAAGGCTGTTCATGAATGCCTGCAATGAGGCCTGTCGGGATACTCATGCTGATCCCGCGCTGCTTCGGCGCCTTTGCATCCACCATTTCAAACCTCAGCGATTTACCCTTTACGAGACCATTCGGTGGCAAGCGTGCTCCAATCTTTACCTAAACATTAATGTGCCGTTGACCGCGCTCAATCGAAATAATAATGATGTTGCAGGAATTTTGTTGCTCGGTTGCAGCAAAGGCTCCAGATAACGAAAAGCAGAGCTTAGCACCCTAAGGGAGGTCTTTATGAAAAAACTGCTTCTGGCACTCGCTGCCACTACTATGCTTGCCGGCCCGGCGCTTGCCGGCGGTCACTCACCGGTCAAGATTGGCGTTGTTCTCGGCTTCACCGGCCCACTCGAATCCATTACCCCGGACATGGGTGCAGGTGCCGAACTGGCTATCAAGGAAGTCTCCGACTCAGGCAAGCTGCTTGATGGTGTAAAGGTTGAATCAGTCCGCGCCGACTCAACCTGCGTGGATGCCGCTGCTGCAACCGCCGCTGCAGAACGTATCATCACTTCAGATGGCGTGAAGGCAATCATGGGCGCTGACTGCTCAGGCGTTACCGGTGCCATCCTTCAGAACGTTGCCCGTCCCAACGGCATCGTGATGATTTCACCATCTGCCACCTCTCCGGCCCTTTCAACTGCCGAAGATGACGGCCTGTTCTTCCGTACCGCGCCTTCCGATGCGCGCCAGGGCCAGATCGTGACTGACATCCTTACTGAAAAGGGCGTCAAGACCATCGCCATCACCTACACAAACAACGACTATGGCAAGGGTCTTTCCGACGCCATCAAGGAAAACTTCGAAAAAGCAGGCGGCACGGTGACCATCGTTGCAGCCCATGAAGATGGCAAGGCTGACTATTCTGCCGAGGTTGGCGCGCTGGCCCAGGCCGGTGGTGAAGTCCTGGTTGTTGCCGGTTATATCGACCAGGGCGGCAAGGGCATCATCCAGGGTTCACTGGACTCAGGTGCATTCGACACCTTCTACCTGCCAGACGGCATGGTAGGTCCTGCCCTGCCTGAAGCAATCGGCCCGGGCCTCAACGGCTCCTATGGCGCAAATCCGGGTACTGACAGCCAGGGCGCTGCAAGCTACCAGGAAATGGCCAAGGCAGCTGGCTTTGATGGAACAGGCGCGTTTTCGGCTGAAAGCTACGATGCCGCTGCACTGATCATGCTTGCCATGGAAGCTGCAGGCTCTGTTGAGAGCGCTGACTTCAAATCAAAGGTCATGGACGTTGCAAACGCACCAGGCGAGAAAATCTTCCCTGGCGAGTTGGCAAAGGCCCTTGATCTGATCAAGGCCGGCACCGACATCGACTACGTCGGCGCTTCTGCGGTTGAACTGATCGGACCCGGTGAAAGCGCCGGCAACTACCGTCAGATCGAAGTGCAGGATGGCAAGATCGTTGCTGTCAAGTTCCGCTAAGCCATACTTAAATTGAAAAACAAGGATGGCCCGGCATTGCGTCCGGGCCATTTTTCAATAAAAAGCCTGAACGCCAAAAATCAGGCCGAGGAGGACGGCTGGTTTGTGATTGGACACATTTATGTCCGTCTGGACCACCGATGGGGAAGCACATGATCCGGGTAGAAAACCTGCACAAGCATTTTGGCGGCATCCATGCTGTCGATGGTGTGACGCTGGAAATAGCCACCGGCTCCATTACCGGGTTGATCGGACCCAATGGCGCTGGCAAGACGACTTTGTTCAATGTTATTGCCGGAGCCTATCAGCCGACATCCGGCCGGGTATTGCTGGACGGCGACGACATTACCGGGCTCGAACCGCATGAGCTTTTCCACAAGGGCTTGTTGCGGACCTTCCAGATCGCACACGAATTTTCAACGCTCACTGTTCGCGAAAATCTGATGATGGTGCCGCCCAACCAGTCAGGCGAAAGCCTGATTGATGCATGGTTCCGCCCGTCCAAAGTTGCCTCCGAAGACGCCGCCATTCGTGAACGCGCCAACGAGGTCATCGATTTCCTGGAAATTCCCCAGGTGGCCGACGAACTGGCTGGAAATCTTTCCGGCGGGCAGAAGAAACTGCTGGAACTTGGCCGCACGATGATGGTCGACGCCAAGATCGTCTTCCTCGACGAGGTCGGAGCTGGCGTGAACCGCACCCTTCTCAAGACCATCGGTGGAGCCATCAGGCGCCTCAACGAGGAGCGTGGCTACACGTTCTGCATGATCGAACACGACATGGATTTCATCTCGGACCTGTGCGACCCGGTAATCGTAATGGCTGAAGGCCACAAGCTGGCAGAAGGCAAGGCTTCCGAGATCATGAAGAACGAAGACGTGATCGAGGCTTACCTTGGCCGTGGCCTCAAGAACAAGACGCCTGCCCAGCAATCGGCCGAGCAGAAGGAGGCACAATCATGAGTTTCCTGATCGGCGAACACATGACAGGTGGATATGGCAAGGGCGCCGATATCCTGCAGGACTGCACCATTGGTGTTGAAAAAGGCGAAATCGCAGTCATTGTCGGCCCCAATGGCGCGGGCAAGTCCACTGCTATGAAGGCCATTTTCGGCATGTTGAACCTGCGTCAGGGCAAGGTCCTGATGGATGGCGAAGACATTTCCGAACTGACACCCCAGGCGCGCGTTCACATGGGAATGGGCTTCGTGCCACAGACAAACAATGTATTCACCTCGATGAGCGTTGAGGAAAACCTCGAAATGGGTGCCTTCATTCGGGAAGACGACATTTCTTCCACGATGGAGCAGGTCTACGAGCTTTTCCCGATCCTGAAAGAGAAGCGCAACCAACCCGCTGGCGAATTGTCGGGCGGACAGCGCCAGCAGGTGGCGGTTGGCCGCGCGCTGATGACCCGGCCAAAGGTCCTTATGCTGGATGAACCTACCGCAGGCGTATCGCCAATCGTCATGGATGAACTGTTTGACCGGATCATCGAGGTGGCTCGTACGGGAATCGCCATCCTGATGGTCGAACAGAATGCCAAGCAGGCACTCAACATTGCCGACAAGGGATACGTGCTCGTTCAGGGCGCCAACCGCTATACCGATACCGGCAAGGCACTGATGGAAAATCCTGAAGTGCGCAAGTCATTCCTGGGGGGTTGATAAGATGGAAGATTATTTCAATGCCCTGGTGGTGCTGCTCAACTTCCTGATCATACCAGGCCTGTCTTATGGCAGCCAGCTGGCACTGGGCGCACTGGGCGTCACGCTTGTCTATTCCGTGTTGAGGTTTTCGAATTTTGCCCATGGTGAAACCATGTCGTTCGGAGCGATGTTCTGCATCCTCTTCACTTGGCTTTTCCAGAGCTGGGGAGTTTCCCTCGGCCCGCTTCCGACCGCCCTGCTCGCCTTGCCATTCGGCATCATCATAACCGCGCTGTTTGTTCTGGGAAGCGACAAGCTGGTTTACCAGTATTATCGCGAACAGAAGGCTGTACCCGTCATTTTCATGATTGCCTCTGTCGGCGTCATGTTTCTGATGAACGGGATCGTTCGCTTTATCATCGGCCCCGGTGACCAGATCTTCACCGATGGTGAGCGTTTCGTTTTCAGCGCGCGCGACTTCCGCGACTGGTCGGGGCTGGCAGAAACAATGGCGCTGCGAACCACCACATTGATTACAATCATTACTGCCGTTGTAGTGGTTGCGGCACTTTTCTGGTTCCTCAACCGTACGCGGACCGGCAAATCGATGCGGGCCTATTCCGACAATGAGGATCTGGCCCTGCTTTCAGGCATCGATCCCGACCACGTCGTCCGTATCGCCTGGATCATCGCAGCAGCACTCGCAACCATTGCAGGCACTCTTTACGGCCTCGACAAGAGCTACAAGCCCTTCACCTATCTGCAATTGCTACTGCCAATTTTTGCTGCAGCGATTGTAGGCGGCATCGGCTCGCCCATTGGAGCGATCGCAGGTGGCTTCGTGATTGCCTTCTCGGAAATTTCCATCACCTTCGCCTACAAGAAGTTCCTCACCTACATCCTGCCGGAATCCCTTGCACCCGAGGGATTGGCACAATTGTTGTCCACCGACTACAAGTTCGCGGTTTCCTTCGTGATCCTTGTAGTGGTGCTGCTGGTCAAGCCGACCGGCCTGTTTAGCGGGAAAACGATATGACCGAGACAAACCGCATTCCGATCCTTTTTGGCATCATGGCCCTTTTGCTGCTGGCAGTGGGCTTCCTGCAAAGCTGGTCGCTTTCGCTGGCAATACTCAACCTGTGCCTGATATCGGCCATCATGGCGATGGGCGTTAACATGCAATGGGGCTATGCCGGGCTGTTCAACGTCGGCGTAATGGGCTTTGCTGCCGTTGGCGGGCTTGTAGCCGTGCTTGTGGCCTACCCTCCGGTGGCTGAAGCTTGGGTTGCAGGCGGCTCGGGCATTCTCATGAGCGGACTTGTGACCGCCCTTGTTGCCGCCGCTGCCATCGCTGCCTACAAGTTCATCGAAGCTGACAAATGGCGACGCCTCGCGATGGCAGTCATTTTGGTTGGCGGATTTTTTCTGATCCGCTCGGTTTATGACCCGGCTGTACAAGCAATTGAAGGTACCAATGCTGCCTCCACCGGCTTTCTTGGCGGCATGGGCCTTCCAATCATTATCTCCTGGCTGATCGGCGGCATTGTTGCGGCCGGCATCGCCTGGGTAGTCGGCAAGATCTCGCTTGGCCTGCGCGCCGACTATCTCGCAATTGCGACCCTCGGCATTTCCGAGATCATCGTTGCAGTGATCAAGAACGAGGACTGGCTGTCGCGCGGCGTCAAGAATGTTATCGGCTTGCCGCGTCCGGTTCCCTTTGAAGTGGACTTGCAGCAGGCCGAATGGTTTCTCAACCTTTCCAACACGTTAGGTGCCAACCCCGTTGAGTTTTCCTCGGTTTTTGTGAAACTGAGCTATGCAGTCCTGTTTGCAATCGTCCTTCTGATCCTCTTGTATCTTTCCGAGAAGGCCCTCAATTCGCCATGGGGACGCATGATGCGCGCCATCCGCGACAACGAGGTTTCCGCAAATGCGATGGGCAAGGATGTGAAACGCCGCCACTTGCAGGTGTTCATCCTGGGTTCGGCAGTCATCGGCATTGCCGGCGCGATGTTGACCACCATAGACGGCCAGCTGACGCCATCATCCTATCAGCCGCTGCGATTCACATTTCTTATCTGGGTAATGGTCATCGTCGGCGGTTCGGGCAACAATTTTGGCGCGATCCTTGGCGGCTTCGTGATCTGGTTCTTCTGGGTACAGGCTGAACCACTCGGCATCTGGCTGATGGATCTGCTGACTTCAGGGATGCCTGAGGACAATGCGCTTCGCCTGCATCTGCTGGACAGCGCCGCCCATATGCGCCTGATGGTGATGGGATTGATCCTGCTGCTTGTGCTGCGCTTCTCGCCGCGCGGGCTGATCCCGGAAAAAACTGCGCGCAAACACTGACGAACAAACAAGGGCGGCCGTTATTTGAGGAACGGCTGCCCTTTCATCGTCTCCGGAATGGCAACGCCCATGCGCTGGAGAATGCTGGGGGCAAGCTGCACCTGTTCCAGCATCTCATCGGGCCTTGCCAAGGTTTCCCCGCTGCCGAAATAATAGAGCGCCACTTCCTGCTGCAAATCCTCATGGCCGCCATGATGGCCGCGATCGGTCTGGCCGTGGTCGGCCGTGACAATAACCTCATAGCCATTTTGCAGCCAGCGCGGCAGGAACGCAGCAAGCATCGCATCCATCGTCGCACAGGCATGGTCCATCGTTACGTTGTCGTGGCCATGCCGATGGCCCATCGAGTCCAGCGTGCAGGTATGCAGCATGCCATAGTCGATGCCATGACGCTCGGTCAGCATGGTAAGCGTGCCAAACAGGTCTGCGTCACTGGGGGTCATCTGGTTGTCGTGATTGTAACCGGTCATCGTGTGAAAACGCCCATGATGGATCGGGCCTTCCGGCTCGTCATATTCAATGTCCATTACCGGGTCGAATGGATAACGGTTGAAGAATTCCGACCAATAGGAATGGGCGACAGCACCATTCCTGCCGCCTGCCCTGGCAATCTGGGAAAAGATATCGGGCATTTCGATACGCCGCCGCAATTCATTGAGGAAGATGCCGTGAATCTGCGGCGTTACCCCCGTATGGATCGAGGCGTAGCAAGGGCCTGAAATGGAAGGCAGGCAGGCCGACATGCGGAACCGCCTCGCGTGCCCGCTCTTCACCCAGCCTTCCAGGTTGCCGAACAGCCGCACGAAATTGCGCCACGGTACGCCGTCGATGATGATGAGCAGCAGCTTGTTCTGCATGAGATTCCCCGTTCGTGAATTGCACCGATGTTGTTCTGATTGCGGCTGGACATTCAAGGTCCAAAATGTGCAGATTTCAACATAATGGGCCGGAGGACCAAATGAAGCATGTAAGCCACTTTCCGCGCAAAGTCCGGGAATATCCCGACATGGGGATTACCATGCCTGATGGCACCCGGCTTTCTGCCCGTATATGGATGCCCGAGGACGCCGGCGATGACCCTGTTCCCGCGATTGTCGAACACCTGCCCTACCGCAAGCGCGACGGAACCATTGTCCGCGATCAGTATACCCACCCTTGGATGGCCGGGCATGGCTATGCCTGCATAAGGGTGGACATGCGCGGAAACGGCGATTCCGAAGGCCTGATGGACGATGAATACACGCCGCAGGAACTGCAGGATGCCTGCGACGTGATCGCCTGGGCATCAGAGCAAAAATGGTGCAGTGGCAATGTCGGCATGATGGGGATTTCCTGGGGCGGTTTCAACGGTTTGCAGGTCGCAGCCCTGCGCCCGCCCGCCCTCAAGGCGGTCATAAGTCTCTGTTCAACGGTCGACCGCTATGCCGATGATATTCACTACAAGGGCGGCTGCCTGCTGATCGAGAACATGGGCTGGTCGAGTAATATGCTGGCCTATTCCTCGCGCCCGCCGGACTTCGAACTCGTCGGCGACAAATGGCGCGAAATGTGGCTGGAGCGGCTCGAAAACATGCCATTCCTGATCGGAACATGGCTTCATCACCAGCATCGTGACAGCTACTGGAAACATGGCTCGATATGTGAGGACTATTCGGCCATTGAGGCTGCCGTGCTTTCCATCGGCGGCTGGCATGATGGCTACCGCAACACGATCTCCCATCTTGTCACGAACATTTCTTCGCCGGTGAAGGGCATTGTCGGCCCATGGATCCACAAATACCCGCATTATGCCGGGCCCAAACCTGCCATGGGCTTTCTGCAGGAAGCCAGGCGCTGGTGGGACAGGTGGCTCAAGGGCGAAGATACAAATGTCGGGAACGACCCTGCCATGCGGCTCTGGTTGATGGATTCACTGAAGCCCGAACGCTGGTTTGACGAGCGGCCAGGCCGTTGGATTGCCGAAGAGACATGGCCGTCGAACGCAATAGAAACGCAAACGCTTCACTTCAACGGCCAACGCGCCCTTGGCGAGAAGCCGGCCAGCTTTGAACTCGAAATCGCCTCGGACCAGGACTGCGGGATAGAAGGCCCCGAATACTTTCCCTTTGCCTTTGGCGACGAATTGCCGGGCGATCAGAGCGCCGACGATACCAAATCCCTTTGCTTTGACGGAGCTATGGCCAGTGAAGATATCGACATTGTCGGCGCGCCAGTCTTCCGCATGAAAGCATCCAGCGACACGCCGACCGGACAGATCGCCGTACGCCTTCTCGATTTGCGCCCTGACGGCACCTCGGCAATGATCACCTATGGGGTACGCAACCTTACGCACCGAAACAGCCACGAATTCCCGAAGGCAATGACCCCCGGCCAAATATTCGAGACGAGTTTCGCCCTCGACCAGATCGCCTATCGCTTGCCCGCTGGCCACCGCCTGCGTGTCGCCATTTCCACTGCATGGTTTCCATTCATTTGGCCGTCGGCAGAAAAAATGACGCTGACGCTAAAGGCCGGATCGCTTGAACTCCTGGTGCGACCTGCTGCGACTGTCGATGAATGGACATTCGAGGAACCTGAAGGCGCCTGCGCATGGCAGGCTGAGGAATTGCGTGCCTCCAGCTATCGGCGCGAGACTTTCCACGATGAATCAACAGGTGAAACAGTCACGCTAATTGATTGCGATTTTGGTGAAAATCGGGATCGCCATCACGGACTTGTTTCAGGCGGATGGATGAAGGAGCGCTATTCTGTCAGGCCAGAAAATCCGCTTTCAGCGCGCGCAAGCCATGAATGGGAACAGACCGGCGGGCGCGAGGGACAGAAGTATCGCACCCATGTTTCCAGCGAATTCACAGCTGACGCAGAGTATTTCCATCCCCGCGCAACGCTGAAGGCCTGGGAGAACGACAAGCTGGTCTTCGAAAAGACCTTCGAGGAAAAAGTCCGGCGAAACCTCGTCTGACGACTGCGCTTAATAAGGCCACTCGCTCCTGCCCAGGGCACCAACTGCATCGACAATCCGGGTGAAGCTGTCTCGTGCCCGCGAGGACATGTTCCGCGCCCGCAAAAAGCCATGCACCAGCCCGGCTTCATCCACGTGATGGGAAGGCACACCTGCATGGAGCAAAGCCTGATGATATAGCGCGCTGTCTCCCGACAGGGGGTCGCATTGTGCGCTGATCAGCACGGTTGGCGGCAGACCCGCAAACTCTTCGGCATTGAGAGGTGCACAGGTCGGCTCCTCGAATAAGGCATTATTCCCGCCAGTGCGCATCGATTTGTAGAACTTCGTATCGCTGGTGGTGATCATCGGCGCATCGGCATGGGTGACATAAGTGCCGTGATCGAGATCGCTGCCAAAGGCGCCATAAATCAGCACCTGGCCGACCGGCCGTACCGCATCATGCTTGGTGGCATGGGAAACAGCAGCACACAGATTGGCACCGGCACTGTCACCGCAAAGGACCACCGGCCCGCCCCGCGACGCGGCGAGTTCGCGAAACGCGCAAAGCGCATCGGAAAAATCCTTGGGATAGTTGAATTCCGGTGACAGGCGGTAATCCACCGAGACAACGGGACAGCCGGTCCGCGCGCAGATTTCCGCACATACATCATCATGGCTTTCGAGCCCACCGGCAACATATCCGCCACCGTGATAATACACCACCGTCTGCGGGGCGTCGCTGGCGGCCATGACATAGGATCGCGTGGGGATTTGATGGCCCTCCCCCTCGACACTTCCGTCTGACGCGCTGACGCCATCGGGATAACCGGCATGGAAGCTCGCACAGAGCAGGTTATAGACTTCGCGCTGCTGCTCGATGCTCCGCTCTGCCGTATCGGGCGGATAGAACGAATCCGAGCGGTCAATAAACGCCCAGACTTCAGCATCTATCAGATCAGAATATTTCGCAGGATAATCGCTTCTTGGCATGTCCCCTCCCCGGGAAAAGGCGCATCACAATTCGCGCGCCATCCATTCATCCAGAGTGTTGGCTTCCTCCGAAGAAAACTTCAAGCCCAGTTTTGTGCGCCGCCACAATACATCCTTTGCCGTCCTCGCCCATTCATTAACCGCCAGATAGCGGATCTCTGCTTCGTACAAGCCGTGGCCAAAATCCTTGCCCAGATCGGAAAGGTTCCTCGCTCCTGCGAGCACCATGCGGATATTCGTTCCGAACTGCCGGCAAAGCCGGTGGATCACGTCTGCCTCCATCCAGGGATATTCGCCCTTCAGCCGTTCAACGAACTGGTCGAATGCGGTCGTTTCGAAATCACCACCAGGCAGTTTCGGCTTGTGCGTCCAGGGTCGCCCCTTTCGGCCAATCGCTTCCTCGACCAGTTCCATCGCCGATTCTGCCAGTCTGCGGAAAGTCGTCAGCTTGCCTCCGAAAATGTTGACAATCGGCGGCTCGCCCTCTCGGTCCCCCTTGTGCAAGACATAGTCACGGGTCGCTTCCTGCGCCTCGCTGGCACCATCATCGTAGAGAGGGCGAACGCCGGAATAATCCCAGACAATATCCTCCCTTTTGACTGGTGTTTCGAAATAGTCATTGGCAAGTGACAACAGATAGTCAGTCTCCCCAGCAGAGATTTTGGCCTCGGCTGGATCACCCTCGAAATCGCGATCTGTAGTGCCGATCAGCGTAAAGTCCTCATGGTAGGGGATTGCGAATACGATCCGCCCGTCACTGTTCTGGAAAATATATGCCCTTCCGTGGTCGTAAAGCTTCGGTACAACGATGTGGCTTCCCTGAACCATTCGCACATTGTGCGGGTTATTGCGGCCAAATGAGGCGCCAAGCACCGTGTCCACCCATGGACCGGCAGCGTTGATTACCATTTTGGCGGTTATCTTGGTGCGAACACTTGAAGCTATGTCTTCCGTCACCACATGCCAGATACCGTCCGAATGCCGGGCAGACACACATTTGGTCCGTGTCTTGATCTCCGCACCCCTGGCCCGCGCATCCTGGGCATTGAGAATGACCAACCGGGCATCATCGACCATGCAGTCGGAATATTTAAAGCCCTTCCTGAAGGCATCCTTGAGCGGTTTGCCGGTCTCATCGCTGGTCAGGTCCACCGACCGGGTTGGCGGCAGCAATTTGCGCGAACCGATATGGTCGTAAAGAAACAGGCCAATCCGCAGCAGCCATGCAGGGCGAAGTCCCTTGTGATGGGGCAGGACGAACCGCAGGGGCCGGATGGTGTGTGGCGCGAGCGACCACAGCAATTCACGCTCGCTCAGTGCTTCGCGAACCAGACGGAACTCGTAATGTTCCAGATAGCGCAATCCGCCATGTATCAGCTTGGATGACCAGGACGATGTACCAGAACCGAGGTCATTCATTTCACAAAGAAATACCTTGTACCCGCGCCCTGCAGCATCCCGGGCAATGCCACAGCCATTGATGCCGCCGCCAATGATGAAAAGATCAAATTCTGCCTTTGCCAAGGTCTTCGCCCCGAATGCGTGAACCATACAGGGCTTTAGATGGAATGTTTTTCCAAATGTCAAAAGGGAAACGCGGGCAAGAGCCGGACCGCCCTGCCCGATGGGTCACAATCAACATGTGTCTGTCCCGGCGAAGGGCTCAGTGGATACCGTTTTCCCTCTGGACCCGCCTCACATAGGCAATAATGTTCAGGATTTCCTCGTCAGAGACGCCTTCAACTGCAGGCATGTTTCCGAACTGCCAGTGATGCGCCCTGACTCCGTTCCTGGCGGCGACCACGAATGCGCCGTCGCCATGGTGGGATGGTTCGTAAATCTTGTGAATGAGCGGTGGCCCTGCACCCTCAACACCGGCAGCGTTCTTCCCGTGGCAGACGGCGCAATTTGCCCCAAAGGCTGCCTTTCCCGCAAGTTCAACATCATTGAGTTCGGGAAGGCGGATATCGCTGACAATCGCCGCACCGCCACCCATCATGGTCCGGTTGTCCATCATGTGTCCGCCACCCATGCCATGTGGCATCCGTCCCCAACTCAACCACCACCACACAATCAGCAGGGTAAAAACGATTACGAGCGCAACAAGCCAATTCCTCACAATGCACCTCCGCCAGTCTTCTGAACCATAATGAAGGCTCCACCAGATGGAGGGTCAAGCCTTCACCTTGTCCTGAAGCAGTGTGATGAGTTCCGGCAACATGCTCTGTCCATTGCCCTCCTTCATCAAGGTGTCCAGCAACGCATAAACACTTGCTGCAATGGTTTGTTCCGCGCCAAGGTGATCAGCCATTGTCAGGTAGTAGCCGATATCCTTGCGGGCATTGGAAATCGTAAACTTGAGGCCGGAAGGGTCTCCCTCAAGGATGAAGGGACTGAGCCGGTCGAGAACGACGCTGCCTCCCCCGCCCTTTGCAAGCACCTCGACAAAACGATCAGGGTCGATCCCGCTTCTTCCCGCACTTGCTGCCGCCTCAGCCAAAATAGCGGTAAACCCGAGCGAAACATAATTATGCAGCAGTTTCATCGTGTGACCGGACCCAACCGGGCCGACATGCACGATGTTCTCGGCAAATGAGCGAAGAAGCGGCAGAGCATCGTCAAAATCAGCCACTGCGCCACCCACAATAAGGTTTAGCCGACCCTCCATCGCTTCCTTTGGCGTGCGGGTCATGGGCGCATCGAGAAATCGTCCCCCGGCCCTGGCCACTTTCTGCGCCAGTTCTTGAGTGGAAGACGGAATGGCAGTGGAGCAATCGATGATGAGCTTATAGGCCGAGATATCTGCCAGAATGCCGTCGTCCCGGGTAAGGATGTCCTCAACTTGCGGCGAACCGGTCACGCACAGGATAATTATATCACTTTGCGCTGCCAGTGCCCTACCGCTCGAAACGCCCTGCGCCCCTGCGGCCTTCAACGCGTCAGTCGGCTGATTGCCCTCATGATCGAGCAGGCAAAGCCGGTAGCCGGCCTTTTGAACATTCGTGGCTATGCCAAGCCCCATCAGGCCGACACCTGCAATGCCGATGCGGGGGAGCTTCGATCCGTCACTCATGATTGGAATCCCTGTTGTTTATGCCTGTACATAGGAGCAGGAAAATTGTCCGGCGCAAGCAATGAAACGATTGAGAAAATTGGATTCTGAAACAGGCACTTGGCGCAAAATACGGATTCTTTCTGCCAACGCCCCTGACCATGGCATCAGGCAGACAGCTGCCCCAGGTCAACATGCGCCACGCGGTTCCAGGCATCTGCCAATGGCTGGTAGTCAGTTTCCTGCCGCACGACGAAACCGGTGAGCAGCAGGGCATCACGGTCGCCTGCTGGCATGCCGGCAATTGCCTCGCTGATCGCCTGGCGTATCACATCAGCCTGGTCCCTGAACGCCAGCGAGGTGATATAGGGAAGTGAAGGCATGGCAGCAGTGTGCCCGGCGACGCGCAGCTTGTTCGCCTCCGGCATATGCCGCAGGGCAAGCTCCCATGTTACCGCATCGATTGTCGCAAATTCAGCTTCGCCTCTCGACACCGCTGCCACGGATGCAAGGTGAGCGCCCGTGAAGACAACACTGGAAGGTAAGGGCAGGTCATTATCCACCATATGGGCAAGCCATGCAGCATGACCCGACTGTGAGCGCTGGTCATTGCAGGCAAAACGCCCGGCCGAAAGAGCGGAAAGCTCGCCGTCATCGTCCTCCCGCGCTATGATGACCGAGTAATAGCTGCCCGAGCCGCAATCAATGTCATAGGACGGCGAGCCGAGCATCTGCACCCTTCCCTGCAAATCCTTCACGAAGGGCAGGCCGCAGGTCTGGCTGAGCAAAAGGTCCGCCCGCAGCCATTCCATATGCGGGTCACTGCCGCGCACAAGCCCGGCTGGGGCTTCGATACCATGATCGTCCAGTCGGCCACGGATCAGTTGCCACAGAACATCCGTCGAGGAACGGATTTGGGGCAGGTCGTACATGGGAAGGGAAGCAAACATTATCGGCCACTGTCATTTCGCATCAGGCCAAGCCTGCCGCAGTCATCTGCGCTTGTCGAGTGCATCCTCGATCGGCACGGGTTCCTTGCGAACCAGAAGATAGTTCGCAAATACGCTCCTGTAGCTCTTGAATGTATAGCCATCATTGAGTTGCAGAAAGCGCTCACGGTTGTCTGCAAAAAGCCTTGGAAGGCGATACCAGGCCATGCCGGGATAGGCATGGTGGACTGCGTGCAGGGAATTGTTGAGAAACAGGAAGGCAAACACGCCGCCATCCTGGATGATGACGCTGCGCCCGCGAACCTTTTCATGCGCCTGGTGCTCGAGATAGGTGCGGACCATCAGAAGCGCCATGCCGAAATAGGCTGCCACCAACACCGCCCAGAGCGGCATCCAGCTGTAAATGCCGATTACCGTCAGCCAGCCCGCAACCAGCACAAGGTGCAGGCCCCATTTCCAGCCGATATGGGTTTCGCCCTTGCGGAACAAGCCCCATTCATAGCGGATGAAGCCGAACATGCCGACCAGGGGACCAATCAGCATTCGCCCCAACAGCGTGTTGTTGAAATTGAATATCGCGCGTGAAACAGGGGTCCGTTTCTCCCAGTCCGCGCTGTACTGGTACCAGGTCTCCGGATCCTCATAGGGATCACAAAGATTGACATCCTTGTGGTGTGCCAGATGGGTATCCTTGAATCGGTAATGCGGCACCAGCAATGAATAGGGCAGCATGACAAGGAGGTCATTGGCAAGGCCCGCCTTGAAGGGATGGCCGTGTGTGACCTCATGGGTCAGCGAGGAATGCATGGTCATCAACGGCGCAAGCGCCGCGATGCCAGCCAGAACCCACAGCGTCTCACCTGCGGTCTGTGAACCGGGAAGTAAAAGCAGGCTCCATACCAGGGCGTGCAAAGCGACAACCAATATCAGCGTGCGCCAGTCTCCCGCGTCACGCAATTTGAGCCGCTCCAAATGCACGCCCATACCCGCCAAATTGATATCGGCAGGCGGCGCATCTGGCCCGCTGGTAGAATCATCCCCTCTGAACATGCTGACAAATTACTGTCAGCAGGAAAACGTAACAATGTGAGAACTCGCAAAGAAATATGTCATTTCGCTGCATTATCCATCTTTTGTTGTGCATTCACAACATTCCATGATACAGTTTCTGGCAGCGGAAACCTGGATCTGCAAAAGAGAAACCGTAAATTGCCCAGCCACGAATTCAGCAGGCCGACAACCCTGACCGACAAGCGAGATGTGGCGGAAATCTTCCGCGAACGCATGGGGCTTCTGATCGACCAGCGCCGCGAAAGCCTCGCATCCTTTGCAAGGTCGATCGGCCTCGACCGGTCCGCCCTCAGCCAGTTTCTGGCACCGGGATCGACGCGCCTGCCCCGCGCAGAGACCCTTCACGCCATCGCGGCGCGCTGCGGCGTATCGCTCGACTGGCTGCTCGGCCTTGTCGCATCGGGTGAGGCGCCGGGTGACAACGCACCCTTGCTGGAGATCGTTGAAACCGACCACCGCATAGACAGCCAGTTGCTCAGCGCATGGCACCGCGAGGCAACCGGCTACAAGATCCGATACGTCCCATCCACCTTGCCCGACTTGCTGCGAACCGAGGCGGTCAGCCAGCACGAATTTGGCAGCTTTCGCAAAGACCAGCTCGAAGCCAAGGAAGAAGCAATCCGCAACCAGCTCGATTACTCACGCAGGCCTGAGACCGACATGGAAGTCTGCGTGCCTTATCAGCGCTTTGCCGCATTCGCCAATGGCGATGATCCATGGACTGAACTGGACGCCGGGACCCGCATCCAGCAATTGCAATACATGGCCGCCCTGATCGACGAAATGTACCCGACCTTCCGCCTCTTCCTGTTCGATGGCAAGGCAGTTTCCGCCTCCCCCTATACCGTTTTCGGGCCCAAGCGCGCGGCAATTTTCATGGGCCAAATGTACCTGGTGGTGAATTCGGCCGAGCACATCAAGGCAATGACCCGTCATTTTGACGATTTGATCCGGATCGCTGTCATCGGCCCCGACAAGGCTGCGGCGCATATCCGCTCGCTTGAACGCAAACTCGTCGATGAAACAACATGACCAGAACGGACAGACAAGTGTCGGTTTCGTGACGGTGTGAGGCTTGCTGCTACAACAGACTCCGATAACGCGCGCGAAGCGCAATTGCGGAGACCTGATCAATGAGCACACCCCTTCCATCCCATGCCCAGGCTGTTGTCATCGGAGGCGGCCTGGTGGGGTGTTCAATCCTCTACCACTTGTGCAAGCTGGGCTGGAAGGACGTTATCCTGCTGGAGCGCGATGAACTGACTTCCGGCTCCACCTGGCATGCTGCAGCCAACCTGCACGGCCTGCATGACAACAACAACATCTCCAAGCTGCAATATTACACGATGAAGCTCTACAAGGAGCTGGAAGAGGAAACCGGCCAGTCCTGCGGCGTGTTCCAGCCCGGTTCGCTTTATCTTGCCCAGACTAGGGATCGCGAACACCAGTTGCGCCTGCAGTGCGCCAAGGCCCGCCAGTTTGGCGTGGAGTTCTATGAACTCAGCCGCAAGGAAGCTGAAGAGAAAAACCCGCTCGTCAATTTTGACGGTATCCGCTGCATCATGTTCGAGCAGGACGGCGGCAATGTGGACCCTTCCGGCGTCACCATGGCCTATGCCGCTGGGGCGCGCAAAATGGGCGGCCGCATCGAGCGCTTCTGCCCCGTCACCGGCACCAGCCAGCAACCCGATGGTTCCTGGCTTGTGATCACCGACAAGGGCACCATCCATGCCGATGTTGTGGTCAATGCCGCCGGACTTTGGGCGCGCGAGGTTGGAAAGCTGGCTGGTATCGACCTGCCCCTGCAGCCTACCGAACACCAGTATCTCGTAACCGAGACCATGCCGGAAATTGCCGAAATCGGCCGCCGCCTGCCATCGGTCGCCGATCGTGACGGCGAATACTACATGCGCCAGGAAGGCTTGGGTCTCCTGGTTGGTGCCTATGAAAAGAACGGTAAATTCTGGGCCGAGGAAGGAACACCACTCGATTTCGGCCATGAACTCTTCCCCGATGATCTTGAGCGTATCGAGGCCAATTACATGCGCGCCTGCGAACGCGTGCCTGCCCTCGGCAATGCCGGTGTGAAACGGGTGATCAACGGGCCGATGATCTGGTCGCCTGACGCGGCAGCGCTGTTCGGACCTGTGCCGGAACTGAAAAACTACTACTGCTGCAACGGTATCATCCCCGGCTTCTCCCAGTCCGGCGGCCTTGGCTCCATGTTGGCCCAGTGGATTGTCACCGGCGAACCCGAATATGACATGTTTGCCTGGGACCTCGCCCGCTACGGCCTCGACTGGACACCCAAGAGTTTTGTCAGGGCGAGGGTGATGGATTCCTATTCGCACCGCTTCAAAATCCACTTTCCCTATGAGGAGCGCGAGGCAGGCCGCCCGGTCAGGACCCGTCCTCTTTATGAAAAGCAGAAATCGATGGGCGCGGTTTTCGGTCTCAACTATGGCTGGGAGCACCCGCTCTGGTT
>CAZIPH010000043.1:21054-25085 GCA_964541115.1 uncultured Salaquimonas sp.
ATGCTGGGTGAGGATGATTATTTCATGGTCGGCTCCGGCATGGCAGAGCGTTATCACAAGCGCTTCTTTGCCATGGTTCCTCGCCCTGACAGCGTCACCTTCGAAAGCCTCACCGATGCGAAGGCAGGCTTCAACGTCGCCGGACCGAAATCCCGCGAACTGCTCCAGCGCCTTTCCAATGAGGACCTTTCCAACGACAACTGGAAGTTCATGCGCTCCAGACGTATCACCATTGGCGGCATTGATGCTCTGGCCTTGCGCGTTTCCTTCACAGGCGATCTCGGCTGGGAACTTTACATCGACGAGGCCGATCAGCTCGCGCTTTACGAAAAGCTGCTCGAAGCGGGCGCTGACCTTGGCGTTCGCCCCGTCGGCTCGCGCTCCCTGCTCTCGCTGCGTGTAGAGAAGGGCTATGGCTCCTGGGGCCGCGAATACTCGCCCGAATACTGGCCGCAGGAAGTCGGCCTCGACCGGCTCATTAAGCTCGACAAACCAGAGTTTCTTGGCCGCGATGCCTATCTGAAACTCAAGGACAAACCACCCCGCGAGAAGCTGGTGGTTTTCGAGGTTGAGACCCCGCACAACGCCGATGCCGTTGGCGGCGAGCCGATCTTCGATATGGAGGGCAAGCCGGTCGGCCGCGTTTCATCCGGCGCCTATGGCCACTCGGTCGGCAAGTCCGTGGCGCTCGGCTTTGTCAAGGCCGCCCATGCCAAGCCCGGCAACCAATTCAACATCGCCATCCTCGGCCTCGACCACAAGGCAACCCTGCTCGAAGCTGCTCCGTTTGATCCCAAGGGGGAGAGACTCAGGGGGTGAGCAAACGGTTCAGCGCAGACGAAGAAAACAACTTATTGTTGTTTTTAGTTCGCGAACGCCCGGGAACACAATTTGGTGGCTGCAAAGGGCTAACCCAGAGGATCGTCATCCTCGGACCGGGCCGAAGGTCCGTGATCCGAGGATCCATTCCGTGCACTTCATTTGAGTTGCAAGCCTTGAGAAAACGGTATGGATCCTCGTGTCAGGCACGAGGATGACGGGCCGAGGCTTGAGATGCTCCCCTCTTGAGGGAGTGGAAGAAGAAAAACACGCATACCTATCCATTCACTCGATGCTTCCGCACCAGCGTCATGTCAAAGAACCTGGGTTTAGTGCAAACGTGCGACCTGCTCGCCGATCCTAAGACCCATATGTGTACGGGCCTACAGGCCGCACGCGGAGATTTTCAGTCTTGGGAGGCTCTTCAGTACACCGTCCAGCCCAAGCTTCAAGTTGAGGCCCCTGGGAGTCGAACCCTTTCACCCCAACGCTCCGCTGCTGCTGCTCCTCCGAATTCGACGGCGATATCAAACCGGCGTTTGCGCGGGCAACAGTGGGGGGAATCTACCTCAAGGTTTGAGTGGTGGGGATAACTCTGTACGTCGTCACCCTTGGGCCTGTCCCAAGGGTCTGATCAACTCACTGAAAACACTCCCGATTTTCTAAATCGCTGTACTTGACCCATTCACCAAAAATCCCCACCTGTCGAATGGAGAGACAGCAGATCCTAGGCACAAGGCCTAGGATGACGACTGCGCGAACGGCTGCTTCGAGCCCGTTCTCATCGATGTTGCTAGACGCACGAATGGCGGTTAACGCGCCCTCACGCGTCAGGAATACGCCACTCTTTTGGTGCATCGCGGGTATAGCCGTCAAAAAGAAAGCCTCCATCTGGTTCCAAGACGTCTTCGCAAAGTCGAATGACGGCGGTGGCATCGTCGCTGGTGAATACTGTCTCGAATGCATCTGCGAAGCGATTGTGGAACTCGCGATCTACGCTCATGAGCCTTCTGGGAATGCTCTTTCCTTTGGCTGACCATTGATTTCGAGACCGCAGGAAATGATCGGCGATAGCCGAGTATAGATTTGAGGCGACGATACGAAGCTCAGCTCTGTTGCGAGGCTCGCGTATATCTTCAACCATATCGCTGATTGCATAACGTGAGTTTTCGCGTTCTTGCTGGTCCCATGGGATCGGGCCTTCCGCCAAAATCCGGGATGCTAGGTCTTTCATATGACTGCCGAACTTGGTTTCGCGAGGTAACTCAATGCCTTCGCTGACCATGTTGGGCAGAGAAGGCACGCCCGACGGGCGGTCCACCTCGCGAAAGAAGTATTCCAGAGTTTGCGGATCGTGAATGAAGACTTCAACGGGCCAGCCCTCGAAAACAAAAGACTGTCTCTGGGCATTCTCAACGCGTTCAAAGACCACGACCAAGTCAAGGTCAGAATAAGCTGTTGCGTCACCTCGAACCACCGAACCCGCGAGCATGCAGGTGCTTGCATCCGAATAAAACTGGGCACGAATTTTCGTTGCTGCGGACAAGGCGGTTGAAAGGTGTTGGCTCATTACAAGGTCTCGATTGGGATAGCACAACCGTGCGTCTTACTGGACTGTGTAAGGCCAATGCCGGTCGGTTGCGACCTTTTTGTGGAAGCCATGAAAGCAGCCATTGGCGCAGCCGCAGCGAAAGTTCAAATTGTCCGCAAAGCAGACCTTTACCTCCATAAGTGAATCTCCAAAGCCAATCCCCCCCTCACTCCCCCTTCACCACACTCAACCCCAGTCCCTGCCAGTTCTGCATCCCGCCGCGGTAGTAGTGGATTTTTTCAGGCGGAAAGCCAGCAGCCACCATGGCGCGGATGGCAGTGGGTGACTGGCCGCACCAAAGCCCGTTGCAAAAGAGCGCAACCTTCTTCGCGTTTTCGCAATCCCAGCCGTCAAAATCAGCTTCGCAGCCCAATTGGTCGAGCCGCTCCGAAATGACCGTATATGGAAGGTGAATTGAACCCGGTATGGTTCCTTCCGCATACCATTCCGCTGTCCGGCTATCGATGACGATGGCATCGGGGTTCTGCAGCAATTCCAGCAGTTCCAGTTCGCCGACCGTGTGGACTCCCTCGGCAGGTGTCATGGGCTGGATGCAGAAGGGCGGACAGGCCCTGGAGGTAAGGGCGAACTCACCCGTGATCTCGGCCTTGTTGTCCTGGTTCCGCCTGATCTCCACAGGGCCGGACTTCGTCTGCACGGTAACCGAGGGCATGTCTCCCCTGATGTTTACCGGCTGGTTTTCAGCCAGCGCACCCGCAGTCAGCATGACGGCAACAAGAATGGCAGACGGGATGGTGATGGCAAGACGCATGATTTCCTCCTGATAAGTTGCCCCATCCTGCCCGTACATGCGAATTTTGCAATATTTGATTTGCGCGAATTTTCAGTCGGATCTGGCATGATACAAATACCTGCTCCGCCATTGACGCAAGCAGGCCGCAGGGCGAACATCATACAAACGGACTTCGTCAGCATTGGAAGGCGATGACATGGCAGACTCAGGAAACGCAGTGAACCCAGCCGGGAAGCAGCCTGAAAAACGCGAATGGAACCACAAGCCGCCTGTGCCTATTGTCGTCTCTCCGGTTTGGAACTGGCCGCCTTCGCCAACGGGTATCCTCAAATGGTTTGCCATTCGCTGGATGCCGCTTACCGAGCACGCCGCCCTGGTCGTGATCGGCCTCGTATGCTGGACATGGTTCCAGCCTTCCATGGAAACCATGAAAACGCTTCACTGGGACTGGATAGCAGCCATCTGGCTTCGCAATTTCATCTTGATCTTTCTGGTCGCCGGAACCCTTCACTGGTATTTCCACCGCGAAAAGAAACAGGGTACAAAGCTGAAATACGACCCGCGCGAAGGCATGCCACCCAGCCGCCTCTTCACCTTCGGCAACCAGGTGCATGACAACATGTTCTGGACGCTGGGTTCGGGCGTGTTTTTCTGGACGGCCTATGAAGTTTTGATATTCTGGGCCATGGCGAACGGATATGCGCCCTACCTGGCGTTTTCCGATAATCCGCTGTGGTTCATTGCCCTTTATCTGCTGACGCCGGTCTGGATATCCTTCCACTTCTACTGGATTCACAGGGCACTCCACTGGAAGCCGCTATACAAAATTGCCCACGCCCTCCATCACCGCAATACCAATGTCGGGCC
>CAZIPH010000044.1:0-23663 GCA_964541115.1 uncultured Salaquimonas sp.
TGCGGACCAGGGACCGCATCGTCAATAATGCGCGAGCATGGCTTTTCGGTTGACCCGGTGGATGCATCGCGTGAAATGGTCCGCCTTGCCAATGAGATCCACGCCATCGATGCGCGGTTAGCTACATTCGAGGCGATCAATGCTGTCTCACTTTACGACGGCATCTGGGCGAATTTCAGCCTTTTGCATGCGCCTTCATCTGAAATGCCTGGTCATCTCGACCGGCTTCGCAAGGCGATCCGGCACGGCGGGATTGTCCATCTCGGCATGAAGCTTGGCGAGGGCGAGCGGCGGGACGGCCTTGGCCGGTTCTATGCCTATTATTCTCAGGACGAACTGACCGGCTTGCTTGCTGCCGCCTGTTTCGAGGTTTTCGATTTCACGCTCGGCGAAGGCGGTGGGTTGTCAGGCGAGGTGACGCCGTGGATTACTTTGATTGCCCGGGCGATCTGAAACGAAACCGGGATTGCTTTTGCGGCGCAGCATTCGGCCAGTACAATTGTTCCGGAAAACAACATTTAGTATTTGCGGGCCAGCCGCTCCTCCACTATATAAGCCTTATTCCCAGACATGTTCGTCTATTTGCCCCGTGAGCGGGGTGCCCCCCAAAATCCGGGCGGGCCAACAGGAGGAATTTATCCGATGAGTGAACTTTTGATGCCGAAAGCGACCGCCGTATGGCTGGTGGACAACACATCGCTTTCCTTCAACCAGATCGCCGAGTTTTGCAAACTGCATCCCCTCGAGGTCAAGGCCATTGCGGATGGCGAGGCTGCACAGGGCATCAAGGGGCTCGACCCGATTTCAACTGGGCAGCTTTCGCGCGAAGAACTGGCGAAGGCACAAGACAATCCGAACCACAAGCTGAAGCTGCAGGAAAGCCGCATCAAGTTGCCATCTGCCAAGCGCAAGCGTCCTCGCTACACGCCGGTTTCAAAGCGCCAGGACCGTCCGAACGCGATCCGCTGGCTGACCCGGAATCATCCCGAACTCAAGGATGCCCAGATCATCCGTCTTGTCGGCACAACGAAGAACACGATAGAGGCGATTCGCGACGGCTCGCACTGGAATTCGACCAACCTGACACCGATGGACCCGGTAACGCTCGGGCTCTGCACGCAAATTGCCCTCGATTTCGAAGTCCAGAAAGCGAACAAGAACCGTCCGCTGGATGAACAGAATTCAGCACAGCAGCCTGACGAGCGTGATCAGCTGATTCCCGCCTCCCAGACCGAGAAGATGCAGGAGCCTGCTTCGCCGCGCGCGCGCGACAGTGAGGAAATGGATGCTGCATCCGTTTTCTCCAAGTTCACCAATCTCAAGAGAGATGATGCCGACGAAGATGAGGAAGACCGCTGACTTGATGGCGCTGATTGACCGGCCCTGATTTGCCGGTAGTTCAGGATCGCGCGTGGCGAGGTATCTGCGGGCATTCCTCTCTTGAAACCGCTTCAAGATAGTCGCGAAGGGTTCTGCCCTTTGCGGCTTTTTCCTTTCTCCCCGTTTGTTCGAGTGATTCAATGCGGTCGAGACGGAAGGAGCGGAAATCGCCGCGAAGCTGGCACCAGGATGCCAGTGTCCAGGTGCGCCCCCAGTAGTAGAGGCCGAGTGGTTCGATCCGGCGCGATGTAACCTCGCCTTCGGGGTTGCGATAGGTGATGGCCAGCACTTCGCGCTCCATCACTGCATTGTTGATCGCATCGAAGCGCTGCTTCAGGAAAGTCGGCATCTGGAAATCGAATGCAAATACAGGCGTGGCGTTCGCCTGCCCTTTCATGTCGTCGGGGAGAATGTTGTCGATCTTGGCCAGCGCCGTTTCGGAAGCCAATGCCATTTTCGCGCCGCCCCATGCAGCCACCATGCGCGCGCCGACGATAAGCGCCGATACTTCTTCCCGCGAAAACATGAGAGGTGGCAAATCGTAGCCCTCGCGCATGAGATATCCAATGCCCGCCTCTCCGTCGATCGGCACCCCTGACCCCTGGAGGTCGGCAATGTCCCGATAAATGGTGCGCTCGGAAACTTCCAGGCGCTCGGCCAGGATCCGGGCGGTAAGCAACCGCCCGGCCCGCAGGTATTGCACGATCTGGAACAGGCGGTCAGCGCGTCTCATCCCTTATCCTTGCCCAAGTGTTTCATCAGGCAGCAAAAATGCCAATCGAGTTGCCGTCAAGATCGAGGCAATAGGCGAATTTACCCGCCGGAATTTCAATGACCGGGGAGAGTACCCTGCCGCCGGCCTTTTCGACCCGCTGCATCGCTGACTCGATTGTGCCATGTGCCAGGATGTGGATCGTGTTCCCTGTTCCATCTACAGCCGGCTTGCCGGGATAAAGATGTCCGGATACCCCGTTCATATCGTCTTCGCAGGGAAGATCAGCGATGGGATTGGGGCCGCCATCTTTTTCAACCAGTTCATTGCCGACTACCGCAGAATAGAATGCCATCGACTTTTCCATGTCTGTGACGGGAATTTCGGCCCATACGACTGCATTCTTGGGAAGGGGATTTTGCATGTTCTTTCCTTTCATCAGGGTTGATGAAAGTCGTTTAGCATTGCCCTCCTGACAGCAGTCTGTCAGGAGTGTTTTGCTCATTTGCCCTTTACCGGAACCGTATAGTTCAGCCCGAGCCTGCCACCATCGGCATAGATCGTCTGGCCGGTGATATAGCTTGAATCATCGGAGGCGAGGAAGGCGGCGACCGACGCGATTTCCTGCGGATCGCCAATGCGCCCAAGCGGCGTGCGCGAAAGAATGCGGTGCGCAGCCTCCTGGTCATTGTTCACGGCATTGAGAATCTGCGTCATGATGGAGCCGGGCCCGATCGCATTGACCCTTATGCCATGTGACGCAAGCGAAAGCGCCATGACCTTTGTGAGCTGGTTTACGCCACCTTTCGAGATCGAATAGGGCACCTGGTTGGCAATCGCGAACACCGCGTTGACCGACGACATGTTGATGATGACGCCGGGCCGTCCGCCATTCTTCACCGCTTCGACCATGTTGCGGGCGACGGCCTGACCGCAAAGGAATGCGCCTTTAAGATTGACCGCCATGACCCGGTCGAAATCCTCTTCATCTATGTCAAGAAAATCGCCGGTTGCGATGATGCCGGCATTGTTGACCAGTATGTCGATGCGATCATACAGGTCGAGCGTTGAGGCAACGAGATTGTGAACGTCCAGTTTCTGGCTGACATCGCAATGTATGAAGGTGCAGGAATTGATCTTGCCGAGTCGCGTCGCGGCCTGCCTCCCTTCAGCGTCATCGGTATCGGCTATGACGACCTTTGCCCTTTCACGCAAAAACCGTTCGGCAATTGCGTAACCAATACCCTGTGCACCGCCGGTAACGATGGCAATTCTGTTGTCCAGAGGCATGCTTGCTCCATGATGTCAGGTGTTTGTGCCAGACCATGAAGCGGCGCGCCGCAAAAATCAACGGTCGGCGGCTCGCGACCCGCCCTCTTGCGCACAATTCCATCGAGGCAGACCCGATCCCTGCGAAAGATGCAAAAACCGTCCTTGAAATCCCGAACAGGGGTTTACCCCTCTTGCCCAAGCCGTTACCATGTTTCTGCAAGGAGCACCCGCAGGTGCGGCCTCCTTCGGCAATCGACGATCCGGGGCGCCGCCCCGCTCTTGCCAGCCACTCACTCAAATAAACGGAAGACGAAACATGACCCAGGTCAAGACGGGTGACACCGTGCGCATTCATTATACAGGCACTCTTGCTGACGGCTCGCAGTTCGATAGTTCGGCGGGTCGCGATCCACTCGAGTTCCAGGTCGGTTCCGGCCAGATCATTCCCGGCCTCGACAAGGCGCTTCCCGGAATGGAAGTGGGCGAGAAGAAGTCGGTCGAAGTACCGGCCGAGGAAGCTTATGGCGAAGCCAATCCAGCCGCCAGGCAGAGCGTTCCGCGAGCCGGCATTCCTGCTGAAATTCCTCTTGAAGTCGGCCTGCAATTGCAGGTCCAGGCGCCAGACGGGCAGGTCATTCCCGCAGTCGTTGCGGACATGGATGAGGAGAGCGTTGCGCTCGACATGAACCATCCGCTCGCCGGCAAGGATCTCACCTTCGCGATCGAGATCGTTTCGATCAACTAGGCCCCTTGCCTTAAGCATGATTGATTTGCCGGGGCAGGCCATTGCGGGCCTCCCTTTCAAGGCGGCGGAAAGCCCGACGATTCCGGCGCTCATAACAGGTGCCTTGTGGTCATCCAGATCGCCATTGCCATCATCATCAGGTTTTCCGTCAGCGACACGAAGCCGAGCGGCACATTTGAATTGCCGCCCACGCAGGCGCATTTGAGTTCGCGCTTCTCAATATAGACGGCATAAAAAACCGATACCGCGCCGACCGTGCCGATGAACAAGGCTACCGGAATTGCGACCCACAACAGCGCACCGGCAATCATCAGCACACCTGCCAGCGCCTCGCCGAACGGATAGAAATATCCGTACGGCACATAACGCCTTGCCAGCAGATCGTAATTGAGGAACATCGTGGAGAAGTTCTCCACATCCTGCAGTTTTTGAACCGCAAGAAAGCACATCGAAACTGCGATGAACCATTCGCCGGTGCGGATTGTCAGCAGATCACCATACGCTGCCCAGCTCATTGCCAGCGCCATCAGCGCTGCGACGGCGAAGATCGCGATTACCGGCCGGTAGGAGGTCTCATCCTCTCCCGACACCGGCTCGTCGAAATATGCGCGCAGCGCCTCGTATCCGCCAATCCGTTCACCATTGATGAAGGTTTGCGGTGTCGTGTCGACACCATGCTCTTCCATGAAGGCATCGGTCTCCTCGCGGCTCTTCAGGTGGTGATCGTCAAGGTCAAAGCCTTTTCGAACCAGCAGGCCCTTCGACTTCAGCCCGTACGGGCAGAGGTGTTCGTCCATCACCATCCGGTACAATGACGCCTTTCGTGCCAAGCGCCTTTCCTCAACGATATCCCGATTTGGGTCCATGAGGACAAGAACGCGTGCGCACCGGATTTGTTGCAAGGCGACCAGGCCGGGCAGCTGGCTCTTTCCGGCTGCGCTAGTCGGCCAACCCGCGCCGCCTCAGGCCCTCGGTGATCTCGTCAAGCACGGAGGGATCATCGATCGTTGCCGGCATTTTCCATTCGAGGCCATCGGCGATCTTTTGCATTGTTGCGCGCAATATCTTGCCGGAGCGGGTCTTGGGAAGGCGCGCTACCACGAGCGCGGTTTTGAAGGCGGCAACGGGGCCGATCTTTTCGCGCACGAGTTTGACCACTTCCTTCTCGATTTCCTCCTCGGTACGGTTGACACCCTTGTTGAGGATCATGAAGCCGACCGGCATTTGCCCCTTCAATTTGTCGGCAATGCCGATGACCGCGCACTCGGCGACGTCCTTGTGTGCGGCTATGACTTCTTCCATCGCGCCGGTTGAAAGGCGGTGGCCTGCGACATTGATGATGTCATCGGTCCTTGCCATGATGAAGAGGTAGCCATCCTCATCGATGATACCCGCATCTGCGGTCTTGTAGTAGCCGGGAAACTCACGCAGATAAGCGTCCGTGAATCGACTTTCCGCATTCCAGAGCGTCGGCAGGCAGCCGGGCGGCAAGGGCAGTTTGACGACCACATTGCCGAGCGTTCCCGCTTTTACCGGGTGGCCCGCATCATCAAGAACACGAATGTCATAACCGGGCATTGCGACGGTGGGGGATCCATACTTGACCGGAAGGGCGCCTAGCCCGACCGGGTTACCAGCAATCGTCCAGCCGGTTTCCGTCTGCCACCAGTGATCATAGACCGGGACCCCGAGCTTGTCCTCGGCCCAGTGGATCGTATCCGGGTCGGCACGTTCGCCTGCAAGAAAAAGTGCCCGGAAGCCTGAAAGATCATAGCTCCCGATGAAGGACCCTTCGGGGTCCTCCTTCTTGATCGCACGGAAGGCGGTCGGTGCAGTAAAAAGTGTCGAGACTTCATGCTCTGAAATCACCCGCCAAAACGTGCCAGCATCAGGCGTTCCCACCGGCTTGCCCTCGAACAGGATCGTCGTACATCCATGCATAAGTGGCGCATAGACGATGTAGGAGTGGCCCACGACCCAGCCCACATCGGACGCTGCCCAGTATACCTCGCCCGGATCGATATTGTAGACGCCCTTCATCGACCATTTGAGAGCCACCATGTGCCCGCCATTATCGCGAACGACGCCCTTCGGCTGGCCGGTCGTGCCCGAGGTGTAGAGAATATAGAGCGGATCAGTAGCCGCGACGGGTACACATTGCACCTGCTTTCCGGCGGCCCTTGCCTCGCTCACCAGCCTGCCGAAATCGAAATCGCGGCCCTCGATCAGATCGCATGTGTGCTGTTCGCGCTGGAAGACGAGGCAGGTTTCCGGCTTTGAGGCCGCCATCTCGATGGCTTCATCAAGCAGTGGTTTGTAGGCGACCACGCGGCCCGGTTCGATACCGCAGGATGCCGACAGGATCATTTTTGGCGAACAGTCATTGATTCTTGTGGCGAGTTCGGAAGCGGCAAAGCCGCCAAAGACCACAGAATGAATGGCACCCAGCCGGGCGCAGGCCAGCATGGAAATCGCAGCCTCCGGGATCATCGGCATGTAGATGATGACGCGGTCACCCTTTTCGATACCCTTTTCCCGCATCACGGCGGCCAGAGCCTCGACCTCGCTTTTGAGTTCCTCATAAGTGATCGTGCGCTTTGCGCCGGTGATGGGGCTGTCATAGATGATGGCGGCTTGCCCGGCGCGGCCGCGTTCCACATGGCGGTCCACAGCATTGTAGCAGGTATTGCAGGTGGCGCCGGCAAACCAGCTGCCATAGGTGCCTGAATTGGCGTCGAAGACGTTGTCCCAGGGGTTGAACCAGTCGATCTCGGCTGCGGCCTCTGCCCAGAAGGCCTGCGGATCGTTTTTCCAGTTTTCGTAAACCTCGTGATAGCGAGACGCCATTGTGTCCTCCCGAATGCGTTGGCTGCCAATTACCGGCAAGAATCCGTCCTCTGGGCCAGATTTACGCATTGAAGGGGGCGCAAGTCCATCCAACGAAAGACGGGCATAGGGAGGTTAATACTCGCGATGTATTGTGCAGGAATGCACGAGCTGCCGATCATCAGCCCATGGTGGCGAGTTCGCGCAATACCATGTTGACGACCGCATTGGCCCGTTCATGGGTGGCGGTGGGGCGATATTGGGCGATCATCTGCGGAACACGGAAACGCATGGTGGCATCCTCCGTCAGTTCCAATGCCGCCTCGACGTTTTGCGGGGCTACGATTTCGCTGACAAGGTCGCGAATCTGCCCGCGCAGCACACCCGCATGGGAAATGACCAGCGGCATGTGATCGCGTGCTAGATCCATATAGGCCAGATAGAGTTGCGGATTTTCGTCAAAGCGGTCCCGCTTGATCTCGAGGGTGGCAAGGACCAAACGGCGAAGGCGTTCGGGGGCAGAGCCACTTCCTGCAATGATCTCGGCACCTTTGGTCTCCACCGCCTCGAACCAGCGTGCCGCCAAGCCACCCACCAGGTCATGCTTGGTCGGGAAAAAGCGGTGGGCATAGGACTGTGACATGCCCAGGTGCCTGGCGATATCGGACATGACAAGACGCTGCCCGCCGGATTCGGTAAGCAGCGCTTCTGCAGTATCGAGCATTTCGGCCCGTATGGTTGATGCGTCCGGGGCCGGTCTGGCCATTGATTGCCTCTCAGATCCATCGGCGGACCTTTCTGCGATAGGCATCGTAATCGTCGCCGAATGCCGCGCTCGCCGCCCTTTCCTCGTGGGGAATGTACCACCAATTGGCCGCCAGGAAAAAGACCAGGGGTGCAATCAGTGCACAGGCCGTGTTGACGAAGAATGCCGCTGCCAGAAGGAGCAGGGTGAAACCCAGATACATCGGATTGCGGGAAAAGCGGAATAGCCCGCTGGTAACAAGGTTGCGTGGTTCGTTGAAGGTCATGATCTCACTGTCGTTCTGGCTGAACTGGTAGCGGGCACCGATAAGGAGCAAGAGGCCGACAACCAGAACCACGTCCCAGGGCATTGCCATGTCGGTGCGAAGGCGACCCAGGGATTCCGGGTGGTAGAGGTACAGGGGAACAAGGGCTGCAAGTAGCAGCACGAACAGGGCCGGGGGAAGCAGACGGGACAGGTTCTGTATCATGGTTTCTTCCTTTGCAGATGGATATGAGCGCGTTCAGAACACCGGTACCTGATGTCCTGCATAGAAGGGCGTATCGGGTGGAGGCAATGTTGCTTCGACAGCGTCCGCGCTTTGCGAGCTGTCGCTCAACCTCACATGCACCTCGATGAGCTGTTGCTTGTTCACCGACTTTGAAATCACGTATAGGCCCTCCGCATCCTGTTCATCCGGACCTATTGCCGATCCGAATACAGCCCTTGTGAATACGACCTTCCAGCGGTCAGGATCGGCATCGCGCGGGATGCTGTGTCCAAACTGTTCGCCTTCCGGCAGGATCATAGGTACTTCGGAAACATACATTTCGGTTGGCAGAACATAAGCCAGAACAGCAGCATCGGATGGCAGGCCTGCAAGGAGTGCGCGCGCGGCCTGCGAGGACTCAGCTGTTGCGGCTATCCTTGCAAGCCGCGCATCGGTGACCGGCGCAACTGACAGATAAGTCGCAACATCGGTTCGGTGGGTGACAAGCGAAGAAATCGCGAGATGGCGAATACCGAAGGCTGCGATTGTCGAGATCACCAGAGCGGCGGCAATCGCGAAAACCCAACCGGCAATCCGCTGCCACCGCATCCTGAACAGTTGGTCCGGCATCGGCAACCAGGCCGTCCAGCTTCGTGGCAGAAACATTCCGGTACGCGCATGATACGCACCATAACCGGGATAACGGCGCAGGCAATCCGTTTCCTCCACCCTGGCGAGCGCAACATAGGCGAAGAACACCGCAACAGTGGCGAAAAGAACCAGGAAGCGTGGCCAAATCAGCAACATGCCGATACTTGCCGCAATCAGCGCGGTGTATTGCGGATGACGGATATGGGCATAAAGCCCTCCCGTTACTGCTCCGCGCTTGAGAAGTTTTGCGCGATAGACCTGGAACGCCCCTATGACAAAGGCGACCAGCCCTCCGACAAACAGACCCAGACCCAGCGTCTCGGCATGGTTGATGATTGGCGAGCGAGTGTGTTCAACAATATGCGGCAGGAAAAACCAAAGTGTCCAATTGGCGGCTCCCAAACTCTGCAAACCGTCCATGCCGGGTCCGTAAACTGCATAGAAATACGCTGCAAACGGGCTTGCCATATAGAAAAACTCAAAAGCGATCAGGACATAGAAGCCTGCGGAAGCCCAGAACAGTGGGCGTGCCGGGTTTGTAGTCGGGTCGTTTCTGCCGTCGAGGGGTGGAGGGGAACGGTCGTCATGCATGGGTCCGGGCACTCCGAATGTAAATAATAAAAAACATTAATTATTATTTATTTAGAAAGTCAAGCAGTAAAACCATGAAAGAACCCGCATTGTCCCGGGGTCCCGTGGTCCAGGCAACCCTAATCCCGTTGGTTGCACAATGGTGTCACCTCCAGCGAGACTGATTTGCGGTCCCTTCAGGCCCGGGAGACTTCTTCCTTTCCCTCCCAACAGGAATAGTGATGAGTAGGTCGGCGACACAATCACCGCAACCATTCCCCAAGCGCACATCAATCAGGTTTGGTCCTCCCGCGCGCAGCTCGGCAGAGTGTTCAGACACATGCCCACTTGACAGTAGTACGATATCGTATCATATAGTGCGATGAAGTACTAAATGGAGATGGTTATGAACCTTACACGACGCAAGATGATCTTCCTGGTTGGCGGTGGAGCCGTTTTGGCGGCCGGGGGTGCCTTCGGCCATGCAGCAACCCGTACCCCGAAAACGGCGCACCTGCCCTGGGAACTGGCAGGCAGTTATCCTGATCCGCGCATGCGGGCGCTTTCATGGGCGCTGCTTGCCCCCAATCCGCACAACCGCCAGCCCTGGCTGGCCGATCTTTCGCAGGAAGGCGTGATTACGTTGTATGCCGATACTGACCGGCTGCTGCCGCATACCGACCCTTTCAACCGGCAGATCACCATCGGCCTTGGCTGTTTCCTGGAACTACTGCGGATGGCGGCAGCACAAGATGGTTACCGGGCCGAGACAGTGCTTTTCCCGCAGGGCAGCAATTCCGGGAAACTCGATGAGCGGCCCATTGCGCGCATCACGCTGACTGCGGACACTTCGGTTGAGCGCGATCCGCTGTTCGCACATGTCATGAACCGGCGTTCCAACAAGGAGCCCTTCGATACGACGCGGCCTGTTGCACCTGATCTGATCGCGAAACTTGCGGCTGCTGCCCGCAATGGCACCAGGTTCGGCGGCACGGTGGAAACCGCCGAGGTCAATGAATGGCGTGCGCTGACACGTGAAGCGTTGCGCATCGAGGTGGAAACGCCGCATACCTTCCAGGAAAGCGTGGACCTGTTCCGCATCGGGCGGCACGAGGTGGACGCCAATCCTGATGGCATCGACTTTACCGGACCGCTGTTCGAGAGCCTCAGAATGACCGGGCAGTTTACCCGTGAAGCAGCGGCGGACCCGTCGAACTTCGCCTACAAGTCAGGCCTTGATGCGGTCTTTGCCAATACCGATACAGCCATGGGGCATGTTTGGCTCGTTACCGCCGACAATACGCGGCAAACCCAGATTGCGACGGGTGCCGACTGGCTGCGGGTTAATCTTGCTGCCGCAGTCGAGGGACTTGGTTTTCATCCGCTCAGCCAGGCGCTGCAGGAATTTCCCGAAATGGCCGAGCCTTACCGCAAGGTGCATGAACGCCTTGCCGGCGAGGGAGGGACGGTTCAAATGCTTTCGCGTATCGGTTATGGTCCTAGTGTTGGCAAAAGCCCGCGTTGGCCATTGGAAAGCAAATTGATGGATGTCTGACAATTTACTGCCGGTATATTTCCGGTTCTTCAACGAGATCGGAATTATCGCGCAATTATCGCGCAACTTGCTCGAATCCCGGCTGCCGCCGGGATTTGTCATGGCGCAGTTTACCGTACTGAACCATCTGGTCCGGGTAGGGGATGGGCGCACGCCCATTGCCATTGCCCGGGCTTTTCAGGTTCCAAAGACATCAATGACCCATTCGCTTTCCACCCTTGAGAAGGCCGGGCTGATCGAGCTTCGTCAAAACCCGAAGGACGGGCGTTCCAAGCTCGTTCACATTACGGAGAGCGGACGCAAGTTCCGCGAGGAGGCGATCCATTCGATGGCTGGCGACATGATGCATGTCGTGCAAGTCCTGCCATTTGACGAGATCGAAACAATGCTGCCCAGCCTTGAAAAGCTCAGGGTATTTCTTGACCGCCAACGGGATGATCCGGCCTGAACCCGGGCGACGTTTGATTGTATCGCGCCGCTGACGCTAATGCCAATTAGAGCGGTCCAGTTCCCGCAGCACCATGTCGATCGCCGCATTGGCTCGTTCGTTTGTGGCAGTGGCCTGATATTGCGCGATCATCTGGGGAACGCGGACGCGGACGGTGGCATCCTCGGTCAGTTGAGGTGCCTTCTCGACATTTTCCGGGGCAACGATCCCGGCGACAGGTGCGCGCGCGTTGGTCACAGGCTTGGTGTAACCTCTGGCCAGACTGATTCGCCGTCCTTTGTACCCCGAGACGTTTCTTCATGTCCTCACCTCCTCGCGCCCTGATGCCCGACTATCTGCGCCTGAGCGCGCTGTTCGGCATTGTCATCGTCAACGTCCAGTTCATTGCTTTTTCGGCGTTGCAGGGTTTTGGCGACATGATCGGAGAAACCGCGCCGGATGCGGTTGCACTGGTGTTTGTCAACGGACTGGCGCTCCTGAAGACCTACGGGCTGTTCTCCTTCATGTTCGGTGTGGGGCTGGGATTTCTCATGCGCTCGGCGGAACGGCGCGAACTGGCTTTCGGCAGGCTTTACCGCAATCGCATGATAGGGCTTGCCCTGTTGGGCCTCCTGCATGGATGCTTGTTCTTTCCCGGTGACATTCTTTTCATCTATGCGGTGACCGGCTCGATCCTCTTTCGGTTTCGAAACCGGGAAGTCGCCAGTCTTGTGCGGATCGGGTGCTGGTTGCTGGTCATCCAGGCAATTGCTGCGGCGTTCCTGATGCCTCTGCCTGCTGAAATGGATGCGGAGATCCAGGCGTTGGAGCAGACAGTGCTGACGCAGGGCGGCTTTCTTGATGTTGTCGTTTTCCGTTCAATCGGCTTTGCACTCTTCATGCCGCTTGCACTCTTCTTCCAGGGCGTTGCGGCGCTCGGCTGGTTCTGCCTCGGACTGGCAGCGGTCAAGTCGGGGATGATCGACAATGCTGCACATCCGTTATGGGCAAAGGCGCGGCGGGTTTGCCTGTTGCCAGGTACCGTGCTGAGCCTTGCCGGGGCGGTCTGGTGGCAATGGGGTGCCGTGTATTGGGGGCCGGCAGTAGTGATCCTTGTCGCGCCGATTGCAACGCTGGGTTACCTGGGGCTGATTGCCGCCATTTCACGCCCGCCGGGGCCATTCATGGCGCGGATTTTGGCGGCGGGCGGGTCGAGCCTGAGCATCTATCTCGGCCAGTCGATCCTCCTCTCAACGATCTTTGCACCCTATGGTATTGGCCTTTGGGGAGAGGTAGGCCGCGCAGAGGCAGTTGCCATTGCGGTCGGCGTTACGATTGTGTTGATCGGCCTTGTGTCCGCATGGCGGATCCGGTTTGCGCAAACAGCTTTCGCTTCGGGGCCTTTCGAGTGGGTCTTGCGAAGGATCACCCATGCCGGGCAGGGGCGCTGAGTGTTTTACGGGATCGATCCCTGTCGGGTTCCAGTTCGGCGATGAAGTTCGCCAGACCCTCGGCCCATTGGCGGTAGCCCCTTTCGGAGGCATGAAAACCGTCCACCGCGAAATTTTCCGGTATAATGTCCCAGACAGCTTGCGGGGCGAGGGCGCCACGCTCCGCGCAAAGGATCCGGCCATTGCGATTGATGATGCGCGAGCGGATCCCGAGGATCCTGTTGAGCGGTGAGGGCAGGGCTGGAACATCCTTGAGGTCAAGAACGCCGGACCAGATGATGCTTGCCTCGGGAAAACGCGACTTCAATGCGTACAGCAGCGAACCGAAATTCTTGCAGAAAGTCCGCCCGCGATGAAAGTTCTTCGCGTCATTGGTGCCGATATTGAGGCAGATGTAATCATAGGGATCATGGCGAAGGTTAGGAACGACATGGTCGCGTATCTCGCCACTGACGGCTGAATTGCTGCCGGCAATGCGGATCGAAACCGGCCTGCCCGTTTGCTCATGCAGGATCTGCGCCAACTGCCCGCCAAGGCTGGCATCAACGGTCGTGGCCCCGACACCGGCTGCCGAAGAATCGCCGATTAGCAGGATACGGAGACGGGTGTCGGAACTGTCGCTGGTTTCAGGCAGATGGTCGCGCCGGCCGCTGTCCGTATGTACCCACCCCTTGTGGTCAGGCGGAGGCATGCGCATGGCGCGGCGGCGAACGGCCAGTCCCTGCCAGACATAGATTGGCAGGGCAAGCCAGGACAACAGAGCTTCAAATCGGGTTACCATGGCAGGTTTTATAGCGGTGACAGGGGAAAAGAAAAGTGCATTGAGGCATTGATCTGACGCAAGGACGAGAGGAACTCCGTGTGGGATTCTGGCGGCATGGAAAAACTCGAGCACTCCCATGATCCGGTGGCAATTGCGACCCGCCTTAAAAACGGGCGCAATCCGTCCTATCTGCGTGATTTCATCTATGGCGGGATTGATGGCGCCGTCACAACCTTTGCCATCGTTGCCGGTGTGGTCGGGGCGGCGCTGTCCTCCAAGGTCATACTCATCCTGGGACTGGCGAACCTGCTGGCGGACGGATTCTCGATGGCGGCCAGCAATTATTCCGGCATGAAGACCGAGGTTGATGACCGGGCGCGTCTGCGCGAGGTAGAGAGGAAACATGTGCGCCTGGACCCCGACGGAGAGCGCGAGGAGGTTCGCCAGATCCTGGCAGAGATGGGCCTTTCGGGCGAAACGCTGGGAAATGCGGTTGCGCACATCACCTCCAATGAAAAACGCTGGGTCGACTTGATGCTGGTCGAAGAATACGGGCTTGCGCCGCAGGACGGTTCGCCCCTGAAAGCGGCGATGGTGACATTCATTGCCTTCCTGATCTGCGGGTCGGTACCGCTTATCCCCTTTGCGCTGGGTCTGGAAAACGGTTTTGAAATCGCGATCGTGATGACCGGGCTTGTCTTCTTTATAATAGGGGCGGCAAAGGCAAAATGGTCACTGGCGCCATGGTGGCGTTCGGGGCTGGAGACATTGATCATTGGCGGTGCTGCGGCATCGATGGCATATATTGTCGGCTACCTGCTCAAGGGTTTCGGCTGATTCCGGCAGCGAATTGCAAGCTGTTTGCCTCAATTCGCACGTGCTTGCTGAAACATTCTGAAACACAGATTTGAAAGGGTTTTTCGGAACCGCCACAGTTTGGTGGCGTTTTGGTCATCGATATTGCGCAATGGCTGCGCATCCATCTGCTGTTCAAAAGCGAGGATCTGAACTTTGACCAAACACTTGTTGCTTGCCACCACCGCCCTGGCGCTTGTCATGGGACCTTATCCCCAGGTGACCAATACCACGGGAACTGCTCGGACCACTCCGGAGCGAACCGTGAATTTCCATTTCAATGTCGGCGCGGCAATGGCACAGGAGGCCGGCGGGGCAGCGGAAGCAGTGGAATGTGATCCTGCCACACAGGATTGTCCATCCCAGCCACCAGCTTCAGCCGAAGAGGCACCAGCTGCACCTGCGCAGGAAGGCGCAGCCGGTAATGCCGCTCCGGCCAATACCAGCCCTACAGCCGAGGAGTTGGAGCGCCGGGCTGCGGAAGAAGCTGCCGCTGCTGCCCGAAAGGCTGCCGAAGATGCTGCCATTGCCGAGCGCAGGGCTGCCGAGGAAGCCGCAGCCAATGAACGCAAGGCGGCCGAAGATGCGGCTGCTGCAGAACGCAAGGCCGCTGAAGAAGCTGCCGAGGCGGCTCGCCGGGCTGCTGAAGATGCAGCTGCAGCAGCGCGTGCTGCCGATGAAAGTGCCACCCAGCGGGAGGTCCCACCTGAAGAGGAGGTCGATGAACCTGCCGTTGATCAGGATGGGGCTGAGACCCCCGTAAACCCTGAAATGTCTGAAACGCCGATACCTGAAAGTGCGCCTGAACAGGCGGCTGAACCGACCCCCGAGCAGGCTCCTGAGACTCCATCTGAATCTCCGGCGGAAACACCCCCAGAGACCCCGGCCGAACAGCCTGTAGATGGCGAGGAGCCCGCAGAGGGAGAAGAGGCAACCGGAACTGATGAGCAGCCTGTGCAGGATGGTGGCACTGAAACCGGTGAAGCTGCCACCACTGATGAGGCTCCTAAGCCTGAAGCGCTGACCGATGTTACCGTCGAAGAGCAGATCGAAAAAGCCTCCGAAGAACCTGTTGCCGTTGTTCCCGAAGGCATCACCGAAGAACAGAGGCGGCAATTGAGGCGTGCAGACGAACGGCGCCGTGAAGATGCGCGCGAACGCCGCAATGAACTCATTGGTGCGGCGGCTGTCGGACTTGCTGTGGGCGCCCTGTTGCCATCCCTGGGTGGCCGGGTTGTCGAAGACCAGGGCGACCGCTTCGTCGTCGAGCGTGACGGGCGATACTACGTTCGCCGCGATGAAAGTGCGCTATTCCGCTACAATGCCGAAAATGTCGTGATCGAACCGCTTCGGAATGGTCGCACGCGCGAGATCGTCACGCGCCCAAACGGCTCCCGGATCATTACCGTACGCGATGCAGGCGGCTATATCCTGCGCCGCGTGAAGGTGACGCCTGACGGTGATCGCTATGTCCTGTTCGATGCCAGGGATGACGAACCGCTCTATCGCCGCGGTTTCGAGGAAGACCTGCCGCCGCTGCGCATCAACATGCCACGCGAACAATACATAGTGGTTGGCAGTGATTATAGCAGGCGCAGCCTTGCAGACATCTTCGCGGCTCCTCCAGTTCAGGAATTGCCTGAGCGCTACAGTCTGCGCGAAGTACGCGAAAGCGAGCAGTTGCGCTCTTTCGTGCGCCGGGTTGATCTCGACACGATCAACTTTGCGAGTGGCAGCGCCTATGTCACGCAAACGCAGGTCGATGACCTAGCCAATATTGCGGGCGGGATGCTTGACGTGATCGAGAGCAATCCGGGTGCGCTGTTCCTCGTTGAGGGACATACCGATGCAGTCGGGTCGGATATTTCAAACCTGACGCTGTCCGACCGCCGGGCAGAAACGGTGGCCCGTATCCTGGCCGAGGCCTATGACGTGCCGGCGGAAAACATGGTGGTCGAGGGCTATGGGGAACAATTCCTCAAGGTCGATACGCAGGGTGATGAGCGCGCCAACCGCCGGGTCACGGTGCGCAACATTTCACCGCTGCTCGAGACTGCCCAGAACTGACCGGGTAAAGTTCAGCGTGGAAAAAGGCCTGCGGAAATGCTTTCGCAGGCCTTTTGCCCGTCGGCAGATCAGTTTGCCGGGCAGGAACTGTGCTGGCTTGTATTGGCAGTGATGCAGGCAACCGACACCATGCCGGATTCACATGTACCCGGTCCCTGGACTGAGCACTCGATTTTGGTGCCATCTCCACAGGTCACCGAAGCCGAGCAATCCTCAACAACGTTGATTGAGGTAAAATCAAAACCGGCATTGCGGTTGGCACCCTGCTTTTGCAGCTTGAGAATCTGTTGTGACATTCCGCTTTCAAACATTTGACGGGACATAGTTTTCCCTTTCAAACGAAGTTCGGCAGGATTGACGCCTGTTGAATAGCGAAATTCTGTCGCGTTTGCATGAGATGACAGACCGGTGAACACCAGAAGTACGGTCAGCGCTGTTCTTGTCGGTTTGGAAACAAGTGAACTTGGCATGGCATGCCTCCTTTTTTGGAGAGATTGATGCCCCAAACCGGTAATGTCCCTGTTTGAACTCCTGCGCCGTGCCGATCGTCACATTACACATACAAGAACCCGCCTCATCATTCCGTGAGGCGGGTTTTCATGGTTGAAGCCTTCGGCGGATCAGGCCGATCTTGAAGCCTGGAAGATGCTCTCGATGGTCGAGGCTAGCATGGCGTTGAAATCGGCATCGGACTGGCGGGCTGAAAGGCCTTCGGCAGTTGCGCGCGAGAAGCTGGCAATCATGCCTTCATTGATGGCGAGCAGCTGGTTTGCTTCCTCGCGTGAGTATCCGCCAGAAAGCGCAACCACCCGCATGACGCGGTCATCGTCAATCAGCGGCATGTAGAGATTGGCCTTTGAGGGCAGGGAGAGCTTGAGCATAACCTGTTTGCCGTCCTTGAGCGTGTCGAGATGGCGGATGATCTGGTCAAGCACGATTTCCTCGGCTTCGGCCTTGTCTGAAATCCTGATGTTAACCTCGGGTTCGAGGATCGGCATCAGGCCATGGCCGATAATCTGTTTTCCAACTTCGAACTGCTGGGCAATATTGTCTGCTATGCCCTTTTCATTGGCGGCATTGATCACCGAGCGCATCTTCGTGCCGAATATGTTCTTGCGATTTGCCTTTTCGAGCAGGGCATCGAGATCGGGCATGGTCTTCATCAGCTGGACGCCGTTAATCTCGTCAGCCAGACCCTTGTCGACTTTCAGGAAAGGCACAACGGAGCGCTTCTGCCAGAGGTAATCGGCGGTTGATACGCCGTCGATCTCGCCGTCCATGGTCCGCTCGAACAGGATGGCGCCGATGACCTTTTCACCGGTAAAGGCGGGAGACTTGATAATGCGGGCGCGCATCTCGTGGATGAGGGCGAACATTTCCTCCTCACTCGACCAGGCATTTTCATCAATGCCGTATTGGGCCAGCGCCTTTGGCGTTGAACCGCCGGACTGGTCGAGGGCGGCGATAAAACCATCCCGGTTGGCCATCTGATCTGCCATGGCGGCTTTCGACATGCGTATTCTCCTGAAGAGTTTGCCTTTTGATATGGACCCGGTTGAAACGGTTGCCCGGGTGCGTGGCGTTGCGCATACCAGAAGACTTGGCGCAGGTGAATTGCCGCAAGAAGACCTTAACCGATTGAAATTTCATTCAATCGATTCAATTCCCAGAAATCTTCCGGTTGGTAAAAACTTCGGTAAACACCTGTGGTGAACAGGTATGGTCAATGGAAGGACTGGCAGTCGGCGGGCTTGCCTTCAGCGCAGGGAACCTGCAAGGCCCGAATACTTTTCTGCGACCAGCACGGCGGCGGCTGAGTCAACCGGGCGGTCTGAAACACGCGAAACTGCACCAATGAGGAGGATGGACACCATGCCCTCGGCCAGGATGATTGCGGGGATGACAAGTGCCGCAGTGGCCAGGGCGGCGAACCCGCCACCGGCGATCTGGGCGGTCAAGGCGGCGAGCCAGATGACAAGGCCAGAAAAAACCGGCCCCATGACGGCGATTGCCTTGCGGCTGCCGGCATCGGGTTCAATCACGGCATGGATGGAAATGCCAATCATTGCAAGGGACAGGCAAACGGCTGCAGCAGCCGAAACAGCCATTGAAGGCTGCAGGAAAACCAGGCCCACTGTCGTTGCGACCAGAACGGTCACGAACAGAGGCTGGGAGGCTGCTTCGAATGTTCCGTAAGCAGAAGTGCCGACCTGTACCGAGTGGTTGTAAGTTTTCATGTTGGTCTTCCCTGTTTTTTACGGAAGGTAAGACCTTGACGGGTAACAACCGGTAAATTCCGGCGAGAGATCTGATTTGTTGGTTAGTCGGAAATTAACGGATCAGTGCCTTGGCGGTCTTTCCCTCGGTCCGGTCATAAGAAAGCAGGGCCTTGAACGGGCTGAGGTTGAGGTCCGGTTCCTTCCCGTCGGCAATCGAATAGATGTGCTCGTAATACCAGCCAAGCGAGCCCCAGGCATTGAGGTCACGCAAAAAGCCGATCGGTGAGCGCGGTCCGAGCAGGCCGTTGCCGATCACCAATTCATCACGGCTTGCAACCTCGTCGACCTTGCCGGACAGTATGTCGGCGGCGACGTCGGTTTTCATGACCATGGGGCGGCCAAGTCCGATCATGTCCACGCCATCATTTTCTACTGCATCGACCATGGCGTCCACATGCCGGAAGCCGCCGGTGACCATGACGGGGATCGTTACGGCAGCCCGCAATTTGGGAACGAAATCGAGGAAATAGGCTTCGCGTCGTTTCGTGCTCTCGCGCCGCTTGTCGGCGAGCGGGTCCTTGCGGTCGAAATTGATCATGCGCGGCTGTTCGTAGTTTCCACCGGAAACCTCGATGAAATCGCAGCCGGCATCTTCCAGCATTTTTGCCACCCTGACGCTGTCGTCCTCGGAGAAGCCGCCCTTCTGGAAATCGGCGGAGTTCAGCTTGGCGGAAACGATGAAAGTCTTTCCGCAAGCTTCGCGGATCCTTTTCGTGGTTTCAACCACAATACGGGCACGCCCTTCCAGGCTCCCGCCCCAATTGTCCGTGCGCTGGTTGGAGAGCGGGGACAGAAACTGGCTGAAGAGATAGCCATGGGCAGCGTGCAGCTGGATACCGTCATAGCCGGTCTGTCGGGCAACAAGCGATGCGTTGACGAAGCCGACGATCACCTTTTCTATCTCGGCTTCGGGCATGGGGACAGGCTTGCCGAAACGTCCATTGCCCATTTTCAGACCAACATCAGAAGGAGCGAAAGGATGCTTGTTGACCGCTTTCTGGGTCTGGCGGCCGCAATGGTTGAGTTGCATGACCATCACGCTGCCATGGGCCTTGCCTGCTGCAGCCATGTCAGAAAGTTTTGCGAGATCGGCATTGGACTGATCGCCCTCGATGGCGAGGTTGCCGCCGCGCTCGAGATGCCAGCGGTCCACATGCACATTGCCGGTGATCAGCATGCCGGCACCGCCTTCGCCCCATATGCGGTACAGGTTGACCATGCGGTCATTGGCCTTGTTGGTACCGTCGGACAAGCCTTCGGTCATCGCTGCCTTGACAATCCGGTTGGGAACAGTCACCCCGCAAGGCAGTTTCAGTGGTTTCTTAAGGCTGGAAACATCATTCATAGCCGCATCCCCAAACGCTAATGCTTACTTGAGCGTGTATTTCTAGCAGGAACGCGTGGTTAATAGAAGGTTAATGCCCGCTGATTGGCGAAACAGGGTTAACGGCCCCGAATACATCGCTAGCGCAAAAGCCCCTTTTCCCTCGAGACATTGGTGTACCAGAAAAAGACGATGCCAAGCCCGATGGGCAGTGCGGTGGCCATAATCATGGTTGTCATGCCGGGATTGACGCCGAGGGTCAGCGTGTAGCCGCTGGCGATCATGGTGCCGAGCAGGGATGCCAGCATGAATTTCTCCGCTATCACCCGGCGCAGCAGAAGGCTGATCGCGCCGAGCAATCCGCCGAATACGGAAATCGCAAATGCAAGTGTGGCCCAGTGCGGGCGGTCCCTGATCAGTGCCTGATCGGCCTCGTCATAGGCGTCAAATGCATCCGGGCTCATCTGAAAGATAAAACTCACGCAGCCCATGGTGAACCAGATGAGGGCGAGGTTGCTCACTATCCAGTAGGCGTTGCCGGGCCTGTAGGCCTTGCCGGGCGTGGCGTGCCAGTCGCCATTTCCACCGGTCTCGATCACCCCAGAACCTTCACGCCGGGAAGTTCCTTGCCCTCCATCCATTCGAGGAATGCGCCGCCGGCTGTCGAGATATAGGTGAAATCGTCAGCAACGCCGGCATGGTTCATTGCGGAAACCGTGTCGCCGCCGCCTGCTACCGACACAAGCTTGCCAGCCCTTGTGAGTTTTGCGGCATGTTTGGCGGCAGTGACGGTTGCCGTATCAAAGGGCTCGATTTCGAAGGCGCCGAGCGGGCCGTTCCAGATCAGTGTCTGTGCCGTATCGAATGCCTTTTCTATCTCGATCACCGAGTGTGGACCGGTGTCGAGGATCATTGCGTCACGGGGAACGGCATTGACCTTAGCCACATGGTTTTCCGCATGGGCCTTGAACTCGGTGGCAACAACGCCATCGACCGGTAGCAGTATGGCGCAATTGCGTTTTTCGGCCTCGGCCAGGATGTTGCGCGCGGTATCCGCCAGTTCATGTTCGCACAGTGACTTGCCCACATTATGGCCTTGTGCCGCAAGGAATGTATTGGCCATGCCCCCGCCGATCACCAGGGTGTCGACTTTGGCAACCAGATTCATGAGGAGATCGAGCTTGGTCGAAACCTTTGCGCCGCCGACAACAGCAACTACCGGATGCTGCGGGTTGCCAAGGGCTGCATTCAGGGCTTCAAGTTCAGCCTGCATGGTGCGGCCTGCGCAGGCCGGCAGTTTTTGCGCAAGGCCGACAGTCGAGCCATGAGCGCGGTGCGCTGCGGAAAAGGCGTCCGAAACGAAGATGTCGCCATTGGCTGCCAGCGCCTCGACAAAAGCCGGATCGTTCTTTTCCTCGCCCTTGTGGAAGCGGGTGTTTTCCAGCAGCAGCACATCGCCGTTCTCAATCTGGCCGACGGCCGCTTCCGCCATCGGCCCGATGCAGTCCGTTCCGAAGGCAACGGGACGGCCAATCACTTCGCTGACTTTCGATACGATCTGTGCCAGCGACATTTCCGGCACGATCTCGCCCTTTGGTCGGCCGAAATGGGCGAGCAGGATGACCTTGCCGCCCTTGGCAGCGATTTCATTGATCGTCGGCGAGACACGCTCAATGCGCGTTGTGTCGGTCACGCGACCGTCGTCCATCGGCACGTTGAGGTCGACGCGCACCAAGCAACGCCTGCCGGAGAGTTCCATGTCATCGAGGGTCTTGAAGGTCATTTTAAAACAGCTTTATGATCGCGGGAATTTTGGAGAATTTGGGTTCGTCACGGGGGCGGAAATAGCCGACAAGTTCATTTTGATCGCTCAGCTTGAAAAGGCCGGTAGCGTGCCCACGATTATACTCTACCACATCGCCCTTGATGAATACGGAATCTTCGCCGCGGCAGTCTGAGAAACTCAAGCCTAGGCATCCCAGGGTCCTGTCACGGTGTGATACCTGCCTTGAGAACGTGCCTGCAACACCTTTGGCAAAGTCCTTGTCGGCAGCTGTTGCATCACGGCCAGGAACAAGATCTACATCGATGCGGGTTTTCTGCATCAATGCCTCAAACATGATCCGGTTCCTCACAAGAGAATCGCTTGAGGCTTTCAGGCCTTCGCGGACTGCGTATGCCCGTATCGTCGGATTGTCCGAGCAAACCAGGCTTTCAAAAGCGAACAGCCTGTCAAAGGGGTCAGCACCGGCTTCGATCAGCTTGTCCCTGTATTCCTTCATTTCAGAAGTGGTCAGGTTGGAATATTCCTCGCACGCCATCGTGCTGGTGATAGTGGCCACCAGGATCAGAAAGCTGGCGGTCACCACTGCGATAAATCTGGCCATCATTGGCTGAACTCCGTTACAGAAAGGACAATGCGGATCGTTCCGGCCATTTTTGAATAACCGGCAAGAACGATGCAATCAGACCAAAGGCTTGTCGCGGTTTCAAGGGGCAGCTTCCGTTCAAATCCGCGAAACGGAATATCGGGAATGTTCCTGTCGCGGCTTTTCAGCAAGATGCCGTCATGAGAATCAGGAGGTCCTGTCAAGCTGGCCTCGAAACCGGAATAGCCGCACAGGTCAAACGACTCGTCTTCAAAGACGCCGAAAGAGGTGATCGTTGGGTCAGGCGCAGTGATTTGCGGCTGAATTTCAGGGGCCGTCGGCTGGCCCGATTGTGGATCTATGCTCGCGACCTCCATGTTCGATTGCGAAGCGTCCGGATGCCGTGGGGCGGCCTGGGCATCATCGGTTTGTTGGCTGCCGAACAATTTATCGACCTCTTCATTGCTGACTGTCGGGACCTGAACTTTGGGGGCCTGACCTTGAATCAGGGCATTGTCTGGTGTCGAGGGCCCTGCTTGAGAGATTTCCGATGGCAGCGTTTCCAGACCAGGGGCGTCAGTTCCGGACTGATCTGTCGGTGTTTGCGCCTGTTGCTGCTTTTCTTCCTTTGCCTGCCTTAATGCTTCCGCGCGGGCCCTTGCGATCCTGGCCTCTTGCATGGTTTCGCGTTCCTGCTCGGCAAGCGCTTCTGCCTTTGCCCTGGCGTTTTCCAGTTGGCGGGCTCGTTCGCTATTGTCCAGCTGCTGCCTCAACAAGGCTTCCTGCGTACGCTCCATTTTCCTGAGCGTTTCGGCATTGGCTGCCAGGATCTGTGCCGTGACGTGATCAGGTGCCGCATTCCTCGAAGCGAACATCAGGTCATAGGCGTAATTGCCGACGACGCCGGTAATGATTGCTGCAGCGAAGGCAACAATCATTTTTTCGGGCGGAACGGCCAATACCTGGCTGATGATCCTTGAAATGAATGGCGGCATCTTGTCATCAGGTCGAAACGCGTTGCGGGCAGAAAACAACCTAAACCAGCAATTCGTGTTTTCCAAACCGGTAATTTACCGGTCATGCACTGGTAAACACGTCAGTGGCTCGATCCGTCGCCATCGCCCGATTTGTGTATGCCAATCCAGGTTGCATGATCGGTTGCATCGCGATGGTCGCGGTTCA
>CAZIPH010000045.1:0-23477 GCA_964541115.1 uncultured Salaquimonas sp.
CCGCTCGAGGCACTGCTCGACATGGGAGATTTTGCAGGTGGCCTGCTGAAATATCTGCGGGACCATCCGGTTGAAAACGTCACGCTGGCCGGCGGTTTTGCCAAGTTCACCAAGCTCGCCCAGGGCGCGCTGGACCTTCATTCGGGCAGGAGCCAGGTCGATTTCGACTGGCTTGCCGGACGGTGTGCAGAAGCGGGCCTTGACGAGGAGACCTGCGGCGCGGTGCGTTCGGCCAATACGGCGATGGAAGTCCTGGAATTGACCAGCGGAAAAATCCTGCTTGCTGATATCATCGCTGCCGAAGCGCTGCAGACAGCACGCAAGACAGTGCGCGGCGCGCCGGTCAATCTCGAGATCCTGATCGTCTCTCGCGACGGCAGGTTGCTGGCGCGGGCGGGAAGCGTCAATCCTGATGGCTCGCAACATGACTGAAAAAATGGCCGGGAAAATCCTCATCCTTGGTGGTACGCGGGAAGCAGCGGAGCTTGCTGCCGATCTGGTGGCAGAGGGTCATGATGTCACCACCTCGCTGGCCGGGCGCACAAAGGAACCCGAACCGCTGGCGGGCCAAACCCGTATCGGGGGTTTCTCCAGCGGGGAAATGGATGGCGCAGAAGGCCTTGCCTGCTATCTGAGCAAAAACGGCTTCACCCGTCTTGTCGATGCCACCCATCCCTTTGCCATGCAAATTTCGCGCAATGCCGTAGAGGCTGCAAGACTGTCCGGCATTACCTTTGAGGTCCGGCGCAGGCCTCCCTGGAAAAGGACGGAGGGTGACAACTGGATCGAGGTGGATGACCTTGATGCTTCACGTGATGCCATTCCCGCTGGCGCACGGGTTTTGCTGGCGCTCGGCAGCCAGCATATCGATACCTTTGCCGCGCGCGATGATGTACACTTCATCATTCGCATGGTGGACCAGCCGGAAAGAAAACTGCCGCTCGCCGATCATGAACTGGTTCTCGGCAAGCCACCGGCAGATACAGCAAGCGAGATAATCCTGCTTAAATCTTACGGCGTGACCCATATCGTCTGCCGCAATTCGGGCGGCAAGGGCGCTTATGCAAAGATCGAGGCAGCGCGCAGCCTTGGTCTGCCGGTGATCATTGTCGGGCGGCAGGACTGACGGATTGTCCCTGCCGAATCACAGCCAATCTGGATGTTTCAGGCGGATAGGTGAAGCGTAGGGTGGTGTCTGCGAAAATGCCTCGCTGAAGGTAATGCACTGCCAGTCCATCTGGGTCGCGCGAATGGGGCCGGCATGACAGACCACCAGCGTGGTCATTGCCTGATCGTCATTGAGTTCGCTTATGGCCGCTCTGACCCGCGCCTGGAGAAGCGCAAAGCTCTCGCCATTGGGCGTTGCATTGTTGACCGGGTCCTTAAGCCAGGCCTCGGAGTGGGTCTGGTCGATGTCCTTCCAGGCAAGGCCTTCCCAAGCGCCCATGTGCATTTCCCACAAGCGTTCATCGAAACGCAGTTCCAGCCCGTCGCGCCCGGCAAGGCTTTCGGCAAGCTTGCGGCAGCGGCGGGCCGGGCTGGCGACAATGCGGGTGGCCTTTGGCGTGCTTTTCAGGGCTTCGGCAATCTGGTCATGACCGATCATCGCGATCTCCAGATCCATGCGACCGTAACAGATGCCGGGTTCGACTTCGGGAGTGGGGTGGCGAAGAAAGATCATGCGGCAAATCCGGCAAGTATGATTAGGACGGTGATTTCGGCGATCTGCTGGATGGCGCCCAGCCCGTCGCCGGTATATCCGCCGAGGCGGGCCTCCAGCCGCTTGAGGAACAGCCAGCCCGCGACAAAAGCGAGGAACACGGCGAAAAGTCCGGCAAAACCTGCAAGCAGCAGGCCAATCAATGCCGCAATTGCGCATACAATTAGCATGGTCGTTTGGTCGACACCCGAGGAAACCGTTGTGCCAAGGCCCTCCTTGCGGGCATAGCGGCTGGTCGCGATGGGTAGCGCGATTACCGCCCGTGAAACCGCATGGGCCAGAAGTAGCGCCAGCAGGCCGGACCAGACCGCAAGGGAGGCAAGGGCCGCCCAGCGCAGGCCGATCGAGACGATGAGGGCGATGGTGCCATAGGCACCGATCCGGCTGTCGCGCATGATTTCCAGCGCCCGCTCGCGGGTAAAGCCGCCGCCCAGCCCGTCGGCGCAGTCGGCAAAACCGTCTTCGTGCAGCGCGCCGGTGACCAGCAGGCCGGCTGCAAGGGCGAGGCCCGCCGCGACCATTGGCGGGAAAAACTGCATTCCAGCCCACCAGACGATACCGGTTATCAGGCCAACGACAAGTCCGGCCAGGGGAAACCAGATGGCGTTTTTCGCAAGGTCGCCCTCATGGCCGGTATTGCCGGGGATGGGCAGGCGCGTGAAAAAGCGCAGGGTGAAAACCAGTCTTTCCACCGGTCTGTCTGTCAGCGCTTTCACGGCATGTTCTCCTGAAACTGTTCAGCCTTCATCCTTGCCTGAAACACCGGCACTTTCAAAGGTCGCCATTTCATTGAGCATTGCGCAGGCATTTTTCAAGAGCGGATAGGCAAGCAGCGCGCCAGTGCCCTCGCCAAGACGCAGGTCGAGATCGATCAGCGGATCAGCGCCGATGGCCTCGAGCATGGCGCGGTGGCCGGGTTCCTTCGAGCGATGGGAGAAGACGGTATAGGCGGCCGCTTCCGGCCGGGCGGTAAGGGCGCACATCGCGCCGGCACTGGCAATGAATCCGTCGATGAGCACGATCACACCGGCACTTGCCGCGCCGATGAGCGCCCCGGCAATGCAGGCGATTTCGAGGCCGCCATAGGTTGCCAGTGCGGTGCGGGCATCGAGCGGGCCGGCTCTACGAGTGGCGACCCTTTTCAGGATATCGGCCTTGCGGTTGACGCCTGCGGCGTCGAGGCCCGCGCCCGGACCAGTCAGTATTTCCAGGTCGATGCCGTGGATAGCATGAGCAAGCAGTGAAGCACTGGACGTGTTGCCGATCCCCATTTCGCCCAGAAGGATGGTTCTCGTACCGGACTTTGCCGCCTTGATTGCCAGGGAAGCGCCATAGGCGAGCGCCTGTTCCAGTTCGTCTGCTGTCAGGGCATCGGTGTGCATGGCATTGGCGGTGCCCTTGCGGATCCCTGCGCGGGCCAGGTTTTCATGGTCCGGCAATTCGCCTATGACACCGGCATCGACGACGGTGATTTCAACGCCATTGGTTCTGGCAAAGACATTGGCAGCAGCACCGCCCGCCAGGAAATTAAGCACCATCTGGGTCGTCACTTCGCTTGGCCAGGCGGATACGCCCTCTGCCGTCAAGCCGTGATCGGCGGCAAAGATGAAAAGCCGGGCAGGACCTGCAGCAGGCTCCAGCGTATTCTGGCAAAGCGCCATCTTGAGGGCCAGCTCCTCGATACGGCCGAGCGATCCGGGTGGCTTGGTCTTGTTGTCAATGGCCTCGCAGATGCGCGCCTTCAGCGCTTCATCGGTCGGTGAAATGATCAAATGATCGAGCATGTTGGTGAACTCCCTGGCTGCTACCGCATTACGCAGGCCGAAGAGCCTGGCCAAGTCCAAAAACGGCATTTCCCGCATTAAATCGGTCCGGTTGGCAACACAAAACTGTGCTGTCCCGAATGGCGGGATTGCGGGATGGCGTTGCAAGGGGGAATGTGGCATTCCCGCGCCCGAGCGCTTCGTTACAGAATTCAGGCATCATGCAACTGCTTATCCGTGTTATTCCGGTCATTTTCGTCATCCTGTGGTCGACAGGTTTCATTGGTGCCAAGTTCGGCATGCCCTATGCCGAGCCCTTCACCTTCCTTGCGATCCGGATGCTGATCACGCTGGCGATACTCTTGCCGATCGTATGGTTGTTTGTCCGCCAAAAGCCTGACATGAGAACCATCGGCCACTCCATGATTGCCGGAATGCTGATCCATGCCTGTTATCTGGGCGCGATCTTCTTTGCCATTAGCAAGGGCATGTCGGCGGGAATTTCATCGCTGATCGTGGCGGTGCAACCCCTGCTGACCGCGATCATTGCCTGGGCCATGCTGAACGAGCGTGTCAGCCGCAGACAGGTGATTGCCTTCATTGCGGCCCTGGGCGGGGTGGTGCTGGTTCTTTCTCCGCGACTGACCATGGCCACGCAGGACCAGGGTATCAACCTTGTTACCGTCTCATCGTGTTTTTTCGCGGTAATCGCCATTTCCGTGGGGTCGGTCTACCAGAAACGGTTCGTTTCGATTGCCGATCTTAGGGCAGGGGCAGCCGGTCAGTATCTCGGCGCACTGGTGCCGCTGGCTCTGCTGTCCTTCCTGTTTGAAAGCCGTGAGGTTGAGTGGACCGGAGAATTCATTTTCGCGATGGCCTGGCTGGTGCTGGTGCTTTCTCTGGGGGCCGTGTCGCTCCTGATGTTTCTCATTCGCCGTGACAGCGCAGCGCAGACCGCATCACTGTTTTATCTTGTGCCGGTTTTTACCGCGATCATCGCCTACTTCCTGTTCGGCGAGACGCTTGGCCTTGTTCAGCTTGCAGGAATGGCGATCGTTGTTGTGAGCGTTGCCATGGCAGCGCGCAAGCCAAGGCAGTATCCCAAACAGGCATGAAAAAACCCGCCCCGGCTGTGCCGGAGCGGGTGTTTGTATTTGTCTTGATGTGCGGTCAGGAACCGACGCGCAGCAGATCCGGAATGGCTTCAAGGATCTTCTTGGCAATCACCTTGACGGCCTCATTGTTGCCGGTCGACAGGCTGCCGCCATAGTACACCTTGTTCCAGGTAGCCCAGGTATTGAAGCCTGATGCGCTGGACGGACCAAAACGGATCATCATGCGATAGCGGCTGTCGATCAGTTTCGTGCCCACACTCGTTGACGGAGGCATGTGCGGCGGCCACGGGTCAGCGCTCGGCTTGTTACCGTTCCACAGCGATTCGAATGTCGTATTCGAGGTGGGCGTGGTTGAGGACAGCCAGTCGCGGCTCAACTGATAGGAGTTGATCGTCGCATCGGACCAGAAGACGACAACCGGAATGGTCGTGATCTTGGTGTAGCTCTGGACAGGTACCGGATCGTTTTCGGAAATGATCACATCAGCCGGTGGCACCTTGAAATAGAGCCTCGATTCAGCTGACTGGGTGTCATACCAGTCGGAGCGGATTGCCTCGTTGAGACAGGCACCTGCGGCTTCGGGCCAATCATGACCGCCAAAGGCATGGGTCGAACTGAGGAATGCGGTCAGTTCCTGGTTACGGTCGTCGCGATCTTCCGTCTCGCTTGAATGCGGATCGAGATCGATGAAATCGTCATACATGTTGAGGCCGTGATTGACCGGCTTGACCGGGGGCTCACCAGGGTGGGAGGGAGCGCCGCCAAAGCTGAGAATCCAGGCATTGAGCTCGGATGCGTTCTGGAAGTAATACCAGGTACCTTCGTATCTGACGCGTTTGTGGGTTCTGGGCTGCCACCAGTACCGTGAGCGCTGGTAACGGTTGCCATCCCAGTAATACCAGCTGCTCCTGTTCCATTCGTTCGTCAACTGGTTGCGCACATGGGTCGGCAGGCCTGCAGTGGGCGTACCGGACTCGTAGGCGTCCAGCGCATCATTGTAGACCTGGAGCTGTGCGTTGTAGGTTACCATAGCATTCTGGTAGTCCCGGCCCTCTTCCCAGTCGCGATAGAAGATCGGTCGAACGCGGATCTTCACCTTCTCGCTGGCAGCGCCGACACCGAGTTCCTCGCGCAGGTCAGCATTGAAGGTCATCGCGTTGTTCTGGACAGCCGTCAGGGTGTTCTGCATCGAGCCGGTGGCGTCAATGCACATTACGATATCGATGACGTAGTTGCGCGGCTGGACCTTCAGGTTGATGATCATGTCCTTCGTGGCCTGAAGGGTGCTGATCCCGAATGCTCTCATGACGGCAGTGTCATAATTTACCGTGATGCGAACCTTGGTGTTGTTGTCCGCCTCGATGTATTCGAGGAAGTACTGGTCTTCCTGGAGGTCGTAGCCCCCGGCAGCGAAGTTTGCCTCGAAGAAAGGCTTGAAGACCGAATCCAGCTCTTCAACGATCTCTTCGTTGGTCAGGTCATACTGGTTGTTGGCAGCGAAATCCTGCTCGCGCAAACGCACGACGTGCTTGGAGGCTGCCAGCATGGCAGTCTCAGCCGATATGATCATGCGGTTTTCAAGTCGCTTGAAGCCGGAATAATCCGCAGCCGCACCAACTGACATCATGATGGGTGTCAGGGTAAGGCCGAGCGTGATGGCGAAATTGCCAGCGTCGGACTTAAAGAATTTATTCAATGATTTATTCATGGATTTATTCATGGCCTGCTTCCATGGTTTGCACAGATTTGACGCTAAGTTAGCATCAAGCGATTACCTTCCCGTTCACACAGGTGGTTAATTTGGAGGTTCGCTGTTGAGGATTTGGTAACCTTTGGCAGGGGCTGCCCGGGCAATTGAGTGCGAACCGAAGTCTCATTTTCGGCAATCTTCTCGGGGACATGTACCGCATGGGACCGCGATTCCCGCGACCTGGAAGGCAGGAATTCGTAAAGAGCTTGTTAACGAAGCAAATGGTAGTTTGTGACAGCCAATATGGAAAGTCTCATGCGGTTATCCTTGCCAACCCTCGCAACCTTTTTGCTGACATCCCTTGTTGTTTCTGGTTGCCAGACCGAAACAGACAAGAGCCTGGTAACAGCATCAACGGAAGCGCCGGCAAGTCAAACAGTGCAGCCGGAAAGCGCTGAGGCGATTGAAGGCACGAGGGATGAGGTCGCTGCGGGGTCAGGCGACAATGAAACTGTGGCTGTGAATGTGGCTGACCCACAAGGAAAGGCCGACGGGGATGGCTATGTACCGCCAGAACCCGGCACAATCCTCACTTTCCGCAACAACTGGAACTCCCTTCCACCAATGATCACCTATCGGGTGGATGGCATCGTGAATGTTGCCGATGAAGAATATCTGAAAATGACCGCCATTTCCGGCATGGGTGAAAAAGTCACCGCTTATTACAAGGCCGGGAATTTTGCGTTAAAGGGTTATCGTGATGCCGGCAACAAGCCGATGCTGTCCTACAATCCTGTCGAGGAGCGTTATCGTTTCCCCATGAAACCGGGCGACAAATGGGTATCGGCCTGGCGCTCCTATGACCATCGCCAGGAAAAGCAGTTCAAGGGTGGCGGCGTAGTCCAGGTGGTTTCCAACGAGACCATCAAATTGCCGGCGGGCGAGTTCGAGACCGTGAAGGTCAGGCTGCCGGTCGCAAGGGAAATGCCCAGCGGCATGACCCATTTCGTCTGGTTCGCGCCCGAACTGGGTGTCACGGTCAAGGAACAGATCGGCAATGGTACAATGAACTGGACACAGATCCTTGAAAAGGTTGTCTTGCCTGCAGACAAGGCGAGTTGACGATATCGGCCGACGGCCGGTCTGAGAATCTTCTGAAATGTTTTGCCGGATATTACCTACGGCTCGCAACGGACCGTTGTATAGGCCGTATAGTCTCCTGCCGGAAAGCCTGATGGTCGGCTTGCGTCCAGATTGACTGTCAAACGGGTGATGCTGTAGCCGTTGTTCAACTGTACGGCACTGGTACCTGGCTGCTCGGCAAATGTGCGGCCCCGGAAAATGCTCTGGCCTGAAAACAGGGTGCTGAAGACGGTTCCGAAACTGGCATTGGGTGGCGTCGTGAAAAAGCCGGGTGCGTCCACCGTCACATAGTATCGCGACAGCGAATAAACATCGGCGATACCGGCAATGCCGCCCGGGAACTTCGAACTCAGGACTGTGGCATTGCCGTTCTGAACCATCGTTCCGTCCTGCTGGACAATGATGACACAGGCATTGTTGTAGGTCAGGTTTGCACCGAAGAACACGCCATTCTGCGCTGCCAGGGCAGGGGGCGCAATCATGCTGCCTGCCAGTGCGACGATGCAAATGGCTGCAATGCCCGCGCCAGGGCAGCGCCTTGCCGTCCTTGTTTGCAAGCAATCAGCTTGACCGTTTTTTTTGTGTTGTTCGGATCTTCCCCAAAATCCGAACTGCTTCAATGACCCCATAAGTTCGCCCTTTACTCACAACGCATTACAATTTCCGCGCTATACTGGCCTGCCGGAAAGGGACTTTGTCCCCTGTCTGCGGTCAGGTGTGCCTCGATATTGGTGACGCCCCGCTTGATACGCTGGGCAATGATCCCCGGCTGATTGGAGAAGTTTGTTGCTCCGCTTGCCGAATAGGATGTGGTGAAGATTGCGCCGTCATTGCCATTTGGAGGTGCAAGACGAAAGCCCAATGGCGGGTCGATGCTGATGCGAAAGCTGGAATTTGTTGCCAGAACCTGGGCCCGGCCCGCGCGGCCACCGGCATAGAGCGAGGACAATGTGTTTGTGCCCGGCCTTGGATGAATCTCACCGCTCTCGTTCACGATGATTTCGCAATACTGCCTGTTGTTTCCTCTTGCATTGGTCTCGAAATCTTTGGTCGGAGCCTTGATTGCCTCCTCGATGATCTCGTCGCGCGTCTTCACTTCCATATCTTCCTGCGCGTGCGAGGCAGGCGTCTGAAGCCAGGCAACACCCAGCACCAGGCTGAAAGCAAGCGCACGAAAGGCCGGAGAGAGAACAAAACGTGGTGGTTCCCCCTTTTCGGCCTGCCAATCGTGCACCTGTACGTCACGCATCAGTTTTCCTCGAGTCCGTCCTTGGTCCAGCCATCCTCAACCCAGGCAGCTTCCACTTCGGGTATGCTACCGTCCTGGGTGCTGGTTGCTTCCATGACGGGTGAAATGCCCTGTGCAAGCCCCATTTGTGCGAGTTTGAGCTCCATCTCCAGACGCTGGATCTCAAGGTCGTAGAGCCTTGTACAATCGACACGTCTGGGCGTCTTGCCCAGAGGAACAACCAGCCGTCCATAGGTTGAGAAACTGGCTTCGTTCGCAGCCATTTCCGGGTTTCCGATAACGCCCACGTCAAGGTAGGCTCCGTTTCCACCGACTGCGGAACGGCAGGTGGTGCCATCAGCTGCCCTGACCTCGTCAGATCCGTTTGGAAGGCTGACGCCAGGCAGGTTAAAACCGGAAATGTTCTGGTTGATGTAATTCGTTTCGGCATGAGCCTTCGTACCTACGAAGACCAGTGCCAGGAACGTGGTTGCCAGACCTAGTTTACGCGCTCCCCAAGAAACTTCCCACATATTTGCGCCTTTATATTTGTTTTTGTTGTGCCCTGTCCCGGGAACGGGATTGATTCAGTGCAGACGCGAACTTTGCGAGTGTTGGCTTGAGCGAACGGGATCATGACAGTCACCTGTCTGTCCGAATTGCCACCGAGCGTGAAATTGGCCGGTGAAACACGGGCCTCCTTTACTTCGCGGAAGTCCTGGTCGTAGACCTTCACTTCAACGCGAATTCGATGCTTGTATGGATTCGCCGGATAAACCTTCAACGCAAAACTATCGGTAAAACTTTTTACCTGTCCCCGCATGGGAGACATCGCCTGCGCCGCTGCCTCGGAAGGCAGCAGCGAGGTGGCAAAGGCACAGCCAAAAAACGAAGCAAGAGTAATCGTCTTCAGGAGATCAGAATTAAACAGTTTCATGTTGTGTCTGTGCCTTTCTAACACGTGGGTTTATTCGCAGCGCAGTACGACCGTTCCGGTGTATGAACCGGCTTCGAATACGTCTGAACCGCTCTTGGTTGCAGCCATGTCGATGGAGACATTGGTTGTTCCGTTGCTGAGATCGTTTGCAGCACCTGAATCAGTGCCAGAAACGGAAGTCGCACCGGAAGTCGAGTAGGCAGCAGTCAGGGTCTCGGATGAGGCGTCTGCGGCTGGCTTGGAGAGGGTAGGCGTGTCGACAGAAATGTCGAAGCCGTTACCTGTTGCAACGATTGTGGCTGTGCCGTTGGTGCCGGAGCCAATCGTTGAGGAAAGTGTCTGGAAACCTGCATCAGCTGCAAGTGAACCGTTTGAGTCAACGGTGATCGTGCAGGTGTGGGTTACAGTGCCATTGAATTCTACGTTGCCGGTGGCTGCAAATGCCTGGGCAGGAACAACTGCCAGAGCGCCAACGACTGCGATTTTTGCGAGCATTTTCATGTTGTAATTCTCCTGTTTACTCTTCGTTTTTTGTTGTTTGACGCCAAAGGAAGGCTTGAAAGGATTTGGGTAAGCACCCCCTGCTTTCTGTACAAATCCCTTTCGCAGTCACAGGAGACCTTACGTTAGAGCCGTTGAATAATTGTTGAGAGACACGGTTAATGATTTGTAATTGCGAGCGCTGTTGCCGAATTCTCGGATGTGCTTAACGCATCGCTAAGAGGTGGCACGCAACTTGCCTTTTCGTCCCGACGCAACGTCGAGCGGGCGAAAAATGACCAGAAAATCAACAACCGTTCCAGCAATGATACATATCGCAATGGTTGCAACGGTGAGTTGTTTGGGAACAATGTCGCCGACCCAGGCAGGTTCCAACGGACCGGTCGACTTCAAGGCAACGGTGGTCAGGACCCATGTGCCGGTTTTCAGACTGACAACATTTGAAGACCGGTCTATCGTGCCGGAGAGGAAGTGGGGCCGGGGCCTTTACCTTCGCCTGTCGGACGGGGGGTACGCTACCGGAAGCAGGATACGATTGCCGGGCGGCGAACATGCGGTTGTGTTTTCACTTGCAGCCATGCGCGGGTCAATACCGCAACTATGTGATCGCAACGGAGCCTGCCGGCCCTTGCAGGTCGCCAGGCTGGATCGAGTAATTCTGCCCAATCAGGATGCTGCAACCTTGGAGAGCAGATGCAAATTGCCCTGTACTTCTTCGAGGCCGGGGTTGGCCTGCTGGGCGCGGTTGAAATAGCTGCGGGCCTTTTTGTAGTCGCCGCGCAACAGGTATGAATAACCCAGATTGTTGAGCACGCGCGGATCATCGCCCTTGAGATCAACCAGTGCCTTGTAGGCGCGGTCTGCGTCCTCGAAATTACCGAGCTGGTCATAGGAGGCGGCAAGGCCGGCCCATGCGCTGGCATTGTCAGTGCGATTGGCGACTGCCTCGCGGAAATAGCGTTCGGCAAGCCCGTAATTCTGCAGGGCAAAATTTTCACGGCCCAGTTCAAGCAGACGCTTCGAAGAATCGCCTTTCAGACTTGAATGATCCGATTGCGGGCTGTGCGTGATAATGCCGTCACGGTTGAACACCATGGAAGACTGGTCAGCCGATGCAGAAGCATGGGTCGAGGTTGCTGTCTGGCTGCAGCCGGTCAGCGGCAGGACAGCAATTGCGGCAAAAGCCACAGCGCGTGCGAGCTTGTTCATGTTGTTCCCCGTTACGATTTTTATCGTTCTTGTTATGGGGTGATACTAGCGCAAGACGCTTAACGGACGGTGACGGCCACGCGGAAAATTCGAACTAAGTCGGCCTTTTCATCCTATCGTTATCAAAGGGTTGCCAGGCGTCTTGCGCGGCGCTCGCGCAGGGCGACAATGATCCCCGCTGCAACCACAATTGCCGATCCGGCTATCGTTATTGCGTCGGGAACTTCTCCCAGAAGCAGCCAGGCAATGGCAAAGGCCGCCACCAGGCGGGAGTAGCGGAAGGGTGCGACCGCTGAAATCTCACCGATCCGCATTGCCAGCACCAGCACATAGTAGCCGAACATTGCAAGGGTCCCAGCCAATACGACATAGACCAGCGGAAGCTGCTCGATCTCCCAAAGCGGTCGTGAACCTGCCAATGCCATGTGCAGGGCGATGCCGACCGGCAGGAGGGTCATGCTGACAACAAGGACGGCTGCAGTGGAGGAATGTTCCACCTCCAGCTTCCTTGTATAAATGTCGCGCATGGTCAGGCCGATCACGCCAAGCAGCACCAGAAGGGAGGCAGGTTCAAAACCTGTCATTCCCGGGCGCATGATGATCATGCAGCCGACGAGCCCGATGATCACCGCGCTCCAGCGATTGATGCCAACCCTTTCCTTCAGGATGAGGGCCGCCGCAATGGTCACCATCAGCGGCTGGACCTGCAAGATCGCCGAAACGGTACCTACCGGCAGCAAGGTAAGCGAGGTGACCATGCAGGCGGCTGCAAGAAGGTCGCCAATGGTCCGCAGGTGGACATTGCGGTTTTTCAAAAGCGCCGGAGTAAGACGTCCGCCCTGGCGGCGTAGCAGCCAGGTAAACATGATCGTCCCGGCAATGGACTGAAAAACGATGAACTGACCGGCGGTAGCCCCGTTCCCTGCAAGCGACGCCAGGCGGATGCAGGTGTCCGCCAGCGCAAAGATGGTCATCGCGGTTACCATCATCACAATGGCACGCAGATTGGCTGCTGGGGGAACAGTTCTTGTTGAAGGCACCCGATCGATCCGAAAAACTGGCTGGCAGGAGGCGGGGAAAACACCCGCCAACCCACTCTGTATACAAGCGGCACCTGATGCGAAAGGAAAGTTTCCCGATAAACGGAACGATGGAACCTACTGGGTCATCATCCGCACTGCAGTGGGGACCACCGCAACGCCGATCACGATAGGCAGGATGAAAGCGGTTACCGGTATCGAGAGCTTGGCGGGCAGGGCATAGGCCTTTTCCTCGGCGGCCATCATGCGCTTGTGGCGCATTTCGTCACTGTATACGCGCAGGGCGTCAGAAACGCTCGTGCCCAGTTCCTTGGATTGCTGGATCATGGTGGCAAAACCCTGGACCTCGTCGAGGCCGACCCGTTCGCCAAATGCCCGCAGCGATTCATCGAGCGGCTTGCCCGCACGGATCTCGATTGCTGCAAGATGCAACTGCTCACTCAGGATGGGGTGGGTGCGCCTGATCTCGCTCGCGATACGTTCGATGGATGCCTCGGTTGTCAGACCGGCTTCAGCGGACACGACCATGAGGTCGAGCACATCGGGGAAACCCTGGCGGTTTGCGATCTGGCGCTTCTTGATCTGCTGATTGAGCATGAAGTTGGGCAGGAAGTAGCCGCCCGTTACCGCCAGCAACACGATCAGCGCCTGGTTTGTCGAACTTTCATGGCTGAACATGGTGAAAATGGCTGCCATGGCGGCAAGAAAAAATCCTATCGCTGACAGGAAGCGGGCAGCAAAGAAATAGCCCAATGCATTGGCACCGGAATAGCCGGCCTGCATGAGGCGGATTTGCATCTTCTTTTTCTGTTCGGGATCCTTCCGGGAATAAAAACCGGCCGAGCGTTTGGCCATCTGGCCGGCAACGATACTTGCCGCCTGTGTGGTCAGTGGTTTGCCGTCAAGGCCAAGGCGGCTGCCCGAACGCTCGATATCGAGGCGCTTGCGTACTTCCTCGCGGGCCTTTGATTCCGTTCTGGATTGCCAGAAATAGAAGATGAGGCCGAACATGACGAGGCTAGAAAAGATCGCCGCCAGCAGGAATGGGTCAACTGTGATCAGGTTTTCTGACATGGCTATACCTTGAAACTCACCATTTTCATGATCATCAGATTGCCTGTGGTCAACCAGAATGCCAGTCCGCCGAACATGTACCAGGTCAGGCTTTCGTCCCAGATGCCGCCATAGTAATCCGGCAGCAGCAAGAGCAGCACAATGAACAGCAGGACGGGCATTGCTGAAAGAAAGATTGCGGAAAGGCGGCCCTCGGCGGAAATCGCCTTTACCTTCGCTTTCATCTTCAGCCTGTCGCGGATTACCCTGGCAAGGCTGTCGAGGATTTCGCGCAGATTGCCGCCGGTCGTCGACTGGATGGAAACCGATGAAACCAGCAGGGGCAGGTCGGGGTGACCAACCCTCTCATAGAGGGCGAGGAGGGCGGTAACGAGGTCTGAACCATAGGTGACTTCGTCGACTACCATTCCGAATTCAGAACCGATGGGATCGGGCATTTCGCGTGCAACCATGCTTAGCGCGACGGGCACCGGGTGACCGGCCTTCAGGCTTCGCGTGATCAGTTCTATGGCTTCGGGCAACTGCTTGCCGAATTTGTCGAGCTTGCGGTTCTTGCGCATCTTCAGCCAGACAACCGGTCCGAACAGGGCCGTGATGGGCATCGCGATCAGCGGGCTGGAAATTGACTGGGTGAGCACGGCGATGACAAAGGAGATCATCAGCACGTAGATGAGATAATAGGCGGCAAATTTCCTCAGCCCGATGGTGAAACCGGCCTGGATGATCAACTGGTTGAATTGCCTGAGCGGCAGGACCATGCCGCCCTTTTCGTCCATGCCGCGCTCCTTGCGCAATTGAACGAGCACATCCTTTTGGGAGATGTCCTTCTTGCTGGAGACTTCCATGCGGCGGTTGATGCGGTTCTTTGCATTGTTGCCGTTGGCAAAAAGCAGATAGGCAGCCTCAGCCAGGACAATGGCGCAAAGGGCGATCGAAACTGAAAAGACGATGGCGGGCGAGATGGTCATGGTATCAGGACAACTTGATGCCGGGTTCGAAAAAATCGCCCGGCAGGTCGATGCCCATGGCGACCAGATGATCAAGGAAGCGGGGACGAATGCCGGTTGCCTCGAAATGGCCGACGATCTTGCCTTCCTCGGTCATGGCAGTGCGCCGGTACTTGAAGATTTCCTGCATCTGGATGATGTCGCCCTCCATGCCGGTGACCTCGGCGATGGAAGTGATCTTGCGCTGGCCATCAGACAGGCGCGTCAACTGGACGATCAGGTGGATAGCGCTTGAAATCTGGCTTCGGATGGATTGAACGGTCATCGGCATACCGGTCATGCCGAGCATCTGTTCGAGGCGTGAGATCGCATCGCGCGGCGTGTTGGAGTGAATGGTCGCCATCGATCCTTCATGGCCGGTATTCATGGCCTGCAGCATGTCGAATGCTTCCTCGCCGCGGACCTCACCGAGGATTACCCGGTCGGGCCGCATGCGCAGGGCGTTCTTGACGAGATCGCGCTGCTTGATTTCGCCGCTGCCTTCATTGTTGGCCGGGCGCGTCTCCATGCGACCGACGTGTGGAACATGCAGGGCCAGTTCGGCCGCATCCTCAATGGTGATGATACGCTCGCTCTGGCTGATATAGGCGGATAGCGCATTGAGCATCGTTGTCTTGCCGGTACCGGTGCCGCCCGAGATGATGGTGGTCATGCGCGAACTGACGGCATGCTTCAGCACCTCGGCCATTTGCGGGGCGAGGGCGTTGAACTCTACCAGCTTGTCGAGGGACAGCTTGTTTTTGGAAAATTTGCGGATCGAGACCAGCGGGCCATCAATGGCAATGGGTCGAATGGCGGCGTTGAAGCGCGAGCCATCAGCCATGCGCGCATCGCACATCGGATTGGATTCATCAATCCGTCGGCCGACGGCGGCGACGATCTTGTTGACCACGCGCAGGAGATGGGTCTCATCCTGGAAAGGAATTTCGATGCGCTGCAGGACGCCCCTGATCTCGGCATAGCAGTTGTTTGGGCCATTGATGAGAATGTCGGATATGTCCGGATTGCGCATCAGGGGCTCTAGCGGGCCGAGACCTGTGAGCTCATCAACAATGGTGCCGACAAATTCGTCAAGCTCGGCATTGTTCAGCGCCAGGCGTTCGGAAGAAACGAAATCGGTCACGAATGTGCGGATTTCGCCAATCAGTTGCTCACGCGGCATCTGCTCAAGTGCAGCAAGGTTGAACTCGTCCAGCATCTTGCGGTGCAGGCGTGTCTTGGCTTCGACGACCTTGCGCCTCGTACCACTCGAAACCTGGTCGGCCACCGGTGTGACAATTGCTGCCGGCTTTTTCTCTACCTCCGTCCTGTGGGCGGAAGGTACACGCGCCGGCGCCGAGGGCGCAGCGAAAACGTCATCCTCGAAGTTGACAGGTTGAAGGGCTGAAAAACGGTTTGTCATCTGCCTCAGCCTGCCTTGCGCTTGAGAAAACTCCGGCCGTAGGACAGGAGTGATCTGGACTGTTCCACTTCCAGGCCTTCCGCCTCATCAGCGAGAAGAATTTTCGAAAGGGAGGCGGTGACATTGTTGTTGGCCTCGATTGTGCCCAGCTGCACGCCCCGGTCGACGGCATCGCGAACCAGCATGTAGTTGTTCGGGATCGAGCCGATCATGGATTCGCCAAGCGCAGCCGACACATCACCGGCATTGAGGCCGGCAACGTTCTTGCGGTTGTCCATCCGGTTGATGATGACCCGCGGATCAATCTGCTGGCCGCCCTTTTCCTTGATCGCCTGAAGCATGCGCTTTGCGTGGCGGATCGAGGGAACGGTCATGTCGGCAACCACAAAGACCCGGTTCGAGCCCATGAGGACCGTGTCGGTCCAGGGAAACCAGATACGCGGCAGGTCGATCACTACATAGTCGAAATAGGCTGAAACCAGATCGAGAAGTCGCACGACAAGCGCGGGTTTGAATGTGCGCATCTCGCTGGGCTGGTTTGGAGCGGCGATCAGCGACAAGCCGCTTTCGTGGCGTGAAAGCATCACGTCGAGCAATTGCCGGTCGAGCCGCTCGGGAGCATTCTCGATCTCGGTGATGTCGAAGCGCGGCTCGATGTCGAGATACTCGGCGCAGGAGCCAAGCTGGAAGTTGAGGTCAACTACGCAGGTGGAGCGGCCAAGTTTCTTGCCGTGACGGTTCAGGATGGCAGCCGCCTCGAGCGCCAGAATGGTATTTCCCACTCCGCCTGAAGCAGGCATGAAGGAGAGAAATTGCGGCTCGACCTGTGTGTCGCCTTCGCCGGTTTTCAACGCGTTGTTGACGGACCGGACAAAATCCGAAGTCTGCAGCGGCTTGACCAGAAAGTCAGCGACTTTCAACTGGATGAGGATGCGTGCGGCGGCAGGCGTGAAGGTCGAGGAGATCACGATGATCGGCATGGTGCTACCCACCATGCGGCGGATCTTCTGCAATTGTTCGAAATCGGCAACGCTGGAAGCATCAATGTCGAGGATCAGCGCCGCGCAATCAAACTCACGCACCTCGCCGGCCAGTTCCACTATGGGCTTGGAGATGACGGTAAGCTTCTGCTCCTCGGAGGCGGCGATGGCCCCCTTGGCCATGGCAACAAATTCCGCGTCCGTGGAGACCAGGACTGTCTTCATTTTCGGTTTTGCGTCTGGGCTTGTCATTATTGTTTCCCGTTAGGCTGCAAATGAAATTACTGGGATGGGGTGGGAGCCGGCGCGAGTTGCGTGGTTCCAACCGACTCCTTGGGGTCGTGGCGCTTGCGATACTTGCGAATGGCGCCGGCCTGACGCTCGCCATCGGTCAGGATGTTGGTGTCGTAAACGTAGTGCGGCCAGGGATCGATGGTCTGGTTGGATGCATTGCGGGCAACGGCATCACCCGCATAGGGGCTGATCAGATCACTGCGATCGAGATATTGCTGGCAGCCACCTAGCGCGAGGAGCGCGATCATGCTGGTTGTTAGTGCAAGCCTGTTTTTCATGGGTTTGTCCGCCGATCAAAAGTCGAGAATGTGGCCGGCCGGCAGAATGCCTGCCTCGGTTTCGGCCATGGTGCGCATGCGGGCGCGGCTGATTTCGGTTTTGCCGTCTATGAACAGATCCACTTCATTTGGCGGGGCTGTTGCATCCAGCGGTGAAGCGATCTTGACACCCGGCACCAGCGGCTTGACCAGACGCGGCGTCACGATGATGACGAGGTCGGTATCCTGCTTGCGGTAGGATGTTGAACGAAACAGCGGGCCGAGGATCGGCAGGTCGCCGAGCCATGGAAACTTGCGTACATCGTAGTTTGCAGTTGACTGCAACAGGCCGGCCATGACGAAGCTCTGACCGTCGCGCAATTCGACTGTCGTGCTGGCACGGCGCACGACAAGGCCGGGTATCTGCACATCGTTGAATTCGACTGATGAGGTCGGGTCGATGGCACTGACTTCCGGTGCGATCTGAAGATTGATCAGGCCATTGTCCAGCACGGTCGGGGTGAATTCGAGGCCAACGCCGAACTTCTTGAATTCAACGGTTACGCGGCCCTCATCGGCTGCGACAGGGAAGGGGAATTCACCACCGGCCAGGAAGCTGGCTGTATCGCCCGAAAGGGCCACCAGGTTCGGCTCGGCAAGGCGCCGGGCAACGCCATTCTGTTCGAGTGCCTGGATGAGAACGTCGACCTCGTGTCCATGCGAGATCAGGTTTCCGATCATCTGGCCGAAAGGGAGTGTGCCGCTGATCAGCGAGTTGGTAAGTGTCGAGGTGACAAGACCACCGGTCCTTGTCTGCAGGCGGCCCTTGTCGGAGCTGATGCCGATACCCAGTTCCTTGGTCTTGCGGCGCTGTGCCTCGATGAAACGTACTTCAAGCTGAACCTGGGTAGAGGCAGTAACCTCCACGGCGTCGATGGCTTCCTCGTCATATTTCTGGGCAATCTTGCGGGCCTTTTCGGCGGCCTTGGGTGATTTCGCCTTGCCGGAAATGACCACATTTCCATTGCTGGTTTCTGCCTTCACGCCGGTGTCGCGCAGTGCCTGCTGCAATTCAGTGTTGATCTTGCGGGCATCGGGACCGATCTCGACATCGAGCGAACCGATAAGCTCGCGCTGTTCGTTGAAGAGGGCGATACCGGTCACGCCCTTGGCGGCGCCGACGATGTAAAAGGACTGGTCAGTCAGCGGTGTGACGATTGCCAGCGTCGGGTCACCCACGACGATCTCCGAAAACGGAGCGTCAGTCCGGAAGGTGGTTGGTTTGGCCAGCGGTACCTGGATGGTACGTGTGCGGCTCGACGAGGCGATGGAGATGATATTATCGGCCCTTGCTTCTGCCATCAGCGGGCTGGAAGGCATGGCCAGAACGGCCAAGCCGATACAGGCTGCGAGCGCGGTATGCGCTGTGATGCGGCCTGCTGATCTCGCGGCCGAACTAACGAGTGTTTTCAAATTAGCCATTTGGCTTCCCCTTCGGTGTCCTGTTAGCGGACCTTCTCTTTATCAAGCTGTTCCTGGACCGGGACGACGGCTTCCCTTACCTCGTCGCCGCGGACCACGCGGATAGTTGTGTCCCGGCTTTGCGCCTTTCCCCCATTGAGGAATGAAAGGAACCCATTCCCCTGGTCGGCCTGGGGCGGCACGTCACCGCCTTCCTCGCCGCTATTGGCAGATCCGCCCAGAGAAATTTCCTCGCCGACAACGGATTCCTCATCGCCTGCTCCACGCAGGAGCAGGGACAGGCGGCCAATTTCGCTGGCCAGGGCAAGGCGCTTTGCGCCCTCGGTATCTGTTTCAAGTGTCACGGTCTTGGCAACCATGGGCGCATCGGCCCGGCTTTCAGCCTGCTGGTCAACGGAAAGGACCTTGATCTTTTCCATGATGATGCGGGCGGTGTTTTCGCCGGATGCGCGGTCGCGCTGGGTAAAGACGATATCGACACGGTCACCGGGCATGACGAAACCGCCGACGCCCTTGACCTGGTCAACAGGGATGGTCACGGCCCGCATGCCCTCTGCAATAATGCCTGCCAGGCCGGCGCGGCCATCCTCGCCCGTCAACTTGACCGTAAGAACCGGTTCATTGGGTTCGATTGACTTGATTGCCTTGCGTTCGCCATTGCCGATCGCATCCTCGATCGAGGTGTATGCGCCTTCTGGCAGGGCGTCACTTGGCCAGGACACAAGGCGAAGCTTGTCTTCGGTTACATCCTCGCCAAAACGCAGCGGCTCACTGGCGACAACAATGCTGGAGAGCTGGATCGCCGGCTGGCCCGAACCAAGCTGGTCGATGCGTGCCTGTGTCTGGTTCTCCAGATATTGATTGCCTGCGTAATAGGACGTCGTTCCGAAAACGATTGCCAAGCCCGCCATGATGGCCAGTTTTCCGCTCACCTTGTTCCCCTGCTAAGAGTTCTTCTTTCGGCAATCTAAGCAGCTTCGCCTAAGACATCCCTTAACGCGGACGAGGATTTGTCTCGAATTTTAGCGAAATGAGGCTGTTTCCAAATCCTTGGTAAATAAATTGTATTTTGCTTACGTTGCGGAATAATCGATGTTTTTTGCCTTCTGACGGAGCAGGGGAGAGCCGACAAATGCAATGACTTTCCAAATTTTCTGCAGCCGGTTTACATTTGGCTTACCGGTTCCATTAAGGGCATTCGCGGTAAACAGGGACGCTGCCACGAGCGACCTGATTCCCATTGATAACGTGTTCCCGCAGCATTGCCATTTGTGGTAGGGTGACCATGTTGCAAGGAACAGGACTGTTTGGCTCCATTGCGAATATCGGCGGACCGGTGTTTTGCAGGAAAGGGTCAGGTGAAGTGCATGCTGCAATTGACAGGAAAGACAAGAGCGAAGCCTGGCGAAGTTCCCGGCTTGCTGGCAAGTGTGGTGTTCGCGCCTGTTCTGCTGGTTTCGGCCATCCTGCCCGCACAGTCCCAGCAGATCGAGGTGGATGCAGAGCTCGTGCTGGCTGTCGATGTCTCGCGTTCGATGACGCAGAACGAGTTGGAAATCCAGCGACGCGGCTATGCCGAAGCGCTGGCCAGCGCTGATGTCATTTCCGCCATCACCAGCGGATTGCTGGGGCGGGTCGCCATCCAGTATGTTGAATGGGCGGGCGAATACTCCCAGCGTATCGTGGTGGACTGGACATTGATCAGCAGCGCGGCGGAAGCTGAAGCCTTCGCTTCCAAGCTCACAGCGCATTTTGATTCCTCCATGCGCCGGACCTCGATTTCAGGAGGTTTGACCTTCGCAGCAAATTCACTGGAGACGAACAACTTCATTGCCAACCGCCGGATCATCGATGTTTCGGGCGATGGGCCAAACAATCAGGGCCTTCCCGTTGAGATGGCGCGTGACGATGTCCTGGCCAGGGGCATGGTTATCAATGGCCTGCCGCTGATGACCCGCGAGGGAGCGGGCAGCCAGTTTCACCTGGAGAATCTCGATGTCTATTATGAGAATTGCGTTATCGGCGGACCGGCTTCTTTCGTGCTGCCGGTTCTGACCTGGGAGGAGTTTCCCGCTGCGGTGCGCCAGAAACTGATCCTGGAACTGGCAGGGCTTGCCCCGCCGCGCCGCGAAGAGGCCCGTATCATCAAGGCAAGTGATGCTGGTGCAGAGGAGGGATATGACTGCCTGATCGGTGAGAAGATCTGGGAGCAGCGTCGCTGGATGTGGCAGGATCCGTGATCGCGATCATCGGATCGGCTTGCCCACTCACCCCCAGCGCCTATCGAGCCATTTGATCAGATCCGCGGTTGCTTCCTCGCGGTTGATCTCGTTGAGGGTCTCGTGCCGGGCGCCTGGCGTCACGGTGAGGGTAACATCGCTCATGCCGGTCTTCTTCATGCGCTCGGCAAGATTTTTCGTGGCAGCGCCGCCATTGGTTGAGGGATCTGCCCCGCCGCCAAGCAGATTGACCGGCAGGTCGTTGCGGATTTTGGCCAGTTCAAGATTGTCGGCACCCGCCTGGACCATGGCGGTGACATCCAGCCAAAGCCCGTTGGTGCAGGGAAAGCCGCAAAGCGGGTCGGCGACATATTTGTCGACCTCGGCCTCATCGCGTGACAGCCAGTCAAAACCAGTCCTGTTGGGTTTGAATTTCCTGTTCCAGTCCTCGAAGGTCAGCTTGTTGGCCAGCATGCTTGGCACATCGGAACCTTTCATGGCGCGGGCAATCTTTAGCATGGTGCGCAGGGCCGTCACCAAAACACCCCCATCTACATTGAAGTTCCACAAGATCGCACCGTCCAGCGTATCGCCATGGCGGATGCAATAGAGGGTGCCGATAATACCGCCCATGGAGTGACCGAACCAGATCACCGGAAGTCCGGTCCATTTGGTGCGGGCATGTTGATTGACCGCCTTGCAGTCAGCGAGAACCTTTTCAACACCATCAGAATTTGAGAACAGGCCTAGCGGCGCATCGGGAGCGGTGGTCTGGCCGTGGCCGCGATGATCATGGGCGATGACGTGATAGCCGGCGGCTGACAGTGCATTGGCGAAGCGCTCATAGCGGGCAGCGTGTTCGGCCATGCCGTGATTGATGTGGATGATGGCCTTGGGATTGCTGTCTGCAGCCTGTGCATGGACGGCGAGTGATGCGCCTGTCGGACTGTCAATGCGTTGGATCGAATTCCAGTTGTTCATTTGTATGCCTTGTGGTTCCCTGCGGGCGTTGCCCCGGCTGGCAAAATCCCCTACATGGGGCACAATTTCCCATTCAAATGCGGACGGAGCAAGCGGCAATGGCGCGCCAATTCATTTATCACATGCAGGGCCTTTCAAAATCCTACGGGACAAAGAAGGTTCTCGACAATGTTCACCTGTCCTTCTACCCGGACGCGAAGATCGGTGTGCTGGGTCCAAACGGCGCGGGCAAGTCGACGGTCCTGCGCATCATGGCCGGTCTCGACAAGGAGTTCCAGGGTGAAGCCTGGCTTGCTGATGGCGCGACCTGCGGATACCTGCCGCAGGAGCCGCATCTCGATACTTCCAAGAACGTTCTCGACAACGTCATGGAAGGGGTGGCCGGCAAGAAGGCCATTCTCGACCGCTACAACGAATTGATGATGAACTATTCCGACGAGACGGCGGAAGAGGGGGCAAGGCTCCAGGACGAGATCGACAGCCAGAACCTTTGGGACCTCGATTCACAAGTCGAAATGGCGATGGATGCGCTGCGCTGCCCGCCAGGCGATGCGGCAGTCGACAATCTTTCGGGCGGTGAAATCCGCCGCGTTGCCCTGTGCAAGCTGCTGCTTTCCCAGCCGGACCTGCTGCTGCTTGACGAACCGACAAACCATCTCGACGCGGAAACCATTGCATGGCTGGAAAAGCACCTGCGCGAATATCCCGGCTCCGTGGTGATGATCACCCATGACCGCTACTTCCTTGACAATGTGACGGGCTGGATCCTCGAACTCGACCGCGGGCGCGGCATTCCCTATGAGGGCAATTACACTGCCTATCTGCAAGCCAAGGCCAAGCGCATGGCCCAGGAAGGGCGCGAGGAGGCGGCAAGGCAGAAGGCAATCGCGCGCGAGAGCGAGTGGATTTCCTCCTCGCCCAAGGCCCGCCAGACCAAGTCCAAGGCGCGTATCCGGGCCTATGATGAACTGGTCAAGTCGGCCAATGACCGGCGGCCCGGCGATGCACAAATCGTCATTCCCGTTGGCGAGCGCCTCGGCAATGTGGTGATCGATGCTGAAAACATTTCAAAGGCTTACGGCGACAAGCTGCTGATAGATGGCCTCGACTTCAAGCTGCCGCCCGGCGGCATTGTCGGCGTGATCGGGCCGAACGGCGCGGGCAAGACCACCTTGTTCCGCATGATCACCGGACAGGAACAGCCCGACAATGGCAAGATCACGATCGGCGAAACGGTGGACCTTTCCTATGTCGACCAGAGCCGTGATGCGCTCAATCCCAACAAGACCGTCTGGGAGGAGATTTCGGGCGGCAACGATATCATCAAGCTCGGCAGGCACGAGATGAACTCGCGCGCCTATTGCTCGTCTTTCAACTTCAAGGGCGGCGACCAGCAGCAGAAGGTGGGCACACTTTCGGGTGGCCAGCGCAACCG
>CAZIPH010000046.1:0-23361 GCA_964541115.1 uncultured Salaquimonas sp.
AGCGGGAGGAAACGAAAAAGCCTCGGTCAAACCGGGGCTTTTTTGTGTTTGTTTGAGGCTGCTCCTATTGCAGCTTCTTTGGCGCATTGATCAGCGGTTCTGTAAGCACGATCTTTTGCCAAATCTTCCTGGACAGGTTGGAGCCGAGCATCTCGATGTCATTGACGGCATCCACCACTTCGGTGTCGCGAACCGTTTGTGCGTACAGCGCCGCCAATTTGCCGGTGATCGCCAGCATTTCCGAGCAATAGTCGAGATAGCGGGACAGGTCTTCGGGTTTCATTTCGCGTTTGGGCGAGGATCTGGTCCGCCTGATATGTGGTGAAAGGGTAATCGGGTCCTTGGTCAACTGGTGCATGTCGATCACATGAATGATCGAACGCAACCGGTGTATGCCCTCGAGAACCTTGCCTCGCTTGTGGCGCTCTTCCCACTTGAAAAGTGTGATGTATCCCACGCCCATCAGGACGAGCGTGTTGATCACCGCCTCAACGCCCTGCACGAAATCGAAGCCGTCCGCATCCACCCTGTTGAAGTTGAAGAAGGTGCCGACGAAGACAAAGGTCAGCGTGCCAAGCAGCGTAACCATGCCGACAAATATCCTGATCCACCAGATCGGGCGGTCAAGTTCGCCCGCACGCTTGCAGATGTCACCGCCCATCGACACGAGTTCACTGGCGACGCCTGCCAGCCCGGAATCGGGAAACCGCTCCCTTATCCGCTGCTCCAGCCGGCTGGCAGTTGAGATGATCTTCTCGGGGTCTAGCGCGTCATAGGCCACCCAAATGCACTCCGTTATCGGTCAGTCGCGCAACAATTCATTGATACCGGTTTTCGAGCGCGTCTTCTCGTCCACGGTCTTCACGATCACCGCACAATACAGGGATGGACCAGGATCGCCATTCGGCATTGCCTTGCCAGGCATCGCCCCTGCCACCACGACGGAATAGGGAGGAACCTCGCCATAGCTGATTTCGCCGGTTGCGCGATTGACGATCTTGGTGGACTTGCCGATGTAAACGCCCATGCCGAGCACTGAACCCTCGCGCACGATGCAGCCTTCCACGACTTCCGAACGTGCGCCGATGAAACAATTATCCTCGATGATGGTGGGTCCGGCCTGAAGGGGTTCCAGCACGCCGCCAATCCCCACGCCTCCCGAAAGATGGACATGCTTGCCGATCTGGGCGCAGGAGCCGACAGTTGCCCAGCCATCCACCATCGAGCCTTCATCGACATAGGCACCAAGGTTGACGAAGGAAGGCATCAGGACAACGTTGCGGCCGATGAAGGATCCGCGTCGGACAATCGAACCCGGCACGGCGCGGAAACCGGCCGCGCGGAAACGGTTTTCATCCCAGCCCTGGAACTTCGAGGGCACCTTGTCCCACCAGGTGGCTCCGCCATTGCCGCCCTCGATCACTTCCATGTCGTTGAGCCGGAAGGACAGCAGGACTGCCTTCTTGAGCCACTGGTGAACCGTCCAGTTGCCATCCCCGCCGCGTGAAGCCACCCGCGCCGCGCCGCTGTCCAGCAGGTTCATCGCAGTCTCGATGGCATCGCGAATTTCACCTTTCGTATCGATGGATACACTGTCACGATTATCGAAAGCGGTCTCGATGACCTGTTCCAGCGCAGCGTGGTTGGCATCCGCCATGGCAGTCTCCTTGATAATTTGGGTATTGGGGAAGTGTAGCGGTTCGGCAATCCCGCCTGTCAGGCAATTCTTAAACCTTATGCCGAATATTTCATTTTGATCGCCGGGCAAGCTATGCCAATTGCAGCCTTAAATCAATTATTCGCCCGCGGCGCAACTGCGTCTGCCTGCGTCAGGAAATCGGATTATCCAGGAGAAATCGATGGTTGTCGAAAGAACGAAGCACTACAAGGCGCTGGTGCGCTCGCACGAGGATATCGAGAAGGCCCACAAGGTTCCCGATACGCCGCAAACCCGTGCGCCCGCCTACCGTCTTGCCTTCGATGACAAGGACTTCCTGTGCCGTGAGGAATTGCGGCCGGTGCGTCTCCAACTGGAACTGCTCAAGCCCGAAATGATCCTGACCGAGCGCGGCATTGAATCTACCGTGGTGCTCTTTGGTGGAGCACGCATTCCCGAACCCGGCAAGGAAGCCTGGGCTGCCAAGAACAGGACCCAGAAGAAGAACCTGGAGGCGAACGCCAAATACTACGATGAAGCACGCGAGTTCGCCCGCCTGGCCTCGCTCTATTCGGCCACTACCTACAACAAGGAAATGGTGGTCACGACCGGCGGTGGCCCCGGAGTGATGGAGGCGGGCTCGCGCGGCGCAGATGATGTTGGAGCCCCCTCGATCGGCCTTAACATCGTCCTGCCGCATGAGCAGGCACCCAATGAATATGTAACGCCGGACCTGTGCTTCAACTTTCACTATTTTGCCATCCGCAAGATGCATTTTCTCATGCGCGCAAAGGCCATTGCAGTCTTTCCGGGCGGTTTTGGCACGATGGATGAAATGTTCGAGGCGCTGACGCTTATCCAGACCAAACGCATGGACCCGTTGCCATTCCTGCTGTTCGGCAAGGAATTCTGGACCCGAGTTATCAACTTCGGGGAACTGGCCGATCAGGGCACCATTTCTCCGTCGGATCTCGATCTTTTCCATTTTGTCGACACTGCCGCCGAGGGCTGGGACCTGATCGTGCGTCATTACGGATTGAAAATGCCACAATAAGCCGCCGATCAGATGCAAGCCGGGCGCAAGTCGGGCCAGTGATTCCTCCCGCAAATGTGCAATTTGCGATCCTGGTGGCCCAACCAAACACGTTTGCGCCTTATTCTGCCGCGAGGGGCGATCCGTAAAATTGAACAGGAATTTAAGAAAACTCGCTAACCACAAGTGTTAAAAAAGAAATAAAATTCGATCACGTTGTGTGTCAAAATACACATTCCTAACACTTTTTCCGTCTTATGTTACTTGTGTCCGGACAGGAAAACCGTCTGGATACAGCATCACCCGAAAGCCTGCGTAGTTTGGCAAAGGGTAATTTGGCCGGGCGCAAAGCGGGGCCAATTGGCAGGGAATTGGAAAAATGGCAACGTCATTTGATAAACATATCGACGAACAAAAAGCCAGGACGGTGAAGATGGGCCCGCAGCCCTTCAACCGCGATTCCGCTTCGCTTGCCTTTGGAGCAAGGTTCGCAGCCCCAGGAAGCGACGGACAGCTTCTGGCAGGTTCCGGTGCCCTCGTCTTCGAGGGTGAAGTTCTGGAAGTGCCCAGCTGGCATTGAGCTTGCGGTTCAACTTCGACCCGCTCGTCAAACAAACTCATCCGGCATGACCGGCAGAAGGCAATGGCGGGCTTTCAACCATAACATACGAGGAAGCAGGTCTGTGACGTTTCACACGGACTTGATCTTGGCTGCATGCTTTGTGAACAGGTGTGATTTGCTGTTTGGAAACGCGCATACAAGATTGAATACAGGGCAGCTCGAACTGCCCGCCAAAAAATGACCGGGCTTACCGGCTGGTAATCAACGGCCGGATCAACCGGCGCAACAATGTGGGCGTAAAGACAGGAGGCTATCGTGAGACATGATTTTGAAATGCTGCGTTCCTTCATGCAGCCTGCAATCCTTTCCCGGCCAGTACCAGTACATGTTCAGGTGCATGTTCATGTTCGCGGGGCCATGGAGGATTTCATGCCGAAACCGGCCATCCGGGTGACGCATGAATCGAAAGGCCCCACCGGCCAGGAACTCGCCGGAAAAGGCGAACTCGTTTTTGAAGGTGAAGTGCTGGAAATGCCAGCCTGGCGGTAATTACGCCGCGGCTTTCTGCCGTGTCCGGACGCTGTTTGCCTCCTGAGATACCCCTGAGATATTTCTGAAAGTATTGGAACAATCACGCCTCCTTGCGGGTTAACCGGTTGTTAACCTTTCCGTCGGAGACGAACATGAAACATGACCATACCTTCTGGAAATCAAGTGTCTGGAGATCAGCAGTAAATGGCTCCCTTCTTACTTTTCGTCTGCAGGAACTGGCCGAATGTTTCCGTAGTATCAGCGAGACGGGTCCGGTCGCCGGGCAAGATGACCCTGAAATGATTGACGGCCTCCGCAATGACCGGCGGGATCACGGCCAGGATGGACAGTATCTTGCCGGCAAGGGCGAACTCGTCTTTGAAGGCGAAGTGCTGGAAACGTCCGGCTGGGGCGTAAATCACGATCGCTGAGGGATCATGCCCCTTGAGAATGCGCCTTCGCTTCAAGCAGGTCGGCGAGGAATTCATCGATATGGTCAGTGACATGATCGATGTGCGGCGCGTCAACGCCAGCCAGTTCCCAACTTTCCGCCGCATGTGTTGAACCCGCTCGCGGCACGATCAACACGGTAGTCATGCCCAAATCCTTCGGAACTTCCAGATTGCGCGGCATGTCCTCGAACATGGCAGCTTTCTGTGGATGGACCACATGGGCTTTCAAGAACCGCTCATAAGGTCCGCGCGCCGGCTTGGGTTCGAAATCAGCTGCAACAATGTCGAACATGGCATCGAATATCGGCTCGATGCCAAGCGCACGGATCGTGTTTTCCGCGTGGCGGACATCGCCATTGGTGAAAATATGCTTTCGGCCGGGCAGGGAAGCGATCAACTGGCCGAGGGCAGGATTGTATTCCACCTCGCCATAGTCAATGTCATGCACATCAGCGAGAAACTCGTGCGGATCGATACCGTATTCCTTCATCAGGCCGTTCAGCGTCGTGCCATGGTCGCGGTAGAGCTGTTTCTGCAGCTTGCGCGCATCCTCCATCGAATGACCTGTCAGCCTGGCCACATAGTCGGTCATCTTCCAGTCGATCTGGCGGAAAAGGTCCGTGTGCCGCGGATACAACGTGTTGTCGAGGTCGAAGACCCATTCGGTGATGTTTTCAAAGCCGTTTTTCATGCCCGGACTATAGGGCTGTGCGGCGTCTCCCGCCAGACCGGCAATCGCCTGCCAACAGCTGATTTGCCCATTCTGGCGATCAGGCTGCCAGCGGCCGTTCCTTGTCGAGAACGACGCGGTTGCGCCCGCCATCCTTGGCAGCATAAAGGTTCCGGTCCGCAACGCCCATTGCAGTTGAAAGATCTGCCCTGGAACCGGTCATGGTTCCGCCAATCGAGACGGTCAATCTGACCGGGCCTTCCTGTCCGCCAGGAACGAATTCCAGTTCCTCGACGTTGCGGCGTATCCGTTCCGCCACGATCAGCGCCTCCCTCGCATCCGTATCGGGCAGCAATACCCCGAACTCCTCCCCGCCAATCCGTCCGATAACGTCATGCCCGCGAACCGACCGCGTGATGGCACCAGTAATCAACTCCAGTGCAGCGTCCCCGGCGAGATGGCCAAACCGGTCATTGATTGTCTTGAAGTGGTCAGCGTCAATGATCAGCAGTGTGTTCTGTTTTGGCAAACCGGTCCGGGAAGGCGCCGGGCCATGATGGGAGAGATAGGCTTCGAAGAAGTATTCGCGGTTGAGGAAACCGGTCATCTGGTCGATGCGCACTTTTTGCGCCATCGCATCATGGGCCTTGGTGAGGGCTTCCTGGGTGAGCACCAGTTCTTCATTGGCCCTGCGCAGCTTGTCTGCCTGCCGTCGCAGGTAGAAGGCAACAGGCGAACCCACGCCATAGCTTCCAAGAACGCCATTGATGAACATCGACGACTGGTATGGTTCATCCATTAGCGGCACCGTGATGGTGATCATCACCAGACATACCACCATTGCCAGTGTTCCGATTAGAAACGAAAACAGCCACTTGTTTGTCATGGACCCCACCTTTTCCACTCTGATCTGATACCGCAAAATCCTCAACAAAGGGTTGATTGCAACCCATGCGTTAATCAATCGGGCCTACCCACGACAGGCTTTGCAATTTTGGGCAATCGGGCCTAATGGGGTCTGGTTCGAATATCAGGCTACTACCCTTTCATGGAAATCTGGATCCCCGTCTCGATTGCGGCTGCATTCATGCAGAATGTGCGCTCGGCCACGCAGCGCCATCTCAGGGGCCGTCTGAAAACCGTTGGTGCTACCTTCGTGCGGTTCGGATTCGGCCTGCCCTTCGCCGCCCTTTTCGTTACGATCATGCATTTCGCACTGGGCTGGAACATACCCGCAACCAACATGTCGTTCTGGCTGTGGGTGATTGTTGCCTCCTTTATGCAGATCATTGCGCAGGCCTTCCTGTTGCGGGCTTTTGTCCACGACAGTTTCACTGTCGGCACTGCCTATTCGCGCACCGAGACTATCCAGGCAGCGATTATCGGCTTTGTACTCCTTGGTGACACGCTTTCCACCTCGGGAATGGCGGCCATCGCGCTGACGGTTGCCGGTGTCATAATCCTTGCGCTGGCAAAATCCTCCCTTGGCCTTGCCGGCTTGCTTGCCGCCTCAAAATCACCAGGCGCCCTGAACGGATTGGCCGCAGGGGCCTGTTTTGGCCTTTCGGCAACCTCCTACAGGGGGGCATCGCTTGCGCTCGGCGAGGGGATGGCCGAGCCCAATTTCCTGATGCAGGCAGGAACGACCCTGCTGACAACCATTACCCTGCAGTCAATTGCCCTGTTTGTTTACATGCTCGTCTTCGATCGCGCCGAGATTGGCAGAATAGCAGGATCATGGCGATGGGGCCTGCTTGCAGGCGCGGCAGGAGCCACCGCTTCCTTCGGCTGGTTCATCGGCTTCACGCTTCAGTCGGCCGCGATCATCAAGGCGCTGGCGCAGGTCGAAATGCTGTTCACCTATTTCTCGACCATTTTCATTTTTCGCGAGAAAGTATCTGGCCGGGAGCTGTTTGGCTGCGCGCTTATCGTGGCGGGCATCGTGACTCTCGTTCTGGGCATACAGTAACAGATTACGGTCTCAGATCGACTTCATGTTGACCCGCCGGGACAATTCCTCGGCACTTTCCACCCGCTCGGAATAGCGGTCCACCAGATAAGCTGAGCGCCCACGCGTCAGGATGGTGAACTTCATCAATTCCTCCATCACATCGATCATGCGGTTGTAGAAGGGGGAGGGTTTCATGCGGTCTTTTTCGAATTCCAGGAATGCCTTGGGCACCGAGGACTGGTTGGGAATGGTAATCATCCGCATCCAGCGCCCCAGAATGCGCATCTGGTTGACCGTGTTGAAGGTCTGTGAGCCGCCGCACACCTGCATGAGCGCGAGCGTGCGTCCCTGTGTCGGGCGGACGCCGCCGATGGGTGCCAGTGGCAGCCAGTCGATCTGGGTCTTCATGACGCCGGTCATGGCACCATGGCGTTCGGGCGAGCACCAGACATGGGCTTCCGACCACAGGGACAATTCCCGCAATTCCTGCACCTTTTCATGCTGGTTATTGGTATCGTCCACAAGGGGAAGGCCTGCAGGATTGAAGAAACGCACTTCCGCGCCCAAATGCGTGAGCACCCGGCCCGCTTCCTCGCTCAACAGGCGCGAATAGGCCGTCTTGCGTAGCGAACCGTACAACATCAGGACCCGCGGCTTGTGGGTCGGTTCGCCTGGCACTGCCAGCTGCTCTACATCAATGGGATGGAGGTCACCCGGCGAAAGGTTCGGCATGTCCTCGAGAGCCTGCTCGCTCATGGCGCAACCACCACTTCGCCGTCTTCTTTCGTGTAGCTTGTTCCCGGAGCAACATCGAGAAGATCAAAAACTTTCTCCGAAGGGCGGCAAAGCGCAACACCCATTGGCGAACATACGATCGGCCGGTTGACCAATACCGGATGGGCGATCATGGCATCAAGAATCGCCTCGTCGCTTACCGCTGGATCGGTAAGACCGAGCTCCTCGGCAGGAGACTTCGAAACCCGCAGCGCACTGCGGGGTGTCAGGTCTGCGGCCGCAAACAATCCAAGCAATTGCTCCTTGGTCCAGCCGGTCTGAAGGTATTCGATGATCACCGGTTCACCTGAAAAATTCCGGATGATTTCGAGCGCGTTGCGCGATGTCCCGCATTCGGGGTTGTGATGTATCACGATGGTCATGGAGCTGCCTCTGATTGTACAGCGGTCTATTTGCGAACGATCAGCGTTCCCGCGCCGTGTTCGGTGAACAGTTCCAGCAGGACCGCATGCGGGGTCTTGCCATTGAGAATGACCACGCCTTCAACGCCGCGCTGAAGTGCCTCGATGCAGTTTTCCACTTTCGGGATCATGCCGCCGGATATCGTGCCGTCGGCAATCATCTCGTTGCATTGATCGATGGTCAGTTTTTCCTGGAATTCCTTGTTCTTGTTCATGACGCCGGGCACATCGGTAAGATAGAGCAGCCGCTTGGCACCAAGTGCACCGGCAATCGCACCCGCAAACGTATCGGCATTGATGTTGTAGGTATGGCCGTCGCGGCCCGGCGAGACCGGCGCGATGACGGGGATCATTTCCGATTTGGCAAGTAGGTCGAGAAGCGTGCGGTCAACCTCGACGATTTCCCCGACAAACCCCAGGTCCAGAACCTTCTCGATATTCGAATCAGGATCCTTCACGGTCTTGGTGGCTTTCCTGGCAAACGCCATGTTGCCGTCCTTGCCGCACAATCCGATGGCCCATTCGCCCTCGGCATTGATCATGGCAACGATTTCCTTGTTGATCGACCCTGCCAGCACCATTTCGACGATTTCCATCGTCTTTTCATCGGTTACGCGCAAACCGCCCTCGAAGCGCGATTCGATGTTCATCCTTTCAAGCATCTGGGCAATCTGTGGACCGCCGCCATGCACGACGATCGGATTGATGCCGGATTGCTTCAGGAGTGCGATGTCGCGGGCAAACGCTCGGCCAAGCTCCGGATCGCCCATGGCATGGCCGCCATATTTGACCACCACTGTGCGGTTTTCGTATTTCTGCATGTAGGGCAAGGCTTTGGAGAGCAGCCTTGCCTGCTTTTCAGGTTCACTCAAGTCGTTGAATTCCATTGCCTGCCCGTTTCTGATGCCGGCCCAACCACGCTGAAAGGCTGGTGGCGGACTGCCGTGCCGTCCCTTTGGGATGCGGCATTTCAAATGCTTGCACCTGTTTAGCGCCTGTGGTCAAAATGGGCAATCACAAGCAGGGGCGCTTGCGCAGGATATTTCCCGCATGCCTTGATAGTCCGTGCCAAAGAGGTATCTGGAACAAGAATGTCTGAAACAGATTTTGAACCGCTGATCGCCCGCGTTGCCATGTCCGACCGCAAGGCGTTTGACAAGCTTTATCTGGCGGCAAGCCCGAAACTCTTTGCAGTTCTGGTGCGTATACTGAAGGACAGCGCGTTGGCAGAAGATGCCCTGCAGGAGGTCTTCATCAAGATCTGGCAGCGTTCCTCCAGTTACCGCGCCGGAAGCCAGGCGCCAATGGCCTGGCTGATCACGATTGCCCGCAATCACGCGATAGACGTGATACGGGCCAACAAGCGGGTCCATGATGATCTTGAGGATCATCATGACCTCAAAAGCGGTGACCCGACACCGGAACAGGCCTCGATTGCTTCCAGTGAAAGAGACCGGATTGAAACATGCCTTGAGGAGCTGGAGCCCCAAAAGGCGGAAGCTGTCGTATCGGCCTATGTCGAGGGCTACAGCTACCAGGAACTGGCGGACCGATATTCGATTCCGCTCAACACAATGAGGACCTGGCTGCGGCGCAGCCTGATGAGTTTGAAGGACTGTCTGGACAATGCCTGAATACGGGCTGCAAGCTGGTCTGACTGGGAGTGCGTGAAGATCATGGCCGACAATACCCCCGAGCCACAGGAGTTGGAAACGCTGGCAGGCGAATACGTTGTCGGCGTGCTCGACGCTGGAGAGCGGCGCCAGTTCGAGTCACTTGCTGCGAGTGTTACCGATGTGGCCGAAGCCCGCACGCGGTGGGAAAACCGATTGCATGGCCTGAATGACGAATACGGTTCCATGAAGGTGCCTGCCTCCGTCAAGGCGCGCATTGACGAACGGCTGTTTTCTTCCACGACAGCAGCCAGTGCCGCTCAGGGCGGCATGTGGACTGCGCTTGGATTCTGGCGCGGGATCGGGATTGCCGGGACAGCCGCTGCCATTGCCCTTGGCGTCTATTCGGTACGGCTCAACGAGGACCTGACCAATTCCCGCTCGCAACTGGCGACGGCTGTCGAATCCGCGCAGGAAAGCGAAAGCCAGCTCAAGGCGTTTGAGGGTGAAATCGCCTCGCGCGGCCAGCAACTGGCCGACCTTGAAAGTGAGTTCGCCTCACGTGGTGAACAATTGACAAGCCTTGAAAACGAGATTGTCGAATCCCGTGAACGAGCTGCCAGCCTTGAGCAGGATCTGTTGCAGAACCGGGAACTGGTCGCGACACTTCAGGGCGAACTCGAGGCGAGCAGCGAACGGCTCGGCACGCTGGAAGCAGAACTGGCCAGCGCCGAACTCAAGGTAGCCGAGAGCGAGGCACTGCTGGTTCAGGCAAGGGCAGACCTTGAAGACGTCATCAACCGTGAGCCGGCTCTTCAGGTAGTTTCGCTTGAATCAGGCGAAACCGATTACCGTTTTCTTGCGGTTCACGAGCAGGGCACGCAAAAGGTCCGCATGACGGTGGTTTCCGGTCAGATCGCACCTGAACAGGATTACGAACTCTGGCTCGTCGAGCCTGACAAGGAAACCGTTTCCCTCGGCGTTGTGCCATCGGGCAAGGCGACTGTCGATCTGACCGAGGAGCAGAGGGCCATCCTCGAAGCTGGAGGGCTGCTTGCCATTTCCATCGAGCAGAAGGGCGGCTCCCCAACCGGAACGGCACAGGGTCCTGTCGTGGCGGTGGGTGCTCCCAAGGAGCTTTGATCGGGAAACGGCTGGCGAATGTGGCAAGACCTGCGGACTGCCTGGATAAGTGGATTGCCGGCACCGGCTTTCCGGCTTGGCGCTGTCACCGCGCATTGAAACATTGAGCATTGAAAAATTAAATTGTGTCCACGTCCTTGCTTTGGGACAACACAGGCACAATCTTGTGGAAAGTGCTGTTGCGGCTGTTCAGGCCGGGAACCCGGCGCTCAAAATTTATTTTCCACTTTGAATGTTTTTCGAATTTTCCGGATTCCGGCGGCTGTTTCCCCCAATTGCCCGCCGGCGGGACTTCCGTGCCCGCAAGCAGAGCGTCCTGTCTGTGTAACGATTGGCAGGGCGTGCTTCGGGAGTCCCGCGGGCTCCGTCGTCATTCCCCAGGGAATTGGCGGCGGGCCCGCAAATTCATTCACTGGCAGGATTATACGCGTTTAAAGCAGTGCAGCTATCGCGGTCTTCAGGTCGTCAAGGCCGCTCTTTTTCTCCGACGACGTGGCAATGACCTGAGGGTAGGCAGCCGGATTTTTCTTCAGTATTTCCATGATTTGCGCCTCCAGTTTGCGCACTGCAGGTGGCTTGATCTTGTCCGTCTTGGTCAGGACGACCTGGTAGGAGACGGCAGCCTTGTTGAGCAGCGTCATGACTTCCTGGTCGTTCTGCTTGATGCCATGGCGCGAGTCGATCAGCAGGTAGACCCTTTTCAGGGTCGTGCGGCCGCGAAGATAGTCGAATACCAGCTTTGTCCAGGCATCGACCTGCGCCTTGGGTGCCTTGGCAAATCCGTAGCCGGGCATGTCGACAAAGGCGAGCGGCGGCAGGTCGTCACCCGCGCCCGAATAACCATCCGGAACAAAGAAGTTGAGTTCCTGCGTGCGTCCCGGCGTGTTCGAGGTGCGGGCAAGGCCCTTCCTTCCGACCAGCGCATTGATGAGCGATGATTTGCCAACATTCGAGCGTCCGGCGAAGGCGATTTCCGGCGGCCCTTCAGGCGGCAGGAATTTCATCGATGGTACCCCCCGGATGAACACCCAGTCGCTGGCAAACAGAAGCCGGCCTTTTTCGGTCATTTCCGGGTCGATCGGCTTTTCCTGCGGACTTCCGACTGTCTGATCGGCGAGTGAGGTCATTTTGTTTCCGGCCCGTTCCTGCCCAGTGCCTGGTAATTCGGCGCATTGGGCGCGTGGGTTTCAAGGTCATCAGCATCCGCGCCCTTTATTGCATCAGGGGCGGCAGTAAATCCGGTAGTGATACCAGTATCACCCGCGAAGGCGCGCCTGTCCGGCTAGCACGAGGACAAAGCCAGCCTACTCGGCCGGCTTGTCCTTCTTGCCGCGCGCCAGCATTCCCTTGAGATTGTCCCACAACTCGATCTTCACATCATGTTTGCGCATGATGTAGCCCTGCTGGAGGATCGACAGGAAGTTGTTCCATGCCCAGTAGATGACGAGACCGGCAGGGAACGTCGCCAGCATGAAGGTGAAGACAATTGGCATCCATTTGAAGATCATCTGCTGCGTTGGATCAGGCGGGGCAGGGTTCATCTGCATCTGCAGGAACATGGTAACGCCCATGATCACCGGCCAGATACCAATGGCCACCAGTGCCAGTATGGCCGGGCTGTCCCATGGCATCAGGCCGAACAGGTTGAGGATCGAGGTGGGATCCGGTGCGGACAGGTCCTGGATCCAGCCGAAGAAAGGCGCATGGCGCATCTCGATCGTAACGTAGATCACCTTGTAGAGTGCAAAAAACACCGGAATCTGGATAAGCATCGGCCAGCAGCCGGCGGCCGGATTGATTTTTTCGCTCTTGTAGAGCGCCATCATCTCCTGCTGGAGTTTGACCTTGTCGTCGCCCGCACGCTCCTTGATTTCCTGCATTTTCGGCTGAACCTTCTTCATCTTTGCCATCGAGGCATAGGAAAGGTTTGCAAGCGGGAAGAGGACCAGTTTGATGATCACTGTCGTCAGCAGGATTGCGACACCGAAATTGCCGACGATGTGAAACAGCCAGTTCATCATCTGGAAGAGCGGCTTGGTGATGAAATAGAACCAGCCCCAGTCGATCATTAGATCGAAGCTCTCGATGTTTTCGTTTTCCTGGTAGGCATCGATGATGTCGGTCTTTTTCGCACCGGCAAACAGGTCATGTTGGACCGTGGTGCTGGCACCGGCGCCGATGGATAGCGGGTCACCCAGGAAGTCCGCCTGGTAGCGTCTGCGGCCATCATCGAAATAGGCAAAGCGCGGTGTGAAATCGAAGGTCGGAATAAGCGCCGCTGCCCAGTACTTGTCGGTTATGCCGAGCCAGCCGCGATCGGTTTTTGGATAATTGGCCTGCTTGTCATCCTCGATATCGGAGTAATCGACCTCCTGCAGGCCCTCCTCGCCGAAATAGCCGATCATGCCTTCATGCAGGACAAAGATGTTTGCAGTGACCGGATTGCCGAAGCGGGTCAGGCGGCCATAGGGAGACAGCGAGATCGCATCTCCCGAATTGTTGATGATCTGGTCGGAAACCTTGAAAAGGAATATGTCGTCCATTTCGATCGTGCGGCGAAAAACAACATTTCGGTCATTTGACCATTCCAGCACAACGGGCGTGTCCGGCGTCAGCTTCTCGCCGCTCACAACACCCCAATTCGTCTGAGGGCCGGGGACCTCACCCGAGGCCGGTGAACCGACAAAGCCGAACTCGGCAAAATACCCGTCTGAAACCTGTGATGGCGAGAGCAGGGTTACCAACGGGCTGCTCTTGTCGATGGTAAGGTGATATTCCTTCAGTTTCAGGTCATCGACGCGGCCGGCGGTAAGGTTGATCGAGCCAATGATGTGATCGTTCTCAAAGGCAATACGATTGGAATTGGCAATGGCAACTTCGCGGGTAACGGTTGATGAACCGGGAATCTGGTTGCTCCCGCCCGGAATCGAACCGCCCTGCAGGGCGCCGGTTCCCGGAGCGGGAAGGTCGCCCGTCACACTGTCAACGCTGCCACCGGGCTGGGCACCCGTGCTCTGCTCGATCTGGGCCTGCTTGCGCTGTGCCTCGATTTCGGCGGCCTGCCGCTCGGCTTCCAGTTTCGGGGACACATAGAAAAACTGCCAAGCGATCAGTACGAGGATCGAAAGTACGATTGCCAGCATCGTGTTCTTGTTGTCTGGACCGTTCATGCCTGTTTCCGATTAGTTTGTCTGGATTTGCAATCAAATGGGCTTGTGAAGAAACCGTCCACACCAATGCCTTCCGGCATTAAGCGGCATCCGGCCCCTTTATTTGCCCATCACGGGTTTGTTGCCAGCCTTTTTGCCTTTTGAAAGAAGCCGGTCAATGCCTTTTGTCAAATTTGCCACCAACCCGCCATAAGGTTCACCCAGGGCATCGCGGCGGGCGATTACTATCATCTGGCCACCAACCTTGCCATGTGACGTTTGGGCCTGCTCCTCATGTGTCAGAAAAGCTTCTGCAACCGCCATTCTCAATCGGCGCTTGATGCGGTTTCGTTCCACAGCGTTCCCCGTTTTTTTGGTCACCGTGTAGCCAATCCGAAGCCCCTCTTTATCATACGCCAACTCTCCCTGCAGCACGAAAGCTTCACACGAAAAGCGCGGAGCAGGGCGAAGGGCAAGAAACTCGCTCCGCTTTTTCAAACTGGGAAGGGGTGCAATTGAATGCGTCATCGAATTCCCGGCATTTTCCGTACAAATACGAAAAAGCCCGGGAAAACCGGGCTTTGTCAGTTTGGTCATGCGGTCGGCAAATGCCTCAGGCACTCAGCCTCTTGCGACCCTTCGCACGGCGTGAGGCGAGAACCTTGCGGCCACCCGGTGTTGCCATGCGAGAGCGGAAGCCGTGGCGGCGTTTGCGAACCAGTTTGCTGGGTTGAAATGTCCGTTTCATGTCATCTTTCCCACCCTGCGGGCAGGCCTTCAAATCAGTGTTGGCGGTAGAATGGGCGCCTTCAGAAAGCATTTTGGCTTCCGGGCACCTGCAAGTTGGAGCGGTGTATAGGTTGAACGCACCCCAAAGTCAATCAGCCAGCCTTGCCGGCATGTTCGAAATCCCTGGATATAGGGGTGCATGCGGCAAAATCTGTCTGTCTGGCCGTTTCACGCAATCGTGAGCGGTAAAACCGCGATTCTCAACACGCAGTGAGAATCGACGTGAAGTATTGCTCCCGGCGGAATTCCCCTGCACTTAGGCGACAAATCAACGGCACGGGCTTCGTATTGTACTCGCAATCGGCAGTCTCAAGAGGTAACACGGAATGAACAGCGAAAGCGGTATGATGGCCAATCCCACCAATCAGGCAAATGCTTCAATGACCCGTCATCGCAAATGGCTGCCGGTAGGCATCGTCGCCGGTATCCTCGCACTTGCCTGGTTTATGGGCTGGCTGGATTATTTCTCCCTCTCCAGCCTCATCATGCATCGCGAAACCCTTGGCGGTTTTGTGGAGAACAACCTGATTGTCAGCCTGCTTGCCTATATCGCGATCTATGCCGGGTTGGTGGCAATCTCCTTTCCCGGCGCCTCGCTCCTGACCATAGCGGCCGGCTTTCTGTTTGGCGGACTGACAGGCGGTATTGCCACCATATTTGGTGCGACCATTGGCGCCACCATAATCTTCGAGATCGCGCGCACCTCTTTCGGTGAAGCGATGCAGAAGCGCACCGGCAAGTTCGTCGAGAAGATGCGCAAGGGTTTTCAGGAAGACAGCTTCCTCTATCTGCTGACCCTGCGCCTGACGCCGGTCTTCCCCTTCTGGGTCATCAACATTGTTCCGGCCCTTCTGAACATGAAGCTGGTACCTTTTGCGTTGGCAACCTTCGTCGGTATTATTCCTGGCACAATGGCCTATTCTTTCATCGGCTCGGGTCTTGATAGCGTGATCATGGCGCAGGAAGAGGCCAATCCGGGCTGCGCGGCGCAGGGTACCTGCCAGATTGATCCCTCATCGCTGATAACGACGGATGTGATCATCGCCATGGCTGGGCTTGGACTGATTTCCATCCTGCCGGTACTCGTCAAGAAACTGCGTGCCGGCATGCGCCGGTCTGCATGATTTGAATTAACCGGTGGCGGGAAAACCGGACATTATCAACCAGTTGCCCTTGAGGGAGGGCGGCAAGAAGGAAATGAACAATGAGCGAGATTCTCAAGCCTGATATCTGCGTGATTGGCGCTGGCTCGGGCGGCCTGACCGTGGCAGCCGCCGCTGCCGCTTTCGGGGTAAGCGTTGTCCTGATCGAAAAGGGCAAGATGGGCGGCGACTGCCTCAACTTTGGCTGCGTTCCCTCCAAGGCAATCCTGGCAGCGGGCAAGCACGCCCATGCAATCCGCGAAGCCGGGGCATTCGGTGTCTTTGCCGAAGAGCCCAAGGTCGATTTCAGGAAGGTCAACGCCCACATCCGGTCGGTGATCGATTCAATCGCTCCCATGGACTCCGTCGAGCGCTTCACCGCCCTTGGCGTCAAGGTGATCGAGGCAGCAGGGAAGTTCACTGATCGCAATACGGTCGTGGCCGGCGACTATACGATCAAGGCCCGGCGCTTCGTCATTGCAACCGGCTCCTCGCCCTTTGTGCCACCCATTCCCGGGCTTGATACGGTCGAATATTTCACCAATGAGACCCTGTTTGAGAACAAGCGCAAACCACAGCACCTGATTGTCATCGGCGGCGGCCCGATCGGCATGGAAATGGCACAGGCCCATTTGCGGCTGGGCTCCAGGGTGACCGTCCTCGAAGGCCTCAAGGCGCTCGGCAAGGATGATCCCGAGCTTGCGGCGATCGTTCTTGACAAATTGCGCGGCGAGGGGATGCAGATCCTCGAAGGCGCGATGGTCAAGTCGGTCGAACAGCGCGGCAAGTCCGGCATCCGCGTGAATGTGGAAATCGATGGCCAAATGCGCGAGGTTGATGGCTCCGACCTGCTTGTTGCTACAGGGCGCGCGGTAAATGTCAACGGCATCGGTCTTGAAGAGGCTGGCATCCAATTCGACCGCAAGGGTATCAAGGTAAAGAGCGACCTTAGAACGACCAACAGCAAGGTGTATGCCATTGGCGATGTTGCAGGTGGCCTGCAATTCACCCATGTTGCAGGCTATCATGCCGGACTGGTGATACGCGGCATTCTGTTTCGCATGAAGGCAAAGCCCAATGAACACATCATTCCCTGGGCAACCTACACCGATCCGGAAATGGCGCATGTCGGCATGACGGAAGGCGATGCGAAAAAGAAGCATGGAGATATCCATGTCCTGCGCTGGCCCTTCCACGAAAACGATCGTGCCATGGCAGAGCGCAAGACTGCCGGCATGATCAAGATGGTGACAAACAAGAAGGGCAGGATCCTTGGTGTGTCGATCGCCGGGGCCAATGCCGGGGAAATGATCAATATGTGGGCGCTGGCAGTTTCAAAGGAAATGACAGTCAGGGATGTGGCAAGCTACATTCCGCCCTATCCGACAATGTCCGAAATCGGCAAGCGGGCTGCGACGACCTTCTACACACCCTTCACGCGCAAACCCTGGGTGCGCAGCGTGATCGGATTCCTGAGGAAGTTTGGATAAGAAGATGCTGCAGGAGACACCTGGTCCCGTGACAAAGGACGATCAGGCATACAAAGGCGCTGAAAGGCCGGGCCGCCTTGCCGGGCGGTTCCGCCAGTCGGTGGCCCGCGGGCTTTCGGGCCGTCTCCTCCTTTTGACGATTGTCTTCGTGATGATCGCAGAGGTTCTTATCTTCGTTCCCTCCGTGGCCAATTTCCGCAATGTCTGGCTGCAGAACCACCTTGATACGGCAGAATCAGCTTCAATCGTCTATCTCGACAATACCGACACCATGTTGTCGGAAGACGCACAGGCGGACCTTCTCAAGGCAACCCAGTCGCTGAGCGTTTCCATCCGCGATGGTCTTACCAACCGCCTGATGGCATCAGGTCCAATGGAGGGGACGGTGAGCGAGAACATTTCCCTGGGTGTCATGCAGCCCGTCACCTCGCTGCGCAGTGCCCTTTCCACGCTGTTTTTCGGGGGCGACCGGGTTTACCGTGTATCGGGACCGATGAAGTCACGCGATGCGCTGATCGAAATGGTCCAGGAGGACAAATACCTGCGCGACGCGTTGCTTACCTATTCGCGCAACATCCTGTTCATTTCGCTTGCCATCTCGCTGATCACAGCCGGACTGGTCTTCCTCGCGCTGTACTGGATGATCGTGCGGCCGATCATCAGGCTTTCCTCCAACATGGACGAGTTTTCCATGTATCCCGAGAACGGCGCCCTCATCTACAAGCCGACCGGGCGCAAGGATGAAATCGGCGTCGCCGAGGAGCGGCTTTCGGCCCTGCAGACGGATCTGCAGGAAACGCTGCGCCAGAAACAGCACCTTGCCGAACTCGGCCTTGCCGTTTCCAAGATAAACCATGACCTGCGCAACATCCTGGCATCGGCCTACCTGTTTTCAGACCGACTTGTCGGAGTTGAGGACCCCACGGTCCAGCGCCTTGCGCCCAAGCTCGTCAAGACGATTGACCGCGCGGTGGAATATACCCGCTCGGTACTCGCCTATGGCAAGGCCAAGGAGAGTGCGCCGCAGTTTCGCGAGCATTCCCTGCGCCAGATAATCGAGGATGTCGGAGAGACGCTTGCTGCCCAGTCCGGCGAGTTCAGCTTTGTCAATGCCGTGCCGCACGACCTGCTGATTGATTGTGATTCAGAACATATTTTCCGCGTGGTGCTGAACCTGTGCCGCAATTCCGTCCAGGCGATGGAAACGGCAGTGCCCGACGCCTCTGCCCGCCGGGTCACTGTGACGGCTGACAATGGCGCTGACCATGTCGGTCTTCGCGTCAGCGATACGGGGCCTGGCATTCCCGCACCCCAGCAGGACAAATTGTTCGCCGCCTTTCAGGGTTCCACCAAGTCCGGCGGCACGGGGTTGGGCCTTGCCATCGCTGCCGAACTCGTGCGCGCCCATGGCGGCACGATCCGACTTGAAAACTCCGGGAGCGCCGGCGCGACCTTTCTCATCGAACTGCCGTTGCGCGGCAAGGCCTCCAAGGGGGGCGCAAATGGTGGCTAGGTTCGGGAAGCTGACCGCCTGTCGGTCCGCACTTGCCTTGCCTGCCGAAAAATTCCCCGATTCACCGCTTGCATTTGCTCTGTAATCCCATTAGTGAACGCCAGGTTTTGCTGTGGCGCCCGTCGCCGCCCTGATAACGCAAAACCCTGCGCACCCGTAGCTCAGCTGGATAGAGCACCAGACTACGAATCTGGGGGTCAGAGGTTCGAATCCTTTCGGGTGCGCCATTTTACATTTTCAGGCATTTTTTCCTTTAACATGTTGGTTTCTCGAATCTTTTTGAGTTCGAACTGGTTTATTGTAGTTTTTCATGCCTGTACCAATTTTCACAAGTGGGGTGAGTGAACGCGCACGACCCAATCCCTTGTTTTGATTGGGATTGTGCCGCGCTTCTGCAGCGTTCGAACTTTTTTCAATGGAACGTGTCTCAGGTACTGAATTTCAGTCTGACATTGATTGAAGCTCTGAATTATCGCTGACCGCAAGATGTGTGTTGTCAGACAACACCTTCTTGGCAAGGCAGACGCTGGCGCTCTTCCTTTGCTTCCCTCTGGCGGAGTCATGTCTTGACGTGCGGACGATCTAGCCAAGTGCATTGACTTTGCACGTATAGTTTCGGAGCTTCTCAATTCAGCGGCACGGCAGATTAGTCTCCCTGCTTTCGAGCGATGTAGTATCCATAGCTAACGAAATCCCGATTGCGTTCGTAGAGTGCGATCTCGGTTTCTTCTGCCGCAACAATGGCTTTGGCGGTGGTTGAGTGATCGTGCGCGCTCAGAAAACCTTCAAACCGACTCCGCATTGGCTGATAGTAATTCTCGATCCAGCAATGCTCTGGTAATGGAAAATAGCCTATTGGAGAAAAACCGTGTCGTTCCAGAATCGCGATCTTGCCAGAAGCCGTATCGATCTCAGGATATTCTGCATCCCAATGAGCTTGAAGGTCGTCGGGGCGCGCATTCGTGAGCCAAGTGATCTCTGATACGGCCAAGATACCGCCAGGTTTCAGGAATGGTCGCCACGCGATCACACCGGCCTCGAACCCCATGTTATAGATAGCTCCTTCAGCCCAGATTGCGTCCAGTTCTGCCTCTGCAAATGGTAGTTGTTCCATCGGCCGGGCAAGCGTTGTGATTCTGTCCGCGAGACCGAGCCGCCTAGAAGACTCATTGAGAACCTTCAGAAACTCAGGCAAAAAATCAACAGCCGTGATTTGCGCATGCAGTTGCTGGGCAAGCACAAGTGTGGATGCGCCAGTGCCACAACCGATATCGGCTATCTTCAGGTTGGATTGCCCTCGTAGCCCTGACATGTCGATTGCAAGACAGGTTTCCTTGTCGCCGCCCGGTCCTTGGCGCGCAGCAGTCTTGTGCAGTTCAACGAGCAACTCCAAGTCATCCATGATTTATTTTCACCTTTTTCAAAAAGTTGCCACGGCCACCATCACATCACCAGCTGAAAATGGAGTGTTCAAACGCTTCTCTGAGAAACGCGTGATTTCTTCATAAGTAGTCGCCCTTTTGCTCAAAAAAGTTCGAACTTTGTTCGTATGGGTGCGCCATTTTGCTCTGGTCCGTTCTGTCCCTTTAATCTTCTTCCTGCCGCAACGCTTCCTTGCCCACCTCAAGGCTCACGCGGTCGGCGGCAAAGCGTGAAACTGCATACTGGACCGGCCGGCCTTTCCCGTCGCAATTGGTGTACTCGGTCACCAGCACTATGCCGCCGGGCGACAGGCGCAGGTCCTGCGCGTCATCGGCATTCGCATGCTTTGCCTCGATCCGGGTGAAATTGCGCAGATAGTCGGCGACACCAAGGCTGGCCAGCGCCCGCGTCATGGATCTTTCCTTTTCATAGGCGGCGGCAATCATCGGGAATTTTTCGGCGCAAAACCACGAGGTGGAGCGCGAAATCGGCTGGCCATCAGCTTCGCTCAGTGTCTCGAGCCGGATCACCTTCGCGCCGGCCTTCAAGTCAAGCGCCCGCGCGACCTCTGCATCGGCTGTCTGCCTGGCATGGCTGAGAAGGCTGCTGTTCGTCGTTTTTGCCTGGTCGGAAAGCCCCTGGGAAAACCGGGTTCGCGAACCGATCGGGTAGACCACCCGTGCCCGGCGGAGGACGAAAGTACCCTGACCCTGGCGGCTTTCGACAATCCCCTCACTGGCAAGCGCCTGAATGGCAGCGCGCACCGTGTGCCGGTTGACGTTGAAACGGGCGGCGAGGGCGGTTTCCGGCTCCAGCCGGTCATCAGGCAGCAATTTTCCATTGGAAATGTCGCTGCGCAATTCATCGGCAATCTGGCGCCATATCGCCACGCCGGACCGCCTGTCGATTGCCGCCTTGCCCATGTTTTTCAACTCCTGCTGCAACAAATGTCATGTTGATGTCACACCGTTGACCTAGTTATGGTAATATGTTTAGTTGTCTAGAGCAATAGACAAAAATGAAACGGACAGGGAGAAGGTGTCTTGGGCACGGTCGGGACTGATACTGGTGCAAATATCAAAAATGTCATGGCCGGTCGCGAACAGGCCGCCAGGCACCGCAGGCTCTCCGTGCTGGCAATGGCGGACATCGCTTCGCTCGTGCGGCTCTGGACTGTGCTTGGCATGGACCCGCAATTCACCATGCTCCGCCCGCCGCAAACCGGACTTGTCGGACTGCGCGGCAGGATTGGCGGCAATGGCGATGCTTTCAATTTCGGGGAAGCCTCGATCACCAGGGCGACGGTACGTCTCGAAACAGGCGAAGTAGGCCACGCCTATTGCCTCGGCCGCGACCATGCCCGGGCAAAGATTTCGGCAGTCATTGACGCCCTTGCCCAGAGCAGCGCGCATATGGCCGAACGCATCGACAGCGCGATCATCGATCCGCTCGAAGAAGAAATCGCGGCGCGCGACCTTCAGCGCCTTTCCCAGACGGCAGCCACCAGGGTGGATTTTTTCACCATGGTCCGCGGCGAGGATTGAACCATGACAATCGAGGCTACTTCCGTAATTTCACCCGCACATTTGAGTGACAGCCTCTCCGGTGGTTTTGCCGATCCGGTCTTTGATTCACAGGCGGTTTTCGGCAGGGTAATGAATGCCATGGCTCGGCCCGGTTCGATCCATCCGCTGCCCGCCTTCGCCAGCGCACCCGGGACGCTGCTGCCGACCACGGCAGCGCTGCTCTGCGCGTTGTGCGACGCCGACACACCGGTCTGGTTTGATTTTGACGGGTCGCAGGGCGTCGCCGATTGGCTGTATTTCCACACCAATGCGCCTGTCGCCGCACAGCCGAAAGCCGCATCATTTGTTGTGATAGCACGGCCTGATGGGGAGCTTGATCTCGACATCTTCGCCCAGGGCAGCCAGGAATATCCTGATCGTTCAGCAACGCTCATAATCCAGACCGATACGCTGGAAGCTGGCGAAGGCTGGAGCCTGAGCGGACCTGGCATCAAGGACAGCACGGGCCTGGCGCTCGCCCCGGTTCCTGCAGGGTTCGAGGCGCAATGGGTTGAAAACCGACAGCGCTTTCCCCGGGGCGTCGATGTGATTTTCGCCGGTCCTGCCGCCATCGCCGCACTTGCGCGCACGACTGTTATCAATACCGGCAAGGACGAAGGAGCGCTCTGATGTATGTTGCCGTCAAGGGCGGGGAAGCCGCCATCACCAATGCGCATCGCCTGTTGGCTGACCGCCGCCGCGGCGACCGATCGATCGAAGAACTCACCCTCGAACAGATCAAGCAGCAGCTTGCCCTGGCAGTGGACCGGGTCATGGCCGAGGGTTCTCTCTATGACCGGGACCTTGCTGCCCTCGCCATCAAGCAGGCGAGGGGTGACATGATCGAGGCGATCTTCCTGCTTCGCGCCTATCGCACCACGCTTCCGCGTTTTGGTTATACTCTGCCCATCGACACGGGAAAGATGAAGGTCGAGCGGCGCATATCGGCAACCTACAAGGACCTGCCGGGTGGCCAGATGCTTGGCCCGACCTTTGACTACACCCACCGCCTGCTCGATCCCGATCTTGCCGCCGGCGCAGAGGTCGAGGCTCCACAGACCCGGCCCGTCGAAGACCTTGCCGCGCCGCAACGCGTCTCTGAAATTCTCGCTCGCGAAGGCCTGATCGAGGAAGACGGACGCGCCAGACAGGGGGCCGGCAAGGAAAATGACGAACCCGGCGATATCACCCGCACGCCGACCGAATTTCCCATGAACCGCGATGAACGCCTGCAATCGCTGGCAAGGGGCGATGAGGGCTTCCTGCTCTCGCTCGCCTATTCCACCCAGCGCGGCTATGCCCGCTCGCACCCCTTTGTCGGCGAAATCCGCATCGGTGAGGTGGACGTGGAAATGGACCTGCCGGAACTGGGGTTCAGCCTGCCGATCGGTCGCGTTCAGGTCACCGAATGCCAGATGGTCAATCAGTTCAAGGGGTCGGCAAAGGTGCCGCCGCAATTCACCCGCGGTTACGGCCTCGTCTT
>CAZIPH010000047.1:0-22771 GCA_964541115.1 uncultured Salaquimonas sp.
GGCCGCAGCAGCGCACGCGAAATGATGTGCCGCTGGATTTCCGAGGTGCCCTCCCAGATGCGCTCGATGCGTGAGTCGCGCCAGATGCGTTCGAGTGGCAGTTCATCCATCACACCCATCCCGCCATGGATCTGGATCGCCTCATCGGCGACAAAGGCCAGCACTTCGCTCGCTTTCAGCTTGGCCATCGCCATGTCGGTGTCGGTGCAGGTGCCTGCATCATACTTCCACCCGGCTTCCCATGTGAGCAGTTCCGCCGCCTTCATTTCCATCGCCATGTCGGCAAGCTTGAAGGAAACGCCCTGAAACTTGCCGATCTTCTGGCCGAACTGTTCGCGCTGCGCCGCGTATTCCACCGCATGGCCAAAGGCGCGTTCCGAGCGGCCAAGGCAGGTTGCGGCAACCTGAAGGCGGGTCGCGCCGAGCCAGTCATTGGCGACCTCGAAACCCTTGTGCAATTCACCCAGCATGTTTTCAGCCGGCACCCGGCAATCATCAAATTCGAGGATCGAATTGGTATAGCCGCGATGGGAAACATTGCGGTAGCCATCACGCACGTTGAAGCCGGGCGTTCCCTTGTCGACAAAGAAGGAGGTGATCAGCTTCTTCCTGCCGCCCCCCGATTTACTGGGCGTATCCTCTTCGCCCGTTGCCACATAGACAATGGTGAAATCGGCAATATCGGCATGCGATATGAAATGCTTGGTTCCATTGATGATCCAGTCGCTGCCATCCTGGCGCGCCGTTGCCTTCATGCCGCGAAGATCAGAACCGGCGCCCGGTTCCGTCATCGCCATGCAATCCCATTTCTCACCACGCACGCAAGGCAGGAGATATTTCTCGCGCTGTTCCGGCGTTCCTGCACACAATATGTTCGAGGGTCGCGCCACGCCCGTCCAGTGTAGCGCATAGTTTGCTTTGCCCAATTCCTTTTCATAGAGAAGCCAGGTCAGCGTATCGAGCCCGGCCCCGCCGAACTCCTCGGGAATATTGGCAGCGTACAGCCCTGCCTCGATTGCCTTCTTCTGAATGTCCCTGATCACATCCATTTCGAGTTCGCCGGAGCGCTCTACCCTGGCCTCATGCGGATAGAGTTCGTTCTCTACAAACGCCCGCGTTGTCTCGACGATCATCTGTTGTTCTTCGCTGAGGGCAAAATGCATGTTCTCAAACCTTTGGATCGGGGTTTTCTGTATGACCGTCCACGGCCATGACCTGGCCGGAAACAAGCCTGGCCGCGTCAGAAGCAAGGAAAAACGCCATGTTCGCCACATCCTGCGCACTCACAAAAGAGCGCATGGAGACACCAGCTTCGTAGGCTTTGCGAACCTTGGCAGAGGTCGTGCCCTTGGCTCTTGCTTCGCGCTCGATTACGGCGTCGATACGCGGACCCTCCACGCAACCAGGTGCAATGGCATTGACGCGCACGCCATATGGTCCCAATTCCATGGCCAGCGTTTTCATCAGGCCAATCATGGCCCACTTGGCAGCTGCATAGGGGGAACGATAGGGGAATCCGTTTACCCCGGCCATCGACGATGTCACCAGGATAACGCCGGAACGCCTTGCCTTCATTATAGGCGCAGCGTGTTTGGCAGCCAGAAACGCCCCTTCCAGGTTGACCGCAACACAACGCCTGAAATCTTCCGGTTCGACATCTTCGACCAGCGCTGTTGGCCCGGCTATACCAGCATTGGCGCAGACAACATCAACACTGCCCCATTCATCCCTGATCCGGGCAAACACCTCGGCCATATGCTCCGGATTGCTTGCGTCCCCCGTGACCGTCAACCATTGTGAAGGACAGTTTGTCAGAACGGATTCATCAAGATCGGTCACGCATACGCGGTCACCCGCTACAGCAAAAGTGTCGGCAATCGCGCGGCCGATTCCGGATCCGCCGCCTGTGATGAGGACGCGCCTGCCCATCGTACTAGTCCCTCATGCTGGCAGGTTTGGACAGCTTCGCCTGCGCCTCGCCAAGTGCGTTCACCCTGGCAAGTACTTCGCCCTCGGGATCGCATGACCGGCGTGTCTCCAGCGAAACATGAACCAGCAGCTGGTCGCAGGTCGCCAGCAATTCATCATCGGCCGAGCGCAGCATCTCGTGATACATGCGCAGCTTCTTGCCTTTTGCCTCCAGCACTTGCGTTCGCACCCTGATCGCTTCGCCCGGATGCGTCTCGTTGAGATAGGTGATGTTGTTGTAGACGGTGAAATAGGAATAGCCCGCCTTGATATAGGCAGCATCAGCGCCTACCATTTCCATCACGTGGTCGCCCGCCTGGCTGAAAGCCTGCATGTAACGGCTCTCATTCATGTGACCGTTATAGTCAGTCCAGTCGATCGGGATGACCCGCTCCAGCGTCTGCAGCGGTTTGGTGATATCGTCCGGCAGCGGCGCACGCATGCGCATATCGTGTTCGGCAATCACCTGCCCGACGCCCCAATTGCGCGGCTTGAGCGCCCGCATCATCGAAACAAGGTTGTCATCGCGAATGCGCTCGAGTTCGCGGATTGAATGGTGTCCAGATTGCTCATCGGACTGGCCGGCGATGAGATCAACCAGTTCATCATTGAACTCCGGTACGTCCATCAACTTGGTCCACGGCCAGGTCAGGCACGGGCCAAACTGTTCGAGGAAATACCGCATGCCCGCTTCGCCGCCGGCAATCCTGTAAGTCTCGAACAATCCCATCTGCGCCCAGCGCAGGCCGAATCCAAAGCGGATCGCATCATCGATCTCTTCTGTTGAGGCGATTCCGTCCTTGACCAGCCAGAGCGCCTCACGCCACACGGCTTCGAGAAACCGGTCGGCAATATGCGCGTCAATCTCCTTTCGCACGATCAGCGGCTTCATGCCCAGTTCCTCGAGCACCACCTTGGCCCGCGCTGTGGAGCCTGCGTCGCCAACCAGTTCGATCAGCGGCAGCAGGTAGACCGGGTTGAAGGGATGCGCGACGAAGATTTGTTCGGGGCGTAACGCGCCTGTCTGCAATTCGGACGGCTTGAAGCCGGAAGTGGACGAACCGATCAGCGCATCCTCGCGGCAGTTTGCCTGTATCTCGGCAAACACCTTGTGCTTGATATCGAGCCGTTCGGGAACGCTTTCCTGTATCCAGTCTGCATCCCTGACCGCCTCAACAGGCCTAGCCGCGAAACTCAGCCGGCCTTCGCGCGGCACCGAGAAATCAAGAAGCGCGGGTAGCGAGCGTCTGGCATTGGCAAGCACTTCACCGATCTTGCGCTCCGCTTCAGGATCGGGGTCCGAAACGACTACATCCCATCCATTGAGCAGGAAACGCGCCGCCCAACCGCCACCGATAACGCCGCCCCCGATAATCGCAGCCTTTTTGCTCATCATTTCAACCTTTTCCCGCGTCTCTTGAGATAAAGCGCAACAAATGGCGCCCATGAAAACCACAATGCATAAATGAAGCCATATGTCTGGGCGCCATCACTGGGAATGATTCCGGTAACCCACAGCCAGGCATAGGCCATGAAGCCAAGACTGATCGCCCACAGCGCCCAGCCCAGCCCTTTCGGGTTCCGCACATAAATCAGAGAAAACGCCAGCAGGATGGGAATGGCCGATCCCAGGATAAGGAATAGTCCAATCATGTGATTGTCATCATGTCTTTGGTGCCCGCTTGGTCAGGTCGAGCTTCTGGCGAACTTCCTCGGGGCCGATAACCCTTGCGCCCAAACCTTCGATGAGACCGGCAGCATGTTCGACAAGTTGCGCATTGGTCGCGAGCTTCCCCTTGCCAAGCATCAGATTGTCTTCGAGCCCGACCCGCACATTACCCCCGGCCAGAACTGCCGCCGCCACATAGGGCATCTGGTGGCGACCCAGCGAGAAGGCCGACCAGGTCCAGTTGGCGGGCACATTGTTGACCATCGCCATGAAGGTGTTGAGATCATCTGGCGCACCCCACGGCACACCCATACAAAGCTGCACCAGGGCATCTTCCTTGAGTACGCCCTCCTTGACCAGTTCCTTCGCAAACCATAAATGCCCGGTATCAAACGCCTCGATCTCGGGCTTCACGCCAAGTTCGGTCATCATGCCGCCCATGGCACGCAACATCCCGGGCGTATTGGTCATGACATAGTCAGCCTCGGCAAAATTCATCGTGCCGCAGTCGAGCGTACAGATTTCCGGCAGGCATTCGGCAACATGCCGCACGCGTTCGCTGGCACCAGCCATGTCGGTTCCGCTCTCGCTCAGGGGCAGCGGCTTTTCGGTCGGGCCGAATACCATGTCACCGCCCATCCCGGCGGTCAGGTTGAGGACGACATCGACTTCCGCGTCACGGATGCGTTCGGTCACTTCGCGGTACAGTTCAACATCACGGCGGGGCGCGCCCGATTGCGGATCGCGGACATGGCAGTGGACGATCGCGGCTCCGGCTTTCGCCGCATCAATGGCGCTGTCGGCAATCTGCTTTGGCGAGCGCGGCACATGGGGCGAGCGGTCCTGCGTAGAGCCTGAACCCGTTACGGCACAGGTGATGAAGACTTCGCGGTTCATTTCCAGTGGCATTGCGATCCTCCCTTGAACTCTTTCCTCCAGTGTGGCCGAAAGCAGAAAATGCGTTTGACATTATTCGAAATCAATTCAACCAATAGCGAAATGAGCAATGACACTCAAACCCCAAGAAAAATCAATCTTCTGATACTCGATGAGGCAACCATGCTGACTGTTGCCTCGGTCCTCGACCCCTTGCGCGCAGCCAACCGCCTGGCGGGTAGAACGGTTTTTGAATGGCAGATTTACTCGCGCCAGGGAAATCCGGTCCGCATGACCGGCAATTTCGAATTGCTCACCGACGGGGCCTTCACCAGCGCCCGATCGGGCGAAATTCTGATCGTTATTGCCAGCTTCAATCAGCATATTCATGCCTCGACCAATCTCATCCAGACCCTTCGTCGTGCTGCAGGCCAATACAGGCTGATCGTCGGAGTCGAGGCGGGAACCTGGCTCCTGGCACGCTCGGGGATTGCCCGCGACCACCGGGTAACCACTCACTGGGAGGACGTAGAGGACATGGCTTCACGCTATCCTGACCTTGATGTCCGGCGGGACCGTTTCGTGACTGACAGGAAGTTGTGGACTTGCGGCGGCGCTTCTCCGGCCCTCGACATGATGCTCAAGCTCGTCGAAATGCATGCCGGGAAGGCGCTGGCACTGGAGATTGCGAGCGTTTTCATTTACGACCAGACACATGCGCCCGGTGACAGTCAGCCCAGCCTTTCGCTCGGCAAGATCGAGGCATTGGAACCGCGCATTGCAATGGCCGTCAGGCTGATGGAAAATCATCGCGACAATCCTCTGCCGGTACCAGCCATTGCAAGAAGGGCGGGCCTTTCAACGCGGATGCTTGAAATCCTCTTCAGGCGCCATTTGGGGCAGACACCGGGCAGCTATTACTTGCGCCTGCGATTGCTGGGTGCGCAGAAAATGCTGCGCGACACACCGCTCAGTGTCCAGGAAATCGCCATGCGCAGCGGTTTTTCGAGCCAGTCGGCATTTTCCCGCGCCTTCAGGAGAGCCTTTGGCAGCAATCCGGGGGCCCTTCGTACTGCCGCTCAATAACTCCGACGGTAGAGCCTGGAAAGCAGAACGGGCGTCAGATACATCGGGATCTGATAGCAGCCGATGAAGAGCAGCATCGGATCGGTCACACTGACCGGAAGCGCCGTAAGAAAAAGCGCCATGTTCCGATTTCCTGCAGTGATTGCCATGGGCACCCGGTCAACAGCGAAGGCCTTGCCGCGAAGGAGGAAATAGAAAAACAGTTGCAGACCGAAATTGATTGCAAAAGCCGAGGTGAGCGCTGCCAGCAACAGTGGAACATCATTGCGCAGCGCCGGACTGACCGCCGCCATCAGGCCCACCACTATCACGAAGAGCAGGATCGCCGACAGCCCGTCCGCCGCGCGAATACCCCCCTCGGTAATCCTGGCGAAGGCAAGCCCGCGCAGCAGGAAGGCAAGTGTGGCCGAGACTGCAATTACGCCGAACAATCTGGCTGCCGCAGCAAATACAGCATCCGCGCTGCCAAATTGCGGCAAGAGCCACAAAACAGGGACGATTGTCAGCGGCAAAAGGGCTGTACCAAGGATGAGAAGGCGAAGTGCAGGTGCAGGTGAATGACCGGTCATCACCGAAATATGCGGCGAAGCGGAAACGGATGCGCCCGCGCCAACCAGTACCATCGCTGCCGGCAGGACGCCTTGCCAGCCGATCAGTGCGAAGACGCCATAAAGGCAGGCCGGAACCACAACCTGCAGCACGAGGACAAGAATCAGCGCCCGCCTGAAATCCCCGGCAGCACCTACAGCTGCCCGAAAGCCGACTCTGAACGCTGCCAGGAAAAGAAGGCCAATGGCCATTTCGGGGATGAAATCCTTGAGGAACAGCGCAAGCTCTTCTGCAAATATCCCCGTTATCAGCCCCGCCACCAATACATGGCGGCCCTTTCCCGCAAGCCATTGCAACGGAGTAAGCAATAGGTTCACGAAAGCCCCCGCATAATCAGCATGACAGCCGCTATCGCCGCCGTGCCAAGCAGGAACTGCCTGAAACGCCTGTCAAAAAAGGGCCTGAGGCGCGGACCAATGAAAAATCCCAGCAGCATTCCCGGCAGCAGGAGGATCGCGAGGGCGATGTCGCGAACCCCGATATGCCCGCCAATCCACAGGATGACAAGCGTCAGGAAAGCGCCCAGCGCAAAGAACAATTGCAGGGTTGGCCTCGCTTCACCCGATGCCTGCCGCTGATAGACAACAGCCATGGGCGGGCCGCCAACGCTGGTGATTGAGGCGGAAAATCCTGACAGGGCACCGGCAGTTGCGATGCTTCCAAGCGTGAAGGGAATGCGAAACCCGCTGACCGACACCAGAACCGCCAGCGCGATAATGCCGCCAAATATCAGCATGAAAGCCTTTTCTCCCGGGATCATCGAAAGAACCAGAACGCCGCAAATGCTCCCGGCGACCCGACCGGCAATTGCATGGCGAAGCTGGTCCCATTTCACACCGGACCGCTCACGCAGCGAAGCAATAATTGCTGTGAGAAAGGTAAGAAAAAGAACCGGGGCAGGCACAAAGGCGATATCGATGAGCGCCAGCAACGGCGCTGCAATGAGGCCAAAGGCGATACCGATACCAACCTGCACACTCGTTGCAACGAGTACAGCTGCGAGCGCCATCGCAATGTCCAGCAGCGTATGCGTTAGCCAGGCCTCGATCAGCCCTGCCAGAACGGTTTCCATGATGACGCTTTCCTGCAGTTGTCAGCCGCCCGGGCCCGAACGGATATTGTTCGGCAACCATGTGGCAAGTTCCGGGAAGCCGATCAAGACAAATACCATCACCACCATGATCAGGAACATTGGCAAGGCGGCCTTGGCAATATAGTTCATCTCGTGATTGGTCATGCCCTGCAGGACGAAAAGATTGAAGCCGATCGGCGGTGTGATCTGGGCCATTTCGACCACCACCACGATAAAGATACCGAACCAGATAATATCGATCCCTGCCTGCCTGATCATTGGTTCAACGACCGCAATGGTCAGCACAACCGAGGAAATACCGTCGAGAAAGCAGCCGATAACAATATAGAAGACCAGTAGCGCCATCAGGAGTTCGAAACGGGAAAGTTCCAGTGCCCCGATCCATTCGGCAAGCGCCCGTGGAAGGCCGGTAAAGCCCATCGCAAGCGAAAGGAAGGCTGCGCCCGCCAGAATAAGGGCAATCATCGCGGAGGTTCGAGTTGCGCCCATAAGGCTTTCGGTAAACGTCGACCAGTTGAGCGAACGCTGAAAGCCAGCCAGCACCAGTGCGCCTATGACGCCGAAGGCGGCTGCCTCGGTCGCCGTGGCAAAACCCAGATACATGGAGCCGATTACCAGCGCAATGAGCAAAAGGACGGGAATGAGAAAGCGCGAGTTTTTCAGTCGCTCCCCGAAACTCATCACGGGTTCGGCTTTCGGGTTGTAATCGGCCAGGACGCGCGAAAGAACCGCAACATATGTCATGAACATCAGTGCAAGCACGAGGCCGGGAACAATGCCGGCCATGAACAGCTTGGTGATCGATTCGTTGATCGTTACCCCATAGACGATCAGGGTCAGCGAGGGCGGTATCATCAGACCCAGCGTTGCAGCGCCCGCCAGCGTACCGATGACGAGATGTTCGGGATAATCGCGCTTTCGCAATTCGGGGATGGACATCTTTCCCACGGTCGTCAGGGTCGCCGCAGACGAACCCGAAACGGCGGCAAATACAGTGCAGCCAACGATATTGGTATGCACCAGCCCGCCCGGTAATCGCGCCATCCAGGGTGAAAGGCCCTTGAACATGTCTTCTGAAAGCCGCGTTCGAAAAAGGATTTCGCCCATCCAGATGAACAGCGGCAGAGCGGTCAGCGTCCATGAAGAGGCATGCGACCAGACGGTTGTCATCATGGCGTCCCCAGCTGGCCTTGTCGTGAAAAGTTCCATCCCAACCCAGGCAACGCCGAGCAGGGCAAGGCCGACCCATACCCCGGTTCCCAGCAGCAGGAACAGGACGAAGACAAAAATAACGGTAGCGTAAATCTGCTCCATTACACTTGGGGGCCTTCCAGTTTCTCGGGATTGATATTGTCGCGCCCGCGCAGGAGGAGCGAGACCAGATTGTCCCAGAAGGCAATGGCGAGGAGAATTGCGCCAACCGCAACAGGAAGCTGGACGATCCACAGAGGTGTTGCATCCTGTCCCTGGCTGACATCCTTGAACTTCAATGACCAGTAAATTCCCTTGACCGCGAACCATGCAAGATAGGTTGCCGCTGCAGAACCGATCACCAGGCACCACAGTTCGCCCCAGAAACGGTTTTTCCCAAGCGAATTGAGCAGCAGATTGACGCGGATATGGGCACCCGCATTGAGGGCATGGGCAAAGGCCAGAAAAGACGAAGCAGCCATCAGGTAGCCGGCATATTCGGATGAACCGGGAAAGGATACCAGCATCCAGCGTGCAACCATCTGCAGGACAATGACAACAAGGATCGCTAGGAGGCAAAGTGCTGCCAGCACGCCACCAGCAAGATACAATTTGTCAAGAAACTGGCGCATGCCTCCCCCGGTCCGGCCAATTGGGAATGGACAGGGTAGCCTCAATGGCCACCCCGCCCATGGCAGTTACATGCTTTTGAAGGTATCGATGATCGCCTTGCCTTCTTCGCCGGCGCTTTCGAGCCATTCATTGGTCATCGTTTCGCCGAAGCCCTTGAGCTCGTTCCTGAGCTGCTCGCTCGGCTCGGCTACCGTCATGCCGTTTTCGGCAAGACCCTTGACGTAGAAATCCGTCAGTTCACGGGCCTTGGCAAGTCCACGCTCGCTGGCTGCGGTACCGCAATCAATGATTGCACCCTGTGCACTTGCGTCCAGCGCATCCCAGGCATCCTTGTTGGCAAAGACCACATTGCGTGGCAGCCAGGCCTGCGTGTCATAGAAGTGGGAGAGCTGCTCCCAAACCTTCCGGTCATATCCGGTCGAGCCCGATGAAATGAATGCTTCGGCAACACCGGTCGCAAGAGCCTGGGAAAGCTCGGCAGCCTCGATCTGGACAGGTACCATTCCGCCAAGCTCGGCAATACGCGCCGTCGCGGTATTGTAGGCACGGAACTTGATACCCGCCAGGTCCGCCACCGCCTCCACCGGCTTGTTGGTGTAAAGACCCTGGGGTGGCCATGGCACAGCATAAATGTAGACGAGGTTTTCCTCTGCCAGTGCAGCCTGGATCTTGTCGCCGGCAGCGCGCCACAGCTTTTCTGAGTCATCGAAGGAGGTCGCCAGGAAAGGAATGGAGTCGATCCCGTAAAGCGGGTTCTCATTCTCATGCGCCGAAATCAGGCGCTCTCCAATATTTGCCTGGCCGGTCTGCACTGCCCGCTTGATGTCGCCACCCTTGAAAAGGGAGCCGCCCGGATGGGTGACAACCTCAAGACCGACCCCCTTTTCCGTCACACATTTGGCGAATTCCGCGCCATTTTCAGAATGATAGTTCGATGCCGCATACGCCATCGGCATGTCCCATTTCTCTGCGGCGGCAGGTGCAACTCCGACAACAGTCATGGCAGCAGTCGTGGCCGCAGCGGCCAGGAAATTGTTCGCAATATTCATGATCTTTCCCTTTCGTCAGAAATACCCTCTCAAGTGAAGCGCATCGGTGAATAGGACGCAAGATCAATATTGGGATTGTGCCCTGAAGCCAGCTGTGCCAGCAGCCGCCCGGTTTTTGGTCCTCCGGTCAGGCCGACATGATGATGCCCGAAGCCCGCAAACACGCCTTTGGCACCGGACACCTCCCCTATTACCGGAATGGAGTCCGATGGTGCAGGCCGGTGGCCCATCCACTCCTCGGTGCGTTCCCAGGTGACCTTGGGAAAAGCCTCACGAAACTTCCTTTCCAAAAAAAGGATTGGCGCCTTTGACGGGGGCGTATCCAGCCCTCCCAGTTCGAGGATTCCGGCAAGACGGATACGGCCCTTCATGGGTGTAATGACAAATTTTCCCGCAGACAACATCAGCGGCATGTCGGGCATCCAGGACGGATTCCACAATTCAAGGTGATATCCGCGCTCGCTCTCCATCGGCACATCAAGACCGAGCGGCTGCATGAGTTTGCGGGACCACACACCGGTGGCAAGAATGAGCTTCCTGCATTCAATCCTGCCGCTTGTTGTATGGATCGCCTGTACTGCGCCATCCCGGCACTCGATTTCCCGCAATTCATCCTGGACCCACTTTCCGCCCTGATCAATAAAATGGCTTGCAAGCGCCTTCACATACGCGCCGGGATCGCTGATCCGACCGTGCCCCGGAAGCGAAATGCCAAAACCGATTTCATTTCCGGGATCAGCCAGTCGCGCTTGCAATGCAGCACGGTCAAGCTCTTCCCATGCAAAGCCATGCTCCGCGCGGATAGACCAGGTAAGCGCTTCATTTTCGAATTCGCCTCGATTGCGGTAAAGATAAAGATAGTCCGACGGCACCACGAATTCCGCGGCGGGAGTGCCTGCGCTGAGTGCCTGATGGTCTGCAAGGCTGTCTCCGATGATCGGGTAGAGGGCGGCCGAAATGCGGCGAGTATCTGCCTCGTTGTTGTGGCGCAGGTACTTTATCAGCCAGGGCAGCAACCTGGGCAGGTAACGCCATTTCAGGTAAAGCGGCTCGTTTGGCGAGAGGAGCATGCCCGGCGCTTTGCGCAAGAGTCCCGGTCCGGTAACAGGCACAATCGCGCATGAAGCCAGCACGCCACCATTGCCGTAACTGGTCGCTTCACCCGGTTCCAGCCTGTCAATCAGCGTTACCGCATGCCCGTCACGCTGCAGCCAGACGGCAGTGGCAACGCCAACAATACCGGCGCCCACAACCACGATTCGATTTTTGTCCTGCACTGGCTTTTTCCCTGATGCCGAAAGCGAGATATCATCACTCTACCGATCCCGCATCAACTGCCAAGTGACATTGTGGATCAGGCAGCCGCCGGTCGGGGTACGCGGCTTTCCAGGTAACGCATGAACAGGACAATTACACCGGTAAGAATGATGTAAATGCCGGCAATTAGAAGTAGCGGTTCGTATACGCGGTAGGTATCCTGGCGGATTTGCGTGCCGACCCCGAACAATTCCTGAATAGTGATGGTGGCCGCCAATGGTGTTGATTTGAGCGTCAGCACCAGTTCACCAGCCAGCGTCGGGAAGACGTTCTGCAGCGCGCGCGGCAGCCAGATCCTGTAGAGCACCTTGAAAGGGCTCATGCCCATGGCCCGCGCCGCCTCAAGTTCGCCTTGGGGCACACCGGCAAAGGCACCGCGCATGACTTCGCCGGAATAACCCGCAACCGAGAACGTAAAGGCGAGAATTGCATAGGGAAAGGCATCGCGAAGATAAGGCCAGATCATGCTTTCGCGAATGCCGGGTATGGAGGGAAAAATCGATCCAAGCCCGTAATAGATCAGCCAGAGCTGGATCAGCAACGGTGTTCCGCGGATAACAGTACAAAAGGCAAGGGCTATGCGCCCGAGCCATTTGGGTCCGGTTACCTGGACGAGGCCAATGGGCACTGCCATCGCAAAACCGAAGACAACCGAAATCACTAGCAATTCCAAGGTCAGGAAAAGCCCGCCCATCAGCTGTTCAAAATAGCGTGGCAACCAGTCCCAGACCATCAACGCCTCCCAATGGCTAACTTGCCGAGCGAGACCGCCTGGTCGCGCGATTCGGGCCGGTAGCGCCGTTCGAGCCGGCGGAACAGATACGTTGAGACAAGCGTCAGCAGGAGATAGAGAACTGCCGCCGCACAGTAGAACAGGAGATAGTTCCGCGTGCTGCCCGCAGCAGCCCTGGTTACGGTCGCCAGTTCTGCCGACCCGACCACGGCAAGCAGCGCTGTATCCTTGGTCACGATCAGCCACAGGTTGGCAAGGCCCGGCAGCGCAAAGGGTATCATCGCCGGCAGCATGATCCGCCTAAGCATCTTGGGCCGCGACATGCCATAGGCATAGGCGGCCTCCACCTGGCCTTTCGGAACAGCAAGCATTGCCGCGCGAATTACCTCGGTCGTGTAGGCGCCCTGGACGAAGCCCAGCACCAGGATGCCTGCAGCGATGGGATTGATGTCCACCCGGTTGAAACCGAGGAGCGCCAGAACGGCATTGAGCGCATCCTGGCCGGCATAGAAGAGCAGAAGGATTAGAACCAGTTCAGGTACGGCCCGGATCAGTGTCGTATAGGTCTCGAGGATCCATTTCAGCGGGGACGCTCCGTAGATCTTGCCTACCGCACCCAGAAAACCGATGGCAAGCCCGAGCGCATAGGCACCAGCTGCCACAATTACTGTAAACATCAGCCCGCGCAGCAGGACCCCGCCCCAACCGGGCGGAGAAATCGCCAGCAATTGCAGGCTGTCCCACATGAATTCCCCCAACACTTGTTTCGCGTGCAGATTTTCGCAAGCCGCCCGGCGCGGCGGTTTGCCAAAAGCTGAAAGCAAAAAAGGCCCCGGCAGTTTCCCGCCGGAGCCTTGACAAATCAGTCGCCGTAAATGTCGAAGTCGAAATACTTCTTCGCAATCTCGTCATAGGTGCCATCGGCGCGAACCTTGGCGATGGCATCGTTGAACTTCTGCTTCAACTCGTCATCCCCCTGACGCAGGCCAACCCCGACACCCTTGCCAAAAATGGCCTCGTCCTGGAGGTAAGCCTTGATCTCGAAATCCTTTCCGGCATCGGAATTGAGGAAGTCGGAAAAGGCAAGCGAGTCACCGACCACAGCATCGAGGCGGCCGGCCACGAGATCGTTGTTGTGCTCGTCAAAGGCCTGGTAGGTCACCTTGATATCGTCAGCCACGTCCTTGTAGTACTTCTCGGCATAATTGGCATGAATGGTGGAAACCTGCGCGCCAACGATCTTGCCCTTCATGGATTCAGGTGAGCCGTCGAGCTCCATTGATTTGGCAGCAACCAGGGCTGCTGGGGTATTGTAGTACTTGTCAGAGAAGTCGATCGTCTTCATGCGCTCTTCGGTGATCGACATGGATGCGAAGATCGCATCGATCTTGCCGGAAGTCAGCGCTGGAATGATGCCGTCCCAGGCAATCGGGGTCCACACGCAGGTCTCGCCCATTGCAGCGCAAACAGCGTTGCCAAGTTCGATCTCGAAGCCGCTGCGCTCGCCTGCGGCGTTCTGGTCAGCGAACGGAGGATAGGGTGCGGTGTCTAGGCCGAGCTTGATCTCTGCCGAGGCGATGCCTGCAGACATCGAAGTGACGAAGGCTGCGGCAACAATGGTCTTCATGATTGGTTTCATTTGTTACTCCCTGGTTACAATTCATGAGGTACGGGGCTTGGGACCCCGCATCAGTGGATCGAGCTGACAAACGCCTTGCAGCGTTCGCTTTTGGGCTCGTAAAAAAGTTGCTTGGGTGGCCCCTGTTCTTCCACACGTCCTTCGTGCAGATAGATCACTTCGGAAGATACATCCCTTGCAAACTTCATTTCGTGGGTCACCAGGATCATCGTCCTTCCTTCTTCGGCAAGGTCACGGATAACCCTGAGCACTTCGCCGACCAGTTCCGGATCGAGCGCCGAGGTTGGTTCGTCAAACAGCATCACATCCGGATTGATGGCGAGCGCCCTTGCAATGGCAGCGCGCTGCTGCTGGCCGCCAGACAGGAAGCCCGGATATTGGTCCTTCTTTTCCCAGAGACCGACCTTGTTGAGCAACGCTTCGGCACGCTCCTGCGCTTCAGCCTTTGACATGCCGAGAACATGGACCGGAGCCTCAATGACGTTCTGCATGACGTTCATGTGCTGCCACAGATTGAAATTCTGGAAAACCATGCCGAGCTTGGTGCGCAGCCGCTGGACCTGTTTGGGATCAGCAGGCGCGAGATTGCCGTCACTGCCCTGTTTGAAGCGGATCGCTTCTCCGCCAACGGATATCTCGCCTTGCGAAGGGCGCTCCAGCAAGTTGATGCAGCGAAGGAAGGTACTCTTGCCTGATCCACTGGCCCCGATAATCGAAATCACGTCGCCTTTTCGCGCATCCATTGATATGCCCTTGAGCACTTCAAGGTTACCGAAACTCTTGTGAATGTCCCTCACCGCCACTGCCGGTGAAAGTTGAGCGTCCTCTGCTGCCCCTGTGGTCACCCCTGTCGTCAAACCTTCATCCATAGCTTTGTTTTGGTTTGTGGCATGCAACACCCAAAACTTGCCCTTTGCAAGCTAATTCGGGTTTGAAGCGCAACCGGTCAGGCCACCAGTTCCAGCAACAGGTCCTTGGCATCAACGCTCTGCCCGGCGCTGACATGCACCTGGCCCACAGTCCCCGCCTTGTCGGCATGGATCGCAGATTCCATTTTCATTGCCTCGATGGTGAACAGGACATCGCCGGGATTGACTTTGCTTCCGGCCTGCACCGCCACACTTGCGATAGTCCCGGGCATTGGCGCACCAACATGTTTTTCGTTGCCGTCCTCGGCCTTCCTGTGTTTGGCAACCCTGGAAGCGACAAGACGGTTCGGCACACGAATTGTCCGCGGCTGGCCGTTTAGCTCGAAAAATACCCTGACCTCGCCCGCATCATTGGTCTCGCCGATGGCCTGCAGACGGATTTCAAGGGTCTTGCCCGGCGCGATATCCACCGAAATCTGCTCTTGCGGTTCCATGCCATAAAAAAAGACGGGCGTGGGGAGCGTGCGCACCGGCCCGTAAATCCGGTGGCGACCCATGTAATCAAGGAAGACCTTCGGATACATCAGATAGCCGCACAGATCCTCGTCATCAACGAAGAAACCTTCGAGTTCCTCCGACAGCTTGCGACGCGTTTCCTCAAGATTGACCGGTTCCATATGGGCGCCGGGCCTCGTCGTGATCGGCGTGTCTCCCTTGAGTATCTTTGCCTGGAGGGCGTGCGGCCATCCGCCGGGCGGCTGGCCAAGATTGCCCTTCATCATGTCAACGACGGAGTCCGGGAAGGACAGATCCTTGTCCGGGTTTTCGACATCGGCGCGGGTAATCCCCTGGGCAACCATCATCAGTGCCATGTCACCCACCACTTTGGAAGACGGTGTCACCTTGACGATATCGCCGAACATCTCGTTCACCTGGGCATAGGTTTTTGCAACCTGGTGCCAGCGGTCTTCGAGGCCCAGGCTTTTCGCCTGCGCCTTTAGATTGGTGAACTGGCCACCGGGCATTTCGTGCAGGTAGACTTCAGATGCAGGTGCGGCAAGGCCAGATTCGAACGCCTTGTACTGGCCGCGAACCTGTTCCCAGTAATCCGACATCTCACGGATACGGGCGATATCGAGCCCCGTATCCCGCTCGGTATGGCGCAGCGCCTCGACAATGGAACCAAGGCAGGGCTGGGAAGTGCCGCCTGAAAAGGCGTCCATTGCCGCATCCACCGCATCAACCCCCGCTTCGCTGGCAGCCAGGATGGTAGCGGCAGCAATTCCGCTCGTGTCATGGGTATGAAAATGGACAGGAAGACCCGTCTCCTCCTTGAGCGCCCTGATCAGCATGCCAGCCGCTGACGGTTTCAAGAGGCCCGCCATGTCCTTGAGGCCAAGCACATGAGTGCCTGCTGCCTTCAACTCTCGCGCCATCTTCACATAGTAGTCGAGATCGTACTTGGGCCGCCTGGGGTCGAGAATATCGCCGGTATAGCATATGGTTGCTTCGCATATCTTGCCGGTTTCAAGCACCGCATCGATTGCAACGCGCATGTTCTCCACCCAGTTGAGCGAGTCGAATACGCGAAAAACATCAACGCCGCTCCTGGCGGCCTGGTCGACGAATTTTACCACAACATTGTCGGGATAGTTCGTATAGCCGACACCGTTCGAAGCGCGCAGCAGCATCTGGGCCAACAGGTTTGGCATGCGGTCGCGAAGGTCGCGCAGGCGTTGCCAGGGACATTCCTGCAGGAAGCGGTAGGAAACATCAAACGTCGCCCCGCCCCAACACTCGACGGAAAACAGTTCCGGCAGATTATGGGCATAGGCAGGCGCTGCATTGACCATGTCGATCGAGCGCATGCGGGTTGCCAGCAGCGATTGGTGGCCATCGCGCATCGTCGTGTCGGTCAGGAGCAGTCTCTTCTGGTCGAGCATCCACTGGGCCACTGCTTCCGGGCCCTTTTCCTGCAGAAGATTGCGGGTGCCATAGGCGGGTGAATCCGATTTGAGTGCCGGCGCGCGGGGAACCTGGAGCATCCCGGCAGGGCGCTCCTGCCCCTTGGTTTCCGTGTGACCATTGACGGATATGTCCGCGATATAGGTCAGGATTTTCGTTGCCCGATCGCGGCGCTTGCGGAACTGGAAGAGTTCGGGCGTCGTGTCGATAAACTTGGTGGTATAGGTATTGTTGAGGAAGGTCGGATGCTTGAGCAGGTTTTCAACAAAGGCAATATTGGTGGAGACACCCCGGATCCTGAACTCGCGCAGTGAACGGTCCATCCGGGCAATGGCCATTTCCGGCGTTTGCGCCCAGGCGGTGACCTTTACGAGCAAGGAATCGTAATAACGCGTGATGACCGCGCCCGAATAGGCTGTCCCGCCATCAAGGCGAATGCCCATGCCGGTTGCCGAACGGTAGGCAGTGATCCGGCCATAATCAGGCACGAAGTTGTTTTGCGGATCTTCGGTAGTGATGCGGCATTGCAGGGCGTGGCCGTTGAGTTTCACTTCATCCTGGTTCGCTGCGCCGGTTGCTTCCGCAATTGTCCGCCCTTCACAGACAAGTATCTGCGCGCGGACAATATCGATCCCGGTAACCTCCTCGGTCACCGTATGCTCAACCTGTATGCGCGGATTGACCTCAATGAAGAAGAATTCGCCCGAATCCATGTCCATCAGAAATTCGACCGTGCCCGCACATTCATAGCCCACATGCTGGCAGATTTTCAGGCCGAGCTGGCAAAGCTTCTGCCGCTGTTCCTCGCTTAGATAGGGAGCGGGTGCACGCTCGACGACCTTCTGGTTACGCCGCTGCACCGAGCAGTCACGCTCATAAAGGTGGTACATGTTGCCATGACGATCGCCCAGTATCTGCACCTCGACATGGCGTGCATTGATGACGAGTTTTTCAAGATATCCCTCGCCATTGCCGAAAGCGGCCTCTGCTTCACGGCGGCCTTCAAGGACTTTCTGCTCCAGTTCACCAGGGCCCATGATCGGTCGCATGCCGCGTCCGCCACCGCCCCAGGAGGCTTTCAGCATGAACGGGTACCCGACTTCATCGGCCATCCGGCGCACTTCGTCCATGTCATCGGGCAGAACCTCGGTTGCCGGTACCACCGGAACCCCGGCCTCGATGGCAATGCGCCGGGCGGATGCCTTGTCGCCCAGTTGGCGCATCGTTTTGGCGCGCGGCCCTATAAACACGATCCCTGCCTTGTCGCAGGCATCGACAAAATCCGGATTTTCCGACAACAGGCCATAGCCAGGGTGGATCGCATCGGCTCCGCTTTGCCTGGCAACGCGTATGATCTCGTCAATCGACAGATAAGCCTGGACCGGACCAAGTCCCTCGCCGATCAGGTAGGCTTCATCCGCCTTGAACCGGTGCAGGCCCAGCCGGTCCTCATTGGCATAGATGGCAACCGTTTTCTTGCCCAGTTCATTGGCGGCGCGAAGAACGCGAATGGCAATTTCGCCGCGATTGGCGACGAGGATTTTCCTGATTTCTTTCATCGAATTGAAAAGGCCCGGTTGGTTGTTGGTCTTTCACTCAGGTCATAATGCAGCAGACGGAGAAATTCCACAGCCAAGGCCGGACATTGCCCGCGGCCATCTGCGGCTTGACTTGCCATTACAGTCTGATCAGGTCAACCAGCTCATCAACAAGCGCCTTCACGCGTCGGATTCGGCTTCTTCGCTGATGATTTCACCGATCAGGCGGCAGTCATCGGGCGTAAACGTCAGGGGAACCCGCATGTCACAGGTTGTGGACAAGACTTCCCTCGTCCTCGGCAGGTCGGGAATAACGCCGAAATACTGCCAGCTGTCATAGCGGCTGGTGAAGGCGACCGGTTCGTCAGCGCCAAACCATTTGAGTTCGACACCGCGGCTGGCGCAGCGCTTGATGAAGTCAGGAATTCTTGCAGGCCCCATCCCTCTCGCCTGAAACTGGAAGGATGATCCGACATATTCTTCGTGCTGGGCTCGCTCTGGCACATGAATGCCTTTGATTCTGGAAACAGTGTCGGCAAGGACACCATAGCGCTCGTTCCAGCGCCGGACATTGTCGTCCAGCATCGGCAATTGCGCCCGCAGGATCGCGGCGCGCATGTTGTCCAGCCGCGCCGAACAGTTTGGCGTGTGCAAACGCACCCTGCGGAATACTTCATCCTCGGGAATCGCACCATGACCTGAATAGAGCATGTAGGAGCCCGATCCGATCACGCATCTCGCGGCAACTTCCGGATCATCGGTTGTTATGAAACCGCCCTCTCCCGAATTCATGTGCTTGTAGGTCTGGTTCGAGAAGCAGCCCACCTTGCCGAAATTCCCGGAACGAACGCCCTTCCACCTTGCACCCATCGTGTGCGCACAATCCTCGATCAGGGTAATGCCATGGGTTGCGCAGATTTCCACGATGGCATCCATGTCGGCGACATGGCCGCGCATGTGCGAAAGCATCATGAACCTGGCACCACTCTCTTCGGCCTTGGCCCGCAGGTCGGCAATGTCCGTGTGCCAGTTTTCATCGATCTCTACAAAGACCGGTACTGCGCCAACTGCATGGATCGCACCCGGCACCGGGGCAAGCGTGTAGGCATTGGCAAGAATCTTCATGCCTGGCTGAACGCCAACAGCGCGAAGGGCAATCTGCATTGCCTGCCCGCCGGATGTAACGGCAATGCAGTATGGCACTTCCTGATAGGCTGCATATTCGTCTTCAAGCAAGGCCGCTTCGGACGCTTCGCCAGGCAGAACATTATAGCGATGCAACCGGCCGGAGCGCAGGATTTCACTCACCCGCTCGATGGCTGCTTCGGGGATGGGTTCCTGTTGGGTAAATGGTTTGTCGAACTGTCTCATCTGCATTCCCTCATTGCCGCAATCAGGTCGCCTTGACGGCGCTTTCCGCAATAGTGCGAAGCTGGCAGGCAAAAGCATAGGTCCACAATTGCCCGGCCCGCTAGTCAACTAGGTCCGCCGGTCACATCCTGATGGCGATGTTCTTGGTCTGGACATAGTTCCACAATGCCTCACGGCCCTTTTCACGGCCATAGCCCGATTTGCCATAGCCGCCAAAGGGCGTCTCGACCCCGCCTGCGAACCATTCATTGACGAATACCTGGCCCGCCCGCAGGGCATTGGCCGCTCGAGTCGCACGATCGAGGCTCCTGGTAAACACCCCGCCGACCAGCCCGTAATCGGTGCTGTTGGCAATTTCGATCGCTTGCGCCTCATCAGCGAACTTCATCACCGAAAGTACGGGGCCAAACACTTCCTCGCGCGCAATCTGCATGTCCGGCTTCACATTTGTAAACACCGTGGGTTCCAGAAAGAAGCCGGGCCGGTTGAGCTTGTGCCCGCCCGTCACCGCCACCGCTCCGTCGCGCTGGGCCCGGCTGCACATGTCTGCGGCCCGATCGCGCTGCGCCAGCGAAACCATGGCTCCCATGTTCGGGCCCGACTTGTCCCGCTCAATGCCGGGACCCACGGATATCGAGCGGGCCATTTTCACGACACCTTCAACGACTTGATCATGGATCGATTCATGCACGATCATCCGCGACATTGCCGAGCAGACCTGGCCGCCATTGAAGAAAATGCCCCAGCGCACATTCTCGATAACATTGTCGATATCAGCATCCTCATGGACGATGGCTGCCGACTTTCCGCCCAGTTCGAGAATGCAGGGAACGACGTTTTTTGCGGCCGCTGTAGCGATGGCGATGCCTGTTTGCACCGAGCCTGTAAAGACGATCTGGTTGACGCCCGGATGGCTGCACAGGGCAGCGCCGGCCTCACGGCCATATCCGCACAGTATGTTGACCGCACCATCGGGAAACCCGGCATACAGGGCGGCTTCTGCCAGATAATAATTGGTCAGCGGATCGAGTTCAGGCGTCTTGACCACGCAGGCATTGCCGGTTGCAAGGGCAGCCGAAAGGGAGCGTGCTGTCATCTCCACCGGGTAATTCCACGGAATGACCTGCGCAGAAACACCGTAGGGTTCATGAACGGTGAAATCGTAATATCCGGAGCCAAGGGGGATTGAGCGCCCCTCGACCGTTTCTGCCTGGTTGCCATAATACTCGAAATAGCGCGCCGCCCCCTCGATCTCGATCCGCGCCTCCCAGAGCGGCTTGCCGCTTTCACACGTCAGGACAGGCGCAATTTCGTCAATGTGCTCAAGCAGATATTCACCCATCTTGCGCACCATCCTTCCACGCTCCACCGGGCGCATTGCCGTGAGAATCCCGCTTTCATGGACCCGCCTTGCCGCCAAGACAGCCCGCTCCACATCGCGGGCATCGGCAATTGCCTGTTCGGCCAGCTTTTCCCCGGTGGCAGGGTCGTCCACATCGATACGCCCCGCCCCACCATCGCTGAACTTTCCATCGATATGGTTTTGCCAATAGGTTCTGGGTAATGTCATGCCTGCCTCCGGTACGTGGGATCAGTACTGTCTAGCAGCGCTGTCATGCAGGGCACTGTCGTCATGCCGCCGTAAAAGGCGCAATCCGACAGTTCTGGAAAGATCCCGTGGCCGCGCCAAACCGGGCAATATGGCAAGGCAGCGTGGCAGACATCGGCATACTTTGCCAAATCGTTGATTCAGCCGCTTGCTGCCAATTTGCCATGGCCAGCGGACGCGACCCTCGCTTCGTCGGCGCCAACCGCCTCTGCAAACACCCTGCTCGCAACGTCGAGCGCACCATCTCCGTGGGCAATCCGTAATGATTTGAGAGCCGCATCGATAGTTCCCATCACGCCCATCGCCATGGACATATTGTTGTGCCCCATATGCCCGATGCGGAACCGTCTGGAGAAATCCGCCGAACCGGGCGTTCCAAAACCCAGCCCGATACCGAGCGTCACCCCGCCCTTCTTTTCAGACCATTCACGGATAATGGCCGCCTCGCCGGGTCCCGTTTCAATGGTCGAAACGGCCCTGCTGCGCTTGTTCCTGTCCTCGATATTGTGGCGGATTGCACCGCCAGTGCCCCAAGCGTCCACGGCCGCCCAATATGCATTGGCAATTACCTCGTGGCGTCGCCAGGCGTTTTCGATGCCCTCTTCCCGGACCAGAATGGTAAGGGCTTCGCGCAATCCGTACATATGATGGGTTGGCGCTGTTCCCCCAAAGTACTGGTAGAACAGTTCTGGCCGTGAACGCGGTTCCCAGTCCCAGTAGACGCCGGGACTGGCGCGCCTTCCTGCCCTGTCCGCCTTCTCATTGAAATACACAAATCCAAGCCCGGCAGGTGTCATCAGGCCCTTCTGGCATGCTGCAATGGTGACATCGACGCCCCAATCATCCATTTCGTATTGGTCGCAGGCCAGCGAGGCCACGCAATCGATCATCAGCAGCGCGTCATGTCCGCTGGCATCAAGGGCCTTCCTCATGCCTTCGACATCATTGCGAACCGAGGTGGAGGTGTCGGTATGGACCGCAAGAACTGCCCTTATCCTGCCTTCGCTGTCGGCCCGCAGAACCGCTTCCAGCTGATCACAATCAACATCGGATTCCATGCCAAAATCCATCCATTGCACATCAACGCCGGCGGCCTCGGCCATTTGACCCCAGCCGGTAGCAAAACGCCCGGTCTGCAGCACAAGGATCCTGTCACCGGCAACGAACAGGTTGCGGATCGATGCCTCCCAGGCGCCATGGCCATTGGCTATATAAATGGCGACATTGCCATTCGTGCGGGCAACCGCCTTCAGGTCAGGTATCAGCGCATGGGTCAGGTCGACCAGTTCGCCTTCATAGATGTTGGGCGATGCCCGGTGCATCGCATTGAGTACCCTGTCCGGAATAATGGATGGGCCGGGAATGGCCAGGGTTTCGCGCCCGAAACTGAAAGACATGGATTTGGATCCGCTCGCGCATTTCGTGTGATGCAATCAAGGCAGCCCGTCAGTCTGCCAGCAGGCGATGCCGCGCGACACACCGGCCATTGCTGCAATTTCATATCCCTAACGCACAGCCCGCACAATCGGCTTCAACAAAGTTCTTGCGGGGAAAAT
>CAZIPH010000048.1:0-21738 GCA_964541115.1 uncultured Salaquimonas sp.
ATATGTGCGCTCATGTTCAGCCTGAAACCACGACGCCGCCATCGACGATCAAGGCCTGGCCAGTCATCATCCGGCTGGTGCCGGAAGCAAGAAAAAGCACGGCATCCACCATGTCTTGCGGGACCAGGTGTTCCTTGAGGCATTGGCGTTCCATATGCGCTGCAAGGCCTTCGGGTGTTGCCCATTTCTGCATCTGCTTCTCGGTCAGGACCCAGCCCGGCGCCAGCGCATTGACCCTGATGCGGTCAGGGCCAAATTCGCGCGCAAGTCCCCTGGTAAGTCCGTTGATACCCGAATTGGCGGCCACATAGGCGGGATAGCCTGAATTTCCCATGATGTAGCTGATCGAACTGAAGTTGATGATCGATCCGCCACCAGCTTCACGCATGCCGGCAATTACCGCCTGGCAGGTAAAGAAATAGGCCTTGAGGTTTATAGCCATGGCCCGGTCCCAATAAGCTTCCGTGACGTCCTCCGTCGCGTGGCGCTCGTCATTGGCCGCATTATTTACCAGCACCCTTATTGTGCCATGGGCGGCGGCGGCCTGTTCGACCGCCGTTTTTACTGCTTCAGTATCGGTAACATCGCAGGCAATGAAAAGCGGCCGTCGGCCGTGTTCTGCCTCCATCCGGTCGCAAAAAGCGCTGGCATCGGAACGCTGCACGAAAGCCACCTTCGCGCCCTGGAGCAGGAACCCTTCGGCAAGCGAAGCGCCGATTCCCGAGCCACCACCGGTAATGAAAACGCTGGCGCCCTTCAGATCATGGAATGTTGCGGTATTCATCAAAATGTCTCTCCCCGATAGCTGGCCAGATGACGATCCAGACACGTAGGCCGGAAAACATCCTGAATAACCATTACATGAAAAAAGGCAGGGTTTGCAGAGGGGCCTTTCGGAAGCGAGAAAATTGCGCCGCTTCCCCTGGCAAGTATCAGCGATACTATCAACCGTGGCAGGCAATCTCGAAAATCGTGTTCACAGGCGCTTCAGCAAGTCTACCAGTTGATCAACCGCCGCATTCCAGCCCTGTTCAAATCCCATTTCCAGATGCTGTTTCATTGTCTCCTCATCAGGATGGCGTGCGCTCCAGATCATTTGCGTGGAGCCGGTATCGGTATCGGAAAGGTCAACAAATCCGGTCATGAAATGTCGGGGCTGGGGAATAAAGCCTTCAGCAAAGGCATCGGTGAAAACAAGGCGTTTTTCCGGCACCACTTCAAGCAGGCAGCCTGGCGACTCCATGCGTTCGCCTTCCGGCCCTTCCATAACCGTGTTGAAGCGACCGCCGGGACGAACATCGAGTTCGGCCTCGGCAAGTTTCCAGGGTTTTGGAACAAACCATTGCTTCAGCAAATCAATTTCGGTCCAGCAACGCCATACAGTCTCGCGCGGTGCAGGCAGTAAACGTTTGACGGACAGGATGAGTTCTGATTGATCGGCCATGATCTTTCTCCCGTGCAGGTTATTGGCAGTGGTCCGTACGCAACTTGTTTCGCCTGCCAGACGCCATTGTCAAGGCAATGTAGAATATCGGCAATCGTTCCCGCCTTTCCCGATTGTAAGGAAAGCGCGGAAAAGCTATGGGACCATTCACACGGTATTGCAGCCAGCGCGCAAGGACCAGCAAACGGGACCAGTGGATGGGAAAAGCAAAGAATATCCTTTTCATCATGTTCGACCAACTGCGCTGGGACTATCTCAGCTGCTACGGACACCCGCATCTTGATACGCCAAACATCGACCATCTTGCATCGCAGGGCGTGCGTTTCAACCGTGCCTACATTCAGTCCCCCCTTTGTGGACCCTCTAGAATGTCGACTTATACTGGCCGATATGTGCACAGCCACGGTGCCAGCGCCAACAATGTCCCGCTCAAGGTCGGTGAGCGCACCATGGGCGACTATCTGCGCGACCTGGGCATGGAATGCTGGCTGGTAGGCAAGACGCATATGGCAGCTGATGCCGAGGGCATGGCACGGCTTGGATTGGAGCCAGACAGCGTGATCGGTGCAAGGGTCAGTGAATGCGGATTCGACATTTTCGAGCGTGACGATGGCATGCGGCCCCAGGGTCCCGATGGATTTTACGATGATGGCGGCGCCCTCAAGTATAACGAATTTCTTCGTTCCAGGGGCTATGAGGGAGACAATCCCTGGCATGATTTTGCCAACTCTGCAAAAGACGATGATGGCAATGTCCTGTCGGGCTGGTTCCTCGATAACAGTGACAAACCAGCCAATATCGACGAGGCAGACAGCGAAACACCCTATCTCACCCGCCGGGGGATCGAATTCATCGAAAGCCGGGGCGATGCGCCATGGTGTTGCCACCTGTCCTATATCAAGCCGCACTGGCCCTACATCGTCCCAGAGCCCTATCACGACATGTATGGCCCACAGCATTTTCTCCGACCCGTTCGCAGCGAGGAAGAACGCACGGTCGGACATGAGGTGTTTCGCGGAATGATGAACGCGCCCGTTTCGAAAGCGTTTTCCCGTGACGAAATTCGCGACAAGGTTCTGCGCGCCTATATGGGCCTCATCAAGCAATGCGACGACCAGATGGGCATCCTCTTCAACTGCCTTGAAGAAACCGGCCGGATGGACGAAACCCTGATTGTGATCACCTCCGACCACGGTGACTATCTCGGCGATCACTGGATGGGCGAGAAGACCTTCTTTCACGACGCCGCCGCCAGGGTTCCCCTTATAATCTTCGATCCGTCCAGCGTGGCCAATGCAACGCGCGGCAAGGTCTGTGATGAACTGGTCGAATGCATCGACCTTCTGCCCACCTTCGTTGACGTGGCAGGCGGAAACGCAACTGCGCTGAACCATGTACTTGAGGGCCGATCGCTCCTGCCGGTTCTTCACGGCAAGCTGGAAGGCAGGCTGCGATCCCACGCATATTGTGAATATGATTATTCCATGCGTCCCCTGGCAACCCAGTTCAACCTCGATACCAGTGATGCCCGCACTTTCATGGTAACCGATGGCAAGTGGAAACTAATCCATTTCGATGGTGGATTTCGCCCAATGCTGTTCGACCTTGAGGCTGATCCCGACGAACTGGAAGACCTCGGTGCAAACGCCGAGCATTTGGACACCATCAACCGGCTGACAGAAGCTCTCAACAAATGGGCGCGCCGGCCTGCGCAACGCACAACTATTTCGATAGCGAAGCTCACCGAAAATCGCACGAAGCAAAGCACCAAGGGTGTGATGATCGGCGTTGTCACGGAAGATGATGTTCCACCCGAACTCACCGTCCATTACCGCGGTCGAAAGGCAAAAAGCTGGAAAGAGATCAAATCCGGCGAGTGACGTGCTCAGGCAAAATCGATTGCTACAGACCCGAATGCGCCGAAATCGGCATGGATTTGCGTCCCTGGCGGGCACTCGATGGGCGCAATGAAAGAACCGGAAAGGATGACCTGCCCCGCTTCCATTCGCTGTCCATACTGGTCCATTCGCCTCGCAAGCCAGGCAAGACCCATTACCGGATCATCCAGCACTGCGGCGCCAAGGCCTGTAGCAACGACATCACCATTCTTGCGGACAATCGAACCAGTCCAGCGCAGGTCATGCTCACCGGGCGCATGGCGCTCATGGCTAAGCACGATACCTGCATTGGCAGCATTATCGGCGACCGTGTCATGGATTTTGCGGGTCTGACCCGTGTGCGGATCGGCGCGCACTATCCGCGTATCAAGGATTTCCAGGGATGCCATTACGTATTCGGTAGCGGCAAGCACATCCTCGCGCGAAACGTTCCCAGTCAGGGGAGCCTTCAGCACAAAGGCGATTTCCGCTTCCACGCGTGGCTGGATATAGCGGTTGACAGGAACGGTTTCGCCACTGTCAAACAACATGTCATCATACAGAACGCCGCTATCAGGCGTATCGATGCCGAGCGCGTCCTGCATTACCCTGGATGTCAGCCCGATCTTCCAGCCAATGATGCGCCGCCCGCTGGCAATCTTCTGCGCCATTTGCTCCGATTGTATGGCATAGGCATCATCAAGCGTCATGTCCTGGTGGCGGATCGATAACAGCCCGATCTGCTGGCGCGTTGTTTCGGCGCGCAAGAGGTCCGCAGCTGCCCGTTGAGTTTGTTCGCTGGTCAACATGCTTCGTCCTCGACCCCGTTCCGCAATGTGCCGATACCCTCTGCCTCCACCTCGATGACATCTCCCGGTTTCAGCCAGATCGGCGGATCAAACCGCGCCCCTGCCCCGGTTGGCGTGCCGCAAACGATCACGTCCCCAGGCACCAGCGTCGTGAAGGTTGAAATGTAGCTCACGATGTAGCGGAAATCATACATCATACTGCCGGTCCGGTCCGACTGGCGAACTTCGCCATTGACCCGCGTTTCAAGCTTGATGTCATCTAGTTGCGAGGGATCGGTAAAGGGCACGAGCCAAGGTCCGATCGAGCCGGAACGGTCCCAGTTCTTGCCCTGCGTGACATTGAACTTGGCATGGCGGACCCAGTCACGGATCGTTCCTTCATTGCACATTGTGATGGCCGCGATATGGTCATAAGCATCTTCGCGCGCTATCCGCCTGCCGGACTTGCCAATGACAATGACAATCTCGCCCTCGTAATCAAGCTGTTCGCTTTCGGGCGGGCGCACGAGGTTCTCGCCATGGCCGACGAAGCTGCGGGCAAAGCGGATGAACATGGAGGGCTTGGCGGGAGCTTCCTTGCCATCCTTGTATTCGGCGTTTCGGTCAGGGAAGTTTACGCCGATGCAGATCAGCTTTTCGGGATTGGCAATCGGTATCAGATAAGTGACTTCGTCCGCTGAATAGTCTGCCACCCTTCCCTTTGCAGCCTTGCACATGTCGTTGAGCGCACCTGCTTCAACAGCTTCCTTCAGCCCGGCAAAGGCAAACTCTGCCGACAGATCGACAATGCCCGTGCCGGTTTCCACTCCAAACCGGTCTTTCCCCGCTGCGTGGAACGCAACAATCCGGCAGGCTGGATACTGTTTCAACTTGCTGTCCTTCCTGAAAGCCCAAGTCCGTCAAGTATGGCATCATGGGCGATATCCATGTCTTCACGGGAGGTCGTAAAAGACCCCGCCTGAAACCGTATCGCTACGCGTGCCCCAACCCTTGTCTGCGTCAGGTAAATCCGGCCATCATCATTTATCGCATTGACATGCCCCAGTGTTTCCTCGTCCCCGGCACCCTTGCGGCGAAAGCTGAACAGCGAAAGAACCGGCTCGGTTACAATCTCGATGTCATCGTTCCGGCGCAGCCGCTCGCAAAGCGCCTGGGACCAGTTTACGTGGTTCCGGATCATTTCGCGCAAGCCTTCCAGGCCGTGAAACCGGAGCAGGAACCATAGCTTGAGCGCACGGAACCGCCTGCCCAGCGGGATCGACCATTCGGAATAATTGACGACCCCATCCTGGCCATGGGTCTTGAGATATTCGGGCTGGATTGCGAGCGTGCGGACAAGTGCCTCGGGATCGCGAACGAGGTGTGCCGAACAGTCAAACGATGCGCCAAGCCATTTGTGGGGATTGAAAACCACCGAGTCGGCCGCTTCAACACCTTCCCAAAGGCTGCGATATTCCGGGCAGATCATGGCGGAGCCGGCCCATGCTGCATCGACATGGACATACAGCCCGTTGGCATGTGCTGTTTCGATGAACGCGCGGATATCGTCACTGGCACCGGTGCTTGTCCCGCCAACGCAGGCAATGGCGCCTGCTGGCAGATGTCCCGCCTCGAGGTCGTCAGCAATTGCCCGGGCCAGTACCGCGGCTGACATGGAACCGGTTGCCGGATCAGCCGGGATCTTCACAAGGTTTTCCTGACCTATTCCGGAAATCCAGATGGCGCGGTCAATCGAGGAATGAACCTGGTCAGAGCAATAGATGCGAAGGCGCGGGCCGCCGGCAAGGCCCCTGCTGTTACCGGACCATTCAAGCGCGCGCTCGCGCATCACCAGAATTGCCGCCAGTGTTGCTGTCGACGCACTGTCCTGAATTACACCCGAAAATGCTGGCGGCAGACCGACTGCATCTCGTAACCATTCCATCATCCGTGTTTCGAGTTCAGTCGCCGCCGGTGAGGTCTGCCACAACATGCATTGCGCCGCCATCGCCGTGACGAGATACTCGGCGACGACAGAAACAGGCGCGGCATTGGCCGGGAAATAGGCAAAGAAACGCGGATGCTGCCAGTGCGTCATTCCGGGCAGGATCAGCTTCTCGAAATCCTCGAAGATCGCTTCCATCTGCGACCCGGTTTCGGGAGGATGCCGCGCAATGGCGAGATAAATCTCACCAGGACGTGTTCGCGCACGCACCAGCTTGTCAGCGAGCGAGCCGCGATAGGCCACACCCCATTGTGCTGCCCGTTCAGACCAGATTTCGAATTCTTCCGGTTTCATGTCTTTCCCGATGGTTCAAGGTGCGATGATGGGGGATGCCCCCAGATTGGACGCGACCGGTTCAACGCCCTCAAGCAATGATCCGTTTTCAAACCACGAACGCGGCGCCGGTGCTCCCCACAAGGTCTGGCGCTGCGGATCCTTCAGATCCCATTTGATCGGCTCAAGGTCAGGATCGACGGTCTGGTAGTCGGAACAGTAAATCTCGATGCGGTGTCCATCCGGATCAAGAATATACAGGAAAAACGCGTTGGAAATCCCGTGCCGGCCTGGACCGCGTTCGATATTGGCAAGATAGCCCGTCGTCGACATCAGATCGAGAAGGTCGATGATGTTAAGCGGCGTCGGAACCCAGAAAGCGGTGTGGTGCAGGCGCGGCCCATGCCCGTTGGTAAAGGCGATATCATGCACGCCACCCTTGCGGTGCGTCCAGGCTGCCCAGAGCCGTTTGCTTTCCTTGTCCTCGGTATATTCGGTAACGCGAAAACCGATCTCATTGTAGAATGCTACGGCCTTGTCCACATCGGGAACGAAGCAATTGAAGTGATCGATGCGCAGTGGTTTCACGCCATGATAAAGCGCATATTTCTGGTGGATCGGCTCTAGGCGATCCATCTTGAAATAGAACTCGATCGGGATATCGAAATCATCCCGCGTCGCGAGGGTTCGTCCCTGGAACGGTCGCTCGACCCAGGCGGTCTCGTGTCCCCTCGCCCTGAACCAGTCATTTGCCTTGTCCAGCTGTTCTTCGTCAAAAACCTTGTAGGAGAGCCGCTTGACATGGGCGGTGTCGGATTTGTGCAGGACCATGCAGTGGTGCCCGCGTTCTTCCATGGCGCGCAGATAAATCGCCTCATCGCTCTCATCGGTGACCTGCAGGCCGAGCAGGTCAACATAAAATGCCCGGCTTGCAGCCAGATCTGTAACGCCGAAATCGACATGGCTCAGGCGGATGATATTGAAAGGCGGGTAGAGGTTTGGAGTCGGAACGGGCATACAGTGTCTCCCTCGATTATGCGGATGCAGTTCGGTTTGCCGCATCCCGAATATATGGCTCAGCCGGCGAGTTTGGGTATCTTGTGAAAGGAACGCGGGAAGCTGACATTCACCGTTTCCATGTAGAAATCAAAGGACCAGTCACCGCCATCACGTCCGATGCCCGATGTCTTCACCCCGCCAAAGGGGGTGGGCAAGTGGCGTATGTTCTCTGAATTGACCCACATCATTCCCGCCTGCAACTGGTCGGTCATCCGCATCGCACGGTTGAGGTCATTGGTCCACAAATAGGCCGCAAGCCCGTACTGGACGTCGTTGGCAAGGCGCAGCGCGTCGTCCTCGTCGGCAAAAGGGATGGCGGTCAAGACCGGGCCGAAGATCTCCTCCTGGGCAATTGCCATGTCATTGCTGGCATTGGCAAAAAGTGTCGGCGCAACATAGCAACCCGTATCGCCAACCTTCTCGCCGCCAGCTGCAATAACAGCGCCTTCTTCAACTGCCTTCTGGAAATAGGACAGCACCTTTGCCTCGTGCTCGGGGTGGATCAGCGGTCCGACAACCGTCTCTGGATCAAGAGGATGGCCGACCTTGATACGCTTTGCCACCTCGCCAACACGGGCGGTGAAATCCTCGTATATCGTCTCCTGCACCAGTAGGCGCGAAGATGACGTGCAGCGCTCGCCGTTCAGGGAATAGATCATGAAGGTCGCCGCATCGACGGCGCGATCAAGGTCCGCGTCATCAAATACGATAACCGGATTCTTGCCGCCCAGTTCGAAATGCACACGCTTCAGCGTTGCCGCTCCCTGCGCCATGATCATTGAGCCGGTACGGCTTTCGCCAACGAACGCAATTGCCTTGATGTCCGGGTGTTCTGTGAGCCTCCTGCCGGCATCCTCGCCAAAACCGTTGACCACATTGAGGACGCCTTTGGGCAGGCCTGCGCTTTCGGCAATTTCCACCAGCAGCTTGGCCGTCATGGGCGAAAACTCTGCCGGTTTGTGAACAACCGTGCAGCCGGATGCGAGGGCCGGAGCAATTTTCCAGGTCGACAGCATGAATGGCGTGTTCCAGGGCGTGATCACGCCAACCGGCCCGATCGGGCGGCGCGACGTCGTGTTCATCTGGGTGGGCGTGCGCTTCACCTCGCCATCCTCTGCATAGGGTGCCTGGTCGGCAAAATACCGGAAATTGGCGGCGCCCCTGATGGCTGCCTTTGACATGAAACGCAGCGCCTGCCCGGTATCCATGCACTCGACAAAGGCTATTTCCTCGGCTCGCGCCTCAATGGCTTCAGCCACCTTGATCATGATCTTGCGCCGTTCTGCGCCAGGCATTTGCGACCATGCAGGAAATGCCGCCTTGGCAGCATGCACGGCACGATCAATATCGGCCGCCCCGCCCCGTGCGACCTTTGCCAGGACCGAAAGGTCAACCGGGGAAATGGTCTCGAAGGTTTCCCCGCTTGCAGCGGTAACAGATTGTCCATTGACATGATTGAGGACACCATCGGTCCGGAAACCCTCCATGTAACGGTTTGCCCTGGCAATATTTTCGTTGAGTACGCTCATCTCTCATCCATCTTACTTAGCCGAAAGGCGGTCGTGGATCGGTGTCTGTTTCCAGTTCAGTTCAGGGTCGATGATCCTGATCTCCAGCGACAGGGCAAAATGCGGCGTCGACAAGGGCTCGGCCAGCTGAGCGCATACAGCATTGAAAAGCGCCTCGCCAACCTGCTTCAATTGTTCGGTGCTTCGCCCCGCCCCGATGCTCAATGTCATGGCGAGGAAGTCATTGTCCTCATGTGCATCTGCAACAACGGCAATATCCGCCTTGTGGGCGCGAACCCGGATACCCGCGAGGGGAAACATGCCACTATCCTTCAGTGCAGCATGCGCAGCATTGCAAAGCGCAGCCATATCGGCCCGCTTTCCGGTGCCTGCTGAATATTCGATCACAAGGTGTGGCATCCGATCCTCCCGAATTTAATTTAACATGTTAAATATTTTTGCTATTGTCAAGCGAAGTCTTTCATGGCTTCGAGGAGGACAGCTGGAAAAGGAAGCTTTCCCACATGACTGATAACGAATTCGAATTCTCCGCTACCCGCAAGACATTGCCTATTGCCCTGCTGCGACTGCGCGAGATGCTGATGGAGCGATTCCGGCCAATGCTGCACGAACATGGCGTGACCGAACAGCAATGGCGCATACTTCGGGTACTCAATGAATCAGGTGAACTCGACGCCGGTCAGTTGGCAGAAGCAGCCTGTATTCTTTCCCCCTCCCTGTCGCGGATACTTAAGGCGCTCGAGGCGCGCGCCTATATTTCCTTGAAAAAGGACCCTGCCGACGGCCGGCGTTCTCTGGTCAGTCTTACCGCAAACAGCCGCAATCTCATCCGCGAAATTGCCCCTGAAAGCGCTGCTATCTATGCAGAAATCGAAGCAAGGGTAGGCCGGGATCGTATCGAAATCCTGCTGGGAGAAATCGACCTTGCAATCAGCGCCCTGGAACACGACCATGAGGAAGCGGCGCGGAAGGCCTGAAGTCCCGCGCCGCCCTTTGCCAGTCAGGCGGCTGCTGATAAACCGGCATCCAGCGCATTGAGAATTGTGTCTACATCTTCTGCTGACAGAATCAGCGGCGGCGAGAGGATGATGTTCGGCCCCGATACCCTGACCATTGCACCGTTTTCATAGGTTACCCGGTGAACCTTGCCGATGGTATCCTTGTCGATCGGCGCTTTGGTGCCCCTGTCCGATACCACTTCCATGGCACACATCAGCCCGTGCCCGCCTCGCACATCGCCAATCAGGCTGTGCTTCTGCTTGAGTGCCTCAAGCCCGTTGAAAAGTTGCTTGCCGCGTTCTGCAGCATTGTCCTTGACAGCAAGCCGCTCAGTCTCCCTGATGCAGGCGATTGCTGCGGCTGCGCCAACCGGATGGCCAGAATAGGTATAGCCCGAACCGATTGCAGCGCGTCCCGACCTGTCGTTCTCGAAGACTTCCGCGATCCCTTCCGCAACCATGACGGCGCCAAACGGGAAATAGCCATTGGTGATTGCCTTGGCAGTGCACATCAGGTCTGGCTTGACGCCCCAGTGACGCGAACCCGACCAGTCTCCGGTCCTGCCGAAAGCCGTGATGACCTCATCGGCTATGAGAAGTATGCCATGGCGCGAACAGATTTCCCGCACACCCGGCATGAAGCTCTCATGGGGTGGTATCACCCCGCCCGCACCCAGCACTGGCTCCATGATGAAGGCGGCGATGGTGGAAGGATCCTGGAACTTTATCTCGTCTTCCAGGGCGGCAAGGCACGTCCGGGCGAGCCGCTGCGGATCGGTTTCATTGAACGGATTGCGATAGGTATAGGGTGCGGGGATGTGGAAACATCCGGCCATCAACGGCTCGTACTGGGTCCTGAAATTCGCGTTGCCGTTAACCGATGCACCCAGCGTATGCGTCCCGTGATAGCCCTTTTTCAGGCTCAGGAATTTGGTCCGACCCGCTTCGCCGCGCACCTTGTGATACTGACGGGCGAGCCGCAGGGCAATCTCGACACTGTCCGATCCGCCCGAAGTGAAGAAGGCACGGGTCAGCCCGTCCGGGGCAAAAAAATCCTTGAGCATGTAGCTCAATTCGATCACCGCATCATTCGTCGTTCCCCGGAACGTCGAATAGTATGGCAGGCGGTCAAGCTGCGCAGCAATGGCCTGTTTGACTGGTTCGCATGAATAGCCAAGATTGACGTTCCACAAGCCCCCGACGCCATCGACTGTACGGTGACCATGGACATCGGTAACGCATACACCTTCGCCACCGACAATGATGTCAGGCGGGTTCGCAAGACTGTCAGCCGGATGGGCCATGGGATGCCAGAGATGGCGGGCATTGTTTTCATTCAGGAAATTTGAATCTTTCATCTTCAGCCTCGTTTTTCATCTCGTTTCAGTCGTTCAGGATCGGGGACCTTGGATCGGCTTCTCGTGAAAGCGAAGGAAACACCCCGCCCATTGAGCGCGTTGCATCGCGCGCCGCCGCAAGCAGCTTGACAGCAATTTCCGCGTCCCGGCCGGGTTCCGCCCGCACAGTCGGTGTTGCAACCGAAATCGCACCGATCGCCCTGCCGTTCTCACCAAAAATCGGCGCTGCCTGGGAAGAAACCTCGCTGTCGAATGCGCCGCTCACCTTGCTGACACCTGCCCGCCGGGTTTGTTCGGCCATTTCGAGAATTGCTTCGGGCTCTGTAACCGTGTGAGAGGTGAACTTCTTCAGCCGACGCGCAAATATCGTTCGATGCAGTCCGGGTTCACCGAAGGCAAGCAGGGCAATACCGCTTGCCGTTGCATGAAGTGGCAGCAACTCCGATTCGTCGAAATGCACCTGTATTCCGTGGATGCGCGGATCCGAATGAAAAACGGGAGAGAGAATGTCACCTTGCAGGATGGAGGCATGCGCCAACTCCCCCACCACCTCGGACAATTCGCTTACGATAGGCCGCAACAATTTGCGCACAGGAAACGTCTCCTCGCGCACTGCCGCAAGGCGCAGGACTGCCGGGCCAAGGCGATAGGCACGCGTGGCGGGATGCTGCTCGAGAAAGCCGTTCTCCTGCAACTCGCTTAAATGACGGTGCACGGTCGCCTTGTCGCGACCTGTCAGGCGAACGAATTCCCCAAGACCGATTTCCGGCCTTTTCGAGGAGAGATATCCCAAAAGGTCAAGTGCCTTTGTAATCGTTCCCATTGCAATTGTCCGTTTCAAGCTTACCGCTGTTTTGCTGCATATTCGAAAAAGCCCGCAATTTCCTCTGCGAAGACACCGCTGTCAGCGCGCCTCTCCAGCGACCGCCTTGCCTTCTCGGTCACCATATCTCCGACATAAGAGGCATAATAATCGACGAGGTCACTTATGAATTCATGCGTCATTTCAGGATGGTGCTGCACCGTAAACAGGTGATCGCCTACTGCAAAACCTGCAACAGGAACGCCATCACTCTCAAAAACACAGCGCGCGCCCGGGGGTATACTGCCTACCTGTTCAATATGCGAGCCATACATCATCAACCTTTCCTGCGGCCCTGCCCAGGGCGTGTCGCGGCTTCGCCTGACTTCGATCAGTCCATGTCCCCAACCTGACCTGTTGCGAACAATGTCAGCACCGAGGGCCTTTGCCACAAGCTGGTGACCGAAACAGGCAGCAAACAGTGGAAGGCGCAGTTCGATCATTTCCAGCACAAGCCCCTCGAGGCGCTTCATCCATGCCGCCTCCTCGTTGACGGAGGCAGGACTGCCGGTGATGACAACGCCGTCATACGTTTCGATTTTACCGGGAAACTCATTCCTGCAAATCCAGTGCGGCACGATTTGCCAATCTGGTCGAACCTCGTTGAACAATGCCCTGAATTTCTCGCCATCATCCGGTCGCGCCCTCGCAAAAGCGCTTTCATCCGTATTGGTGATGAGAATTGCGATTTTCATGTCATACAAACCAGACGTAGAAATCGAGAAGGGCGTTGGGTTCAAGGTCCCGGGTCTTGCGGAACTCGTGCTCCTTCATGAAGGCATGATTGGCGACGAGTTCCACCCCGACGGCCTCCACCAGTGCTGTATCGGCTTCCAAGTCACGAACCGCTTCACGAAGGTTCTTCGCTACACCCTCGCGGGCATCTGTGCGGTCAAAGCCGTCACCCGTTTCCATGGGCGGCAATTGCATTTTCGCCTCATAGCCCAGGCGCGCTGCCTGAAGTACGGCTGCGCAGGCAGTATAGGGGTTTGCCGAGGCGTCAGCCATGCGATGCTCGAGCCGTGTCTTGGGACCGCCTTCTCCAGAAACACGCGTTGTCACACCGCGATGATCCCCACCCCAGTTGCGCCAGTAGCCCGACATCGCGCCCGGCTGCAGACGCAAATAGGAAGTCGCTGTTGGTGCGATCAGGCCGGCAAGGCCCTTATGGTGATGAACCAGTCCGGCAAGACAGCCTTTACCCAATTCGTTGAGGTGTTCGGGTCCGCCTTTCGGGCCGTTTGCAAGAGCATTGTTGCCATCCTTGTCAACAAAGGAAAAGTTGATGTGCATGCCGGAACCGCCTGTTTCAGGGATCGGCTTGGGCATGAAGGTAAGGATAAGCCCGTGATCAAGGGCGACCTCCCTCGCCATCTGCCGGAAAAGCACGATATCATCCACTGCCTTGAGCGCATCGTCGAAGGACAGCGTGTATTCGAACTGCGGACTGTCATATTCGGCCGTGACGAGATCAAGCCTGAAACCCATTTCTTCCGACTTTCGCCAGATGACGTCATTAAATCGAATGGGGTCGGCGAAGGGGCCTGTCCCGTATACCACACCGCCTGGGGCATCATAGGGGCGAAGCTGGCCTTTCTCATCGCCCTGCAACGCATAAGCCTCGAGTTCGATACCTAGCTTTGGCTTCAATCCATGTTTTTCCCAATTCGTAATGGCCCTTTTCAACGCGCCGCGCGGACAGAGCGACAGGGGTTCGCCATCGCCACCATAAAGATCACCAAGCACAACTTTGGTATCTGGTTCCCAACTTTGGCGAATATCCTCGCCCCGCCACCGCAATTCCATGTCTGGCATTCCATGCCGAACCATCGCACCAGGTGAATCAAGCAGGAGGTCGCGGTCATAATGGACGCCAAATACCGCCCGCGCAAAACGCGAAGAACCGTCACCGATCTTGGACCCGGGCAAGTATTTGCCCCTCGCGATTGAAAGGTGATCAATAAAGAGACTGCGAAGACGATCTGGCATGGGCTACCTCAGTTGAGTGTCACACGAACGGGAAGTCGCTTGAGCCCGTTGACGAAATTGGAACGAACAAATGCCTGCGGGCCATCCGGTTCAATCGAGCGAATGCGCTTGACGAGTTCCTGGAAAAGCACTTTGACCTCAAGGCGTGCCAGATGAATGCCAAGGCAAACATGCGGGCCGCCCTGCCCCCAGGCTACATGCCGGTTTGGTGTGCGTCGCAGGTCCACATGGTAGGGATTGTCGAAATAGGCCTCGTCACGGTTTCCCGAAACAAACCAGTAGAGAACCTTCTCACCCTCGCGGATCTGTTTGCCGTGGACTTCGACATCGCGCGTGGCTGTGCGCCTGAAATAGGTTGCCGGGGAAGCCCAGCGCACGATTTCATCTGCTGCCGTGTCCCAGACCTCGCCGGATTGAAGTTGTTCAAGCAGACCAGGCTGGTGCGCGAGCGCCTGGATACCTGCCGCGATGGAGTATCGTGTCGTATCGTTTCCTGCCGCGACCAGCAGGCAAAAAAAGTTGCGGAACTCGGTTTCGGAAATCGTTTCACCATTTTCATCGGGCTGCAGGATCAGGTGGAGAATGCCGTTGGTATCGCCAGTGGCATTCTTGTGGTCCATCAGCTCGCGGGCATATTGGTAAAGTTCGGCCCCTGCCGGTGAATTGAATGGCATCAGCCGATAGGCATCCGTATCCATCTGGTCGACAACATGTTCGGTGAATTCGGGATCGGAATTGGCCATCAGCGCATCACCCTTGTCGACCAGCCATTGCAGGTCTTCTTCCGGCGTGCCAAGGATCTGACCGAGCATGCGCATTGGCAGTTCGCGCGCAATTTCCCTGGTTGCACAGAAACTTCCCTGCTCCAGCGCCCGGTCGAGAATTGGGCCGCACAGATCGCGGATTTGCGCGTCAAACCCTGCAATGACAGGAGCGGAGAATGGTTTGGCAACCTTCATGCGCACCTTGCGATGCTCCATGCCATCGGTTTCCTGAAATGTGCGGCGCGCCATGTACTCTTCATACGTCTGGTCCTCCATCCGGATGCCTTGCGCCGAAGAGAACGTACCCACGTCAAGCAGCATCTTCTGGATATCGGCAAGACGGGTAATCGACCAGTAGCCCTTGCCATGCTCGTAGTCGGACCAGTGGCAGGGATCCTCGCGCCTCAACCTTGCAAAGGTGTTGTATGGCGCGCCATTGGCAAAGCAGTCATGCGAACCAAGATCGGCAAAGCCGTCGTCATCAGGAGCCCACATGGTCATAGAAGCGTTTCCTTCTTTGATATTTCAATCGGGTTTCAAAGTGCCGGGTCTTGCGTGCCGATATGCGGCGGGCAAATTCGGCAGAGGATTTCCTGGCAGGCGTCTTGCGATCAACAGGTTTCCACTCGCGCCATACGCGCCAGATTGTCGACAAGACAATGAGTACGATCACGCAAAACAGGAAAAATGCGATCGGGCGGTCTATGAAATCGAACGGCGTGTTAACCCGGTTCATTGCCGCGCGCAGTTTCACCTCCATAATGCCGCCCAGCACCATGCCAAGAATGATCGGCACAATCGGCAAATTGAGCCGCTTGAGGATGTAGCCCAGGATTCCGAATACTGCAGCCACTGCGCAATCAACTGCCGAATTGCGGATTGAATAGACACCTACGAAACTCAGCAACAGGATGCACATACCAAGAAAACGGTTGGGAATTCGCGTGAGGTGAATCAGCCAACCCGTTGAAACCAGGAGAAAAATCACAACCAAAATGTTGAGTATCAGCAGTGAGATGTAGAGTGCGACCACGAAATCCATCTGGAACTGGAAAAGGCCGGGACCAGGGACGACATTGTGGACATAGAACACTGAAAGCATCATTGCTGTTAACGCTTCGCCCGGAATACCCAGCGCAAGCAGCGGGATCATGGCAGCTGCTGGAACCGCGTTGTTGGCAGCTTCCGAGGCAATCAGCCCCTCCGAAGAACCACGACCGAAGGATTCCGGTGTCTTCGACAATTTGCGCGCGGAAGTATAAGACATGAACTGTGCGGTGAATTCACCGACTCCGGGGATGATCCCCATGGTCACCCCAAAACCGGCCGATACACTGGCAACCCGCGGGTGACGGGCAAGCTCCCGGAAACCCTGAAACAGCGACCCCCGGGTCTTCGCGATACGGATTTTCTCGTCATCCATGGTCATCAGCAGGAATGCCTGGCTGAGGGCGAAAAGACCCAGAACCACAACGATGAGGTCAAATCCGCTGGCAAGCCAGCTTTGCTCGAAAGTGAACCGGCGCGAATAATTGACCGGCTCAAGGCCGACCGTGCTCAGGAAAATGCCAAACCCTGTCAGCGCGGCGGCGATAAGCATTTGCCCGCGATGGGCGACAATGACAAGAATGATACCCAGCAGAGCTGCCAGAAATATCTCTCGCGACCCGAACATCGGCGCGACTTTTGCCAGCACCGGTGACAACAGTATCAGGCACAAGACCGAAAAAATGCCGCCAAAAAAGCTTGCTGAATAGGCAAGCGACAGTGCGCGGCGCCCTTCCCCACGCAATGTCATGGGAAACCCGTCATAGGTGGTCAGTGCATTAACTGCCGTTCCGGGCGTATTGACAAGGATGGCGGGTATTGCCCCGCCATACATCGACGAACCATAGATACCCAGCAACAGCGTCAGGCCAACAATGGGATCCATGGAAAAAGTGGCTGGCAGCAGGATGGCGATCGCCACTGCCGGACCTACGCCGGGAATCGCACCAATGGCGACCCCGCCGATGGAACCGACAAGCAGGGCTACCAGGACGTCCCAGCGCGCAAGTACCTCAAAGGCGGAAAAAATGATGTCCATCACAGATACAGTATGAAAAGGTTGCGCAGGCCGATTGGCAAAAACTCATAGATTGCAGCGCCGGGGATTTTGACACCCAGCAGTCCCTTGAAGATAAAAACGGTGGCAACGGCAAAAAGGGCAGCCAGGAGCAGGGACTTACGGCTCTTGTAGCCAAGGCGCCAAGTTAGTGCGCAAGCCAGCGCAATGCTCATTGGCAGGAAGCCGATCCACGGGACCAGGAAAACATAGGCCATGAACCAGCCGGCATATTCGACTGGTTCAAGCCATCGCCGCGCCTCAACCCAGTCCGCCCTTCTTGGTCGCCTGCGCGGCAGCCAGTACAAATGGAGGCCAAGGCCCACAACCATGCTGATTATGGAAACTGCAGGCCAGAACCTGGGTTGCCCGGCAAAGGACTTGGCATTATCCGTCCATTGGGTCTGGCCGGTTATCTGGCTGCCAAGAATAATCGCGCCGATCAACGCTCCGGCAACGAAAAGAAACTGGCCAGCACTTCTGGTTCTGGTTTGTAAATCGGAAAGCTGGCTCATCGAGTGCCACCTGAAGAAATGTTGGAGACAAGCTTTGGAGGGGCGTTATCGCCCCTCCGCTGTACCAGTTATTCCAGGGTCACTTTGATCGCACTGAGTGTCGCCTTGTCCTTGGCAATCAATGCTGCACTTTCCTCTGCATTCAACCAGTAAACCAGCGCACCGGTTTCCTCGGCAACTTTTTGCGCGCGTTCGCCCATGACGGTTTTTTGCGCAACTGCAGCAATCTTCTCTCGAACATCCGCAGGAGTATCTTTCAGGACAAAAAGACCGTTCCAGAGCGCGATGTTGAGGGATGGCTCAACTTCATTGATGGTAGGTGTATCCGGGATCTTGGAGATACGCTCGCCGGTGATGGATACCAAAACCTTGACCTGGTCCAGGCAGGGCAGGATCAGTTGGAGCGTGGTGTTGATGACATCGGCATCGCCCGAGGCAAGCGTATTGCAGTCCAGTGCATCAAAGGCAGAATCGGAAGCCCATTCAAAGTCGAGATTCTTGGCAAGCGCCTTTGTTACCTGGGTCGGCGTGAGTACGTCACCAAAATGACCGAGAACTACATCGTTTTCCTTCGCATGCGCAGCAAGTTCCTTCATCGTTGAGTAAGGCGCATCACCATTTGTAGCGATGACGAAGGGGTAAGTGAGGAAAATGCCGATCGGATCAAACTTCTCGGGGGCCAGTTCGGGAATATCGATCTCGTGGCCGATAACAGGCACTGCAGGTACAAATGAACCGATCGTGTAACCGTCTGCCGGAGCGGTAGCCACGTCAATAGCACCGGGGAACGGGCCGCCGCCGCCGCCCGGCTTGTTCACCACAGCAGCTGCTACGCCATACTCAGCCTGGAAATCGTCGGCGATCAAGCGTGTCAGTACGTCTTCAAGATCTCCTGGGGGCCATGGCACGATGAAGGTAACCGGCTTGTCAGGATATTCGGCCATTGCCGGGCCGGCGACACCCAAGGTCAGCGCCGTTATCATTGCTGCTGCTATGCGTTTCATGAAACTCTCTCCCTTGCGCATGGTTTGTTATTTGAACCACTAGACGCGTATTAATGTTCATTTTTTACCAATTCTGTCAAATCGATTTTTCCTGACGCCCGATTGACTGTGGATCAGGACGGAGGCAAACTATTTTTTGATAGTATAGGTTCAAATAATGAACCATTGTGATTTACCAGCATGGGAGGGGCAGCAATGGACCAGGTCCGCATAAGGGAATTGGGGAACCTGCCCCTTGCACCGGCCCGCCACCTGATTGACGGAACATTTTGCGACGCGTCCGATGGTGGCGTCCTTGACGTCCATTCACCCATCGACGGGTCAGTCCTGACCACTATTCCGAAAGGCACCAGGGCCGATGCTGACGCGGCAATTGCCGCCGCGCGCAAGGCTTTTGACGATGGGCGCTGGAGCGGCCTCGCCCCGGCGGATCGCAAGAAGGTGCTACTCAATTGGGCAACGCTCGTAGAAGAGCAGGCCTTGGAACTGGCTGTTCTTGGCGTCCGCGACAATGGCACCGAAATTTCAATGGCGCTGAAAGCCGAGCCGTATTCTGCGGCAGGCACCATTCGCTATTACGCAGAAGCAATCGACAAGCTTTACGGTGAAATCGCTCCGACTGCGCCAGGCAGCCTTGGCCTGATTCACCGCGAACCGGTCGGCGTTGTTGGTGCCATTGTTCCCTGGAATTTTCCCCTTATGATTGGCGCCTGGAAGCTTGGCCCTGCCCTCGCTGCCGGCTGCACGGTTGTGCTCAAGCCTGCCGAAAACGCTTCGCTCAGCCTGCTGCGCCTTGCTGAACTCGCAATGAAGGCGGGACTTCCTGCCGGCGTCCTCAACGTTGTCACAGGAGAAGGCCCTGTTGTCGGCGAAGCCATTTCGCGTTCGATGGATCTCGATGTGCTCGTCTTCACGGGTTCGGGCAATACCGGGCGTCGTTTGCTAGAAGCCTCCGCGCAATCCAATCTCAAGCGTGTTTACCTCGAACTGGGCGGCAAGTCACCCAACATCGTCTTTGCCGATGTGCCGGACCTCGATGAGGCGGTGAGGGTTTCTGCCAATGGGATCTTCCGCAACTCCGGCCAGGTCTGCGTTGCCGGTTCGCGCCTGCTCGTCGAGCGATCCATTCATGACGAATTCGTTGCGCGGCTCGCCGAATTCACCAACACGCTTAAAGTCGGCAATCCCCTGGATGTTTCAACATCAGCAGGCGCGGTCAATTCGTTGCGCCAGCTTGAACAGAACCTTGCCTTCGTTGAGGAGGCCAAATCCCATGGCAGGACGATCGTTACCGGCGGCAACCGGATCCTTGAGGAAACTGGCGGCTATTACATGGCACCAACCATTGCTGCCGGGGTCATGCCCTCCGACCGGCTTGCAAAAGAAGAGATATTTGGCCCCGTAGTCGCTGTGTTGCCCTTCGACACGGAGGATGAAGCGATTGAGATCGCAAACGGCACAGAGTATGGCCTTGCGGCGGCCGTGTGGACCTCCAATCTGGCACGCGCCCATCGGATGATACGAAAGATCCGCGCCGGACTTGTGCATGTAAACACCTATGGCGGCGCTGACATAACCGTACCGCTGGGCGGGGTGAAGCAATCTGGCAACGGGCATGACAAGTCCCTGCATGCCTTTGACAAGTATCTTGATCTCAAGACAGCATGGATCAAGCTGTAACCGGTCAGTGACGATGAATACGGCCTTGAGTACAGGCTGGTGGAGGGAAGATGGCTGACAAGACCATTCTGGTGGTAGGCACCTATGATACGAAATGTGATGAGCTTGATTATATCTGCCAGGTGATCACCAGCCAGGGCGGCAAGGTCAAAACCATGGATGTCAGTGTCCTTGGTGATCCGCCCCGCCCGGCTGATTTTTCCAAGCATGCCGTTGCAGAAGCCGGTGGCCATACGATCAGGGAAGCCATTGATGGCAAGGATGAAAACCTGGCCATGCAGATCATGGCGAAAGGTGCCTCGCTTCTGGCCGCCAGATTATATGCCGACGGAGCCTTCGACGGATTGATCGCGCTTGGCGGGACCATGGGAACCGACCTGGCACTGGACGCCTGCTCGGCGCTGCCGGTCGGAGTCCCAAAATATGTCGTCTCCACCGTGTCGTTTTCCTCCATGCTGCCGCCCGAGCGCATCCCCGCCGATATCCAGATGATCCTTTGGGCGGGCGGTCTGTACGGTCTCAATTCGGTCTGCAGGGCGTCGCTCAGCCAGGCCGCTGGCGCTGTCCTTGGCGCAGCAAGGGCCGTTGAGAAGCCTGCACGGGACAAACCGCTTGTCGGCATGACATCTTTTGGCAAGACCGTACTGCGTTACATGGTGGCGCTGAAGCCCGAACTGGAAAAACGCGGATATGAAGTGGCTGTTTTTCACGCGACCGGCATGGGCGGGCGGGCCTTTGAAAGCCTTGCCGCAGAAGGCGCCTTTGCCGCGGTGATGGATTTTGCCCCACAGGAAGTGGGAAACCACATGCTGGGTTCAAGCATCACGGCAGGCGCTGACCGGATGACCAATGCCGGGCGGGCGGGCATTCCACAAATCATTGCGCCCGGTTGCTATGACCTCGTCGATTTCGTTGGCTGGCAGGAACCGCCTGCAGCCGTTGCAGGCCAGGACGCCCATGCCCACAACCGCCTCTTGTCCTCCGTCATGATGACTCCGGACCAGCGGCGCGAAATGGCTAGTACCATGTGCCAAAAACTGTCTGGGGCAAACGCACCGGTCGTCTTCATACTTCCCTTGCTGGGCGGCAATGAATGGGACCGCGAAGGCGGGCAGTTGCGCGACCCAGAAGGACTGGCAGCCTTCATCGAGGCAATGCGCGCCAACTGCCCCGAAAATGTCCGTCTTGTGGAAATCGACGCCCATATCAACGATCCGCAATTTGCCGAAACTGCCTTGAAGGTTTTCGATGAATGGGCCGCAGCAGGAGCAATTGGAGAACCGGCATAGATGCAACAGGGCGCGCTTGTTCTCGATTTTGGCGGCGTTGTCACGCGCACGCTTTTCGAAACGCATGACATGACGGAAAGGGAACTTGGCCTAGCACCCGGCACGTTGCACTGGCGTGGGCCATTCGATCCAGCAACAGATGCACCATGGCGGGCCATGCAGGCCGGGGAAATGAGCGAGCGGGACTACTGGACCCTAAG